>NZ_JAAWWS010000118.1 GCF_012272825.1 Wenzhouxiangella sp. XN79A | reverse complement strand
GGCGATTTCGTCACGAGGTCCCGGGTTCGCCTGCGGCGCCCCGGGACGACGGAGGTGTAGAGGGGGAGCCCCGGGACGACGGAGGTGTAGAGGGGGGAGCCCCGGGACGACGGAGGTGTAGAGGGGGAGCCCGGGACGACGGAGGTGTAGACGAGAAGCCCCGGGATGACGGAGGTGTAGACGAGAAGCCCCGGGATGACGGAGGTGTAGACGAGAAGCCCCGGGATGACGG
>NZ_JAAWWS010000117.1 GCF_012272825.1 Wenzhouxiangella sp. XN79A | reverse complement strand
CGCAGCGCCGGATCGAAGGCCTGTTGGAGGCCGCTTGCGGGCGAAGGGTGGTCAGGGCAGTTCGCGAGCAAGCTCCCTCCAACAGGAAAATCAGCGCCGGCGCCCGACCGAAGGCCTGTTGGAGGCCGCTTGCGGGCGAAGGGTGGTCAGGGCAGTTCGCGAGCAAGCTCCCTCCAACAGGAAAATCAGCCCCGGCGCCGGAT
>NZ_JAAWWS010000009.1 GCF_012272825.1 Wenzhouxiangella sp. XN79A | reverse complement strand
TCCGCTTTCTGGCGAGGTACTTTTGTCAAACGCCACAAAAGTACCCAAAAGGGCTTTTTTACAAGCGCGCGTACCTGTCGGGGTTTGCCCTCCGGTGAGGGCTGTGGCGCGAAGAATCGCGCAGTGCCGCGGAGATGGAAGGGCTTGCCGGGTACAGAGGGGTTGGAACCCGAGGCGAAGCCGGATGGTTGGTTGTGGCTCGGTTGGGTGAACGGCCCTTCGGTGGGCGGATGTCTTGCGTTCGGTGGTTTGCTTGCCTCTGGGTTGTTGCTTCCCTTGGCTACAAGCGTTTCGCCACGCG
>NZ_JAAWWS010000116.1 GCF_012272825.1 Wenzhouxiangella sp. XN79A | reverse complement strand
CTCCGTCATCCCGGGGCGCCGAAGGCGAACCCGGGACCTCGTGACGCAATCGCCCTTCGAACCCGGGCAGGAAGAGGGATCGCCCGCCCGGTTCGCGCGCAAGCGCCCTCCAACAGGAGAACCAGCGCCGCCCCTTCCACAACTCCGTCATCCCGGGGCGCCGAAGGCGAACCCGGGACCTCGTGACGCAATCGCCCTTCGAACC
>NZ_JAAWWS010000115.1 GCF_012272825.1 Wenzhouxiangella sp. XN79A | reverse complement strand
TGCCTGAACGAGCCCATCGCCCGGCAAGCCAACGCCGAAGACAACGTCACCGGCCACTTCTGGCAGTCGCGCTTCTACAGCCAGGCGCTGCTGGACGAAAGCGCCGTCCTGAGCATCATGGCCTATGTCGATCTCAACCCCATTCGGGCTTCAATCGCTGAAACGCCTGAAACCTCCGACTTCACGTCAGTCCAGCAGCGGATCGAAGAATGGCAAAGCCGCAATACATCCAAATCCGAGGAAGCGGTGCCGGCCTCGGAAAGCCAGAAACTCGATAAGACGATCGTCCAGCTTCTGCGATTCAGCGACGATGACGGATCCACAAACAAGCCCACGATCCCCTTCTCGACCGCGGACTACCTCGAACTCGTCGACTGGTCCGGCCGCGCCATGGTCCACAGCAAATCCGGATCCATTCCCGGGCAACTGCCGCCCATCCTCCGCCGCCTGAACATGAGCTCGGACAAGTACCTGGCCTTCGTCCGAAAGCCGAAATCAGGCTTCGCCAACGCCCTCGGCGCACTGGAAAAGCTCAAGGAATTCGCACGGCACTTCGACAAGCGATTCCTGAAGGGCCAAACCGCAGCGGCAGCGCTGTTTTCA
>NZ_JAAWWS010000114.1 GCF_012272825.1 Wenzhouxiangella sp. XN79A | reverse complement strand
CGGACGAAGTCCGCGTGGCGAAACGCCTGTAGCCCGAACCCCGGCACAGCCGCCGGACACGGCTCCGGCAAGACGCGAAGAAAGCAAACCACCTCTTAGCCAAAGCCTGTGGCCGACCAGCGACGATCAGCCTGTCCCTGGCTTCGGGCGTGCATTCGTGGCCGCTGTAACCCGCAGCCGGAGCGAGCCAGGGCGCGGTCCGACCACCGGCCCACCGACACAGTCCGGAAGCCACTGCCCGTTCCGCCGCCTGTAAGAGCGCTTTTGCCTACTTTTGTCGCGACTGACAAAAGTAGGTCGCCAGAAAGCGGACGAAGT
>NZ_JAAWWS010000113.1 GCF_012272825.1 Wenzhouxiangella sp. XN79A | reverse complement strand
GGGCGATTTCGTCACGAGGTCCCGGGTTCGCCTTCGGCGCCCCGGGACGACGGAGGTGTGGAACAGGTCCCGGGTTCGCCTTCGGCGCCCCGGGATGACGGAGGAGTGGAGGAGATCCCGAGTTCGCCTTCGGCACCCCGGAACCTGCCGATGCCGGCGCCTTTCTACGTCTCGTCATCCCGAGGCCGGCGCCTCTCTACTTCTCGTCATCCCGGGGCCGGCGAAGCCGGAACCCGGGATCTCGTGACGAAAGTTGCCGTTCGAACCGTGGCGCCAGCATCACGAGATCCCGGGTTCGCCTTCGACGCCCCGGGATGACGGAGGAGTGGAGGAGATCCCGAGTTCGCCTTCGGCACCTCGGAACCTGCCGATGCCGGCGCCTTTCTACGTCTCGTCATCCCGAGGCCGGCTCCTCTCCAAATCTCGTCATCCCGGGGCCGGCGCCTTTCTACT
>NZ_JAAWWS010000112.1 GCF_012272825.1 Wenzhouxiangella sp. XN79A | reverse complement strand
CGTCATCCCGGGGCGCCGGAGGCGAACCCGGGATCTCCCGAAGCTGGCGCCACGGTTCGACGGGCGATCGCGTCACGAGGTCCCGGGTTCCGGCTGCGCCGGCCCCGGGACGACGAGGTGTGGGTGGGCGCTGGCACCTCTTCCCCATTCGTCATTCCGGACGGAGCGCAGCGGAGATCCGGAATCTCGTGATGCTGGCGTCCCGGTTCTACGGGCGATCGCGTCACGAGGTCCCGGGTTCCGGCTGCGCCGGCCCCGGGACGACGAGGTGTAGAGGGCTGGCGGCAGGGCCCTGACGGGCAATCGCGTCACGAGGTCCCGGGTTCCGGCTTCGCCGGCCCCGGGACGACGAGGTGTAGAAGGCTGGCGCGTTACTTTTCCATTCCTCGTCATCCCGGGGCGCCGAAGGCGAACCCGGGATCTCCCGAAGCTGCCGCCTGGGTTCGACGGGCGATTGCGTCACGAGGT
>NZ_JAAWWS010000111.1 GCF_012272825.1 Wenzhouxiangella sp. XN79A | reverse complement strand
GCGGAGAAGGAAGGGCTTGCCGGGTACAGAGGCATTGGAACCCGAGGCGAAGCCGGATCATTGCTGCTGGCTCGGTTCGAACACAGGCCGCTTCGCTCGACGGTTGTGGCCAACCAGCGACACACCGGCCTGGCCCTGGCTTCTCGGATGCATCCGGGGCCACTGTAAACCGCAGCCGGAGCGAGCCCAGCCGCTTCGCAGACACCGGCCCACCATCATTGCCCGCAAGCCACTGCCCG
>NZ_JAAWWS010000110.1 GCF_012272825.1 Wenzhouxiangella sp. XN79A | reverse complement strand
CCTCTCAGCCGCTTGTGGCCGACCAGCGCCTCGTCGGCCTGGCCCTGGCTTCTGGGTTGCATCCGGGGCCACTGTAAACCGCAGCCGGAGTGAGCCAGGGCGCGGGCCGACCACCGGCCCACTGACGCAATCCGGAAGCCCCTTCGCGTTCCGCCGCCTGTAAGAGCGCTTTTGCCTACTTTTGTCGCGACTGACAAAAGTAGGTCGCCAGAAAGCGCGAAGCGCGTGGCGAAACGCTTGT
>NZ_JAAWWS010000109.1 GCF_012272825.1 Wenzhouxiangella sp. XN79A | reverse complement strand
GTGGCCGGATCGGTTCGCGCGCAAGCGCCCCTCCAACAGACGGATCAGCGCCGGCGTCAGATCGAAGGTCTGTTGGAGGCCGCTTGCGGGCGAAGGGTGGCACGGCCGGTTCGCGCGCAAGCGCCCTCCAGCAGGTGATTCAGCGATGGCGCCGAATCGGAAGCCTGTTGGAGGCCGCTTGCGGGCGAAGAGTGGCCGGATCGGTTCGCG
>NZ_JAAWWS010000108.1 GCF_012272825.1 Wenzhouxiangella sp. XN79A | reverse complement strand
AACAGGCCTTCGATCAGGTGCCCCGCTCTGTCCGACTGCTGGAGGGAGCTTGCTCGCGAATCGCCGGGTTCAACCTTCGCCCGCAAGCGGCCTCCCACAGGCCTTCCATCAGGTGCCCCGCTCTGTCCGACTGTTGGTGGGAGCTTGCTCGCGAATCGCCGGGTTCAACCTTCGCCCGCAAGCGGCCTCCAACAGACCTTCGATCAGGTGCCCCGCTCTGTCCGACTGTTGGAGGGAGCTTGCTCGCGAATCGCCGAGTTCAACCTTCGCCCGCAAGCGGCCTCCAACAGG
>NZ_JAAWWS010000107.1 GCF_012272825.1 Wenzhouxiangella sp. XN79A | reverse complement strand
TTGGGTACTTTTGTGGCGTTTGACAAAAGTACCTCGCCAGAAAGCGGGCGAAGCCCGCGTGGCGAAACGCTTGTAGCCCGGGGCAGCAACAACCCGAAGGCGAACAAGACACGAGAAGCACAGCTGCCACGGATGCACGAACGAAGCCAGGGCCGGGCCAAGCCGTCGCTGGTCGGCCACAACCGTCGACCGAAGCGGCCTGTGTTCGAACCGAGCCAGCAGCAACGATCCGGCTTCGCCTCGGGCTCTGACCCCCCTGTACCCGGCAAGCCCTTCCATCTCCGTGGCACTGCGCGATTTTCCGCGCCACGACCCTCACCGGAGGGCAAACCCCGCCCGGTACGCGCGCTTTTAAAAAGCCCTTTTGGGTACTTTTGTGGCGATTGACAAAAGTACCTCGCCAGAAA
>NZ_JAAWWS010000106.1 GCF_012272825.1 Wenzhouxiangella sp. XN79A | reverse complement strand
CATCCCGGGGCGCCGAAGGCGAACCCGGGACCTCGTGACGCAATCGCCCTTCGAACCCGAGCAGGAAGAGAAACCGCCCGGCCGGTTCGCGCGGAAATCCGCCCTCCCACAGGCGAAAGCATCGCCCCCCTTCCACAATTCCGTCATCCCGGGGCGCCGAAGGCGAACCCGGGACCTCGTGACGCAATCGCCCTTCGAACCCGAGCAGGAAGAGAAACCGCCCGGCCGGTTCGC
>NZ_JAAWWS010000105.1 GCF_012272825.1 Wenzhouxiangella sp. XN79A | reverse complement strand
AGGCGAACCCGGAACCTCGTGACGCGGGCGGCAGGGTTCGATGGGCGATTTCGTCACGAGATCCCGGGTTCCGGCTGCGCCGGCCCCGGGATGACGGGGAAGTAGAGGGGGCCGGCCCCGGGATGACCAGAAGTAGAGGGCCCCGGCCCCCATTTCCCCGTCGTTTCGCGGCACCGCGTCCAATACCTCCGTCGTCCCGGGGCGCCGCTTCCTCCTTCTCCGTCGTTCCGGGGCGCC
>NZ_JAAWWS010000003.1 GCF_012272825.1 Wenzhouxiangella sp. XN79A | reverse complement strand
CCCGGCACAGCCGCCGGACGCGGCTCCAGCAAGACGCGAAGAAAGCAAACCACCTCTCAGCCGCTTGTGGCCGACCAGCGCCTCGTCGGCCTGGCTCTGGCTTCTGGGTTGCATCCGGGGCCACTGTAAACCGCAGCCGGAGCGAGCCCGGCCGCTTCGCAGACACCGGCCCACCATCATTGCCCGCAAGCCACTGTCCGTTCCGCCGCCTGT
>NZ_JAAWWS010000104.1 GCF_012272825.1 Wenzhouxiangella sp. XN79A | reverse complement strand
CGCGGACTTCGTCCGCTTTCTGGCGACCTACTTTTGTCAGTCGCGACAAAAGTAGGCAAAAGCGCTCTTACAGGCGGCGGAACGGGCAGTGGCTTTCGGACTGCGTCGGTGGGCCGGTGGTCGACCCGCGCCCTGGCTCGCTCCGGCTGCGGTTTACAGTGGCCCCGGATGCAACCCAGAAGCCAGGGCCAGGCCGACGAGGCGCTGGTCGGCCACAAGCGGCTGAGAGGTGGTT
>NZ_JAAWWS010000103.1 GCF_012272825.1 Wenzhouxiangella sp. XN79A | reverse complement strand
GCCGGGAGCCGGTTCGCGAGCAAGCTCCCTCCAACAGTCGATCTCGGCGGAGCGCAGGACCGAAGCCCTGTTGGAGGCCGCTTGCGGGCGAAGGGTGGCCGAGCCGGTTCGCGAGCAAGCTCTCTCCAACAGTCGATCTCGGCGGAGCGCAGGACCGAGGGCCTGTTGGAGGCCGCTTGCGGGCGAAGGGTGGCCGAGCCGGTTCGCGAGCAAGCTCCCTCCAACAGTCGATCTCGGCGGCGCGCAGGACCGAAGCCCTGTTGGAGGCCGCTTGCGGGCGAAGGGGGGCCCGGCCGATTCGCGAGCAAGCTCCCTCCAACAGTCGATCTCGGCGGAGCGCAGGACCGAAGGCCTGTTGGAGGCCGCTTGCGGGCGAAGGGGGGCCGAGCCGG
>NZ_JAAWWS010000102.1 GCF_012272825.1 Wenzhouxiangella sp. XN79A | reverse complement strand
CCGACCGCGCCGACCGACGTCGGCAGCTACGCCGTGGTCGCCACGGTCGATGACCCGAACCACACCGGCTCGGCGTCCGGTACGCTCGAGATCACACAAGCCACGACGACGGTGTCGATCGACGCCATCGCACCGGTTGCCCAGCAGGTTGCGGGTCAGGCCTATACGGTCACCGTCAGCGTGGCCGGCGCCAACCCGAGCGGCACCGTGACGATCGACGACGGTCATGGTGTGACCTGTCAGTTCGATCTGCCGGCCGCCGGATGCGAACTGACTTCGCTCGTGGTCGGCGCGACGACGGTGACCGCCGATTATCCCGGCGATGCCAATCACTCCGGCGGCCTGGACTCGATCGCCTACGAGATCGTCGCGGGATCCGCGGCCAGCCTGGTATTCACGGCGCAGCCCACCGATGCGGTGGTCGGCCAGGCGATCACGCCGGCCGTCCAGGTCGAGGCACGAGACGCGCTCGACAACCCGGTCGCCGACGGCACGGTCATCCTGCTGGCGCTGGGCGCGAACCTGGGCGGCGGAACGCTGGCCGGGACGCTGGACGCGAGCACGACAGGGGGTGTCGCCACGTTTGCCGACCTCAGCATCGACACGGCCGGCGCCGGGTACACGCTGATCGCTTCGTCTGCCGCGAGCAACGCTGAAAGCGCTTCATTCATGGTGCTCACCCCGGCCGCGCTGACGATCTCCCCGCTGCTTCTCGATTTCGGCACGGTCGCGGTCAGCTCGGCCTCGACGATCCGTGCGGTGACGCTCCGGAACGACGGGGACGTGGCGTTGAACGTCTCGGCCGTGGATGCAGCTCCGGCGCCGTTCGAGAGCGTTCCGGGCCAGACGACCTGCCCTTCGGCGCCGTTCGAGCTGGCCGCAGGCGACACCTGCGACCTGGCATTCCGCTTCACGCCGAGCCAGGAAGGGATTTCGACGGCCGACGTCACCGCGTTCAGCGATGCCGGGAGCGCGACGGTCACACTGAGCGGCGAAGGCGTGACCCTGCCGCAGCTCGTGATCGTCGGTCCGACACTGATCGACTTCGGAGATCTGGACATCGGCGACACCTCCCCGGCCGAACTGATCGTGATCGAGAATCTCGGCGACGGAGATCTGGTGATCGATGCGATCGAACTGGTCGGTCCGAACGGCCCGCAGTACCTTCTCGAGTGGAACGTCGCCGGAATGTGCACTGCCGGCGAGGTGCTCGCACCGGGTGCGTTCTGCGGGTTCGAGGTGCGCTACGCGCCGGTGACCGGTGGGGTCCAGGAGGCCCGGATCCGGATCCGGTCGAACGACGCCGGGGGACCGCACTGGATCGACGTCCGCGGAACGACCGACGTGGCGTTCCACAACGGGTTTGAAAGCGCTCCCTGATCGGAACGGAAAAAAAGGGCACCCGGGCAGAGAGACCCGGGTGCCCCCGAACCCCGGAGTCTGCGTCCTCCGAGGTCACCCCACCCGTCGAGAATTCGCACTCTACCGATTCGGATCGGCGCTGTCGTCAGTCAATTTCCTACAAGCCGGTCGAGGCGCGCACCGCGTCGCGGGCCTGTCGCCACCAGTACTCGCCCTGCACCGCGATCCGGCCCAGTGAACCACCCGCCCAGGGCCGTCCCCATCGACCAAGCAGAGCGACATCGTCGGAATGGCCGGTCATCGCGTCGGCCAGGGCTTCGCCGATGAAGGTGGTCGGTGCCATGCCGTGGCCACCGAAGGCGCTGGCCAACCACAATCCGGGCTCGGCTTCGCCGACGATCGGCATCTGGTGGCGGGCATAGCTCATCCAGCCGCCCCAGGCGTGGCTGAACGGCACGCCGGACAGCGAAGGGAACACGCGAGCGAGGTCGCGCCGCATCAGTCGTTCGATCGATCGGGGATCCCGATCGGAAATCGAGATCCGGCCACCCCACAGCAGGCGGTCGTCGACGCGGCGGTAATAGTCGAAGGCGAACCGGGTGTCGTAGACGGCGGACGTCCCGGGCAGGACATCGAACAGCTCGTCGCCCAGCGGTGCGCTGACCGCGATGTGGGTGCCGATCGGCTGGATGGCGCGCGCCAGCGCCGGCACCAGCTGTCGATCGTAGCCGCCGGTGGCGACCACGATCCGTTCGGCATCGATGACCGCCGCGTCCGTCCGCAGCTGCCAGCCCCGTCCCGTTCGCCGGAGCGACACGACGGCCGAATCACCGTACACGGTGGTCCCGTTTCGATGCAGATCGCCGGCCAGTGCCTGTGCGTAGGCCAGGGGGTTGAAGTGAAAGGCGTCGGATTCAAGCAGCGCGCCACCGTACCGGGCCGAGACCACGGACTGCCGGAGCCGCTCGGCATCGACCGGCTCGAGCACCTGGCCCGCCCAGTGCTCGAGATGTCGACGCAAACCGTCGAGCCGCGCGGCGTTGCCGAACCAGTCGACCAGCAGCACGCCCTCCCCGTCCGGCGCCAGGTCCAGCGCGTCCATGCGCCGGCGTACCCGACCGACCGCATCGCGTGTTCCCTGCTGCAGGCGGAGGGCCGCCTCGCGGCCGATCCGGCGGGCCATGGCGCGCGCGTCCAGCGAAAAGCCTCCGAACACGAAGCCGCCGTTGCGGCCCGATGCCCCTTCGCCCGGTTGGCCCGCATCCAGCACGACGACGTCGCGCTGACCCCGCTCCTGCAGACTTCGAGCAATCGACAGACCGGCCAGCCCGGCGCCGACGATCGCCACGGCGACAGAGCGATCACCCTGGATCGCGCCGAAGGGGATCGGCTCGACTCGATCCTGATACCAGGTCGGCGAATGGAATCGTGGTGGATCGGAAAGCATGCGTCGGTCGATCGGCGTCCGGCTCGGCTGATAAACTGAAAGGCTGAAGCGTACGCCAGACATCCTAGCGGAGGTTCAGATGGGCAAGAGCAGTTCCTACGAAGCGAAGATTCCCGACGACAACGGGATCATCCACTACTCCGACGACGAGCACGCGATCTGGTCGGAACTCTATGCCCGGCAGATCGAGATCATCCAGGGTCGGGTCTGCAAGCAGTTCTTCGACGGGTTGGACACGCTCGATCTGCCATCGGACCGGATTCCGCAGACCCGGGACGTCTCGGCAATCCTGCGCGAGAAGACCGGCTGGGAGGTCGAGCCGGTGCCGGCGCTGATCAACTTCGACCGCTTCTTCCGCCTGCTGGCCGAGAAGAAGTTCCCCGCCGCGTCGTTCATCCGGACCCGGGAGGAAATGGACTACCTGCAGGAGCCGGACATCTTCCACGAGATCTTCGGCCACACCGCGATGCTGACCGACGAAGCCTTCGCCAACTTCACCCACGCCTACGGCAAGGCCGGCGTGGAGGCCAGCAAGGAAGAGCGCGTGTATCTGGCCCGCCTGTACTGGTTCACGGTCGAGTTCGGCCTGCTGGCCACCTCGGACGGCAACCGGATCTACGGCGGCGGGATCGCCTCGTCACCGGGCGAGACGGTCTACGCGCTGGAAAGCGACGAGCCGATCCGCCGGCCTTTCGATCCGATCGATGCGCTGCGCACGCCGTACCGGATCGACATCTACCAGACCGTCTACTACGTGCTGGACTCGATGAACGACCTGTTCGAACTGGCCGAGACCGACCTGCTGAAACTGATCCGCAAGGCCCGCGCGCTCGGGCCGTTCGCACCGACCTATCCGCCCAGACAGAAGGACGCCGCCTGACCATGACCGACGATCTCCAGGAACGAAAATGCACTCCGTGCGAAGGCGGCACCCAGCCGCTCGACCAACAGCGCATCGATACGCTGCTGCCCCAGGTGCCCGGCTGGCAGGTCGGCGAGGACGGCAAGCGAATCGTCCGACGCTTCGAATTCAAGGGCTTCTACAAGACCATGGCGTTCATCAACGCGATGGCATGGGTGGCCAACCAGGAGGGTCATCACCCCGACTTCGAGGCCGGCTACAACTTCTGTCGGGTGACCTTCCAGACCCACGCGATCGATGGCCTGAGCGAAAACGATTTCATCTGCGCCGCGAAGCTCAACGCGCTGCTGGATGACTGAGCCATCCACGCTGTCCGGCATGGCCGCGTCGCCGCTGGAGCGGCTGCAGGCGGCCGTCGATGCGGTCAACGGCGTGGTGCTGGGCAAGCCCGGGGCGGTCCGGCTGGCGTTCTCGGCGCTGCTCGCCGGCGGCCACCTGCTGATCGAGGACCTGCCCGGGGTCGGCAAGACCACGCTGGCCCAGGCCATGGCCATCGTCACCGGCGGCAGCTGGCATCGCATCCAGTTCACCAGCGACCTGTTGCCGGCCGACATCCTCGGGGTGTCGGTCTGGCGAAGAATCGACGAGACCTTCGAGTTCCGGCCCGGCCCGGTCTTCGCCAACGTGGTCCTGGCCGACGAGATCAACCGCGCCACGCCGCGCACCCAGAGCGCGCTGCTCGAAGCCATGGCCGAACGGCAGGTCAGCGTCGATGGGGTTACGCACACGCTGCCCCGGCCCTTCTTCGTGATCGCCACCCAGAACCCGCTCGACCTCGTCGGCACCTATCCGCTACCGGATTCCCAGCTCGATCGCTTCCTGCTCCGCATCAGCCTCGGCTATCCCGATGCCGACGAAGAACGTCAGTTGCTGCGCGAGCCCGATCGGCGCGATCTGCTGGCCGACCTGGCAGCGGTGTTCGACGAGGACGGCATTCGTGCGCTGATGGACCAGGCAAGCGAGGTACACCTGTCCGATCCGGTACTGGACTATCTGCAGGCCCTGGTCGCGGCCACCCGCGAACACCCGGCACTGCGCGCCGGTCTGTCACCGAGGGCCACGCTGGCGCTGGCCGCGACCGCGCGGGGCCACGCGCTGCTCGACGGCCGCGACCACGTCGTGCCGGACGACGTCAAGCAGATCTTCGCGCCGCTGGCCGTGCATCGCCTCCAGTCCCGTGCCGACGCCGACCCGCCCGACGATGTCGTCGAGCTCATCCTCCAGCGCACGCCGATTTCCTGACGCCCTCCGGCGCCGGTTGGCTCGCGTCTTCGACGGCTGGCTGAGCCGGCGCGGACCGACCCGGCCGCCGCTGACCCTGCACTACCGCCAGGTGTTCATCCTGCCGACCGCGTTCGGCTGGATGATCGCGCTGTTGCTCCACGGCATGCTGCTGGGTAGCCTGAACTTCAACAACAGCATGGGCCTGCTGACCACGTTCCTGCTTACCTGCATGGGCCTGCTGTCGCTGCACCTGGCCTATCGCAACCTCGAAGGCGTGCGGGTCGAGGCGATCCATTCCGAGCCGGTATTCGCCGGCCAGTCGGCCGAGGTCCGGATCGAACTGCGCGAAACCTCCGGCCGCGGGCGGGCCGGCATCGTCTGCCTGCTGCCGCCCGATCCGCCGGTCGAGGGCGTCGACCTCTCAGCGAGCGGGACTGCACTGGCCCACCTGGTCGTCCCGACCGAGCGCCGCGGGCTCTACCCGCTCGGCCGGATCCGGGTTCGCACGCGGCAGCCACTGGGCCTGTTCGAAGCGTGGTCCTGGGTGCATCCGCGCACTTCGATCCGAGTCTGGCCGCGGCCGGCCGAGCCGGCACCGCCACGGCCCGAAGCATCGAGCGCGGACCGCTCGAACCGTCCCGGCGATGAAAGCGACGAATTCCACGGCCTGCGCGGCTGGCGCGAAGGCGATTCGCTGCACCGCATCGCCTGGAAAGCCAGCCAGCGCCACGACCAGCTGCTGGCGCGCCAGTTCTCCCGCACGGAGCGAGGCCGCCTGGTGTTCCGGCTCGACACCGTGCCGGTAGCGGACGTCGAGCGACGCCTTTCGGTCCTGTGCCGCTGGGTGCTCGACGCCGAGCGCGACGGCGTGGACTACGGCCTGGATCTGGGCTGGACGCGACTCGAGCCCGATCACGGCCCGGTCCATCGCAATCGCTGCCTCGATGCGCTGGCAGAGCATCCATGAGGACCCGGCTGAGCAAACTCTCCGTGCTGACCGTGCTGGCCGCCTTCCTGGTCGCGGTCGCGCCGCACCTGTGGGCCATGCCGCCAACGCTCTGGGCGTTCGTGGCCGCGGCGATCGCATGGCGGGCAGGCGCCGAGGTGGCCAACTGGCGACCACCGGGCCGCCTGATCCGGGTCGGGGCAACCTTCCTCGGCCTCGGCCTGGTGATCCTGCAGTACGGCACGCTCTGGGGCCGCCGCGCTGCCACCGCGCTGCTGTGCGTGATGCTCGCCTCCAAACTGCTCGAAATGTACCGGCTGCGCGACGGGCGGATGGTCGCGGCGCTGGCGTTCTTCCTGGTCGCCACCCAGTTCCTGTTCAGCCAGCGGCTCGAGCTGGTGCTGTGGCTGCTGGCTTCGTGCTGGCTGGCGACCGCCGCGCTGCTCCGGATCCAGCGCGACGAGGACGCACCGCGGCACGTCCGACCGGGCCATCGAGCGGCCGGAGTTCCGGGCATGCTGCGCGCAGGCGCCGGCCTGCTGGCCTTCGCGCTGCCGTTCGCGCTCGTCCTGTTCGCGCTGTTTCCGCGACTCGGATCGCCGTTGTGGGGACTGCCCGAAGAAGCGCTGGACGGCCGCACCGGGCTGTCGGACGAAATGTCGGTCGGCGAAATCGCGAGCCTGTTCAACGACGACAGCCCGGCCTTTCGTGTGACCTTCGACGGCACCCCGCCGAGCCGCGACCAGCTGTACTGGCGCGGTCCGGTCCTGTGGGATTTCGACGGCCGGACCTGGCGCCGGGGGTTCCACGCCAACCGACCGATCGACCGGGAGCCGGCGATCGACGACGGCGCGCTGCGCTACACGGTCCAGATCGAGCCGACCGAGCGCCGCTGGCTGTTCGCGCTGGATTATCCGGCCCGCTGGCCCGACGATGTCCGGGTCACGTCCAGTTTCGAGCTGCTCAGCGACGAACCGCTGACCACGCTGACGCCCTACAGCGTGGTCAGCGAGCCCGACTTCACCGACACCCCGGTGTTGACCCCGCTGCTCCGACGCCTGGCCACCGAGTTGCCGGACGGCAGCAACCCGCGCACGCGCGAGCACGCACTGACGCTTCGCCGAGAACACCCCGACGATGCCGCGCTGATCGACGCGGTACTGCGCTGGTTCAACGAAGGCCCGTTCTTCTACAGCCTCGAGACCGCACCGCTGGGCCGGCACGGCGCCGACGAGTTCCTGTTCGACCTGCGTACCGGCTACTGCGAGTACTACGCCTCGGCCTTTACCGTGCTGATGCGCCATGCCGGAATTCCCGCCCGGATCGTGACCGGCTACCAGGGCGGCTTCTGGCAGGCGAGCGATGAGTACCTGCTGGTTCGCAATTCCGACGCGCACGCCTGGGTCGAGGTCTGGCTCGACGGACGCGGCTGGGTTCGCGTCGACCCGACCGCGGCCGTGTCGCCCAGCCGGATCCGGGACGGCGCGCGCAGCGCCGTGCCGGGCGCCGGCCGCTGGCTGGACGCGGACTGGATCTTCGGCCTGCGCAACCAGTACGACCGGCTTCAGCATCTGTGGAACCAGTGGGTGCTCGGTTTCGACGCCGAGCGGCAGCAATCGATGCTGCGCAGGCTCGGCCTGCAGGCGCTCGGCGTGACCGGTCAGGCCGCACTGATGATCGCCGCGGTGCTGCTGCTCGGCCCGCTGGCCTGGTGGCTGCTGGGCCTGATGCGTCGGGATCCGCGCTCCGATGATCCCGCCGAACGCGCCTGGCGCCGGGTGGAAAACCGGATGCGTCGGCGTGGCGTGCGCCGAGCACCCAGTGAAACCGTTCGTGAATGGTTGCCCCGCGCCGCTGCGGCCATCCGCAACGGTGCCGAACTGGAACGGCTCGCCGCGAACTATGTCCGCCTGCGCTACGGTCGCCCTGCCTCGGAACCCGCTCTCCGGCGATTCATCGAACGCTGCCGCCGCTGGCGGCCGCTGATCGATTGACGGCGATGAACGAATGAACCCGGAGTGCGCGATATGATCCAGGTTCACGAGCCCGAATCGGAACCCGACATGCGCCGCTTCCTGACCATTCTCGCCCTGGTAGTGCCCCTCGTGCTGTCCGGCTGCGTCAGCATCCCCGAGCCGCTGGCCGGCGACGTCGACCCGACCCCGCTGCCCGATGCGGTCGACCAGGCCCAGCTCGGTCGGACCTTTCTCTGGGGCGGCACGCTTGTGGTGGCCCGTCCGGGCGAGACCGAAACCTGCCTGGAAATCCTGGCGCGGCCGCTCGATTCCCAGCGCCGCCCGAGGATCGGCGACCTCACGCACGGCCGGTTCCGGGCCTGTCACGAGGGCTTCCTCGATCCGGAAATCTTCGCCGAGGGACGCGAAGTCACGGTGGTCGGCGAACTCCGCGAATTCGTCACCGGCCCCGTCGGCGAGTATTCCTATCGCTTCCCGCGCCTGGCCACCGACACCGTTCATCTCTGGCCGGAGCGTCGGCCCTTCGACGATCGCTATTACGACCCGTTCTGGCGCTACCACGGCTGGCCGTACTGGCCCTACGGCGGGCCGTACTGGATTCACCGCGGACCGCGCTACGTCCCGATCGCCGTGCCGACCCGCCCCCATCCGGCACCAGCAGCGCCGAGGCAGCCCGCCGCGCCGGCGAAGTAACGGATTTCGACCGGACTGCCGACTCCGTCACCGGCTCGAACGATCGATGCGCGGCGCCGGGCCTCGTACCTGAACACGAGACCGAAACGTTCCGAACGGTCGGCACAGGTCACGCGGCGGGGTCGAGGGTCCTGACCCCGTCGAGTCGCCGAATGCCGAAGGCGGATCGAAGGGTCACAGGCGTGGGGAGGCCGCGACGGTTCGCCCGAATCGCGACCCGGCGCGTCGGCGGCGGTTGCAGGCGATCTGCGGACGGACCCGGACGGACAGGTCCGGCGCATGGAGGCGCATCCTTGCGCGCGGGCGCCCCGGTAAGGCATAGTCGAATCTGCTTGCCTGGCGTCCGCGACAGCGAAACGCCGACCCAACGGTTTTCGAGAACGCTTACACCCGAAGATTCGAACAACGGAGGACAGACCCATGCGCCGTCGGATGTTGCTACCGCTTTTCCTCGCGTTCGCGATCTCGGGCTGCGTCACGATTCCCGAGTCTCTCCAGGGTGATTACCTGCTGGAGCCGCTGCCGGACTCGGTCACCGAAGGCCAGCAGGATCAGCCTGTGCGCTGGGGCGGGCTGCTGTTCGCCACCCGGTCCGAAGCGGACCGGACCTGCCTGGAACTTGTCGCGCTGCCGCTCGACAGATGGTATCGCCCGAAGACCGAGAAGCCGTTCGGCGGGGTCTTCCTTGCCTGCCAGGACGGGACGCTCGATCCGAACGAATTCGTTCGCGGGCGAAACGTGACCGTCGTCGGTATGTTCGAAGAGTTTGCAGAGACCCAGTGGGGTGACGAGGTCTACCGGGTTCCGATGGTGCACGTCCGCTCGGTCCATGCCTGGCCGGCGCCGATCCGAGTGCGGGAACTCGACCCATGGGATCAGAACGACAGCAACCGCTCGAACAGGCCGAACGACCGGCCTGCCGATCGTTACATCAATCGGTGACCCGACCGCTCGGGGCGGACGCCGAGTTCATTCCGCCTGCGCGTGCAGTCCGCCGGAACCCGGGTTGCCGACGGACATGGGGCAGTGACAGAAGAACTGTATGTTGATATAGTTCCAGCATGAAACTCTCGCCCCGACAAACCGAAATCCTCGCGTTCATCCGCGGCCGGATCGATCAGGACGGGCTGCCGCCGACGCGCAGCGAGATCAATGCCCACTTCGGATTCAAATCGCCGAACGCCGCGCAGTCGCACCTCCGGGCGCTGGCCGCCAAGGGCGCGATCCGGCTCGATGCCCGCATCGCACGCGGCATCGTCCCCACCGCCGATGCGCCCGAACCGCCGCCGACGGAAGGCGCCACCGTCGACCTGCCGCTGATCGGGCGCGTAGCGGCCGGCCGGCCGCTACTGGCCCTGGCCCACCAGGAGCGGCGGGTTCCGGTCGATGTCTCGCTGTTCCGGCCCGGCCCGCACTACCTGCTGCGCGTTCAGGGCGACAGCATGCGGGATGCCGGCATCCTCGACGGCGACCTGCTCGCGGTCCACCGCACGCAATCGGTGCGCGAAGGCCAGATCGTCGTCGCCCGGATCGAAGACGAGGTCACGGTCAAGCGCTTCCAGCGCGACGGCGAGCGGATCCGGCTGGTGGCCGAGAACCCCGAGTTCGACGACCTGGTCATCGAGGACGGCGGTCAGCGCGAGTTCGCCATCGAGGGTCTCGGTGTCGGCGTCATCCGACGGCTCTGATGACCGACGTTGCCTGCCGAGGCGCGTTGCCGAAATTGATGACCGACGGACCGAGCCGGTCGCCTCAGACGATTCGATACGCGTCGCGATCGACCAGGAACGGGAGCTCTTCGCGCAGCTGAACAAGGGCGTCGCGGTCCAGGCCCAGCGTCGCGACCTGCTCGTCCTTCCCCAACTCCAGCAGCGAGCGGCCCGCCGCGTCGAACACGCAGGACGCGCCGGGGTAGTGGATGTTCCTGCCATCCACACCGCTGCGATTGACGCCGATGACGATCGCCTGGTTCTCGATCGCCCGCGCCTGGAGCAGGCTCCGCCACGCTTCGACCCGCCGTGACGGCCAGTTGGCGATGAACAGCTGGACATCGAAATCGTCGTCGTTGCGGCACCAGACCGGAAAGCGAAGGTCGTAGCAGATCTGCAGATCGAAGCGCCAGCCCCGCCAGCTCAATCGCGAACGACGGGTGCCGGCGGTGTAGCGCTCGTCCTCACCGCCGAAGCTGAACAGGTGGCGCTTGTTGTAATGCGTCGACACCCCTTCCGGAGTGGCGAAGACCAGGCGGTTGTAGCGCCTGCCACGCTCGACCACTGCCACCCCGGCCGCGACGGCGGCCCGGCGCTGCATGGCCTGGTCGTGGACCCAGTCGACATCGTCCTGACCGTCGGCATCCGGGTCGTCGAGGTCACCGAGAAAGCCGGTCGTGCAGGTTTCGGGCAGCACGAACAGGTCCACGTCACCTGCCCGGTCCATGAGTCCGGCCAGGTGATCACGGTTTGCGGCACGTTCGTTCCAGCGCGTGTCGGGCTGGATCAGCGCGGTGTTCAAGTGGCGCAAGGTGCGCATCGCATCGTCCTTCGGCGGAGCCGGTCCAGAAACGGCCACGATTATGAAGGCTTCGCGCCGGCTGCGGACGGCCGGTTCGGGCCCGGCTTCGGGCACAATGGCGGACCACTGGATTCGAGACACCGGCCATGATTCTTCGACGACTGGCGATTTCCCTGGCCCTGCTGGCCCTGATCGTTCTGCTGATCGGCGGGCCGGGCTATCGGCTGGGCCTGTGGGCCCTCGGATTCGGTTTGCTCGGGGTGATGCGCTATGCGCTGTATCTCGGTGCCGCCGGCGCGCTGCTGGCGGTGATCGGGCTGCTGCTGCCCCGGGTGCGCGAACAGGGCGCAGGCGTCCTGGTACTGGCCCTGCTCCTCGGCGCGGTGGTCGCAGCGGTCCCCGTTGGCGTGCGGCAGATCGCCTCCGGCAAACCGTTCATCCACGACATCACGACCGACCTGGAGGACCCGCCCGCCTTCGTCGCCGTCGTACCGCTGCGCGCCGGTGCGCCCAACCCCCCGGAGTACGGCGGCGCCGACGTCGCGGAGCAGCAGCGCCGGGGCTATCCGGAGCTCGGGCCGGCGATCTTCGATCGGCCGACCGAGGCCGTCTTCGATGCCGCCGTCGCCACCGTCGACTCGATGGGCTGGGAACGGGTCGCCACGGTCGCCGAAGACGGCCGGATCGAGGCCACCGACACCACGCTCTGGTACGGCTTCAAGGACGATATCGTGATCCGGATTCGGGCCACGCCCGACGGCACCCGCGTGGATCTCCGCTCGAAGTCGCGCGTCGGCGGCAGCGATCTGGGCAAGAACGCCGACCGGATCGCCGGGTACCTGGATCGACTCGATGCCCGGCTGTCCGGATGACAAGGGTATCGATCGCCCGCTTCTGGACTGGCGAACGGCCCCGCTCTGCGGTATTCTTCTGACCACCATCAATCCGTTCACCAGGGGACGTTCACACATGAACTCGATCCGACCTGCAATCGGCGCCATCGGCGCTCTGTTCCTTGCCTTTTCCTCGCAGAGCTTCGCACAGAACTGCGACGTGCTCGACAACGGCGCACAACGCCCTGCCGATTTCCCGAGCCTGCAAGTCGAATGCGGCGGCCCGGGCATCACGGTGGATCGGGGCCTGACGGGCGGTCAGCTGACCACGCTGTTCGCGGCCGACAATTCGTTTGCCGGAAACACCTTCGACCTGGAGAACATCAGCTCCTCGCCCATCATGATCCAGGGCTTCGAGGTGAACCTGTCCGACGAAGTCCCGACCGGCAATGCCAACACGATCGACATCTACTACAAGACCGGAACCGCGGTCGGTTTCGAAGGCGATCCCGCTGCGTGGACGCTGCTGGGCTCCGACACCAACGTGCTCAGCCAGGGGGCGGATGTGCCGACCCCGGTGGACGTTGGTGGACTGGTGATCCAGCCCGGTGAGACCTACGGCTTCTACGTGGACCTGGCGTCGTACGATGGCACCGACCTGATCCTCTACACCAACGGCGGCCCGCAGACCTTCTCGAACGGCGAACTGACCCTGACCTCCAACACCGGTCAGGGCGACCCGGCCTTCACCGGCGGCTCGTTCTTCCCCAGAATCTGGAACGGCACCGTGCTCTACAGTGCGGCCGGATCGCAGCCCGTCCCGACCCTCGGCATGGTCGGCATCGGAACGCTGGTCCTGCTGGTTCTCGCACTCGGCCTGGTGATCGTGCGCCGCAACGGCTGAGCCCGACGCCGCGCGCCATGAATCCGGACAAGGGCGTGCCTCGGCACGCCCTTGTTCGTTTCTGTGGTCCGACAGTTCGCGAACGACCCGCAGCAGACTCGATGCGACGATGGATGCGTGAATTTCGAACCCGCAAGGCATCGAGGCCCCGCCCAGCGCTGCATCGTTCGGGAAACATGAATCGAATCCGCTCTCCGGCTCCAGCAGCCTGAACGTAAAGACAGCGCCGACTCCGATTGCCTGCGCTCCTGATCCGGAAAACGACTGCAGCGCTGGTGCTGCGCAGACATCGGATCGCCCGCGTCGCATCCTCGAGGCTGGCGTGGTGCCCGGTCCGCTCAGGACGTGGCAGCCAGAAAGCGCTTCAAGGCTTCGCCGACCTGTTCTGGCGCTTCCAGCTGGGGCAGATGCCCGACGCCTGGCAACGGCAGGATCTCGACCCCCAGCCGCTCACCCAGACGGCGGCCGCGCTCGATCGGAATCCAGGGATCGTCTTCCCCCCAGAGCACGTGGACCGGGCACCGCATCCGGGCAAGCAGCGGCTCGAACTCATCGGTGAAGCGCTCGTCGGCCTGCGCGAACTGGCGGTAGAAACTGCCCTGCCCGTCCGGCCGCAGCCACGGCGCGACCAGGCCGTCCAGGTCGACCGAATCGACCGGATGGGCCAGGGCACCTGCGATGTAGGCCCTCACGATTGCGGCGTGGATGTGCTCCGGCACGCCCTGGAAGGCCTCGACATGTCGACCGACGTGATCGAAGAACGCCGAACCCCAGGGCGAAAGCGCTACCACGTTCATCAGCACGACTCGCTCGAATTCACGTTCGTGCAACAGATGCGCCCGCAGCGTGACCGCGCCGCCGAAGTCGTGCGCGACGATGGCCGGCCGGTCGAGGTCCCAGTGGTCCAGCAGTGCACAGAGCACCCGGCCCTGCGCGTCCAGACCCGTGGGCCGATCCAGGGCCGGGTCCGAACGACCGTAGCCGGGCATGTCGTACCAGTACACTCGAAACCGCACGGCCAGCGCCGGAATGACGCGGTGCCAGGAAAACGACGACCACGGCCAACCGTGTGCCAGCACCAGCGGCGGACCGGAACCGGCCCACCCCCAGGCGACATGGCCGAGTTCGGTGGTGCATCTCGAGTCGACATTCCACATTGCTGTCTCCTGGTGCGAACCGGCACCAGAATAGCCTCTCGATGCCGTGCAAACCGCGGTGACGGCGACTGCACGGTGCCGATGGCATTCGTCCGGGCGCGCCGGAATGCCTGCAGCCGCTGGTCGTCGGGCTCGCCTTCGGCTCGGTTCGAACCCGGGTTCTCATCCGCGGTCCCCACTCCCCGATCAACAAAAAAACCCCGCGCAGGGCGGGGTGTTTTTTGTTGATGGCGGAGAGGGAGGGATGACTCGCGCTACGCGCTCG
>NZ_JAAWWS010000101.1 GCF_012272825.1 Wenzhouxiangella sp. XN79A | reverse complement strand
CCGGCTGCGGTTTACAGTGGCCCCGGATGCATCCGCGAAGCCAGGGGCAGGCCGATCTGTTGCTGGTCGGCCACAAGCTTTGGCTGAGAGGTGGTTTGCTTTCTTCGCGTATTGCTGGAGCCGCGTCCGGCGGCTGTGCCGGGGTTCGGGCTACAAGCGTTTCGCCACGCGGACTTCGTCCGCTTTCTGGCGACCTACTTTTGTCA
>NZ_JAAWWS010000008.1 GCF_012272825.1 Wenzhouxiangella sp. XN79A | reverse complement strand
GCCTTCGGTCCTGCGCTCCGCCGGGATCGACTGTTGGAGGGAGCTTGCTCGCGAACCGGCTCGGCCACCCTTCGCCCGCAAGCGGCCTCCAACAGAACTTCGATCTTGCGCTCCGCCGGGATCGACTGTTGGAGGGAGCTTGCTCGCGAACCGGCTCGGCCACCCTTCGCCCGCAAGCGGCCTCCAACAGGCCTTCGGTCC
>NZ_JAAWWS010000100.1 GCF_012272825.1 Wenzhouxiangella sp. XN79A | reverse complement strand
TCAGGGCAGTTCGCGAGCAAGCTCCCTCCAACAGGAAAATCAGCCCCGGCGCCGGATCGAAGCCCTGTTGGAGGCCGCTTGCGGGCGAAGGGTGGCCCGGCCGGTTCGCGAGCAAGCTCCCTCCAACAGGCGAATTCATCGCCGGCGCCGGATCGAAGGTCTGTTGGAGGCCGCTTGCGGGCGAAGGGTGGTCAGGGCAGTTCGCGAGCAAGCTCCCTCCAACAGGAAAATCAGCCCCGGCGCCGGATCGAAGGCCTGTT
>NZ_JAAWWS010000099.1 GCF_012272825.1 Wenzhouxiangella sp. XN79A | reverse complement strand
GCCACGCGCTTCGCGCTTTCTGGCGACCTGTTTTTGTCAGTCGCGACAAAAGTAGGCAAAAGCGCTCTTACAGGCGGCGGAACGGGCAGTGGCTTCCGGACTGCGTCGGTGGGCCGATGGTCGGACCGCGCCCTGGCTCACTCCGGCTGCGGTTTACAGTGGCCCCGGATGCATCCGAGAAGCCAGGGCCAGGTCGAGTCGTCGCTGGTCGG
>NZ_JAAWWS010000098.1 GCF_012272825.1 Wenzhouxiangella sp. XN79A | reverse complement strand
CGCTTCGCGCTTTCTGGCGACCTACTTTTGTCAGTCGCGACAAAAGTAGGCAAAAGCGCTCTTCAAAGGCGGCTGAACGCGAAGGGGCTTCCGGACTGTGTCGGTGGGCCGGTGGTCGGACCGCGCCCTGGCTCACTCCGGCTGCGGTTTACAGTGGCCCCGGATGCATCCGAGAAGCCAGGGCCAGGTCGAGTCGTCGCTGGTCGG
>NZ_JAAWWS010000097.1 GCF_012272825.1 Wenzhouxiangella sp. XN79A | reverse complement strand
GGCGATGCTCGATCGCGAATGGCTGGGTGGCTTCACCCACGCCTTCCTGATCCGCGACCCGCGCTCGGTCGTCGCCTCGTACCTGAACAAGCGCGACACGGTGTCGGACGAGGCGATCGGCGTGCCCCAGCAGTGGGCGCTGTATCGCTTCGTGACCGAGGAGCTGGGTCAGGATCCACCGATCATCGATTCGGGCGAGTTCCTGCACGATCCGGAAGGCCACCTGCGCGCCTTGTGCGCCCACCTGGACTTGGACTTCGACCCGGCCATGCTGCACTGGCCGGCCGGTCCGCGCGACACCGACGGCATCTGGGCGCCGCACTGGTACGACACGGTGTGGGCATCGACCGGCTTCGGCCCACCGCCGGCCGAGCCGCCGGTACTCGACGGGCGTGCGGCGAATGTCGCGGACTGTTGTCGGGGGAGTTATGAGCGGTTGTTCGTGAAGAGGATTCCGGTGGATTGAATCTGGCGTTTGCCCATCGGCGGACGGTTTGCTTCTGGTGTCTTGCTCGGCCTGACGTGTGTGCTTCCCTGGGCTACACGCGTTTCGCCACGCGGGCTTCGTCCGCGTTCTGGCGAGGCACGTTTGTCGAACGCCACAAACGTACCGAAAGGGCTTTTTCACAAGCGCGCGTATCTGTCGGGGTCTGCCCTCCGGTGAGGGCTGTGGCGCGAAGAATCGCGCAGCGCCGTGGAGATGGAAGGGCTTGCCGGGTAC
>NZ_JAAWWS010000096.1 GCF_012272825.1 Wenzhouxiangella sp. XN79A | reverse complement strand
ACAGTGGCCCCGGATGCAACCCAGAAGCCAGGGCCAGGCCGACGAGGCGCTGGTCGGCCACAAGCGGCTGAGAGGTGGTTTGCTTTCTTCGCGTCATGCTGGAGCCGCGTCCGGCGACTGTGCCGGGGTTCTGGCTACAAGCGTTTCGCCACGCGCTTCGCGCTTTCTGGCGACCTGTTTTTGTCAGTCGCGACAAAAGTAGGCAAAAGCGCT
>NZ_JAAWWS010000095.1 GCF_012272825.1 Wenzhouxiangella sp. XN79A | reverse complement strand
TGGTCGGCCACAACCGTCGACCGAAGCGGCCTGTGTTCGAACCGAGCCACCGGCAATGATCCGGCTTCGCTTCGGGTTCCAATGCCTCTGTACCCAGGCAAGCCCTTCCATCTCCGCGGCACTGCGCGATTTTCCGCGCCACGACTCCATGCCGGAGGGCAAACCCCCACCGGTACGCGCGCTTTTAAAAAGCCCTTTTGGGTACTTTTGTGGCGTTTGACAAAAGTACCTCGCCAGAAAGCGGAC
>NZ_JAAWWS010000094.1 GCF_012272825.1 Wenzhouxiangella sp. XN79A | reverse complement strand
CCGGTGAGGGCTGTGGCGCGAAGAATCGCGCAGCGCCGTGGAGATGGAAGGGCTTGCCGGGTACAGAGGGGTCAGAGCCCGAGGCGAAGCCGGATGGTTGTTTTCGGCTTGGTTCGGTGAACGGCCCTTCGGTGGGCGGGTGTTCTGCGTCTGGTGTTCTGCTCGCCTTCGGGTTGTTGCTGCCCCGGGCTACAAGCGTTTCGCCACGCGGGCTGCGCCCGCTTTCTGGCGAGGTACTTTTGTCAAACGCCACAAAAGTACCCAAAAGGGCTTTTTAAAAGCGCGCGTACCTGTCGGGGCTTGCCCTCCGGTGAGGGTCGTGGCGCGAAGAATCGCGCAGTGCCGCGGAGAGGGAAGGGCTTGCCGGGTACAGAGGGGTCAGAGCCCGAAGCGAAGCCGGATCATTGCTGCTGGCTCGGTTCGAACACAGGCCGCTTCGGTGGACGGTTGTGGCCGACCAGCGACGGCTTGGCCTGGCCCTGGCTTCGCGGATGCATCCGGGGCCACTGTAACCCGCAGCCGGAGCGAGCCAGGGCGCGGGTCGACCATCGGCCCACCGACACAGTCCGGAAGCCACTGCCCGTTCCGCCGCCTGTAAGAGCGCTTTTGCCTACTTTTGTCGCGATTGACAAAAGTACCTCGCCAGAAAGCGGACGAAGTCCGCGTGGCGAAACGCTTGTAGCCAGATCCCCGGCACAGCCGCCGGACATGGCTCCGGCAAGACGCGAAGAAAGTAAACCACCTCTCAGCCGCTTGTGGCCGACCAGCGCCTCGTCGGCCTGGCCCTGGCTTCTGGGTTGCATCCGGGGCCACTGTAAACCGCAGCCGGA
>NZ_JAAWWS010000093.1 GCF_012272825.1 Wenzhouxiangella sp. XN79A | reverse complement strand
AGGCCTGTTGGAGGCCGCTTGCGGGCGAAGGGGGGCCGAGCCGGTTCGCGAGCAAGCTCCCTCCAACAGTCGATCTCGGCGGAGCGCAGGACCGAGGGCCTGTTGGAGGCCGCTTGCGGGCGAAGAGTGGCCGAGCCGGTTCGCGAGCAAGCTCCCTCCAACAGTCGATCCCGGCGGAGCGCAGGACCGAGGGCCTGTTGGAGGCCGCTTGCGGGCGAAGGGGGGCCGAGCCGGTTCGCGAGCAAGCTCCCTCCAACAGTCGATCCCGGCGGAGCGCAGGACCGAAGGCCTGTTGGAGGCCGCTTG
>NZ_JAAWWS010000092.1 GCF_012272825.1 Wenzhouxiangella sp. XN79A | reverse complement strand
GCATCGCCTTCGGTCGGCAGCGGTGGATTGCCGCTGAAGCGAAGCGCCGGCGCCGGATCGAAGGTCTGTTGGAGGCCGCTTGCGGGCGAAGGGTGATCGGTTCCGGCCTTCGCGAGCAAGCTCGCTCCCACAAGCATCGCCTTCGGTCGGCAGCGGTGGATTGCCGCGGAAGCGAAGCGCTGGCGCCGGATCGGAGGCCTGTTGGAGGCCGCTTGCGGGCGAAGGGTGGCCCCAACGGTTCGCGAGCAAGCTCCCTCCAACAGGAAAATCAGCGCCGGCGCCGGATCGAAGGCCTGTTGGAGGCCGCTTGCGGGCGAAGGGTGGTCGGTTCCGGCCTTCGCGAGCAAGCTCGCTCCCACAAGCATCGCCTTCG
>NZ_JAAWWS010000091.1 GCF_012272825.1 Wenzhouxiangella sp. XN79A | reverse complement strand
GTACCTCGCCAGAAAGCGGGCGAAGCCCGCGTGGCGAAACGCTTGTAGCCCTGGGCAGCAACAACCCAGAGGCGAGCAAGACACGAGAAGCACAGTGGCCTCGGATGCAACCCAGAAGCCAGGGCCAGGCCGATCGTCGCTGGTCGGCCACAACCGTCCACCGAATCGCCCTGTGTTCGAACCAAGCCAGCAGCAATGATCCGGCTTCGCTTCGGGCTCTGACCCCTCTGTACCCGGCAAGCCCTTCCATCTCCACGGCACTTCGCGATTTTCCGCGCCACGACCCTCACCGGAGGGCAAACCCCGCCCGGTACGCGCGCTTTTAAAAAGCCCTTTTGGGTACTTTTGTG
>NZ_JAAWWS010000090.1 GCF_012272825.1 Wenzhouxiangella sp. XN79A | reverse complement strand
GGTCCCCACTCCCCGATCAACAAAAAAACCCCGCGCAGGGCGGGGTGTTTTTTGTTGATGGCGGAGAGGGAGGGATGACTCGCGCTACGCGCTCGTGAGCTCGCCTGCGGCTCGGTTCGAACCCGGGTTCTCATCCGTGGTCCCCACTCCCCGATCAACAAAAAAACCCCGCGCAGGGCGGGGTGTTTTTTGTTGATGGCGGAGAGGGAGGGAT
>NZ_JAAWWS010000089.1 GCF_012272825.1 Wenzhouxiangella sp. XN79A | reverse complement strand
CGGAACGTGGCCGGGCTCACTCCGGCTGCGGTTTACAGTGGCCTCGGATGCAACCCAGAAGCCAGGGCCAGGCCGATCGTCGCTGGTCGGCCACAGGCTTTGGCTGAGAGGTGGCTTGCTTTCTTCGCGTCTTGCCGGAGCCATGTCTGGCGGCTGTGCCGGGGTTCGGGCTACAGGCGTTTCGCCACGCGGACTTCGTCCGCTTTCTGGCGACCTGCTTTTGTCAATCGCGACAAAAGTAGGCAAAAGCGCTCTTACAGGCGGCGGAACGGGCAGTGGCTTGCGGGCAATGATGGTGGGCCGGTGTCTGCGAAGCGGCTGG
>NZ_JAAWWS010000088.1 GCF_012272825.1 Wenzhouxiangella sp. XN79A | reverse complement strand
TGAAAACAGCGCTGCCGCTGCGGTTTGGCCCTTCAGGAATCGCTTGTCGAAGTGCCGTGCGAATTCCTTGAGCTTTTCCAGTGCGCCGAGGGCGTGCGCAAATCCTGATTTCGGCTTACGGACGAAGAAGTTAATAAGTTAATTGGACAGGCACAAGAAGTTAATTGGACAGGCACAACATAAAAATTGCCCGCACTACAGAGACTCCTGATTTTCGAGTTGTCACCGATGATTTTCTTGCAAATGTTCCCG
>NZ_JAAWWS010000087.1 GCF_012272825.1 Wenzhouxiangella sp. XN79A | reverse complement strand
GTTCTCCCGCCAGGTCGTCGGCTGGTCGATGCAGTCGAGGATGCAGGCGGACCTGGTGCTCAAGGCGCTGGTCATGGCGGTCTGGAAGCGCAAGCCCGAGCCGGGCTTGCTCGTTCACTCGGATCAGGGCAGCCAGTACACCGGGCATGAGTGGCAGAAGTTCATCGACGACCACTGTCAACACCAACCTGAGATGTCCTGTTTTCAGCGAAGTGAGATGTCCCCTTTCCAAGTTAATTGGACAGGCACAACATAAAAATTGCCCGCACTACAGAGACTCCTGATTTTCGAGTTGTCACCGATGATTTTCTTGCAAATGTTCCCG
>NZ_JAAWWS010000086.1 GCF_012272825.1 Wenzhouxiangella sp. XN79A | reverse complement strand
CGTTTCGCCACGCGGGCTTCGCCCGCTTTCTGGCGAGGTACTTTTGTCAAACGCCACAAAAGTACCCAAAAGGGCTTTTTAAAAGCGCGCGTACCTGTCGGGGTTTGCCCTCCGGTGAGGGCTGTGGCGCGAAAAATCGCGCAGTGCCGTGGAGATGGAAGGGCTTGCCGGGTACAGAGGGGTCAGAGCCCGAGGCGAAGCCGGATCG
>NZ_JAAWWS010000085.1 GCF_012272825.1 Wenzhouxiangella sp. XN79A | reverse complement strand
GCCCCGGGACGACGAGGTGTGGGTGGGGCGCTGGCACCTCTTCCCCTCGTCATTCCGGACGGAGCGCAGCGGAGATCCGGAATCTCGTGATGCTGTCGCCACGGTTCTACGGGCAATTGCGTCACGAGGTCCCGGGTTCCGGCTGCGCCGGCCCCGGGACGACGAGGTGTGGGTGGGGCGTTACTATCCCATTCCTCGTCATCCCGGGGCGCCGAAGGCGAACCCGGGATCTCCCTCTGTTGGCGCCAGGGTTCTACGGGCAATTGCGTGACGAGGTCCCGGGTTCCGGCTGCGCCGGCGCCGGGACGACGAGGTGTGGGCGGGCGCTGGCACCTCTTCCCCTCGTCATTCCGGACGGAGCGCAGCGGAGATCCGGAATCTCGTGATGCTGTCGCCACGGTTCGACGGGCAATTGCGTCACGAGGTCCCGGGTTCCGGCTTTGCCGGCCCCGGGACGACGAGGTGTTGGTGGGGCGGTGGCACCTCCTCCCCCCTTCGTCATTCCGGACGAAGCGCAGCGGAGATCCGGAATCTCGTGATGCTGTCGCCACGGTTCTAGGGGCGATTCCGTGACGAGGTCCCGGGTTCCGGCTTCGCCGGCCCCGGGACGACGAGGTGTGGGTGGGGCGCTGGCACCTCTTCCCCTCGTCATTCCGGACGGAGCGCA
>NZ_JAAWWS010000084.1 GCF_012272825.1 Wenzhouxiangella sp. XN79A | reverse complement strand
CACGCGGACTTCGTCCGCTTTCTGGCGACCTACTTTTGTCAGTCGCGACAAAAGTAGGCAAAAGCGCTCTTCAAAGGCGGCGGAACGCGAAGGGGTTTCCGGACTGTGTCGGTGGGCCGGTGGTCGGACCGCGCCCTGGCTCACTCCGGCTGCGGTTTACAGTGGCCCCGGATGCAACCCAGAAGCCAGGGCCAGGCCGATC
>NZ_JAAWWS010000083.1 GCF_012272825.1 Wenzhouxiangella sp. XN79A | reverse complement strand
TTCCTGTTGGAGGCCGCTTGCGGGCGAAGGGCGGCCCGACCGGTTCGCGAGCGAGCTCCCTCCAACAGGCGATCGGATCGCGGCGGTTCGATTTTCCTGTTGGAGGCCGCTTGCGGGCGAAGGGTGGCCCGAGCGGTTCGCGAGCAAGCTCCCTCCAACACTCGAGCGAGCGCAGCGCCCGATCGAAGGCCTGTTGGAGGCCGCTTGCGGGCGAAGGGTGGCCGGGAGCAGTTCGCGAGCAAGCTCCCTCCAACAGGCGATCGGATCGCGGCGGTTCGATTTTGCTGTTGGAGGCCGCTCGCGGGCGAAGGGTGGCCGGGAGCAGTTCGCGAGCAAGCTCGCTCCAACAGGCGATCGGATCGGGGCGGTTCGATCTTCCTGTTGGAGGCCGCTTGCGGGCGAAGGGTGGCCGGGAGCAGTTCGCGAGCAAGCTCCCTCCAACAGGCGATCGGATCGCGGCGGTTCGATTTTCCTGTTGGAGGCCGCTTGCGGGCGAAGGGCGGCCCGACCGGTTCGCGAGCAAGCTCCCTCCAACAGGCGATCGGATCGGGG
>NZ_JAAWWS010000082.1 GCF_012272825.1 Wenzhouxiangella sp. XN79A | reverse complement strand
AAGTTAATTGGACAGGCACAACATAAAAATTGCCCGCACTACAGAGACTCCTGATTTTCGAGTTGTCACCGATGATTTTCTTGCAAATGTTCCCGCTTAAGCAGGCCTATCTGGCTCTGAAGAGGAATCGTCGTGGTCTTCGGACATGCGAAGGCTGGCAACGAGGCCATTTTCGATCTGAAATCCGTTTTTTGCGGCTACCCGCCGGGTGAAAACAGCGCTGCCGCTGCGGTTTGGCCCTTCAGGAATCGCTTGTCGAAGTGCCGTGCGAATTCCTTGAGCTTTTCCAGTGCGCCGAGGGCGT
>NZ_JAAWWS010000081.1 GCF_012272825.1 Wenzhouxiangella sp. XN79A | reverse complement strand
CCCCGGGACCTGTTCCACACCTCCGTCGTCCCGGGGCGCCGAAGGCGAACCCGGGACCTCGTGACGAAATCGCCCATCGAACCGGAGCGCCGGCATCGGGAGCTTTCGGGTCCGCCTGCTCGGCGCCCCGGAACCTGTTCCACACCTCCGTCGTCCCGGGGCGCCGAAGGCGAACCCGGGACCTGTTCTACACCTCCGTCG
>NZ_JAAWWS010000080.1 GCF_012272825.1 Wenzhouxiangella sp. XN79A | reverse complement strand
GCGGAGCCGGAACCCGGAATCTCGTGACGCGATTGCCCGTCGGAACCCTGGCGCCAGCCCAGGGAGATCCCGGGTTCGCCTTCGGCGCCCCGGGATGACGAGAAAATAAAAAAGCGGCGCCCGGGGAGGACGAGAAATAAAAAGGGTCTATCCGAATCTCGCAACGGATTTCAGACTTGATCCGGTCTGATTTGAGAGGTCATGGGGCCTCCTGTAAAGTTTTGTTTTCCAGAACAA
>NZ_JAAWWS010000079.1 GCF_012272825.1 Wenzhouxiangella sp. XN79A | reverse complement strand
TTGGGTACTTTTGTGGCGATTGACAAAAGTACCTCGCCAGAAAGCGGGCGCAGCCCGCGTGGCGAAACGCTTGTAGCCCCGGGAAGCAACAACCCAGAGGTGAGCAAGACACGAGAAGCACAGCTGCCACGAATGCACGCCCGAAGCCAGGGCCAGGCCGATCGTCGCTGGTCGGCCACGACCGTCCACCGAAGCGGCCTGTGTTCGAACCGAGCCAGCAGCAATGATCCGGCTTCGCCTCGGGTTCCAATGCCTCT
>NZ_JAAWWS010000078.1 GCF_012272825.1 Wenzhouxiangella sp. XN79A | reverse complement strand
AGCCTGACGGTCAGCAAGACCCAGACCGGCGGCCCCAGCCCGGTGACCGCGGCCGGCCAGACGATCGACTACACGATCGAGGTCACCAACACCGGCAACGTGACCCAGACCGGCGTCAGTACGACCGACGTGCTGCCGGACGGTACGAACGGCACCCTGAGCGGGCCGGTCGAGTCGATCACGACCGACGGTCAGCTCGAGGTCGGAGAGACCTGGACCTACACGATCAGCTACACGGTCACCCAGGCCGACATCGATGC
>NZ_JAAWWS010000077.1 GCF_012272825.1 Wenzhouxiangella sp. XN79A | reverse complement strand
TCCACCGCTGCCGACCGAAGGCGATGCTTGTGGGAGCGAGCTTGCTCGCGAAGGCCGGAACCGACCACCCTTCGCCCGCAAGCGGCCTCCAACAGACCTTCGATCCGGCGTTCCGCTCGCTTCGCCTGTTGGAGGGAGCTTGCTCGCGAACCGGTGGGGCCGCCCTTCGCCCGCAAGCGGCCTCCAACAGGCCTTCGATCCGGCGTTCCGCTCGCTTCGCCTGTTGGAGGGAGCTTGCTCGCGAACCGGCCCGGGCACCCTTCGCCCGCAAGCGGCCTCCAACAGACCTTCGATCCGGCGCCGGCGCTTCGCTTCAGCGGCAATCCACCGCTGCCGACCGAAGGCGATGC
>NZ_JAAWWS010000076.1 GCF_012272825.1 Wenzhouxiangella sp. XN79A | reverse complement strand
GACAAAAGTAGGCAAAAGCGCTCTTACAGGCGGCGGAACGGGCAGTGGCTTCCGGATTGCGTCGGTGGGCCGGTGTTCGGCCCGCGCCCTGGCTCACTCCGGCTGCGGTTTACAGTGGCCTCGGATGCAACCCAGAAGCCAGAGCCAGGCCGACAAGGCGCTGGTCGGCCACAAGCGGCTGAGGGGTGGTTTGCTTTCTTCGCGTCTTGCCGGAGCCGTGTCCGGCGGCTGTGCCGGGGTTCGGGCTACAAGCGTTTCGCCACGCGGACTTCGTCCGCTTTCTGGCGACCTACTTTTG
>NZ_JAAWWS010000075.1 GCF_012272825.1 Wenzhouxiangella sp. XN79A | reverse complement strand
CACCCGGTTCGCGCGCAAGCGCCCTCCAACAGTCGAACTGAGCGCAGCGCCGGATCGAAGGTCTGTTGGAGGCCGCTTGCGGGCGAAGGGTGGCCCGGCCGGTTCGCGCGCAAGCGCCCTCCAACAGGCGAAGCGAGCGGAACGCCGGATCGGAGGTCTGTTGGAGGCCGCTTGCGGGCGAAGGGTGGCCCCACCCGGTTCGCGCGCAAGCGCCCTCCAACAGGCGAAGCGAGCGCAGCGCCGGATCGAAGGCCTGTTGGAGGCTGCTTGCGGGCGAAGGGTGGCCCCAACGGTTCGCGAGCAAGCTCCCTCCAACAGGAAAATCAGCGCTGGCGCCAGATCGAAGGCCTGTTGGAGGCCGCTTGCGGGCGAAGGGTGGCCCACCCGGTTCGCGCGCAAGCGCCCTCCAACAGTCGAACTGAGCGCAGCGCCGGATCGAAGGTCTGTTGGAGGCCGCTTGCG
>NZ_JAAWWS010000074.1 GCF_012272825.1 Wenzhouxiangella sp. XN79A | reverse complement strand
TGGCCGGTTCCGGCCTTCGCGAGCAAGCTCGCTCCCACAAGCATCGCCTTCGGTCGGCAGCGGTGGATTGCCGCTGAAGCGAAGCGCCGGCGCCGAATCGAAGGCCTGTTGGAGGCCGCTTGCGGGCGAAGGGTGGTCGGTTCCGGCCTTCGCGAGCAAGCTCGCTCCCACAAGCATCGCCTTCGGTCAGCAGCGGTGGA
>NZ_JAAWWS010000007.1 GCF_012272825.1 Wenzhouxiangella sp. XN79A | reverse complement strand
GGTACGCGCGCTTTTAAAAAGCCCTTTTGGGTACTTTTGTGGCGTTTGACAAAAGTACCTCGCCAGAAAGCGGACGAAGTCCGCGTGGCGAAACGGCTTGTAGCCCTGGGCAGCAACAACCCGAAGGCGAGCAAGACACGAGAAGCACAGTGGCCCCGGATGCATCCGCGAAGCCAGGGCCAGGCCGACGAGGCGTTGGTCGGCCACAACCGTCCACCGAAGCGGCCTGTGTTCGAACCGAGCCAGCAGCAATGATCCGGCTTCGCTTCGGGTTCCAATGCCTCTGTACCCCGGCAAGCCCTTCCATCTCCGCGGCACTGCGCGATTTTTCGCGCCACGACCCTCACCCGAGGGCAAACCCCGCCCGGTACGCGCGCTTGTAAAAAAGCCCTTTTGGGTACTTTTGTGGCGATTGACAAAAGTACCTCGCCAGAAAGCGGGCGA
>NZ_JAAWWS010000073.1 GCF_012272825.1 Wenzhouxiangella sp. XN79A | reverse complement strand
GAGGGCGCTTGCGCGCGAAGAGCAAGGCCGGATCGAGGGAAAGGCCCCAGCCTTCGCCCGCAAGCGGCCTCCAACAGTCGGGGCGTTGTTCCGGGCGCTCATCAAAGCCACCACCACCTGTTGGAGGGCGCTTGCGCGCGAAGAGCAAGGCCGGATCGAGGGAAAGGCCCCAGCCTTCGCCCGCCAGCGGCCTCCAACAGTCGGGGCGTTGTTCCGGGTGCTCATCAAAGCCACCACCTGTTGGAGGGCGCTTGCGCGCGAAGAGCAAGG
>NZ_JAAWWS010000072.1 GCF_012272825.1 Wenzhouxiangella sp. XN79A | reverse complement strand
CACAAGGGCGCCCGAGCTGCGCTCGGGTTCCCTGCGATGCTTACGCCAGTGACGAGACCCCTACGATCCAGGCACGGGCGAGACATTCAAAGTCACAGGCGTTTCGCCCGCTCGCTTCGCGAGCTTTCGGCGAGGTACTTTTGGTGCGCCAAAAGTACCCAGAAACGCTGCGCGAGCATCGCCGCCCGGCCTGCGGCCGGGTGCCCTGCGATGCTCGGTGCAAGCGGGGCCAAAAGAACTCGCTGCGCGCCTGCGGCGCTCCGCTCAGACACCTTTCGGCCTTCATCCGCTCGCCCCTGCGCTTCTCGGCGGCGCTGACGGCGGGGCAAGTCAACGGCCAACCCGCGC
>NZ_JAAWWS010000071.1 GCF_012272825.1 Wenzhouxiangella sp. XN79A | reverse complement strand
CCAGAAAGCGGACGAAGTCCGCGTGGCGAAACGCCTGTAGCCAGAACCCCGGCACAGCCGCCGGACACGGCTCCGGCAAGACGCGAAGAAAGCAAGCCACCTCTCAGCCAAAGCCTGTGGCCGACCAGCGACGGCTCGGCCTGGCCCTGGCTTCTGGGTTGCATCCGAGGCCACTGTAACCCGCAGCCGGAGTGAGCCCGGCCGCTTCGCAGACACCGGCCCACCGGAGTCCATCGAAAGCCACGGCCCGTTCCGCCGCCTGTAAGAGCGCTTTTGCCTACTTTTGTCGCGACTGACAAAAGTAGGTCGCCAGAAAGCGCGAAGCGCGTGGCGAAACGCT
>NZ_JAAWWS010000002.1 GCF_012272825.1 Wenzhouxiangella sp. XN79A | reverse complement strand
AACAGGAACCTCCGCCAGATCCGCCTGTTGGAGGGAGCTTGCTCGCGAATCGCCCCGACCACCCTTCGCCCGCAAGCGGCCTCCAACAGGGACCTCCGCCAGAACGGCCTGTTGGAGGGAGCTTGCTCGCGAACTGCCCCGGCCAGCCTTCGCCCGCAAGCGGCCTCCAACAGGAAGATCGAACCGCCCCGATCCGATCGCCTGTTGGAGGGAGCTTGCTCGCGAATCGCCCCGGCCACCCTTCGCC
>NZ_JAAWWS010000070.1 GCF_012272825.1 Wenzhouxiangella sp. XN79A | reverse complement strand
TCGCCTTCGGTCGGCAGCGGTGGATTGCCGCTGAAGCGAAGCGCCGGCGCCGGATCGAAGGCCTGTTGGAGGCTGCTTGCAGGCGAAGGGTGGCCCACTCGGTTCGCGCGCAAGCGCCCTCCAACAGGCGAAGCGAGCGGAACGCCCGATCGAAGGTCTGTTGGAGGCCGCTTGCGGGCGAAGGGTGGCCCGACCGGTTCGCGCGCAAGCGCCCTCCAACAGGCGAATCAGCTCCGGCGCCGGATCGAAGGCCTGTTGGAGGCCGCTT
>NZ_JAAWWS010000069.1 GCF_012272825.1 Wenzhouxiangella sp. XN79A | reverse complement strand
GGACACTCGGGATCGGGATCGCCGCCGCCGGTCGGAACGACGCTGTTGCCGACCGAGCCGGTGGCGTCGGCATCGACCACTGCGGTATAGGTGACGAGATAGGTGCCCGGCACCGTTCCGGACGGCAGCGTGAAGGTCAGCGGATTGCCGGCCGTATCGGGCGTGAAGCCGCCCGGATTCGCGGCCACGGCACCGAAGGTCAGGCCGGCGCCCAGCGTATCGGTCAGCACCAGCGGCGC
>NZ_JAAWWS010000068.1 GCF_012272825.1 Wenzhouxiangella sp. XN79A | reverse complement strand
CCCTTTTGGGTACTTTTGTGGCGTTTGACAAAAGTACCTCGCCAGAAAGCGGACGAAGTCCGCGTGGCGAAACGCTTGTAGCCCGGGGCAGCAACCACCCCAGGACGAGCAGAACACCAGAAGGAAGAGACCCGCCCACAGAAGGGCCGTTCACCGAACCAAGCCGGAAACAACCATCCGGCTTCGCTTCGGGCTCTGACCCCTCTGTACCCGGCAAGCCCTTCCATCTCCGCGG
>NZ_JAAWWS010000067.1 GCF_012272825.1 Wenzhouxiangella sp. XN79A | reverse complement strand
CCGGCGCTTCGCTTCAGCGGCAATCCACCGCTGCCGACCGAAGGCGATGCTTGTGGGAGCGAGCTTGCTCGCGAAGGCCGGAACCGGCCACCCTTAGGCCGGAACCGGCCACCCTTCGCCTGCAAGCAGCCTCCAACAGGCCTTCGATCCGGCGCCGGCGCTTCGCTTCAGCGGCAATCCACCGCTGCCGACCGAAGGCGA
>NZ_JAAWWS010000066.1 GCF_012272825.1 Wenzhouxiangella sp. XN79A | reverse complement strand
GCTTCCGGATTGCGTCGGTGGGCCGGTGGTCGGACTGCGCCCTGGCTCGCTCCGGCTGCGGGTTACAGTGGCCTCGGATGCAACCCAGAAGCCAGGGCCAGGCCGACGAGGCGTTGGTCGGCCACAAGCGGCTGAGAGGTGGTTTGCTTTCTTCGCGTCTTGCCGGAGCCGTGTCCGGCGGCTGTGCCGGGGTTCTGGCTACAGGCGTT
>NZ_JAAWWS010000065.1 GCF_012272825.1 Wenzhouxiangella sp. XN79A | reverse complement strand
CAGCGCCTCGCCGGAATCGACTGTTGGAGGGAGCTTGCTCGCGAACCGGCCGGACCACCCTTCGCCCGCAAGCGGCCTCCAACAGGAACCTCCGCCAGATCCGCCTGTTGGAGGGCGCTTGCTCGCGAACCGGCCGGACCACCCTTCGCCCGCAAGCGGCCTCCAACAGACGGAAACAGCGCCTCGCCGGAATCGACTGCTGGAGGGAGCTTGCTCGCGAACCGGCCGGACCGACCTTCGCCCGCAAGCGGCCTCCAACAGACGGAAGCAGCGCCTCGCCGGAATCGACTGCTGGAGGGAGCTTGCGCGCGAACCGCCCCCGCCACCCTTCGCCCGCAAGCGGCCTCCAACAGGAACCTCCGCCAGATCCGCCTGTTGGAGGGCGCTTGCGCGCG
>NZ_JAAWWS010000064.1 GCF_012272825.1 Wenzhouxiangella sp. XN79A | reverse complement strand
TGAGCGGAGCGCCGAAGGCGCGCAGCGAGTTCTTTTGGCCCCGCTTGCACCGAGCATCGCAGGGCACCCGGCCGCAGGCCGGGCGGCGATGTTCGTGCAGCCCTATTGGGTACTTTTGGCGCACCAAAAGTACCTCGCCGAAAGCTCGCGAAGCGAGCGGGCGAAACGCCTTTGACTTTGAATGTCTCGCCCGTGCCTGGATCGTAGGGGTCTCGTCAC
>NZ_JAAWWS010000063.1 GCF_012272825.1 Wenzhouxiangella sp. XN79A | reverse complement strand
AGAGGCATTGGAACCCGAGGCGAAGCCGGATCATTGCTGCTGGCTCGGTTCGAACACAGGCCGCTTCGGTGGACGGTCGTGGCCGACCAGCGACGGCTCGGCCTGGCCCTGGCTTCTCGGCTGCATCCGAGGCCACTGTAAACCGCAGCCGGAGCGAGCCCAGCCGCTTCGCAGACACCGGCCCACCGACGCAATCCGGAAGCCCCTTCGCGTTCAGCCGCCTTTGAAGAGCGCTTTTGCCTACTTTTGTCGCGACT
>NZ_JAAWWS010000062.1 GCF_012272825.1 Wenzhouxiangella sp. XN79A | reverse complement strand
GGCGATTTCGTCACGAGGTCCCGGGTTCGCCTGCGGCGCCCCGGGACGACGGAGGTGTAGAGGGGGAGCCCCGGGACGACGGAGGTGTAGAGGGGAGCCCCGGGACGACGGAGGTGTAGAGGGGGAGTCCGGAACGACGGAGGTGTAGACGAGAAGCCCCGGGATGACGGAGGTGCAGACGAGAAGCCCCGGAATGACGGAGGTGTAGACGAGAAGCCCCGGGACGACGGAGGTGTAGAGGGGAGCCCCGGGACGACGGAGGTGCAGACGACGCGCCGCCCGGGATGACGGAGGTGTAGCGAGCGCTCCTGGTTCGCGTCGTCCCGGGGCCGGCGGAGCCGGAACCCGG
>NZ_JAAWWS010000061.1 GCF_012272825.1 Wenzhouxiangella sp. XN79A | reverse complement strand
CCCGGCCACCCTTCGCCCGCAAGCGGCCTCCAACAGGAAGATCGAACCGCCCCGATCCGATCGCCTGTTGGAGGGAGCTTGCTCGCGAACCGCCCCGACCAGCCTTCGCCCGCAAGCGGCCTCCAACAGGAGAGCGAACCGCCCCGATCCGATCGCCTGTTGGAGGGAGCTTGCTCGCGAATCGCCCCGGCCACCCTTCGCCCGCAAGCGGCCTCCAACAGGAACCTCC
>NZ_JAAWWS010000060.1 GCF_012272825.1 Wenzhouxiangella sp. XN79A | reverse complement strand
GGCCGGCGCAGCCGGAACCCGGGACCTCGTGACGCAATCGCCCGTCAGAACCCTGGCGCCAGCCCAGGGAGATCCCGGGTTCGCCTTCGGCGCCCTGGGATGACGGTGAAGTAGAAAGGGCGCCCCGGGATGACGAGGAATGGAAAAGTGACGCCCCACCCACACCTCGTCGTCCCGGGGCCGGCGAAGCCGGAACCCGGGACCTCGTGACGC
>NZ_JAAWWS010000059.1 GCF_012272825.1 Wenzhouxiangella sp. XN79A | reverse complement strand
GCGTGGCGAAACGCTTGTAGCCAAGGGAAGCAACAACCCAGAGGCAAGCAAACCACCGAACGCAAGACATCCGCCCACCGAAGGGCCGTTCACCGAACCAAGCCGGAACCAACGATCCGGCTTCGCCAAGCGTTCAGAAACCCCTGTACCCGGCAAGCCCTTCCCACTCCGCGGCACGAAGCGATTTTTCGCGCCACGACCCGATGCCGGAGGGCAAACCCCCACCGGTACGCGCGCTTGAAAAAAGCCCTTTCGGGAACGTTCGTGGCGATCGACAAACGTACCTCGCCGGAAAGCGGACGAAGCCCGCGTGGCGAAACGCTTGTCGGCCAGGGAAGCAACAACCTCCAGGCCTGCTGCACGCCAGCAGCAAAAAACGAACCGCAATCCCGTTCCGCAGAACGGTCAAGCGGATGAGCGACCCAACAACTTCTCCAGGTAGTGGATGTTGGTCCCGCCTTGCTTGAACCCGGAATCGTCGAGCAGGTCGAGGTGCAGCGGAATGTTGGTCTTGACGCCGGTCAGAACCATCTCGTTCAGCGCCACGCGCATCCGCGCCATGGCGTCGTCCCGCGTTTCGCCGTGGCAGATCAGCTTGCCGATCATCGAGTCGTAGTTCGGCGGCACGGTGTAGCCGTCGTAGATGTGCGAGTCGACCCGAACGCCCGGGCCGCCCGGTGCATGGAAGGCGTCGATGGTGCCCGGCTGGGGCAGGAACTTCTCCGGGTCCTCGGCGTTGATCCGGCACTCGATGGCATGACCGGTGAAGCGGATGTCGTCCTGCGAGAACGGCAGCGGCTCGCCGGCGGCCACGAGGATCTGGGCGCGGATCAGGTCGACGCCGGTGATCATCTCGGTGACCGGGTGCTCGACCTGGATGCGTGTATTCATTTCGATGAAGTAGAACTCGCCGTTCTCGAACAGGAACTCGAAGGTGCCGGCGCCGCGATAGCCGATGCGCTTGCAGGCCTCGGTGCAGATGGTGCCGATCTTCTCGCGCTGCTCCGGCGTGATGCCCGGTGCCGGCGCTTCCTCGATGACCTTCTGATGCCGGCGCTGCATCGAGCAGTCGCGCTCGCCGAGGTGAACGGCGTTGCCGTGGCTGTCGGAGAGCACCTGGATCTCGACGTGGCGAGGGTTCTGGAGGTACTTCTCCATGTAGACGGTGTCGTCGCCGAAGCCGGCCTTGGCTTCCTGCCGGGTCAGCTGGATCGACTTGATCAGGTCGAAGGGGTTGTGGACCACGCGCATGCCGCGACCGCCGCCACCGGCGGCGGCCTTGATCAGCACCGGGTAGCCGATCTCGTCGGCCAGCCGCTGCGTGCGGCGATCGTCGTCGTCCAGCGGCCCGTTGGAGCCCGGCACGCAGGGCACGCCGGCCTTCTGCATGGCGTTGATCGCCGAGACCTTGTCGCCCATCAGGCGGATGGTCTCGGCCTTCGGGCCGATGAAGGTGAAGCCGGATTCCTCGATCCGCTCGGCGAAATCGGCGTTCTCGGCCAGGAAGCCGTAGCCGGGGTGGACGGCCTCGGCATCGGTCACTTCCATCGCGGCGATGATGGCCGGCACGTTCAGGTAGCTGTCGGCGGCCGGGGCCGGACCGATGCAGACCGATTCGTCGGCCATGCCGACGTGCTTGAGGTTGCGATCGACGGTGGAATGCACGGCAACGGTGCGGATGCCCATGGCCTGGCAGGCCCGGAGAATGCGCAGTGCGATCTCGCCGCGATTGGCGATCAGGATCTTCTTGAATGCAGGCATGGGAAGAACCCTACGGTCGGATCACGAACAGCGGCTGATCGAACTCCACCGGCTGGCCCGACTCGACCAGCACGGCGACCACGGTGCCGGAGAGTTCGGACTCGATCTGGTTGAACATCTTCATCGCCTCGACCAGGCACAGCGTGTCGCCCTTGGCGACGGATCGGCCTTCCTTGACGAACGGTTCCGAATCGGGGTTCGGCGAATCGTAGAAGGTGCCGACCATCGGCGAGCGGACCAGTTCACCGTCGGGCAGGCTGCCCTCGGCATCGCCATCGTCGGCCGGCGCCGGGGCCGGGGCCGGGGCCGCCGGGGCCGTCGGGGCCGGCGCGGGCGCCGGGGCCGGGGGCGGCGTCGCAGCGGCCGGTCGGGACAGCCGTACCGACTCCTCGCCCTCGTGGATCTCGATCTCGGCGAGGTTCGACTCCTCGAGCAACTCGATCAGTTTCTTGATCTTTCTCAGGTCCATCGTCTACTCCGAAGCAGCGCTGTTCAGGTGGCCGATCAGCCCCTGCAGCGCATAGTTATAGGATCGGGCGCCGAATCCCGAGACCCGGCCGACGGCCAGGTCGGCCAGCAGCGACCGATGCCGGAACGGCTCACGCGCTTCCGGCATCGACAGGTGCACCTCGACGAACGGCACGCCGCTGGCGGCCAGCGCATCGCGCAGCGCCACCGAGGTGTGGGTGAAGGCAGCCGGATTGATCACGATGCCGTCGACCCGCCCGTCGGCATCGAGGGTCTGCTGGATCCGATCGATGAGTTCGTGCTCGGCGTTGGACTGCAGGCACTCGATCGTGCAGCCGGCCTCACGTGCGATCCGTCCGAGCGCATCGTCGATCTCGGCCAGCGTGGTGCGGCCGTAGATCGCCGGCTCGCGGCGGCCCAGCAGGTTCAGGTTCGGACCGTGCAGGATCAGGATTCGCATGCTTGGAGGACCGGCTTCACCGGAATTCGGCAGGTCGGCAAGTGTGCCCGAAGCCGGCGGGGATTTCCACACCGCCGACCACAACGCGATCTGTGGGCAATCGCAGGCAATCGCGGGCAATCGGCGCAGGTTCGCCGAGGTTCGGCGAACGGCCGTTCGAGCAAGCAGCGACCCGGGCCGGGCCGGGGGAACCGGCGATCAGGGGCTCGACAGTCGGGCGCGGACCTCGCGCTCGAGGTGCTCGGGCTTGACCTCGCCGAGGAACTGCCAGGCGATCGTGCCGTCGGCATCGACCAGCACGGTATACGGCAGCAGGCCGGCGGTATTGCCGAAGCGTCGCTGGGTTCGCATCACGTCGGTGGTGCCGACCAGGATCGGGTAGTCCACGCCGAGCTCTTCGACGAACGGCGCAACCGCGCCGGGGTCATCGATGGCGATGCCGATCACTGCCAGCCGATCGGCCTCCTGCTCGGCGAAATCATCGAGCAACGGCATCTCGCGTACGCACGGTGCGCACCAGGTCGCCCAGAAGTTGATCAGGAGCGGCCGGCCGTCGAAGTCGGCGGCCTCGACATAGCGGCCGTCCAGCGCGGCATGCCGGAAATCGGGTCGCGGATCGCCGACCCGGGCGGCATCCGGCGCGCCCTCGGGATCGGGGGCCGGCGGCTGGCCGCGCGTCAGCCAGGCGAAGCCGGCGCCCAGCGCCAGGCCGATGACCGCCACGGCGGCGAACCTGATCATGCGATTCATGCTGCGATTCCTTCGATCGGTGGCCGACTCATGGGCCCGCGGCCGCGCGGACCCGGCCGAGGTGCTCGCGGAATTCGCCCGGCGCCATGAAGCCGAACATGCGGAACGCTTCGAGCTCGCGGCCGCGGTCGAAGAACAGGTAGGCCGGCGGGCCGATCAGGCCGTACTCGGCCAGCACCTCGCGGTGGTCGTCGTTGAAATCGGTCAGGTCGATCTTCAGCAGATCGAACTCGCCGAGCGCAGCCGCCACCGAGGGCTCCGGAAAGGTCCGCCGTTCCATCCGCTTGCAGTCCACGCACCAGTCGGCGTAGAAGTCGAGAAACACCGGCCGGTTGGCCGCCGCGATCGCGCGCTGCAGCGAATCCAGGTCGTCGACCTCGACGAACTCGGGCGCGGCCGCTGCGCCGGCCGCGCCGCCCGGGCCGCCGGCGAACGGCGCCAGCGGGCGGGTCCAGTCGTTGCCGCCGGCCGCTGCGCCGATGAACTGCAGCGCACCGAGCAGCAGCAGGATCACGCCCAACCCCTGCCACAGCCGCGGCCAGCCGCGCGCTGCCGCTTCGGCCCGGTCCAGCGCGCCGAGGTAGATGCCCGACACCACGGCCAGCGCACCCCACAGCAGCATGATCACGCCACCGGGCAGCACCCGCTCGAGCATCCAGATCGCCAGCGCAAGCAGGCCGACGCCGAACACCGCCTTGACCGCGGTCATCCAGCCGCCGGCGCGCGGCAGAAGCTTGCCGGCCGACGTGCCCCAGATGACCAGCGGCACGCCCATGCCCAGGGCCATCGCGAACAGCGCACTGCCGCCGAGCAGCGCGTCGCCGGTCTGGCCGATGTAGACCAGTGCACCCATCAGCGCCGGTGCCACGCAGGGCCCGACGACCAGCGCCGACAGCCCGCCCATGATTGCCGCACCGAACAGCGTCCCGCCCTGCTGCCGGTTGGACAGCTGGTTCAGCCGGGTCTGCACCGAGGCCGGCAGCTGCAGCTCGTAGAACCCGAACATGGCCAGCGACAGCAGCACGAACAGCAGCGCGAACGAGACCAGCACCGCCGGGTGCTGGAACACGGCCTGCAGGTTCTGGCCAAGCAGCGCGGCGATCACGCCGAAGGCGGTGTAGACCACCGCCATGGCGAGCACGTAGACCACCGAAAGCCGGAAGGCTCGACCGGTGGACATGCGCTCGGCGTCGCCGGCAATCAGCCCGGACAGGATCGGCACCATCGGGAACACGCAGGGTGTGAAGGCCAGCAGCACACCGGCGACGAAGAACAGCAGCAGCGCCAGCATCGGCCGCTCGGCCAGCGCGCCGGCCAGCCGGCCCTGCTCGGTGACCGGTGCGGCGGCCGATCCGCCGCCACTCGGCGCGCGCTCGGCCGCGGCCATGCTCGACTCGCTGCCGACATCGGCCGCCGGCAGGTCCACGAGGATGGTCCGCGTCATCGGCGGATAGCAGATGCCGTCGGTCTGGCAGCCCTGAAAGGCGACGTCCAGGTCGATCGTCCGCGCCGGCCCGGCCGAGCGGCTCACCGGGACCGGGATCTCGACTTCGTTGTAGTAGACGAAGGTGTCGCCGAAGAACTCGTCGTTGATTGCCTCGGCCGGCGGGAAGACCGGTGCCCCGAGCGCGATGTCGGGCGCGGTGGTGGTGAACGCGATCGTGTCGCGGTACAGGTAGTAGTCGGGATGCACGGTGAAGCGGGCCAGCAGCTCCTCCGGCCCCATCGCGATGGTTTCTACCTGGAACGCCTGCTCCGGCGGCAGCGGCTCGCCGCGACCGGTCAGCCGCGCACCCGGGCTGTCGAAATCGCGCAGCAGCGAGTCGAGGCCGCCACCGCCCGGCGCCGGTTCGACGGCCGGCAGCGCGGTCGCGTCCCGCACCGCCGCGGCCGCGGCGTTCGAGGCCGGGCGCTGGACGGTGACCTGCTGGCGATGCGGCGGGTAGCAGACGCCGAGATCGGCGCAGCCCTGGAAACGGACGTCGAGCACGATATCGGCGCCGACCGGCACCGACTCCGGCCAGGCGGCCACCGGAACGCGGACGTCGGCCCGGCCACGGTAGACCTCGACTTCACCGAAGAATTCGTCGCTGTAGCGGGTCCCGGATTCCGGCTCGATCGGCGCCAGGCGCAGACCGTCGGTCACGGCATCGACAGCGAAGGCGTGCCGGTACATGTAATAGCCTTCGGCCACGGTCCAGCGCAGGCGCACCGCACGTCCGTCGTCGGCCACCGCGGCGTCGAGCGCGAAGGCCTCCTCGACCGGCAACAGGTCGGCCGGGTCGATCTGCGCTGCGACCGCACCGGGCAGGACGACCAGCGCCAGCAGCGCGCCATGGAGCCAGCGCCTCACGAGTCCGCTCCCGCAGCGGAACCGGCCACCCAGTCGCGCACCCAGGCCGCGTAGTCGGCCGACGCCGCGACCACCGGTACCGCCAGCAGCTCGGGCACGTCGTAGGGATGCAGGGTGTCCATCGCGCGTTCCAGCGCGTCGAACGCGCCGAGGGTGGTCTTGAAGGTCACGGGAATCTCCTGGTCATGCTGGATGGTGTCGTCCCACGGAAAGGTCGAGCCGACCGCGGCGCCGACACTGGCGCAGGCCGCAAGTCGGCCATCGACCACGGCCGCGGCCAGCCGACGGGCCTGGTCGGCATCGGCACAGGTGGTATGGACCAGCAACAGCGTGTCGGGTTCGTTCATTACCTGATGTTCTTCCAGCAGCGGTTCGAGCGGTCCCGCCCCGAAAGGCGGCGGCCGGTGGATGCTCAGCAGACCGGCCCGGGTGACGGACGATTGCGCATTCTAGCCGCTGGCCGTCGCCGGCCGGCAGCGAACGCGCCGGCACCCGGCGATGCGAAACCTCGCACCCGGCCCTTGAAATGCCCCGCGCAGGGCTCCATTTGGCGGACAAGCCGGACGTGACCGGCCCGGTGCCGCGCCGCGGTCCGGGACGAACACGGCTCGAACGAGCGGCCGCCGCGTGCACCTTGCGCGACGGCGTTTCGAATCCATCAGTCATCAATCGAAGTATGGAAGGGAGAACAACCCATGAAACTGCGTCCTTTGCATGATCGCGTGATCGTCAAGCGTGTCGAAGAAGAACGAACCACCCCGGGTGGCATCGTGATTCCCGACAGCGCAGCCGAAAAGCCCATCAAGGGCGAGGTGCTGGCGGTCGGCAACGGCAAGATCCTCGAAGACGGCAGCAAGCGCGAGCTCGACATCAAGGTCGGCGACCAGGTGCTGTTCGGCAAGTACTCCGGTACCGAGGTCAAGGTCGAAGGCGAAGAACTGCTGGTGATGCGCGAAGACGACATCATGGCGGTCATCGAGTCCTGAGTTCCGACCTGCCGAAAACCGTCGTTCCAACAACTCCGAATTCCGAGGAAGATCAACCATGAGTGCCAAAGAAGTCCGTTTCTCCGAGGACGCCCGTACCAAGATGCTGAAGGGCGTCGACACCCTGGCCCGCGCGGTCAGCGTGACCCTGGGCCCGAAGGGCCGCAACGTCGTGCTCGAAAAGAGCTTCGGCGCACCGACCGTCACCAAGGACGGTGTCTCCGTCGCCAAGGAAATCGAACTGGAGAACAAGTTCGAGAACATGGGCGCGCAGATGGTCAAGGAAGTCGCATCGCAGACCTCCGACACCGCCGGTGACGGCACCACCACCGCCACCGTGCTGGCTGCCGCGATGCTGCGCGAAGGCATGAAGGCGGTCACCGCCGGCATGAACCCGATGGACCTCAAGCGCGGCCTGGACAAGGCCGTGCGTGCCGCCGTCGAGGAACTGAAGAAGCTGTCGATTCCGTGCACCGACGACAAGTCGATCGCCCAGGTCGGCACCATCTCGGCCAATTCCGACGAGGAAATCGGCAAGATCATCGCCGAGGCCATGAGCAAGGTCGGCAAGGAAGGCGTGATCACGGTCGAGGAAGGCCAGTCGCTGGACAACGAACTCGATGTCGTCGAAGGCATGCAGTTCGACCGCGGCTACCTGTCGCCGTACTTCGTGACCGACCAGCAGACCATGCAGGCCGAACTGGAAAACCCGTACATCCTGCTGCACGACAAGAAGATCTCCAACGTGCGCGAACTGCTGCCGGTGCTCGAAGCCGTTGCCAAGCAGAGCCGCAGCCTGCTGATCGTTGCCGAGGACATCGAGGGCGAAGCACTGGCCACGCTGGTGGTCAACACCCTGCGCGGCATCGTCAAGGTCGCGGCCGTCAAGGCGCCGGGCTTCGGCGACCGCCGCAAGGCCATGCTGGAAGACATGGCCATCCTGACCGGCGGCCAGGTGATCTCCGAGGAAGTCGGCCTGAGCCTGGAAAACACCACCGTCGACCAGCTGGGTTCGGCCAAGAAGGTCCAGATCACCAAGGAAAACACCACGATCATCGACGGTGCCGGTGAAGCCTCGGCCATCGAAGGCCGGGTCGGTCAGATCCGCGCACAGATCGAGGACGCCTCGTCCGACTACGATCGCGAGAAGCTGCAGGAACGCGTGGCCAAGCTGGCCGGCGGCGTGGCCGTGATCAAGGTCGGTGCGGCCACCGAAGTCGAGATGAAGGAAAAGAAGGCCCGCGTCGAAGATGCGCTGCACGCCACCCGTGCCGCGGTCGAAGAAGGCGTGGTCCCGGGCGGTGGCACGGCGCTGATCCGCGCGCTGAGCGCCATCGGCGACCTCAAGGGTGACAACGAGGAACAGAACCTCGGCATCAAGATCGCCCTGCGCGCCATGGAAGAGCCGCTGCGCAAGATCGTGTCCAACGCCGGCGGCGAACCGGCCGTCATCCTGGGCAAGGTCGTCGAAGGCTCCGGCAACTACGGCTACAACGCCGCGACCGGTGAGTTCGTCGACATGATCGAAGCCGGCATCCTCGACCCGACCAAGGTCACCCGCTCCGCGCTGCAGAACGCATCGTCGGTGGCCGGCCTGATGATCACCACCGAGTGCATGATCGCCGAAGTGCCGAAGGACGACGAAGGTGGTCCGGATATGGGTGGTATGGGTGGTATGGGCGGAATGGGCGGCATGATGTAAAGCGGCCGCGTCTTGTGGCCCAGGTCGGCGCTTCCTCCCGGCTCGCGATGCTCATGTACACAGAACGTACACTGCGCTCGCTCCCTCGGGACTCATCACCGACCTGAACCACAATCCGCTATCCGCTTGCTGCGTTCCAACCCGCAAGCCTCGAGAACCCCCGGCCCGGCCGGGGGTTCTTGTTTCGGGGGCAGATCGTTCGCCCGCGTGCGTCGTTGCGGTGCGATGCGGTGCGGCTGGACATGCTCATGGTCCAGCGAGGTACGCTCCGCTTCCCAGCCGACCCACGCCTTGCCTGCGAACGAGATCTTCTAGTCCCTCGCGTCCCGCCCGTGGACGCCTGTTGCCTCACCGAGAACCCCGGCCCGGCCGGGGTTTCTTGTTTCGGAGGGGTCGCACCGGGCCGCGATGCTCATGCACACGAAACGTACACTGCGCTCGCAACCCGGCCCTCATCACCGCGCTGAAACGGAATCTGCTAGTCGCTCAGGCTTATCGCCCGAAAGACAAGAAACCCCGGCGCCATGTCGGGGTTTCTTTTTGTCGAGACTGCAACTCGCGATGCTCATGCACACGAAACGTACACTGCGCTCGCTCCCTCGGGACTCATCACCGACCTGAACCACAATCCGCTATCCGCTTGTTGTCTTCTGTCCAGGCAAGCCTCGAGAAGCCCCGGCCCCGCGCCGGGGTTTCTTGTTTCGGGACCGAATCTTTCGCCCGCGTGCGGCGTTGCGTTGCGGTGCGGTACGGTGCGGCTGGACATGCTCATGGTCCATCAAGGTACGCTCCACGTCCCGGCCGACCGCGCCTTGCCGGTTTCGGCCCGGTACCGGCGGCATGGTCGTGTCGGCGCAACATGCGGTCGGTACACTGCAGACGTGGAGGTGACCCGGTGACCGAGTTTCGAACGCTGCCCTGGACGCGAACGCCCGACGACGCCCCGCGCCGGGTCGGCGTGGAAATGGAGATGGCCGGGGTCGAGGCGCCGGACATCGCGCAGGCGGTGATCGACGAGCTCGGCGGCAGCTTCGATGCCGACAGCGCGTTCTCCGGCACGGTCCGCGATACCGAGCTGGGCGAGTTCACCGTCGAACTCGACGCCGAGATCCTGACCTCGCGCCGCTATCTCGATGCGCTGAAACAGCTCGGAATCGAGCTGGAAGGCGGGGCATTCCGCGACAACCTCGAGAAACTGCTGTCGCAGGTCACCGGCCTGGTGGTCCCGCACGAACTGGTCTGCCCGCCGGTGCCGCTGGCGGCGCTGCCGCGGATCGACGCGATCCGCGCGCGTCTCCATGCCGCCGGCGCGCGCGGTACGGAGGCTTCGGCCCTGTATGCCTTCGGGCTGCAGTTCAATATCGAGATCCACAGCCAGGACGCCGATCACCTTCTGGCCATCCTGCAGGCCTTCCTGCTGCGCTACCCGACCATCCTCGAACGCGACGAGATCGACCTGTCGCGAAAGCTGACGCCGTATGTCCAGCCGTTTCCGGAAGACTTCGTGGCCCACCTGCTGGATCCGGACTATGCGCCGGACCGGGACGGCCTGATCGACGATTACCTGCGCTACACGCCGACCCGCAACCGGCCTCTCGACGCACTGCCGCTGTTCGCCTGGCTCGACCCCGACCGGGTCGATGCCGCGCCGGTCGAGCATGCCCTGGTCAAGCCGCGGCCGGCCTGGCACTACCGCCTGCCCGACTGCCGGATCGACGACCCGGACTGGTCGCTGGCCGAGCCCTGGGCGGCCTGGGCCGGGGTCGAGGACCTGGCCCACCGGCCCGACGACCTGCGGCGCGAAGCGCGCCGGCGGTTCGGTGAGTCGAGCGCACTGAAGCGCTGGTGGTCGGCCACCTGGCGATCACTGACCCGCCGAGGGCAGCGATGAGCCGATCGGCGTCCCGCCCGATCATCGGCGTGACCGGTCCCGACCGCGGCGGGCTGGCCGCATGGTGGTTCACGGCGCTGGCGATCCGGCGCGCCGGCGGTCGGCCGCTGCGAATCCGGCCGAAGCGTCCGCACACCATCGATGCCGTCGATGGCCTGGTGATCGGCGGCGGTGCCGACGTCAGCCCGTCGCTGTACGGTGAACGGCGCGAACTGCGGCTGAGCGAACTGGCCGATCGTGGCGTGCTCGGCTGGCGGCGCTGGTTGGGCTACGTGCTCTACCCATTGCTGTGGCTGGCCCGCCGGCTGCTGACCAAGAAGCGCGGCGGGCTGGACAGCGCCCGCGACGCGCTGGAAACCCGGCTGATCCGTGACGCGATCGAGCGCGATCTCCCGATGCTGGGCATCTGCCGCGGCATGCAGCTGATCAACGTGGCCTGCGGCGGCACGCTGCACCAATCGCTGGAGGGCTTCTACGACGAGGTGCCGGCGATCCGCTCGGTGCTCCCGCGCAAGCGGGTCCGGGTGACACCGGACTCGCACCTGCATCGGATCCTCGGTTGCCGCGACTGCCGGGTCAACGCGCTGCATTCGCAGGCCATCGACCGGCTGGCCGACGGGCTGGCCGGCGTCGCCCGCGAGCCGTCCGGTGTGCTGCAGGCCTGGGAACATCCGCGGCCGACGTTCCGGATCGGCGTGCAGTGGCATCCCGAATACCTGCCGCAGCGCGCCGAACAGCAGGCGCTGTTCGTGGCGCTGGTCGCTGCCGCCCGGGAGCTGACATGAGCCCGCCGACTCCGCAGACCTTTGCCGCGCACGCGGCCTACGCGTCCGAGGCGCTGCGCCACTGGGGCGTGGGCGCCGAGTGGCTGGACGGCGATGGGCCGGCCGACGATCCCGGCCTGCCGATCGAAGCGCGACTGCGCCGCCGTCGCCAGCTCGGCAGCCTGCGGATCCTGTACCACGAACTGTCCGGCCGCCACGATGTCGAGGCCACCGGCCGCGCGCTGTCGTCGCTGGCCCGCGGCTGCCTCGACGATGCGCTGGCCGAAGCCCGCGCCCGGGTGACCGAGCGCTTCGGCGAACTGCCCGGCGGACCGCGGCTGGCCATCCTGGCGCTCGGCAAGCTCGGCGGCGACGAGGTCAACTTCAACTCCGACCTGGACCTGGTGTTCGTCCACGACGCCCAGGGCGAGAGCGACGGGCGCCGCAGCCTGTCGGCACGCGACTGGCTGACCCGGGTGGTGCGTGAACTGACCGGCCTGATGGAGTCGGTGACCGCGCAGGGCCGGGTCTGGGTGGTCGATACCCGGCTGCGGCCGTTCGGCCAGTCCGGGGCGCTGGTCTGGTCGGTCGATGCGATGGAGCAGTACTTCGTCAACGAGGGCCGGGCCTGGGAGCGCTACGCCTGGCTGAAGGCCGGCGTCGCGGCCGGTGACGTCGAGATCGGACAGGACCTGATCGAGCGGCTGTCGCCGTTCGTGTTCCGGCGCTACCTCGACTACGGCCTGTTCGACAACCTGCGCGAGCTGCACGCGGAGATCGACCGCAAGAGCCGCCGCGAAGACCTGGCCGACGACATCAAGCGCGGCCCGGGCGGCATCCGCGAACTGGAGTTCCTGATCCAGAGCCTGCAACTGCTGCGCGGCGGCCGCGATCCGTCGCTGCGGGTCGGCGGTTTCCTGCCCGCACTGCGCGCGGCCGCCGATCTGCGCCTGCTGTCGGTCGACGAGACGGCCACGCTGGAGGCGGCCTACCGGTTCCTGCGCACGCTGGAAAACTGCATCCAGGCCGCGACCGGACGGCAGACCCAGCGCATGCCCGACGCCGCCGAACCGCTGGCAGCGATCGCGGGCTGGATGGGCCTGGCCAACGGCAGGGCCCTGCAGGACCGTCTCGAGGACGTGCGCAGAACAGTCCGCCGGGCGTTCCAGGCCCGGTTCGAGACCCAGCCGGCCTCGCCGCCGGCCACCGCGGCGCCCTGGCCGCCCGGCGAGGAGGTCGAGCAGCGGCTGGTCGCACTGGGGTTCGAGGCGCCGGAGCCGGCCGCCGCGGCGCTGCGCCGCCTGGCCGAGCGGCTCGGCCGCCGGCCGCTGTCGGCCGAAGCGCGGCGGCGGCTGGACCGGCTGATGCCGGCGCTGTTCGCGCGGATCGAGGACCTGCCCGAACCGGACGCCGGCTTCGACGACCTGCTCGGCCTGATCGAGACCATCGCCCAGCGTTCGGCCTACCTGTCGCTGCTGCACGAGCGACCGGAAACCCTGGACCGCACGGTGCGCGTGTTCCGCCGCACCGACCGGGTCGCACGCTGGGTCATCGACAGCCCGCAGCTGCTCGACGACCTGCTCGACCCGGTCAACGGCTTCGAGCTGCCCGAGCCGCCGCAGATGCTGATCGAGGACGTCGAATCCAGCCTGAACGCGCTGGCCCGGTTCCGCCAGGCCGGCTACGTGCGCACCGCGCTGGGCCAGCTCGACGGCGGCCTGGATCGCCGCGCCGCCGGACGCCAGCTGACCCGGCTGGCCGAGGCCGTGCTCGACGCAGTCGCGCAGCTGACCCTCACCGAGGCCGACGAGGTGACCATGATCGGCTACGGCAACCTCGGCGCCGGCGAGCTTCACTACAGTTCCGACCTCGACCTGGTCTTCCTGCACGCCGACGGCGATCCGCCGCGGCGCGGCATCCAGCGGCTGATCAACGCGCTCCAGCTACCGCTGCCCGGCGGCCGGCTCTATGAGGTCGATACCCGGCTACGGCCGAACGGCAACGCCGGCCTGCTGGTCAGCTCCATCGACCATTTCGCTCGCTATCAGGACGACGAGGCCTGGACCTGGGAACACCAGGCGCTGGTGCGCGCCCGGGCGGTGTACGGTGATCCGACCACGATCGAGCGGTTCGAGGCGATCCGCCGCCAGGTGCTGTGCCGGCCGCGCGATCCGGACGCCACGCGTGCGGCGCTGGCCGAAATGCGCGAGCGCCAACGTCGCCAGCGTGAGGAAAGCGAAATCCGCCGCATCCTCGGCCACCTGCAGTTCACCGCCGAGCTGGGCATCCTGCTGCAGGCGCACCGGACCCCGACGCTGTGCCAACAGCGCGGCCTGACCGGGCAGCTGAACGCGCTGGCCGACTGCGGCTGGCTGGATCGCGAACTGGCCACGACCATGATCGAACTCCAGGCCGAAGCCAGCGCGCTGCGCGATCGGGACTTTCTCGAGCGCGGCGAGCCGCCGCCGACGCCGGACCGGCTGATCGACGCCGCCGAGGCGGTCTGGACCCGGGTGTTCGGTGCCGGCTGAGCCCGACCGCACCCGGCGCGACCGCTTCAGCGGGGTACACTAGACGCCATTTCTTCGTTATCGATGGACGCCCGTGAACGCCTCTCCGAACGATGCCGGCGGCAAGCATCCCGCCAACGCCGAGAACCACTACACCGTCCACCGCGCGGACCTGCCGCTGAGCTGTCCGACGCCGGACATGACCTTGTGGAACTCGCACCCCCGGGTCTACCTCCCGATCGAAAAGACCGGCCAGGCCAAGTGCCCGTACTGCGGTGCCGAGTTCGAACTCGCCGACTGACGCGCACGCCGAACTGCCGCCTTCGCCCGCGCTGCCGCCGGTTCCCGCCGACAGCCTGCTGGGCCGGGCCGTGGCCGGCCTGGTCGTTCTGGGGCTCGGCCTCGGCCTGGTGGTGCCGAAGGTGGCCGGTGCGGCCTTCCTGCTGCTGTCGGCCATCGCCATCGTCTGGCTCGAACCCTCGCTGACGCGGCGACGCGGCGCGACACTGACGGTCCCCGGCGACCGCCTGCTGATCGCCGCGGTGCTCGGCTTCGTCGCACTGTGGCTGGCGGCCTGGGCGCTGGCCGGCTTCGGTTCGACCGGCAGCGGCGATGTCGGGCGCATCCTGCGCCTGCTGCTGATCGTCCCGCTGTACCTGTTCCTGCGCCGCGTTCGCGGCCTCGACGCGGCGCTCTGGTGGGGCGTGGCGCTCGGCTCGCTGCTGGCCGCGGCGCACGCCCTGGCGCTGGCCTTCGATCCTCCGGCCAACCCCTGGGACGCCCGAGCCGGCGGCGCGACCAACCCGATCTACTTCGGTGGGGTGGTGCTGGCCTTCGCGCTGATGCTGCTGCCGCGTGCGGCCAGCCCGGCCACGCCCGCGATCGAACGCGGCATCGCGACCGTGGCAATCCTGGCCGGCCTGCTGGCCGCCGCGCTGTCGGGTTCGCGCAGCGCCTGGCTGGCGGTGCCGCTGCTGCTGGCGGTCTACGCGTTCTCGCTGGCCCGCGGCCAGCAGCCGCTGCGGCGGTTCGGCTGGCCGCTGGCGATGCTCGTCGCGACCGGCCTGCTGGCGCTGGTCCCCGGTGTGCCGCTGGGCGAGCGCATCGTCGAGGCAATCGACTCGCTGCGGGGCTCGGACAGCCTGTTCGACCCGTTCGACACCCTGGCCGTGCGCTGGGAATTGTGGCAGGTCGCCTTCGCGACGATCGCCGAGCACCCGCTGATCGGCGGCGGGCCCGGCGCCTTCCGCGCGGCGATGGAATCGGCCGCTGCGGCCGGCGCGCTACCGACGGAACTGCTGCGCTATGAACATCCGCACAACCAGTACCTGTCCGCGTTGGTCATCAACGGCCTGCCGGGCCTGCTGTCGCTGCTGGCCCTGTTCGGCGTTCCGCTGGCCCTGGCCGCACGCGGCCTGCACGCCGACTGCCGCACGACGCGCCAGACGGCCTGGAGCACGATCGCCGCGGTCGCGGTGTTGGCCGTGGTCGCGCTCGGCGAGTCGATCTTCCAGCGCAATGCCGGCGTCGTCTGGTTCGGGCTGCTCACGGCCCTGACCCTGGCCCGGGCCCGGGCCGAATCGCCGCGCGACTGAGCAGGGGCCCGCTCGACGCGTGCAGGCCTATGGACGGCCGTCCTGCCGTGCGCCGGCCAGGTCGGCCAGCCAGCCGGCCACGCGCTCGGTGTCGTTGCGCAGCCCCAGCCGGGCCAGCCCGTCGATCAGCGCGCGCCGGGCGGCTGCGTCTTCGCTCAGGGCAATCGCCGCGTCGGCCAGCGCCGTGGCCGACAGCGGCGCGGCCTGCACCGCACCGCGAGCGGCGTACGCGGCCAGGCGACGCGGCTGGTCGTGGCCGCCGGTTGCCGTCATCACGCAGGGCCGACCGGCCAGAACGACCTGGTTGCTGAGCATGTTGCCGGCACCGGCCACCACCAGCCCGGCCCCGGCCAGCAGGGCGCCGAGCTGCTCCGGCGGCAAGGCATCGATCAGGACCACGCCGCTCGGCGCCGAGGGCGTCCCGGCGTACTGCGGACCCAGCACCACGCAGGCCGGCCGGCCGGTCGCGGCGTGGTAGCGGGCCGCGGCGGCGACGAACAGGTCCGGCACCGGCGTTCCGTCGGCGCAGACCTGGCCGCCGCCCCCGGATACGAACACCGCCGCCTGCGCTGCGATCCGCGCGGCCAGCGGATCGGGCAGCGCGCCCGCGGGCGGCGCGATGGCGCCGACGAACCGCTGCTCGGCGGCCGGCACCCGTCCGGCGCGCAGGCGCTCGAACCGGCCCAGGCGGGCGCGGTCGGGCTCGGCCACCAGCATCAGGTGCAGATCGATCCAGCGCAGCCGGCGCCAGGCCAGCGCGCGCCGCCGGCGGCCCGGCCGGTTCGAGATCCAGGCGACCCGCCCGCCGAGCCGCCGCACGGTGCGCAGCTGGGCAGTGCGGCCGCTGCCGTCGAACACCGCCAGCGCCGGGCGCAGCGCGGTCAGTCGCTCCCGCACCGCGCGATCGGCGCGGGCCGGCGTGGCGTCGAGCGGATGCACCTGCAGGCCTTCGTCGTCGAGCACCCCGGCACTGCGAGCGCGCAGCACGTGGGTCTCGAGACCCGGCGCGATCCGGCGTAGCGCGCGGCTCAGGTTCAGCGCGCGATAGTACTCACCGCTACCGGTCGGTCCGCTGGCCGGCACGAAGACCACGCGCAGCGGTGACGGCACCATGACGCGTCCGCCCCGGTCAGCCGCGTTCGGCCAGCCGGGCGTCGATGCGCTTCAGCGTGTCGCGGATCTCGGTCAGCAACTGCCCGGTGTCGCCGGCCGACGGTTCCGGAGCGGCCGGTCCGGCGTCGGGTCGGTCGGTGACCTTGTCGCGCTGGTCCAGCGCGTCGTCGCGGAAGCCGTCGGTGTCGATGATACCGATCAGCTTGACCAGCGCGCCGCCCGGGGTGCTGGACTGGCCGGCGGTCTCGACCTGCAGGCCCTTGATGTCCATCCGGCGCATGATCGGCCCCTGGATCAGGGCCAGGTCGGTGACCTTTTCCAGCGGTATGCTCTTTTCCTGGCGGATCAGCACGCCGCGGCTGACCTGCAGTTCCCGGCTGGTCAGCACGACCTCGAGCGTGGCGTAGAACCTCCGGTAGTACCACCAGGCGATCGGCAGCGCGATCGGCAGCAAGAGAATGCCGACGATGGTGGCGATCATGGTCAACGTGAACGAGATCATCGAATAGCGGATCGCCTGGGGCGAGATTTCGGCGGTTCTCAGAACGCGGGGGGCGGGTCGCATCGGCTTCGGTCCTCGGCGGCTCGGAACAGGTCGTGAAGTGTACCCGCTCGATGGCGAGCCGGTAGTCAGGCCGGATAGCGCAGCGGGGCGCCCGGTGGTGCGGTCTTGAAGCGCCGGTGCACCCACCAGTACTGCGCCGGCGCACGCCGGACGTGGCGCTCGAGGAAGGCGTTGTAGCGCGCCAGTTCGGCATCGATCGGCGCTTCGCCCATCGACCAGCCGGGCTCCAGCGTCACCCGGACCCGGCCGGTCGCCGGATTCTTGATCGCGGCCATCGGCACCACCTGCGCCCGGCCCATCCGGACCAGGTCCGGCAGCCCCTTCAGGGTGGCCGTCTCGACCCCGAAGAACGGCGCGAACACCGAACGCTCGGCGCCGAAGTCCTGGTCCGGGGCATACCACAGCACACCGCCGCCGCGCAGGTGGCGAACCATTGCACGCAGGCCGTCGCGCGGGATCATCGGGCCGGCATAGCGGCCCCGCCCGTCGTTCTGGAACGCGTTCAACCGGGCGTTGCGCAGCGGCCGGTAGACGCCGCCGACCGGCACCCGCTCGGCCACCAGCCGACCGCCCAGCTCGAGGCTGGTGAAGTGACCGGTCAGCAGCAGCACGCCGCCCCGGGCGCGCGCCGCCTCGAGGTGCTCCAGGCCGATCACTTCGCCGGCGCGCTCGTCGAGCGGCTCGGTGCGAGTCCAGCACACCGCGATCTCGGCGGCGGTTTCGGCCAGCATGCGGAAGTGCTCGGCGGCCACCGCGTCGCGCCAGGCGCGGTCGCGCTCAGGAAAGCACAGCTCGAGGTTGCGCGCGACGATCCGCGCGCGGCGGCGCATCAGCGCGCGCATCGGGCCGGCCAGCCAGCGCGTGCGCCGGCGTGCGGCCGGCAGCGGTCGGCGACCGATGCGCCGGGCCCAGGCCAGGCCGAGCTCGGTGGTCAGCGCGCCCATACGAGCGGCTGCGGGCTGGGATATGCTGCGAGCGATGTCATCGTGGATGCCAGTGTATCGCGCGCTGACGGCCGCACTCGCGCCGTTCGCGCGGCGTCGATTCGCCCGCCAGGCCGAGGCCTGGCCGGTGCTGGCCGGGCGCGAGGACGAGCGGCGCGGGCAGCTGCCCGACGCCGAGGCCGAACTCTGGATCCACGCCGCATCGGTCGGTGAACTCAACGCGGCCCGACCGCTGATCGAAAGGCTCCGGGCGCGCGACCCGACCCGCGGCATCGTTCTTTCCACCCTCACGCCGACGGCCGCGGTCCAGGCCGCGGCTCGCTATGCCGACGACGCCGGCATCCGCACCGTGCTGGCACCGCTGGACCGCCCGCGCGATGTCGCCGCGTGGCTGGACCGGACCCGACCGGACCGGCTGCTGCTGATCGAGACCGAGCTGTGGCCCGAACTGCTCACCGCCTGTCACCGGCGCGGCATTCCGGTGGCCATGGCCAATGCCCGGCTGTCGGCGCGCGCGGCCCGGCGCTATCGCAGCGCGGCCGGCCTGTTCGCCCCGCTGCTGGCCGCCATCGCGCCGATCGCCTGCCAGTCGCGATCCGACGCCGATCGCTTCGCACGACTCGGCGCCCGCCGCGAAGTGCTGACGGTGACCGGCAACGTGAAATTCGACCCGACACCGCCGGGCGAGCCGCCGCCTGCGGCCATCGCCGCGCTCGATCGACTGGGCGAGCGACCGCGCTGGGTGGCCGGCAGCACCCATCGTGGCGAAGAAACGATTGTCGCGGAGGCCCAGCGACGGGTCGTCGCCGAGTTGCCCGAAGCGCTGCTGCTGCTCGTCCCCCGTCACCCCGAGCGGACCGGCGAGGCCGAGCGTGCGCTCGCCGGGGCCGGTCTGTCCTGCGTGCGCTGGAGCGAATGGGTGGATGGCAACGAGGCCAGCGCATCGCCACCGCAGGCCGTCGTGATCGACCGGCTCGGCCTGCTCGGCGCGCTGTATCACCGGGCCGACGCCGGCTTCGTCGGCGGCAGCCTGGTCGAAGGGATCGGCGGACACAACCTGATCGAGGCCGCGCAGGCCGGGCGGCCGGTGCTGACCGGCCCGTTCACCGACGACCAGGCCGAGGCGGCAGAAGGGCTGGATGCCGTCGATGGGCTCGCGCGCGTGACCGACGCGCGGTCGCTGGGCGAGGCGGTCATCGCCGCGCTGGGGCCGTCGCAGCGCGGCGGAGCATTCGAAGAGATGCCGCGCAATGCCGCGGCGTTCCTGGCCGCCCAGCGCGGGGCGCTGGATCGGACGCTGGCCGCACTGGACGACTGGCTGGACGACGGCCGGAGGCCGCCGCGCGGGGCTTGACGATCAGCCGGCGTCGGCGCCGGTCAGCAGGCGGTTGGCGGTTTCCAGGTCTTCCGGTGCGAGAACGCCGGCGGCGCGCTTGAGCGCCAGCGAATCGACGATGAACTGGTGCCGGGCCTGCGAGTAATCGCGCTGGGCCTGGAAGAAGCGTTGCTCGGCCAGCAGCACGTCGACGATGGTGCGGGTGCCGACCTCGAAGCCGGCGTTGGTCGCTTCCACCGCGCTCTCGGCCGAGATCAGCGCCTGCTCCAGCGCCTCGATCTGGCGGATGCCGGCGATCACCGACCGGTAGGCGTTCTCGGTCTCGCGCACCGCAGCGCGCTGGGCCGAATCCAGTTCGAAACTGACCGCCTCGCGGTTGACGCGGGCCTGGCGGGTCTGCGACTGCACGGCGAAGCCGGAGAAGATCGGAATCGACAGCTCCAGGCCGACCTGCCAGGTGTCGCTCTGGAATTCGACCGTGCCGATCTCGTCCTGGAAATCGTCACGCAGCACGAACTCGTTGTTGACGTTGCGGTTGTAGCTGCCGACCAGGTCCAGCGACGGCAGGTGACCGGACCGGGCGATGCGGAGGTCGGCATCGACCACGTCGACCGCGCGACGGGCAGCTTCGAGTTCGGGCCGGTTGGCCAGCGCGCGCTCGACCCAGGCCGACGAATCGGCCGGCTCCGGGGGTTCGAGCGGCAGTCGGTCGGCCAGCGGACGGAAGGTGTCGAACATCGTGCCGGTCAGCTCGCGCAGAAGCTCCCGCGCGTTTTCAAGATTGTTCTCGGCCACGATCACCCGGGCGCGCGCGGCATCCCAGGCCGCCCGGGCCTCGAGAAAATCGGTGACCGCCGACAGGCCGACTTCGAAGCGCTGCTCGGCCTGCTCGAACTGGCGCTGCAGCGCCTTTTCCTCGGCCTGGGCGAAGCGCAGGCCGTCGATCGAGGTCAGCATGTCGAAGTAGCGCTGGGCGACCCGCAGCAGGAAGTCCTGCCAGGCGGTATCGAACTCGGCGTCGGCCTGGGCGATCGACGAGCGGGCGCGGGTCAGCCGGCCGAAGTTCGCGTCGTCGTAGATGCTCTGGCGAAGGCTCAGGCCGTAGCCTTCGGAGTCGATGTCGTTGTCGGTCAGGTCGTTGCCGTCCAGGCTCGGCTGGCTGTTGCCGATGGTCCGGCTCACGCTGCCGGAGAGGGTCGGAAGCAGGCTGGCCCGGGCGATCGCTTCCTGGTAGGTGGAGGCTTCCAGGCGGCGCTCGGCGGCCTGGATCTGCGGATCGTTGGTCGAGGCCAGCTCGTAGACGCCGAGCAGGTCGACGGCCAGGGCCGGCGAGGTCAGCGCCAGGGCGGCGGCAGCGATCAGGAGTCTTTGCATGTCGTTCCTCGCGGGAGCGTGGTGCGGGCGGCGGGCCCGGCGGTTCAGGGTCGGATCAGAACTCGAATTTCGGCACGTCTTCGGCGCCGATCAGGCGCGGCAGGTCGGTGTCGAACAGGCTTTCCTCGGCCAGTCGACCCGACCCGGTCCGGGTCACCCGCAGTGCCTCCATCGCCGGCGAGGCGCCGCGGACGATGAACATCCGGCCGCCCGGTTTCAACCAGCCGCCGAACGAATCGGGAATGGCCGAGACCGAGGCGGTGACCACGATGGCGTCGAAGCTGGCCTCGTCGAAGCGTGCTTCGAGCGCGTCGGCGTGCCGCACATCGACCCGTTCCACGCCGTGGGCGTCCAGCGCCCGGCGTGCCTGGTCGACCAGCGATTCGAGAATCTCGAGGCTGATGACCTCGGCACCCAGCGCGGCCAGGCAGGCGGTCAGGAAGCCCGAGCCGGCACCGATCTCCAGCACCGTCTCGCCGCCTTCCAGCGCCAGGCTCTGCAGACAGCGGCCTTCCTCGATCGGTTTCATCATGACCTGGTGGCCGTCCAGCGGAATCCGCAGGTCGGAAAAGGCCAGCTTGCGGTGCGCCGCCGGGGCGTAGTCCTCGCGCGGCACGGTCCGCAGCACGTCGAGAACGCGGGCGTCCAGCACGTCCCACGTGCGGACCTGCTGTTCGATCATGTTCGATCGGGCGTGTTCCAGATTCAAGGGTGGTGCTCCTGGCGAACGGAAGGCGTAGGCCTTCGTGGTGAACATCGGCCGCATATTGTACCGACCCGGCGTGGACCGGAACCGTGCTGAACGTCACGCCGCCGCCACGCTTCCCCGACCCCGCCCGACCGGGGTAGGATGAGCGCCCGTGTCCCCCGCTCGAGCGCCCGCGCCATGATCGTTCCGCTGTCCGAGGTCGTCCGGCGTCGCTCGACGCCCGCACGGTCGATCCCTTCGACCGGGATCGCCGAAAGAAAACCGGTCGGGCGCCGGTCATGAATCACGAGGACCGTTCGCGAAGATTCGACGGCCTCGCGCGACGCTACGGCGACGACCTGTTCCGCTTCGCGGTCTGGCTGTGCCGGGACCGCGCGCTGGCCGCCGACCTGGTCCAGGAAACCTACCTGCGCGCCTGGAAGGCGCTGGACCGGTTGCAGGACGAGAACGCGGCCAAGAGCTGGTTGATCACCATCCTGCGCCGCGAGTTCGCCCGGACCTTCGAACGCAAGGTACCGCCGATCGACGACATCGACGATGTGGTGGTGGCCGAGCCGAACGAGGACGGACCCGACGACCGGACCGAACGGGACCGGCTGCGCGACGAAATCGGCCGGCTCGACGCGATGTACCGCGAGCCGCTGGCGCTGCAGGTGCTGCTGGGCCTGTCGATCGCCGAGATCGCCGAGGAACTGGAACTGAGCGAAAGCGCCGTGATGACCCGGGTGTTCCGAGCCCGCGAACAATTGAAGAAACGACTCTCGAACGCACTGCCGGGGGAACCGGAATGAATCTCGACGAACTCCAGCGCCGCCTGATGACCGACCCCGCACGCGAGCGCGAGGCGGCCGCGGCCGCGCGTGCCTCCGGCGGCGAAGCCGCGCGGGCGGTCGAGGAATCCGACGCCTTCGAACGACTGCTCGGCGAGGCGATGAACGTCGCCCCGCCGGACGACCTGCAGCACCAGCTGCGCCAGGTCCCGTTCCGGGCCGGTCGACGCGAACGGCGCGGCCCGGGCGCAGCCGGCTGGCTGGCAATGGCCGCCAGCCTGACGCTGGCCGTGGCCGTGACGCTGTTCCTGCTGCGCGATGCCGCACCGCCGGCCGACGGCGGACTGGCCGCGCACCTGGCCTGGCACTGGGACCATGACGGCCCGACCGTGCTCGCCGCCGCGCGCACCGGCCCGACCCCGCCCGCTCGCGTCCAGGAACTGCTCGCCGACTTCGGCGTGGCGCTGGCGCCGGAGCTGCTCGCCGACGTCCGGCTGTCGAAGATCTGCCCGACACCGGACGGCGCCGGCGCCCACCTGGTCCTGAGCGCCCCCGATGGCCCGGTCACGCTCTATTACATGCCGCACACGGTGGTGCCGGCATCGGGCGAGTCCTATCCGCTGGCCGACGACATGCGGGCCTGGGTGTTCAACGTCGAGCGCGGCAGCGTGGCGCTGGTCGGCGACCAGGGAAGCGACCTGCCGGCGCTGGGTCAGCGCATTGCCGCGCAGCTGGTCTTTCAGGACGACCGCTCGCTGTAGGTCGGGCTCGTGCGCCCGGGACGGCCTGCCCACCCGGGCACCGCAGCCACGCGGAAAGTCGATTGCGCCGAACACGCTGTGCCGTTTCGCAGGCTCTGGCGCGGTAGGCTAGCCCGCATCAATCATGAATGAGCTCGCGCCCTTGCCTGGTCCTTGTCCGCACAGCGAATCGTCCTCGCTCGGAAATACAGCATGGTATTCCGCCCGGTCGGAAAATCCCCCTGTGCGAACAATTCCCGGCGCAATCATCGCGGCGATTCATGAATAATGCGGGCTAGTGATTCCTCAGTTCGTGTCTCGGAGCCTCCGGCCATGTCCGCGCACTGCATCCGCTCGATCCTTCTCGGTCTGCTGCTGGTCACCTCCCTTGCGCACGGCCAGGGCGCCGTGCGGATCGACGACGTCCGCGTTGTCGATCCGGACGCCGGCAGCGCAAGCTGGCCGCGCAGCATCGCCGTGCTCGACGGCTGGATCGTCGATCCGGACGCGCTGGACGGGCGGGACGTCCGGGTCATCGACGGAAGCGGCCGCTGGCTGATTCCCGGCCTCTACGAAATGCACGCCCACGTGCCGCCCGTGGCCGACGCCGAGCGGCTCGACGACGTTCTGACGCTGTTCCTGGCCCACGGCGTGACCGGCATCCGCGGCATGCTCGGAGAACGTGGCCACCTGGAGCTGCGCGCCGAACTGGCCGCCGGCCAGCGCTTCGGGCCGTACCTGGTCACCTCCGGACCCTCGCTGAACGGCACCAGTGCGCCCGACCCGACCGCCGCACGGCGCATCGTGCGAACTCAGGCCGAGGCCGGCTACGACCTGCTCAAGCTGCACCCGGGGCTGATGCCGAGCACGTTTGCCGCCCTGACCGAGGCGGCCGACGGGCTCGGCATTCCCTATGCCGGCCACGTCTCGATCGGGGTCGGACTGGACCGGGCGCTGGCTGCCGGCCAGTCGACCATCGATCACCTCGACGGCTATGCCCAGGCCCTGGTGCCCGACGACCACCCCGCCCGCGGCCGGCCGCCCGGCTTTTTCGGCATGGCCCTGGCCGAGGCGCTGGACGCCGGGCGCATCCCCGCCCTGGCCGATCGGACCCGCGCCGCCGGGGTCTGGAACGTGCCGACCCAGACCCTGATCGAGAACATCGCGATTGCCGATCTCGACGCGCTGGCCGCGCGACCGGCGATGCGTTACGTGGACGACGAGACCGTCACCGGGTGGCGCGAGCGGATCACCGGGCTGCGCCAGCCGCACAGCGCCACCGCGCTGGAGCGCTTCGTCGACGTCCGCCGGGCGCTGATCCGCGGCCTGCATACGGCCGGCGCCGGGCTGCTGCTGGGCGCCGATGCGCCGCAGATCTTCAACGTCCCCGGCGACTCCACCCACCACGAACTCGAGCTGCTGGTCGCCGCCGGCCTGAGCCCGGCCGAGGCGCTGGCCACCGGCACGGTCAACCCGGCGCGCTTTCTCGGCCAGCCCGCCCGGGGCTGCCTCCGGGCCGGTTGCGTGGCCGATGCGGTGCTGCTCGATGCCGACCCGCTGGCCGATATTTCCAACGTCCGGCGCATCCGTGGCGTGCTGCGCGCCGGCAGCTGGCTGGATCGCGCCGACCTCGACGCCCGGCTCGATGCGGTCGCCGCGCGCGCCCGGCCGGCCGCGACCGGGCCGGATTGACTGATGGAAGCGGGCTTCATGCATTCGATCCGCACTGACCTGCTGCCCTACGCCGAGCGCCTCGAGCGACGCGACCCGGCGACCATCGAGCGGATCGTGATCCACGCCACCGAGCTGCCGGACCTCGCCACCGCGCGTGAGTACGGCGAACGGATCCACTACGACACCACGCGCACCGGCAACAGCGGCCACTTCTACATCGACCGCGACGGGACCGTCGAGCGCTGGGTGCCGATCGAGCGCATCGCCCATCACGTGGCCGGACACAACGCGACCACCATCGGCATCGAGCTGGTTCACAACGGCCGCTACCCCGACTGGCTCGACAGCCGCCACCAGGCCTGGGAGCTCGCCTATCCCGACGCCCAGATCGACGCGCTGAGCGCGCTGATCCGCGCACTGCGCGCCGAGCTGCCGGGCCTGACCGACCTGGCCGGCCACGATCAGCTCGACCGCCGCATGGTGCCGGCCAGCAACGACGACGCGGAGACGGTCCGGCGCAAGCTCGACCCGGGCCCGACCTTCCCGTGGCAACGGGTGGTCGACGGCGGCGGCCTGCCCCGCCTGAGCGCCCCTCCGGCGACCGCCGACGAGGCCGGCGGGCCGTGACTGGACCATCCCGGCCGCGGACCCGGGTCGGCTGCGACACCGGCGGCACCTTCACCGATTTCGTCGCGCTGATCGACGGCAGGCTGACGACCGCCAAGGTGCTATCGACCCCCGACGATCCGGCGCGCGCGATTCTCGAAGGCCTCGAGCAACTGGGCCTGGCGCCCGACGCGGTCGACCTGGTCCACGGCACCACGGTCGGCACCAACGCGGTGCTCGAGGATCGCGGCGCGCCGGTGGCCTTCGTGACCGGCACCGGGTTTTCCGACCTGCTGGCCCTGGGCCGGCAGAACCGGGACGCGCTGTACGCGCTGGACCAGCCGCCGGTCGACCCGCCCGTACCGCCCGACCGCTGCTTCGAGATCGACGCGCGGACCGCGGCCGACGGCCGGCGCCTGGCCACGCCGACGCCGGAGGCCCTGGACCGACTGAAGCGTGCGATCGCGGCATCCGGGGCCGAGGCCGTGGCGATCAACCTGCTGTTCTCGTGGCTGGACCCGGAGCTGGAGCAGCAGCTGGCCGACGCGCTGGCCGACAGCCTCCCGGTCTCGTGCTCGCACCAGGTGCTGCCCGAGATTCGTGAATACGAACGCGGCATCGCGACCTGGCTGAACGCCGCGATCGGCCCGCGCCTGGCCGGCTACCTGAAGCGGCTCGACCGCGCCCTGGCCGGCGGCCGGCTGGCCGTGATGCAGTCCAGCAGCCAGACGATTTCCGCCGACCAGGCCGCCAGGCGCGCCGTGCACCTGCTGCTGTCCGGGCCGGCCGGCGGACTGGCGGCCGCCGCGCAGATCGGCAACGGACTGGGCGAGGATCGCCTGCTGACCTTCGACATGGGCGGGACCTCGACCGACGTCGCGCTGCTCGAAGGCCGTCCGCAGCTGACCCGCGAAGGCCGGATCGGCCGCTACCCGGTGGCCGTGCCGATGGTCGATCTGCACACCATCGGCGCCGGCGGCGGATCGATCGCCCGCATCGACGCCGGTGGCCTGATCCAGGTCGGCCCGCAGTCGGCCGGCGCCGACCCCGGACCGGCCTGCTACGGCCGCGGCGGCACCGAGGTGACCGTGACCGACGCCAACCTGCTGCTCGGCCGCCTGCCGGCCGGCGTCAAGCTCGGCGGCCGGCACGCGCTGGACCTCGGCGCGGCGCGCGCGGCGATGCAACGCCTGGCCGACCGGGCCGAGCTGGACCTCGAAACCGCCGCGCGCGGCGTGCTGCGGATCGCCAACGAACACATGAGCCGGGCGCTCCGAGTGATGTCGGCCGAGCGCGGCGTGAACCCGTCGAACTGCACGCTGGCCAGCTTCGGCGGTGCCGGCGGCCTGCACGTGTGCGATCTGGCCGAAAGCCTGGCCATGCGCCGCGCGCTGGTGCCGGCCCGCTCCGGCGTGCTCTCGGCGCTGGGCATGCTTGTCGCCGAACCGGGCCGCCAGCTGACCGCCAGCCTGCTGGCCGCGGCCGACGCGATCGACGTCGACCGACTCGACGCTGCGTTCGCGCCGCTCGAGATCCAGGCCCGCGACGAACTCGGCGCCGAGGGCATCGACGCCGATCGCCTGACGCTGGAACGACGCGTCGCCTGCCGGTACCGCGGCCAGAGCGATGCGCTGGAACTGCCGGCCGATGCGCCGGACGCGCTGATCGATGCCTTCCATGCGGCCCACGAAGCGGCCTTCGGCCATCGGCTGGCCCTGCCGGTGGAGCTGGTCAGCGTGCGGCTGGACGCGCGCGGACCGGCCCGGCTTTCGCGGGTGCCGGCGCCCGACGATCGCTTCGAGGTCCCGGCGTCGGACGGCCCGGTCCCGCTGCACGCCCGCGACGCGCTGCACGATGCCGGCGTGGCCGGCCCGGCCATCGTGCTCGACGCCGACGCCACGACCTGGGTCGCCGAGGGCTGGACGGCCCGGCGCACGCCGGACGGCCACCTGCTGCTCGAGCGCTGACCGGCCTGCGACTTGAAGTCCGGCCGGGCACCCCTGACCTTTGACTGCATGACCTTCCGACACGGAGCGGATTGACGATGTCCCGTTATCAAAAGACCCCCGAGGCGATCGAGGCCCTGACCGAAGAACAGTACCGCGTGACCCAGGAAAACGGCACCGAGTACCCCGGCACCGGCGAATACCTGGACAACGACGCGCCGGGCATCTACGTCGACGTCGTATCCGGCGAGCCGCTGTTTGCCTCCTCGACCAAGTTCGACGCCGGCTGCGGCTGGCCCAGCTTCACCCGGCCGATCGAACCGACCCACGTCAACGAGCTGCGCGACACCAGCCACGGCATGGTCCGGACCGAGGTCCGCAGCGCGCACGGCGACAGCCACCTCGGCCACGTGTTTCCCGACGGACCGGCCGACCAGGGCGGGCTTCGCTACTGCATCAACTCCGCTTCGCTACGCTTCATCCACCGCGACGACATGGCCGAACAGGGCTATGGCGACTACCTCGATCACGTGGAGGACCGCTGAGATGACGACCGAACGCGCCGTCCTGGCCGGGGGCTGCTTCTGGGGCATGCAGGACCTGATCCGCAAGCTGCCCGGCGTGCTCGAAACGCGCGTGGGCTACACCGGCGGCGACGTGCCGAACGCCACCTACCGCAACCACGGCAGCCACGCCGAAGGCATCGAGATCCGGTTCGATCCGGAAACGATCTCCTACCGGCGGATTCTCGAGTACTTCTTCCAGATCCACGACCCGACCACGAAGAACCGTCAGGGCAACGACGTCGGCCTGTCGTACCGCTCGGCGATCTACTACGTCGACGACGAACAGAAGCGCGTGGCGCTCGACACCATCGCCGACGTCGAGGCCTCCGGACTGTGGCCCTGCAAGGTGGTGACCGAGGTCGAGCCGGTCGGCCCGTTCTGGGAGGCCGAGCCTGAGCACCAGGACTATCTCCAGCGCTACCCGAACGGCTATACCTGCCACTTCCCGCGCGCCGACTGGGTGCTGCCGAAGCGTCGGGACGACGCGACGGATCGCCGGGACTCCACGCCCGCCACCGGATAGACGAACTGGATTCCGACCCACCGGGCCGGCATGGCGCCGGCCCGGTAGCACCGGATCGATCAGAACAGGCCCAGGATGCCGCCGAGCACCAGCAGGATGGCCAGCGGCGCGACCACGCGGGTCAGCCACAGCCAGAGCTGGAAGGCCCAGGACGGCATCTTCTCGTCGAGCTCCTCGCGGGTGATCGAGGTCGACAGCACCCAGCCGGCGAACAGGGCGATCAGCAGGCCGCCGACCGGCAGCATGATGTCGGCGGCGAGGAATTCGATCGCACCCATGATGTCCCGGCCGCCGATCGTGACCTGCGACCAGATGTTCAGCGAGAACACCGAGGCCAGGCCCATCAGCCAGGTCGCGGCGGCGACGAGCAGCGCGATCGTCTTGCGACTCATGTCGGTCGATTCGACGAAATAGGCCGTCGGCGGTTCGAGCAGCGAGATCGAACTGGTCCAGGCGGCCACCGACAACAGCAGGAAGAACGCCATGCCGTAGGCGATCCCGAACGGCATGGAATTGAAGGCCAGCGGCAGCGCGGTGAAGATGAACCCGGCCCCGCCGCCCTCCGGATCGAGCCCGAACGACAGGACGATCGGGAAGATCGCAAGGCCCGCGACCAGCGCAACGGCCGTGTCGGCGAGCGCCACGGTCACCCCGGTGGCCGGCACGTTGACGTGCGACGGCAGGTAGGCCCCATAGGTCATGATCGCGCACATGCCCAGGCTCAGCGTAAAGAAGGCCTGACCCATCGCGGTCACGATCATCGATCCGTCGACGCGCGACCAGTCCGGCGAGAACAGGAAACCCACCGCTTCCTGGAAGTGCCCGGTACTCATGCCGTAGCCGAGCAGGATCAGCAGCAGCACGAACAGCATCGGCATCAGGATCGAGACCGCGCGCTCCAGCCCCTCTTCCACGCCCAGCGCCACCACGCCCATGGTCAGGATCATGAACACCGCGTGCCAGAAGATCAGCCTGGCCGGATCGGCGAGCAGCGCCCCGAAGTGGGCGCCCGGGTCGGTGATCGCCGGCGCGCCGAAGGCCAGCTGCTGCAGGTAATCGAAGCCGTAGGACAGCGTCCAGCCGGCGACCACCGAGTAGAACGACAGCACCAGGAAGCCGGCGATGATGCCCATCCAGCCGATCCCGGACCAGGCCGTCGACGCACCGGCCGAGGTGGCCAGTTCCTTCAGCGAGTTGATCGGGCTCATCCGTCCGCGTCGACCGATGACGATCTCGGCAAACAGCACCGGCAGCCCGATCAGCGCGATGCAGGCCAGGTAGACCAGCACGAACGCCCCGCCGCCGTTTTCCGAGGTGATGTACGGGAAACGCCAGATATTGCCCAGCCCGACGGCCGAACCGGTGGCGGCCATCACGAACATCAGTCGCGACGACCACATGCCATGCACGGATGTGGTTTTCATGATGCAGGGAACCCCGAAGCAGTTGGAATCGTTTGGCCGGATTGTCCGTCAACTCGGTCCCGGGGGCAAATTCGCGGACGCTGAACAACCGGTCAGGGCGAACGGAGACGAAGTCTTCGCGTACGCCACAGGTTGAGGACGTGGGCCGAAGCCACGAGAAGGCCGCCGAACAGCGCCAGCGCACTGATCCAGGGTGAGCGTCCATGGAACGGAGAGGCGATGGTCAGGGTCAGAATTCCCGACCCGATGATCGCCAGCCCCGGGATCAGCAGGCTCCGGTCGCGGCGCCAGGCCAGCCATGCGGCCAGCAGCGCGAACAGCCAGGCGAGAACCAGGAGGCCCAGTTCGGTCCACCAGAGCGCCTCCCAGAATCCGCTGGACCGCAGGCCGCGGTGCAGCCAGAGGGTCGGATACATCAGAATCACGACGGTGAGCACGGCACAATGCAGGCCGCAGCCGACCGAGGCACAGATGCCGAGGCGATCGATCCACCGGGCCGGACGCGCAGGAACAAGGTCCATGACTGTTATATTATAACATTTTATGCTCGGAGACCCCGAAATGACGATCGAAAACGGCGGATCGCTTTCCACCCGCTACGCGATGCTCACCGCGCTGCTGCTGGCCAGCCCGGCGCTGGATGCCCAGCAGGAACTGCGCCGCGGCGATGTCCACCAGCACTCGGTGGCCACCGCGCAGCTGGCGATCGAGGACGGCCGGCTGGACCTGAGCCTGCAGTTCCCGGGCGCCAACCTGGTCGGTTTCGAGCACCCGCCGCGCGACGCCGCGCAGGCCGAAGCGCTGGAGGCGGCCACCGCTCGCCTGGCCGCCGGCGACTGGCTGGTGCTGCCGGCCGATGCCGGATGCCGCACCACGGTATCGGTCGATCGACCCGGTTTTGCCGTGGAGGCTTCGATGGGCGATGAGGCCGGCCCGACCAGCGCATTCGACGCGCCGTCCGATCCCCATCGCCAAGACGATCATGATCATGGGGACCACGACCACGGGGACCACGACCACGGGGACCACGACCACGGGGAGCACGATCACGGGGAGCACGATCACGGGGAGCACAGCCGCGACGACCACCAGCACGGCGACCACGACCACGACCATGGCCATGACGATGCCGATCACGATCACCACCACGATCACGGCGACCAGGGTCATGCCGAGTTCCACGTCGTGGTCGTCGCCGACTGCTCGAATCCGGCCGCACTGGACCGGCTTGCGCTCGATCTCTTCGACGACTGGCCCGACAACCGCAGCATCCGCGTCGATGCCATTACCGCCACCCGGCAATGGCGACATGAACTGACCGAGGCGGCGCCGGGGATCGACCTGCAATGACCGACGCCGCTTCCGTTGCACCGCTGCTCGAGCTGGCGGACCTGCACTACACCTGGCCCGGCGCATCGGTGCCGGTGTTCGGCGGCCTTGACCTGCGCGTCGACCCCGGCGAAGCGGTGTTCCTGGCCGGCGCCAGCGGCTCGGGCAAGTCGACGCTGCTGGCCCTGATCGGCGGCCTGATCGCACCCGACGCCGGCCGGATCGACTTCGCCGGCACCCGGCTCGATGCGCTGAAGCGGGCCCAGCGCGACCGGTTCCGGGCCGAGCACCTGGGCGTGATCTTCCAGCAGTTCAACCTGCTGCCGTGGCTGGACCCGGTGGCCAACGTGCTGCTCGGCTGCCGGTTCTCGAAACGGCGCGGCAAGCGAGCCGGCGACCGCGAGGCGGAAGCCGCTCGCCTGCTGGCCGCCATGGGCATCGACGAAGCCGGCTTCGCGCGCCGCGCCGACCAGCTCAGCGTCGGCCAGCAGCAGCGCGTGGCCGCGGCCCGCGCATTGATCGGCCGGCCCGACCTGGTGCTGGCCGACGAGCCGACCTCGGCGCTGGACCGCGACCGCCGCGACGACTTCCTCGACCTGCTGTTCGGCGAGGTCCGCCAGGCGGGCTCGGCGCTGCTGTTCGTCAGCCATGACCGCGAGCTGGTCGACCGCTTCGACCGGGTCATCGAGTTGAGTGACCTCAAGACCGGGAGCGCGCCATGCTGACGCGCCTCGCCCGCGGTTCACTGACCAACCGCCTGTTCGCGGTCTCGCTGACGATCTTCACCATCGCCATCTCGATCGCCCTGCTGGTGCTGGTCGAGCAGATGCGCAACCAGGTCCGCGAAGGCTTCCAGCGCTCGGTCTCGGGCGTCGACCTGATCGTCGGCGCGCCGACCGCGCCGGTGCAATTGCTGCTGTACTCGGTGTTCGGCCTGGGCGACGCCACCGCCAACGTCACCTGGACCACCTACGAGGAGCTGTCGAAGGCGCGCACCGTCGACTGGGCCGTGCCGATCTCGCTCGGCGACTCGCACCAGGGCTACCGGGTCATCGGCACCACCGCCGAGTTCTTCGAGCGGTACCGCTTCGCCGGCGGCCAGACCCTCTCGTTCGCCGACGGCGAGACCTGGACCGACCTGTTCGACGTGGTCATCGGCGCCCAGGTCGCCCGCCAGCTCGACTACGAACTCGGCGACCGGCTGGAACTGGCCCACGGTGCCGGCAACGTCAGCCTGATGACCCACGCCGGCCAGCCGTTCACCGTGCGCGGCATCCTGGCCCCCACCGGCACCCCCATCGACCAGTCGCTGTACGTGTCGCTGGAAGCCCACCACGCCATCCACATCGGCTGGGAGCGCGGCGTGCCCCGTCCGGGATCCGGACTGACGCCCGAGGAAGCCCGCGCGGCCGAGGCGGAACTGCAGCCCGACGCGGTCACCGCCATCTTCCTCGGCCTGACGACCCGGGCGGCCGTGTTCGGCCTGCAGCAGCGCATCAACGACTACCCGAACGAAGCGCTGCTGGCCGTGCTGCCCGGCATCGCGCTGCAGCAGCTGTGGCGGATCACCGGCCTGGCCGAGCGCATCCTGCTGGTCGTGGCCGGCCTGGTCGTGCTGGCCGGCCTGCTCGGCATGCTGACTGCCCTGCTGACGACGCTCAACGAACGCCGGCGCGAAATGGCCATCCTGCGCGCCTGCGGCGCCCGGCCGGTCCAGATCGCCGCCCTGCTGCTGCTCGAGGCTTTCCTGATCACCCTGGCCGGCCTGGTGCTGGGCGTGCTGCTGGCCTACGGCCTGCAGATCGCCGCCGCACCGTGGCTGCTGGCGCAGTTCGGCATCGCCATCGGCGCGGCCTGGCCGGATGCAACCCTGTTGCTGGTGCTGGCCGGCATCGGTGTGGCCGGCGTGCTCGTTGCCCTGATCCCGGCGGCGCTGGTGTATCGTCGCACCCTGGCCGACGGCATGCAGGTCCGCCAGTGAGCCCTCATCCATCCGAACCCGATTCGAGCCCCATGCCCATCCATCCAACGATCGTCAAGCTGTTTCTCGCACTCGTCCTGGCCGCACCGCTGCTGGCCCACGGCAAGGCCCGCGAAATCGAATGGCTGGACCTGATGCCCGAGGAAGAGGCCCAGGCCTGGCTGAACGACCAGACCGGCATCGACCACTCGGGCTTCGACGCACCGCAGGCCTTCCAGTCCTACAGCGTCGTGCCCGAACTGGACGGCCAGCAGATCCGCATTCCCGGCTTCGTCGTCCCGGTCGAGACCGATGCCGAGGGCAACCTGACCGAGTTCTTCTTCGTCCCCTTCTTCGGCGCCTGCATCCACGTCCCGCCGCCACCGGCCAACCAGATCATCTACGGCCGACTGGACGAGGCCATTCCCATGGTCAATATCTGGGACGCGTTCTGGATGGAAGGCAAGCTCAACATCGAGGACGTCAGCAACGAGACCGCCGATTCCGCCTACACGATGGATGTCGCCAAGCTGGAGTTGTACGACTAGGAAGCCAGGGGAAAGGGGCGAGGGACGAGTCGAAAGCGGCCCCGCCGGCGCCGACGAAACTCCGACCAGGTTTGTTACTGAAAACTGTTCACTGAAAACTGCTCACTCCGCTCGCACCGCGAGCGGCCCGCCACCCTTCGCCCGCGAGCGGCCTCCAACAGGCCTTCGATCCGGCGCCGGTGCTGATTCGCCTGTTGGAGGGCGCTCGCGCGCGAACCGGTCGG
>NZ_JAAWWS010000058.1 GCF_012272825.1 Wenzhouxiangella sp. XN79A | reverse complement strand
GGCGTTTCGCCACGCGCTTCGCGCTTTCTGGCGACCTACTTTTGTCAGTCGCGACAAAAGTAGGCAAAAGCGCTCTTCAAAGGCGGCGGAACGCGCAGTGGCTTGCGGGCAATGATGGTGGGCCGGTGTCTGCGAAGCGGCTGGGCTCGCTCCGGCTGCAGTTTACAGTGGCCCCGGATGCAACCCAGAAGCCAGGGCCAGGCCGACGAGGCGCTGGTCGGCCACAAGCGGCTGAGAGGTGGTTTGCTTTCTTCG
>NZ_JAAWWS010000057.1 GCF_012272825.1 Wenzhouxiangella sp. XN79A | reverse complement strand
GGTTCGCGCGGAATCCGCCCTCCCCCTTAGAAACGCGCCGGGCACGCTCTCCACACCCCCGTCGTCCCGGGGCGCCGAAGGCGAACCCGGGACCTCGTGACGAAATCGCCCATCGAACCGGAGCGCCGGCACCGGGACGTTCCGGGTTCACCTGCTCGGCGCCCCGGAACGACGGAAAGACCTTCGCGCGGACATTCGCCCTCCCACCGTCGAACTTGTCGCCGGCGCTCGACCAACGGCCCGTGGGAGGCCGGCTGGGCCGAACGAAGGGGATGACGTCCTACGGCGGCGTAGCGTCGCGTCGCCCGCCGGTCAGCGCACGCGCCAGCCACTGCATTCCCGGTCGCACGAGCAGGAACAACGAATACATCCGCTCCAGCACCCACAGCACCGCGCGATTCCGCGCCAGCCGGCCCAGCGGGCGGAACGGGGGCACGGCACGCCACATCGCGGCGAAGGCCGCGGCACCGTCGAGCATCGGGCCGTTTCCCTCGCGGGCGTGGAAGCGCTTCAGCAACAGTTCCCGGTCGATCGGGCAGACGGCGCCGGCATCGTCGACGTCGACGATCCGGATCCGGTCGTCTCGGTCCAGCCGCTTCATCAAGGCGATCTCGCGCACGCACAGCGGGCAGCCGCCGTCGTACCAGACCGTGACCTCCGGATCCGAGTCAGCGCTCATGTCAGGCCCGCCTGCGCCAGCAGGTCCGGAATCTTCTTCTTGAACGGGAAGAAGCCGCTGGTCGCGTGCGGCCAGGCGTTGGTGTCCCAGCCGCGGCGCACGCGCCTGAGCTGCACGCCGCTTCCGGTCAGTGATTTCCGGAGCGCCGCCAGCCCATCGTCGATCGGGCCGACCGGGGCGTCCGGGGTGACGATGCAGGCCGCGTCGATCGCCCCGGCCCGCTCGGCCAACGCCTCGCCGTCGATCGCCTCGGTGACGATGACGGGCGCGCCCAGCGCCTTTTCGGCCTGCCGCGCCGCCGATTCGGCCGAGGCCCTGACGAAGGCCCGCGCCTTGTCGCCGAACGGCCACGGGGCACTTGCATGTCCGCCGCTGGCCACCACCACGCCGGCCACGTCCAGTCCGGCCGGCAACGCTTCGAAGCCGCGCAGGTCGTCGCCGTGCAGCAGGACCAGCACGCGGCTGCCGGACTCGACGGCGTCGGTCGGAGTGATCGGCTGACGCACCGGCGGCGGCTCCTCACGGATCGGCTCGGCCTCATCGGCCAGCTGACGGCCGAGCTCGTTGGCGTCGAAGCGACCATCGGTGTACCTGGCGATGTTGCCGGCCCGGGCCAGGTACGTCTTGCCGCGGGTCTGGATGCCGGCCACCCAGCGCCACGAGAGCGTGTTCGAGGCCGGGTCGGCGTCGATCAGGTGGCGCAGGAAGAAATCCGCACCCAGCGCCCACGGCAGCTTCAGGGTAAAGATCCAGATCGAGGCGAACCACATCCGCGCGTGATTGTGCAGGTAGCCGGTCGCGCGCAGTTCCGCGACCCAGTCATCGAAGCAGGCAATGCCGGTGCGCCCGGCCTCGGCCTCGTTCCAGGCCGTCGCAAGTGAGCCGTTGGCCTGAACCTCCTCGCGGTTGCGGTCGCGCTCGTCGAGAAAGTCATGCCAGACCTGCGGCCGCATCTGCAGCCAGCCCTTCCAGTAGGTACGCCACAGCACCTCCTGGATGAACTTCTCGGCCGTCGACGGCGCGAACTCGGCGAGCACCGCCTCGACCACCTCGTGCTCGGTGATCAGGCGGTAGCGGATGTAGGGCGAGAGCTGCGACACGTTGGCCTTGCGGCCCGGGCCTGGATCGGCGTTGCGCTGCGAGGCATACGTGCGACCCGAGCGCGGGACGAAGTCGTGCAACCGCGCCAGCCCGGCATCGCGGCCGGGCGGGAACAGGTCGAGCGGTTGCGGATGGTTTCCGGCTGTCATGCAGCGCACGGTACGGCGTTCGGGCGAAAAACGCGTGACCGGGCGGGCCGGCAGCGGCGAAGGATGACAGGGCTTTCTGGCGGAGGCCGGTTGCGGGCGAAGGGTGGCCCGGCCGGTTCGCGCGCAAGCGCCCTCCAACAGGTGAAACGGGCGGCGCGCCGGATCGGAGGTCTGTTGGAGGCCGCTTGCGGGCGAAGGGTGGCCGGTTCCGGCCTTCGCGAGCAAGCTCGCTCCCACAAGCATCGCCTTC
>NZ_JAAWWS010000056.1 GCF_012272825.1 Wenzhouxiangella sp. XN79A | reverse complement strand
CGACATCGATGCCGGCGTCGACCTGGTCAACACCGCGACGGTGACGACCACGCAGGTGCCGGGCCCGACCAGCGACACGGCGACCACGCCGGTCGTTCCGCCGCAGCTTGTGGTCAACAAGACCTCCAGTCCGGCAAGTGGAACGGCCGTGGTGGCGGGTGACACGATCACATACACCCTGACTGCAACCGTTGCCGATGCGGCGCTCAGTTCCGCACTGGTGCTGGAAGATACGATCAGTGCGGGTCTGGTGTTCGATACGGTGACGGCGAATCCGGGCGGCTTTGCCGTGAACAGCGCTGGTGTCCCGCTGCTGTTCACCCTGCCTGCCGGAACGGCGCCAGGAACCTACTCGGTCAGCTATGCGCTGACCGTCGATGCGGCAGCGACCGTTGCCGTCGGCAACGTCGTCGTTCCGAACGGTGGCGGTGATCCGGATCCGGAATGCCCGTCCTGCTCGACGAGTCATCCGGTCACGCCGCAGATCAGCGCGACGAAGACCTCCAACCCGGCCGACGGTTCGAGCGTGGTGGCGGGCCAGACCATCACCTACACGCTGACGCTGGACGTGACCAACGGTCCGACCACGGCGGCCGTGGTGCTGACCGATACGCTGGATGCGCAGCTGGAGAACGTCCAGCTGGTCAACGCCGGCGGGTTCACCCTGGCCTCGCTGGGCGGCGGCGTGTACGAGTTCACGCTGGGCTCGGGGGCTGCGAGCGGCAGCTACCAGGTGGTCTACAGTGCCGATGTCGTGGCCGACGCGACCGGTTCGGTCGGCAACGCGGTCGTGGCCAGCGGCGGTGGTGATCCGGATCCGGAGTGCCCGAGCTGCACGACCTCGCACCCGGTGGCCGATCCGGCGATCGTGGTCGCCAAGACCTCGAACCCGGCCTCGGGCACGACGGTGACGGCCGGCGAGACGATCACCTACACGCTGAC
>NZ_JAAWWS010000055.1 GCF_012272825.1 Wenzhouxiangella sp. XN79A | reverse complement strand
CGCGGACTTCGTCCGCTTTCTGGCGACCTACTTTTGTCAATCGCGACAAAAGTAGGCAAAAGCGCTCTTACAGGCGGCTGAACGCGAAGGGGCTTCCGGAATGTGTCGGTAGGCCGATGGTCGGACCGCGCCCTGGCTCACTCCGGCTGCGGGTTACAGTGGCCCCGGATGCATCCGCGAAGCCAGGGCCAGGCCGATCTGTTGCTGGTCGGCCACAAGCTTTGGCTGAGAGGTGGTTTGCTTTCTTCGCGTCTTGCCGGAGCCGTGTCCGGCGGCTGTGCCGGGGTTCTGGCTACAA
>NZ_JAAWWS010000054.1 GCF_012272825.1 Wenzhouxiangella sp. XN79A | reverse complement strand
AGAGGCATTGGAACCCGAAGCGAAGCCGGATCATTGCCGGTGGCTCGGTTCGAACACAGGCCGCTTCGGTCGACGGTTGTGGCCGACCAGCGACGATCGGCCTGACCCTGGCTTCTGGGTTGCATCCGAGGCCACTGTAAACCGCAGCCGGAACGAGCCAGGGCGCGGGCCGACCATCGGCCCACCGACACAGTCCGGAAGCCCCTTCGCGTTCCGCCGCCTTTGAAGAGCGCTTTTGCCTACTTTTGTCGCGACTGACAAAAGTAGGTCGCCAGAAAGCGGACGAAG
>NZ_JAAWWS010000053.1 GCF_012272825.1 Wenzhouxiangella sp. XN79A | reverse complement strand
CGCGAAGAAAGCAAACCACCTCTCAGCCGCTTGTGGCCGACCAGCGCCTCGTCGGCCTGGCCCTGGCTTCTGGGTTGCATCCGGGGCCACTGTAACCCGCTGCCGGAGCGAGCCAGGGCGCGGTCCGACCATCGGCCCACCGACACAGTCCGAAAGCCACTGCCCGTTCCGCCGCCTTTGAAGAGCGCTTTTGCCTACTTTTGTCGCGACTGACAAAAGTAGGTCGCCAGAAAGCGCGAAGCGCGTGGCGAAACGCTTGTAGCCA
>NZ_JAAWWS010000052.1 GCF_012272825.1 Wenzhouxiangella sp. XN79A | reverse complement strand
AACAGGAACCTCCGCCAGATCCGCCTGTTGGAGGGAGCTTGCTCGCGAATCGCCCCGACCACCCTTCGCCCGCAAGCGGCCTCCAACAGGGACCTTGGCAGAACGGCCTGTTGGAGGGAGCTTGCTCGCGAACCGCCCCGGCCACCCTTCGCCCGCAAGCGGCCTCCAACAGGAACCTTGGCAGAACGGCCCGTTGGAGGGAGCTTGCTCGCGAATCGCCCCGACCACCCTTCGCCCGCAAGCGGCCTCCAACAGGAACCTTGGCAGAACGACCTGTTGGAGGGAGCTTGCTCGCGAATCGCCCCGACCACCCTTCGCCCGCAAGCGGCCTCCAACAGGGA
>NZ_JAAWWS010000051.1 GCF_012272825.1 Wenzhouxiangella sp. XN79A | reverse complement strand
TTCGCCCGCCAGCGGCCTCCAACAGTCGGGGCGTTGTTCCGGGTGCTCATCAAAGCCACCACCTGTTGGAGGGCGCTTGCGCGCGAAGAGCAAGGCCGGATCGAGGGAAAGCCCCCCAGCCTTCGCCCGCCAGCGGCCTCCAACAGTCGGGGCGTTGTTCCGGGCGCTCGTCAAAGCCACCACCACCTGTTGGAGGGCGCTTGCGCG
>NZ_JAAWWS010000050.1 GCF_012272825.1 Wenzhouxiangella sp. XN79A | reverse complement strand
GTACCTCGCCAGAAAGCGGACGAAGTCCGCGTGGCGAAACGCTTGTAGCCCTGGGCAGCAACAACCCAGAGGCGAGCAAGACACGAGAAGCACAGCCGCCACGGATGCACTATCGAAGTCCGGGCCAGGCCGACGAGGCGTTGGTCCGCCACAACCGTCGACCGAAGCGGCCTGTGTCCGAACCGAGCCGGCAGCAATGATCCGGCTTCGCTTCGGGTTCCAATGCCTCTGTACCCCGGCAAGCCCTTCCATCTCCGCGGCACTGCGCGATTCTTCGCGCCACAGCCCTCACCGGAGGGCAAACCCCGCCCGGTACGCGCGCTTTTAAAAAGCCCTTTTGGGTACTTTTGTGGCGTTTGACAAAAGTA
>NZ_JAAWWS010000049.1 GCF_012272825.1 Wenzhouxiangella sp. XN79A | reverse complement strand
CAAACGCCACAAAAGTACCCAAAAGGGCTTTTTTAAAAGCGCGCGTACCGGGCGGGGTTTGCCCTCCGGTGAGGGTCGTGGCGCGAAGAATCGCGCAGTGCCGCGGAGAAGGAAGGGCTTGCCGGGTACAGAGGCATTGGAACCCGAAGCGAAGCCGGATAGTTGGTTCCGGCTTGGTTCGGTGAACGGCCCTTCGGTGGGCGGGTGTCCTGCTTCTGGTGTTCTGCTCGTCTTGGGGTGATTGCTGCCCAAGGCTACAAGCGTTTCGCCACGCGGACTTCGTCCGCTTTCTGGCGAGGTACGTTTGTCAATCGCCACAAAAGTACCCAAAAGGGCTTTTTTACAAGCGCGCGTACCGGGCGGGGTTTGCCCTCCGGTGAGGGCCGTGGCGCGGAAAATCGCGCAGTGCCGCGGAGAGGGAAGGGCTTGCCGGGTACAGAGGCATTGGAACCCGAGGCGAAGCCGGATCATTGCTGCTGGCTCGGTTCGAACACAGGCCGCTTCGGTGGACGG
>NZ_JAAWWS010000006.1 GCF_012272825.1 Wenzhouxiangella sp. XN79A | reverse complement strand
TCAGGGCAGTTCGCGAGCAAGCTCCCTCCAACAGGAAAATCAGCCCCGGCGCCGGATCGAAGCCCTGTTGGAGGCCGCTTGCGGGCGAAGGGTGGTCCGACCGGTTCGCGAGCAAGCGCCCTCCAACAGGCGAATTCATCGCCGGCGCCGGACCGAAGCCCTGTTGGAGGCCGCTTGCGGGCGAAGGGCGGCCCGGCCGGTTCGCGAGCAAGCTCCCTCCGACAGGCGAATTCATCGCCGGCGCCGGATCGAAGGTCTGTTGGAGGCCGCTTGCGGGCGAAGGGTGGTCCGGCCGGTTCGCGAGCAAGCTCCCTCCGACAGGCGAATTCATCGCCGGCGCCGGATCGAAGGCCTGTCGGAGGCCGCTTGCGGGCGAAGGGTGGCCCGACCGGTTCGCGAGCAAGCTCCCTCCAACAGGCGAATTCAGCGCCGGCGCCGGATCGAAGGCCTGTCGGAGGCCGCTTGCGGGCGAAGGGTGGCCCGGCCGGTTCGCGAGCAAGCTCCCTCCAACAGGCGAACTGAGCGCAGCGCCGGATCGAAGGCCTGTTGGAGGCCGCTTGCGGGCGAAGGGTGGTCAGGGCAGTTCGCGAGCAAGCTCCCTCCAACAGG
>NZ_JAAWWS010000048.1 GCF_012272825.1 Wenzhouxiangella sp. XN79A | reverse complement strand
CCGGCCTGTTGGAGGCCGCTTGCGGGCGAAGGGTGGTCCCGGCGGAAACCGTTCGCGCGCAAGCGCCCTCCAACAGGTGGAACCGAGCGCGGGTTCGCCGTTGACTTGCCCCGCCGTCAGCGCCGCCGAGAAGCGCATTGGCGAGCGGATGAAGGCCGAAAGGTGTCTGAGCGGAGCGCCGAAGGCGCGCAGCGAGTTCTTTTGGCCCCGCTTGCACCGAGCATCGCAGGGCAC
>NZ_JAAWWS010000047.1 GCF_012272825.1 Wenzhouxiangella sp. XN79A | reverse complement strand
CCCGGGACCTCGTGACGCAATCGCCCGTCGAACCGGGACGCCAGCATCACGAGATTCCGGATCTCCGCTGCGCTCCGTCCGGAATGACGAGGGGAGGAGGTGCCAGCGCCCCACCCACACCTCGTCGTCCCGGGGCCGGCGAAGCCGGAACCCGGGACCTCGTGACGCGATCGCCCGTCGAACCCTGGCGCCAACAGAGGGAGATCCCGGGTTCGCCTTCGGCGCCCCGGGATGACGAGGAATGGAAAAGTGACGCCCCACCCACACCTCGTCGTCCCGG
>NZ_JAAWWS010000046.1 GCF_012272825.1 Wenzhouxiangella sp. XN79A | reverse complement strand
TTTCGCCACGCGGGCTTCGCCCGCTTTCTGGCGAGGTACTTTTGTCAAACGCCACAAAAGTACCCAAAAGGGCTTTTTAAAAGCGCGCGTACCGGCGGGGGTTTGCCCTCCGGCATGGAGTCGTGGCGCGAAGAATCGCACAGTGCCGCGGAGAAGGAAGGGCTTGCCGGGTACAGAGGGGTCAGAGCCCGAGGCGAAGCCGGATCATTGCTGCTGGCTCGGTTCGAACACAGGCCGCTTCGCTGGACGGTTGTGGCCGACCAGCGACGACTCGACCTGGCCCTGGCTTCTCGGATGCATCCGGGGCCACTGTAAACCGCAGCCGGAGTGAGCCAGGGCGCGGTCC
>NZ_JAAWWS010000045.1 GCF_012272825.1 Wenzhouxiangella sp. XN79A | reverse complement strand
CCAGTGCGGTTCCGCACACTATGAAAACGCCGGCAAAGACAGTCAGATCAGGCGCTGCGGGCGATCAGAGCTTTGCGAGATCCGGATATAGCCAATAAAAAAGCGGCGCGCCGAACTGACGAGCAAGCCAAAAGCGCCGCCCCGGGAGGACGAGGGATGGACAGGCGCCGCCCACCGACAGCTCGTCGTTCCGGGGCCGGCGGAGCCGGAACCCGGGACCTCGTGACGCGATTGCCCGTCGGAACCGGGGCGCGAGTTGTCTCAACCTCGTCATTCCGGGGCCGG
>NZ_JAAWWS010000044.1 GCF_012272825.1 Wenzhouxiangella sp. XN79A | reverse complement strand
ACCGAAGCGGCCTGTGTTCGAACCGAGCCAGCAGCAACGATCCGGCTTCGCCTCGGGCTCTGACCCCTCTGTACCCGGCAAGCCCTTCCATCTCCGCGGCACTGCGCGATTTTTCGCGCCACAGCCCTCACCGGAGGGCAAACCCCCACCGGTACGCGCGCTTGAAAAAAGCCCTTTTGGGTACTTTTGTGGCGATTGACAAAAGTACCTCGCCAGAAAGCGGACGAAGTCCGCGTGGCGAAACGCTTGTAGCCCTGGGCA
>NZ_JAAWWS010000043.1 GCF_012272825.1 Wenzhouxiangella sp. XN79A | reverse complement strand
GGACCGCGCCCTGGCTCACTCCGGCTGCGGTTTACAGTGGCCCCGGATGCATCCGAGAAGCCAGGGCCAGGTCGAGTCGTCGCTGGTCGGCCACAGGCTTCGGCTGAGAGGTGGTTTGCTTTCTTCGCGTATTGCTGGAGCCGCGTCCGGCGGCTGTGCCGGGGTTCGGGCTACAGGCGTTTCGCCACGCGCTTCGCGCTTTCTGGCGACCTGTTTTTGTCAGTCGCGACAAAAGTAGGCAAAAGCGCTCTTCAAAGGCGGCGGAACGGGCAGTGGCTTTCGGACTGCGTCGGTGGGCCGGTGGTCGACCCGCGCTCTGGCTCGAAGCCAGGGCCAGGCCAAGCCGTCGCTGGTCGGCCACAACCGTCCACCGAAGCGGCCTGTGTTCGAACCGAGCCACCGGCAATGATCCGGCTTC
>NZ_JAAWWS010000042.1 GCF_012272825.1 Wenzhouxiangella sp. XN79A | reverse complement strand
GTCCGGCGGCTGTGCCGGGGTTCGGGCTACAGGCGTTTCGCCACGCGGACTTCGTCCGCTTTCTGGCGACCTACTTTTGTCAGTCGCGACAAAAGCAGGCAAAAGCGCTCTTCGAAGGCGGCGGAACGCGAAGGCGCTTCCGGATTGCGTCGGTGGGCCGGTGGTCGGACCGCGCCCTGGCTCACTCCGGCTGCGGTTTACAGTGGCCCCGGATGCATCCGAGAAGCCAGGGCCAGGCCAAGCCGTCGCTGGTCGGCCACAACCGTCCACCGAAGCGGCCTGTGTTCGAACCGAGCCACCGGCAATGATCCGGCTTC
>NZ_JAAWWS010000041.1 GCF_012272825.1 Wenzhouxiangella sp. XN79A | reverse complement strand
GCGCCGCCCCTTCCACACCTCCGTCATCCCGGGGCGCCGAAGGCGAACCCGGGACCTCGTGACGCAATCGCCCTTCGAACCCGGGCAGGAAGAGGAATCGCCCGGCCGGTTCGCGCGGAAATCCGCCCTCCCGCAGGCGAAAGCATCGCCGCCCCTTCCACACCTCCGTCATCCCGGGGCGCCGAAGGCGAACCCGGGACCTCGTGACGCAATCGCCCTTCGAACCCGAGCAGGAAGAGAAACCGCCCGGCCGGTTCGC
>NZ_JAAWWS010000040.1 GCF_012272825.1 Wenzhouxiangella sp. XN79A | reverse complement strand
CTACAAGCGTTTCGCCACGCGGACTTCGTCCGCTTTCTGGCGACCTACTTTTGTCAGTCGCGACAAAAGTAGGCAAAAGCGCTCTTACAGGCGGCTGAACGCGAAGGGGCTTCCGGGCAACGACGGTGGGCCGATGGTCGGACCGCGCCCTGGCTCACTCCGGCTGCGGTTTACAGTGGCCCCGGATGCATCCGAGAAGCCAGGGCCAGGCCGGTGTGTCGCTGGTCGGCCACAACCGTCGACCGAAGCGGCCTGTGTTCGAACCGAGCCACCGGCAACGATCCGGCTTCGCCTCGGGTTCCAATGCCACTGTACCCGGCAAGCCCTTCCATCTCC
>NZ_JAAWWS010000005.1 GCF_012272825.1 Wenzhouxiangella sp. XN79A | reverse complement strand
CGATCCGGCTTCGCCTCGGGCTCTGACCCCTCTGTACCCGGCAAGCCCTTCCATCTCCACGGCACTGCGCGATTTTTCGCGCCACAGCCCTCACCCGAGGGCAAACCCCCACCGGTACGCGCGCTTGTAAAAAAGCCCTTTTGGGTACTTTTGTGGCGACTGACAAAAGTACCTCGCCAGAAAGCGGACGAAGTCCGCGTGGCGAAACGGCTTGTAGCCAAGGGAAGCAACAACCCGAAGGCGAGCAAGACACCAGAACCACAGCGACCACGAGTGCACTAGCCAAGGC
>NZ_JAAWWS010000039.1 GCF_012272825.1 Wenzhouxiangella sp. XN79A | reverse complement strand
AACAGGCCTTCGATCCGGCGCCGGCGCTGATTCGCCTGTTGGAGGGAGCTTGCTCGCGAACCGGCCGGGCCACCCTTCGCCCGCAAGCGGCCTCCAACAGACCTTCGATCCGGCGCCAGCGCTTCGCTTCAGCGGCAATCCACCGCTGCCGACCGAAGGCGATGCTTGTGGGAGCGAGCTTGCTCGCGAAGGCCGGAACC
>NZ_JAAWWS010000038.1 GCF_012272825.1 Wenzhouxiangella sp. XN79A | reverse complement strand
CCGGTGAGGGCTGTGGCGCGAAGAATCGCGCAGCGCCGTGGAGATGGAAGGGCTTGCCGGGTACAGAGGGGTCAGAGCCCGAGGCGAAGCCGGATCGTTGCTGCTGGCTCGGTTCGGACACAGGCCGCTTCGGTCGACGGTTGTGGCCGACCAACGACAGATCGGCCCGGCCCTGGCTTTGGGCGTGCATCCGTGGCAGCTGTGCTTCTCGTGTCTTGCTCGCCTCTGGGTTGTTGCTGCCCAGGGCTACAAGCGTTTCGCCACGCGGGCTTCGCCCGCTTTCTGGCGAGGTAC
>NZ_JAAWWS010000037.1 GCF_012272825.1 Wenzhouxiangella sp. XN79A | reverse complement strand
TCGAACCGAGCCAGCAGCAACGATCCGGCTTCGCTTCGGGTTCCAATGCCTCTGTACCCCGGCAAGCCCTTCCTTCTCCGCGGCACTGCGCGATTTTTCGCGCCACAGTCCTCACCGGAGGGCAAACCCCCACCGGTACGCGCGCTTGTAAAAAGCCCTTTTGGGTACTTTTGTGGCGTTTGACAAAAGTACCTCGCCAGAAAGCGGACGAAGTCCGCGTGGCGAAACGCTTGTAGCCCTGGG
>NZ_JAAWWS010000036.1 GCF_012272825.1 Wenzhouxiangella sp. XN79A | reverse complement strand
TACTTTTGTCAAACGCCACAAAAGTACCCAAAAGGGCTTTTTAAAAGCGCGCGTACCGGGCGGGGTTTGCCCTCCGGTGAGGGCTGTGGCGCGAAAAATCGCGAAGTGCCGCGGAGATGGAAGGGCTTGCCGGGGTACAGAGGGGTCAGAGCCCGAGGCGAAGCCGGATCGTTGCCGGTGGCTCGGTTCGGACACAGGCCGCTTCGGTGGACGGTTGTGGCCTACCAGCGACGATCGGCCTGGCCCTGGCTTCTGGGTTGCATCCGGGGCCACTGTAAACCGCAGCCGGAGTGAGCCAGGGCGCGGTCCGACCACCGGCCCACCGAC
>NZ_JAAWWS010000035.1 GCF_012272825.1 Wenzhouxiangella sp. XN79A | reverse complement strand
TACTTTTGTCGCGACTGACAAAAGTAGGTCGCCAGAAAGCGGACGAAGTCCGCGTGGCGAAACGCCTGTAGCCAGAACCCCGGCACAGCCGCCGGGCGCGGCTCCAGCAATACGCGAAGAAAGCAAACCACCTCTCAGCCGCTTGTGGCCGACCAACGACAGATCGGCCTGGCCCTGGCTTCTGGGTTGCATCCGGGGCCACTGTAAACCGCAGCCGGAGTGAGCCAGGGCGCGGTCCGACCACCGGCCCACCGAC
>NZ_JAAWWS010000034.1 GCF_012272825.1 Wenzhouxiangella sp. XN79A | reverse complement strand
TCCGTCCGGAATGACGAGGGGAAGAGGTGCCAGCGCCCCACCCACACCTCGTCGTCCCGGGGCCGGCGAAGCCGGAACCCGGGACCTCGTGACGCGATTGCCCGTAGAACCGTGGCGCCAACAGAGGGAGATCCCGGGTTCGCCTTCGGCGCCCCGGGATGACGAGGAATGGAAAAGTGACGCCCCACCCACACCTCGTCG
>NZ_JAAWWS010000033.1 GCF_012272825.1 Wenzhouxiangella sp. XN79A | reverse complement strand
GAAGGGCGATTGCGTCACGAGGTCCCGGGTTCGCCTTCGGCGCCCCGGGATGACGGAGGTGTGGAAGGGGCGGCGCTGGTTCTCCTGTTGGAGGGCGCTTGCGCGCGAACCGGTCGGGCGATCCCTCTTTCTGCGCGGGTTCGAAGGGCGATTGCGTCACGAGGTCCCGGGTTCGCCTTCGGCGCCCCGGGATGACGGAGGTGTGGAAGGGGCGGCGCTGATTCTCCTGTTGGAGGGAGCTTGCTCGCGAACCGGTCGGGCGACCCCTCTTTCTGCCCGGGTTCGAAGGGCGATTGCGTCACGAGGTCCCGGGTTCGCCTTCGGCGCCCCGGGATGACGGAGGTGTGGAAAGGGCGGCGCTGATTCTCCTGTTGGAGGGCGCTTGCGCGCGAACCGGGCGGGCGATCCCTCTTCCTATCCTGGTTCGAAGGGCGATTGCGTCACGAGGTCCCGGGTTCGCCTTCGGCGCCCCGGGATGACGGAGTTGTGGAAGGGGCGGCGCTGGTTCTCCTGTTG
>NZ_JAAWWS010000032.1 GCF_012272825.1 Wenzhouxiangella sp. XN79A | reverse complement strand
GCCGGGGTTCTGGCTACAGGCGTTTCGCCACGCGGACTTCGTCCGCTTTCTGGCGACCTACTTTTGTCAGTCGCGACAAAAGTAGGCAAAAGCGCACTTCAAAGGCGGCTGAACGCGAAGGGGCTTCCGGATTGCGTCGGTGGGCCGGTGGTCGGACTGCGCCCTGGCTCGCTCCGGCTGCGGGTTACAGTGGCCTCGGATGCAA
>NZ_JAAWWS010000031.1 GCF_012272825.1 Wenzhouxiangella sp. XN79A | reverse complement strand
AGACATTCAAAGTCAAAGGCGTTTCGCCCGCTCGCTTCGCGAGCTTTCGGCGAGGTACTTTTGTGGCCCCAAAAGTACCCAAAAGGGCTGCGCGAGCATCGCCGCCCGGCCTGCGGCCGGGTGCCCTGCGATGCTCGGTGCGAGCGGGGCCAAAAGAACTCGCTGCGCGCCTTCGGCGCTCCGCTCAGACACCTTTCGGCCTTCATCCGCTCGCCCCTGCGCTTCTCGGCGGCGCTG
>NZ_JAAWWS010000030.1 GCF_012272825.1 Wenzhouxiangella sp. XN79A | reverse complement strand
CGCGCTTCGCGCTTTCTGGCGACCTACTTTTGTCAGTCGCGACAAAAGTAGGCAAAAGCGCTCTTACAGGCGGCGGAACGGGCAGTGGCTTCCGGGCAGCGACGGTGGGCCGGTGTTCGACCCGCGCCCTGGCTCACTCCGGCTGCGGGTTACAGTGGCCTCGGATGCAACCCAGAAGCCAGGGCCAGGCCGGTGTGTCGCTGGTCGGCCACAACCGTCGAGCGAAGCGGCCTGTGTTCGAACCGAGCCAGCAGCAACGATCCGGCTTCGCCTCGGGTTCCAATGCCTCTGTACCCGGCAAGCCCTTCCTTCTCCGCGGCACTGCGCGATTTTCCGCGCCACAGCCCTCACCG
>NZ_JAAWWS010000029.1 GCF_012272825.1 Wenzhouxiangella sp. XN79A | reverse complement strand
CGGAATGACCATGTACAGAAGGCCGGCGCCACGGTTCTACGGGCGATCGCGTCACGAGATCCCGGGTTCCGGCTGCGCCGGCCCCGGGATGACCAGGTATAGAAGGCCGGCGGCAGGGTCCTGACGGGCCATTGCGTCACGAGATCCCGGGTTGCGGCTGCGCCGGCCCCTGGACGACGAGGTGTGGGTGGAGCGCTGGCACCTCTTCCCCCGTCGTCATTCCGGGGCGACGCTCCTATTT
>NZ_JAAWWS010000028.1 GCF_012272825.1 Wenzhouxiangella sp. XN79A | reverse complement strand
AAGGCGAACCCGGGACCTCGTGACGAAATCGCCCATCGAACCCGGGCAGGAAAAGGAACCGCCCGCCCGGTTCGCGCGGAATCCGCCCTCCCCCTAGAAACGCGCCGGGCACGCTCTCCACACCCCCGTCGTCCGGGGCGCCGAAGGCGAACCCGGGACCTGTTCTACACCTCCGTCGTCCCGGGGCGCCGAAGGCGAACCCGGGACCTGTTCTACACCCCGTCGTCCCGGGGCGCCGAAGGCGAACCCGGGACCTCGTGA
>NZ_JAAWWS010000027.1 GCF_012272825.1 Wenzhouxiangella sp. XN79A | reverse complement strand
CCCTTCGCCCGCAAGCGGCCTCCAACAGGGCTTCGGTCCTGCGCTCCGCCGAGATCGACTGTTGGAGGGAGCTTGCTCGCGAACCGGCTCCCGGCTCGGCCACCCTTCGCCCGCAAGCGGCCTCCAACAGGGCTTCGGTCCTGCGCTCCGCCGGGATCGACTGTTGGAGGGGGCTTGCTCGCGAACCGGCTCGGCCCCCCTTCGCCCGCAAGCGGCCTCCAACAGGGCTTCGGTCCTGCGCTCCGCCGAGATCGACTGTTGGAGGGAGCTTGCTCGCGAACCGGCTC
>NZ_JAAWWS010000026.1 GCF_012272825.1 Wenzhouxiangella sp. XN79A | reverse complement strand
AGTCGCGACAAAAGTAGGCAAAAGCGCTCTTCAAAGGCGGCTGAACGCGAAGGGGCTTCCGGATTGCGTCGGTGGGCCGGTGTCTGCGAAGCGGCCGGGCTCGCTCCGGCTGCGGTTTACAGTGGCCCCGGATGCATCCGCGAAGCCAGGGCCAGGCCGATCGTCGCTGGTCGGCCACAAGCGGCTGAGAGGTGGCTTGCTTTCTTCGCGTATTGCTGGAGCCGCGTCCGGCGGCTGTGCCGGGGTTCTGGCTACAAGCGTTTCGCCACGCGCTTCGCGCTTTCTGGCGAC
>NZ_JAAWWS010000004.1 GCF_012272825.1 Wenzhouxiangella sp. XN79A | reverse complement strand
TCCACCGCTGCTGACCGAAGGCGATGCTTGTGGGAGCGAGCTTGCTCGCGAAGGCCGGAACCGACCACCCTTCGCCCGCAAGCGGCCTCCAACAGACCTCCGATCCGGCGCCGGCGCTGATTCGCCTGTTGGAGGGAGCTTGCTCGCGAACCGGCCCGGGCACCCTTCGCCCGCAAGCGGCCTCCAACAGACCTCCGATCCGGCGTTCCGCTCGCTTCGCCTGTTGGAGGGAGCTTGCTCGCGAACCGGCCGGGC
>NZ_JAAWWS010000025.1 GCF_012272825.1 Wenzhouxiangella sp. XN79A | reverse complement strand
TCCCTTGGCTACAAGCGTTTCGCCACGCGGACTTCGTCCGCTTTCTGGCGAGGTACTTTTGTCAATCGCCACAAAAGTACCCAAAAGGGCTTTTTTACAAGCGCGCGTACCTGTCGGGGTTTGCCCTCCGGTGAGGGCTGTGGCGCGAAAAATCGCGCAGTGCCGCGGAGAAGGAAGGGCTTGCCGGGGTACAGAGGCATTGGAACCCGAGGCGAAGCCGGATCGTTGCTGCTGGCTCGGTTCGGACACAGGCCGCTTCGGTGGACGGTTGTGGCCGACCAGCGACGACTCGACCTGGCCCTGGCTTCTCGGATGCATCCGGGGCCACTGTAACCCGCAGCCGGAGCGAGCCAGGGCGCGGGTCGACCACCGGCCCACCGACGCAGTCCGGAAGCCACTGCCCGTTCCGCCGCCTTTTAAGAGCGCTTTTGCCTACTTTTGTCGCGACTGACAAAAGTAGGTCGCCAGAAAGCGCGAAGCGCGTGGCGAAACGCCTGTAGCCCGAACCCCGGCACAGCCGCCGGACATGGCTCCGGCAAGACTCGAAGAAAGCAAACCACCTCTCAGCCGCTTGTGGCCGACCAGCGACACACCGGCCTGGCCCTGGCTTCTGGGTTGCATCCGGGGCCACTGTAAACCGCAGCCGGAGTGAGCCAGGGCGCGGGTCGACCACCGGCCCACCGACGCAGTCCGGAAGCCACTGCCCGTTCCGCCGCCTGTAAGAGCGCTTTTGCCTACTTTTGTCGCGACTGACAAAAGTAGGTCGCCAGAAAGCGCGAAGCGCG
>NZ_JAAWWS010000024.1 GCF_012272825.1 Wenzhouxiangella sp. XN79A | reverse complement strand
GAATCGCCCCGGCCACCCTTCGCCCGCAAGCGGCCTCCAACAGGAACCTCCGCCAGAACCGCCTGTTGGAGGGAGCTTGCTCGCGAACCGCCCCGACCACCCTTCGCCCGCAAGCGGCCTCCAACAGGAAGATCGAACCGCCCCGATCCGATCGCCTGTTGGAGGGAGCTTGCTCGCGAACCGCCCCCGGCCACCCTTCGCCCGCAAGCGGCCTCCAACAGGAAGATCGAACCGCCCCGATCCGATCGCCTGTTGGAGGGAGCTTGCTCGCGAACCGCC
>NZ_JAAWWS010000023.1 GCF_012272825.1 Wenzhouxiangella sp. XN79A | reverse complement strand
TACCTCGCCAGAAAGCGGACGAAGTCCGCGTGGCGAAACGCTTGTAGCCCTGGGCAGCAACAACCCGAAGGCGAGCAAGACACGAGAAGCACAGCCGCCACGGATGCACGCCCGAAGCCAGGGCCAGGCCGATCGTCGCTGGTCGGCCACGACCGTCCACCGAAGCGGCCTGTGTTCGAACCGAGCCACCGGCAACGATCCGGCTTCGCCTCGGGTTCCAATGCCACTGTACCCGGCAAGCCCTTCCATCTCC
>NZ_JAAWWS010000022.1 GCF_012272825.1 Wenzhouxiangella sp. XN79A | reverse complement strand
CGTATTGCTGGAGCCGCGTCCGGCGGCTGTGCCGGGGTTCTGGCTACAAGCGTTTCGCCACGCGCTTCGCGCTTTCTGGCGACCTACTTTTGTCAATCGCGACAAAAGTAGGCAAAAGCGCTCTTCAAAGGCGGCGGAACGGGCAGTGGCTTCCGGACTGTGTCGGTGGGCCGGTGTCTGCGAAGCGCCCTGGCTCGCTCCGGCTGCGGGTTACAGTGGCCCCGGATGCATCCGAGAAGCCAGGGCCAGGCCGATCGTCGCTGGTCGGCCACGACCGTCCACCGAAGCGGCCTGTGTTCGAACCGAGCCACCGGCAATGATCCGGCTTCGCCTCGGGCTCTGACCCCTCTGTACCCGGCAAGCCCTTCCCACTCCGCGGCACTGCGCGATTTTCCGCGCCACAGCCCTCACCGGAGGGCAAACCCCCACCGGTACGCGCGCTTTTAAAAAGCCCTTTTGGGTACTTTTGTGGCGTTTGACAAAAGTACCTCGCCAGAAA
>NZ_JAAWWS010000021.1 GCF_012272825.1 Wenzhouxiangella sp. XN79A | reverse complement strand
ACCTATACCGCAGTGGTCGATGCCGACGCCACCGGCTCGGTCGGCAACAGCGTCGTTCCGACCGGCGGCGGCGATCCCGATCCCGAGTGTCCGAGTTGCGATACCGATCACCCGGTCGCCGATCCGGTGATCGTGGTCGCCAAGACCTCCGACCCGGTCTCGGGCAGCGAAGTGATCGCCGGCCAGGCCATCAGCTACACGCTGACCGCGACGATCAGCGACGCGGCCACCACCGCGCCGCTGGTGCTGACCGATACGCTGGGCGCCGGCCTGACCTTCGGTGCC
>NZ_JAAWWS010000020.1 GCF_012272825.1 Wenzhouxiangella sp. XN79A | reverse complement strand
CCTTCGATCAGGTGCCCCGCTCTGTCCGACTGCTGGAGGGAGCTTGCTCGCGAATCGCCGAGTTCAACCTTCGCCCGCAAGCGGCCTCCAACAGGCCTTCCATCAGGTGCCCCGCTCTGTCCGACTGCTGGAGGGAGCTTGCTCGCGAATCGCCGGGTTCAACCTTCGCCCGCAAGCGGCTTCCTACAGGCCTTCGATCAGGTGCCCCGCTCTGTCCGACTGT
>NZ_JAAWWS010000019.1 GCF_012272825.1 Wenzhouxiangella sp. XN79A | reverse complement strand
GACGGGGGAAGAGGTGCCAGCGCTCCACCCACACCTCGTCGTCCAGGGGCCGGCGCAGCCGGAACCCGGGATCTCGTGACGCAATGGCCCGTCAGGACCCTGCCGCCGGCCTTCTACACCCGGTCATCCCGGGGCCGGCGCAGCCGCAACCCGGGATCTCGTGACGCGATCGCCCGTAGAACCGTGGCGCCGGCCTTCTGTACATGGTCATCCCGGGGCCGGCGCAGCCGGAACCCGGAATCTCGTGACGGAATTGCCCGTAGAACCATGGCGACAGCATCACGAGATCCCGGGTTCGCCTTCGGCGCCCCGGGATGACGGTGAAATAGGAGCG
>NZ_JAAWWS010000018.1 GCF_012272825.1 Wenzhouxiangella sp. XN79A | reverse complement strand
CGTGCCTTGCACTGTCGACTCCGTCACGCTCTGAATGTCTCGGGGATGAATGACGGGGTACATCTGGTGGGCCATGCGGATATCGGTACCACTCGGCCGCCGCACAAGCGCGTGGGCAAGGCGCGCGAGTGCAGGACTGGCCGTAGCCGATTCAAGCGAGCGGAACGCAGCCCACGGTGCTTGTGCGGCGGCCGAGTGGTACCGAACGATCCGCATGGCCCACTCGCCCGCATTATTCATTAATGAGCTCGCGCCCTTGCTTGGTCCTTGTCCGCACAGCGAATCTTCCTCGCTCGGAAATACAGCATGGTATT
>NZ_JAAWWS010000017.1 GCF_012272825.1 Wenzhouxiangella sp. XN79A | reverse complement strand
CGAAGCGCGTGGCGAAACGCTTGTAGCCAGAACCCCGGCACAGCCGCCGGACGCGGCTCCAGCAATACGCGAAGAAAGCAAACCACCTCTCAGCCAAAGCTTGTGGCCGACCAGCGACGACTCGACCTGGCCCTGGCTTCTCGGCTGCATCCGGGGCCACTGTAACCCGCAGCCGGAGCGAGCCAGGGCGCGGGTCGACCACCGGCCCACCGACGCAGTCCGAAAGCCACTGCGCGTTCCGCCGCCTGTAAGAGCGCTTTTGCCTACTTTTGTCGCGACTGACAAAAACAGGTCGCCAGAAAGCGCGAAGCGCGTGGCGAAACGCTTGT
>NZ_JAAWWS010000016.1 GCF_012272825.1 Wenzhouxiangella sp. XN79A | reverse complement strand
TGTTGATGGTCGGCGGTTCGAATCGTGCGCCTGGCGACGCGGGCGCATCGGCAGCGTTGGGCGCCGAAATCCGGAAATGGTGCCGGTGGACGGATGGCTGAAGCTGCGCTTCAGCGAGCTCGCGGCTGCGCCGCTCGGTTCGAACCCATTGTTGATGGTCGGCGGTTCGAATCGTGCGCCTGGCGACGCGGGCGCATCGGCAGCGTTG
>NZ_JAAWWS010000015.1 GCF_012272825.1 Wenzhouxiangella sp. XN79A | reverse complement strand
GCATCGCCTTCGGTCAGCAGCGGTGGATTGCCGCGGAAGCGAAGCGCTGGCGCCGGATCGAAGGTCTGTTGGAGGCCGCTTGCGGGCGAAGGGTGGTCGGTTCCGGCCTTCGCGAGCAAGCTCCCTCCCACAAGCATCGCCTTCGGTCGGCAGCGGTGGATTGCCGCTGAAGCGAAGCGCCGGCGCCGGATCGAAGGTCTGTTGGAGGCCGCTTGCGGG
>NZ_JAAWWS010000014.1 GCF_012272825.1 Wenzhouxiangella sp. XN79A | reverse complement strand
CAGTGCAAGGCGCGGCCCGCAGTGAATGGCCAGCCCTCTACAAGGGACCAACGCCGGAATGTCGGTTCAGGCGCGCTCCTTGAAGGGCGAACCGGGGCGCCTTCATCTGCGGCGTTCCGTCGCCTGGAAAGGACGCTGCCATTCCCTGCGAGACAGGCCTTGCAGCCAAACGCTCTCCGGCTCGCTGTACGTCACACAATGAGTGGCGGACTACACTGGCCCGCGTTATTCATGAATGAGCTCGCGCCCTTGCCTGGTCCTTGTCCGCACAGCGAATCGTCCTCGCTCGGAAATACAGCAGGGTATTCCGCTCGGTCGGA
>NZ_JAAWWS010000013.1 GCF_012272825.1 Wenzhouxiangella sp. XN79A | reverse complement strand
ACAGGCGGCGGAACGGACAGTGGCTTGCGGGCAATGATGGTGGGCCGGTGTCTGCGAAGCGGCCGGGCTCGCTCCGGCTGCGGTTTACAGTGGCCTCGGATGCAGCCGAGAAGCCAGGGCCAGGCCAAGCCGTCGCTGGTCGGCCACAACCGTCGACCGAAGCGGCCTGTGTTCGAACCGAGCCACCGGCAATGATCCGGCTTCGCTTCGGGTTCCAATGCCTCT
>NZ_JAAWWS010000012.1 GCF_012272825.1 Wenzhouxiangella sp. XN79A | reverse complement strand
GGGCAGCAACAACCCAGAGGTGAGCAAGACAGCAGAACCACAGCGGCCACGAGTGCACTAGCCAAGGCAGGGCCAGGCCGATCGTCGCTGGTCGGCCACGACCGTCCACCGAAGCGGCCTGTGTTCGAACCGAGCCAGCAGCAACGATCCGGCTTCGCCTCGGGCTCTGACCCCTCTGTACCCGGCAAGCCCTTCCATCTCC
>NZ_JAAWWS010000011.1 GCF_012272825.1 Wenzhouxiangella sp. XN79A | reverse complement strand
CAGTCCATGCGGCGGTCTCGCGGTCCAACGGACCGCCGATCAGGGCAGCCTGGTCCTTACAATTCGAGTTTCGGAGAGGTGGCAGAGTGGTCGAATGCGGCGGTCTCGAAAACCGTTAACCGGTAACCCCGGTTCGAGGGTTCGAATCCCTCCCTCTCCGCCATCAACAAAAAACACCCCGCCCTGCGCGGGGTTTTTTTGTTGATCGGGGAGTGGGGACCACGGATGAGAACCCGGGTT
>NZ_JAAWWS010000010.1 GCF_012272825.1 Wenzhouxiangella sp. XN79A | reverse complement strand
GCTGGAGCCGCGTCCGGCGGCTGTGCCGGGGTTCTGGCTACAAGCGTTTCGCCACGCGCTTCGCGCTTTCTGGCGACCTACTTTTGTCAGTCGCGGCAAAAGTAGGCAAAAGCGCTCTTCAAAGGCGGCGGAGCGGGCAGTGGCTTGCGGGCAATGATGGTGGGCCGGTGGTCGGAACGTGGCCGGGCTCACTCCGGCTGCGGTTTACAGTGGCCTCGGATGCAACCC
>NZ_JAAWWS010000171.1:15005-29402 GCF_012272825.1 Wenzhouxiangella sp. XN79A | reverse complement strand
GGGTCACCCATTAGCCCCAGCCCTGTCAATAGGCAGTGGTCGCCTGTGGCGATTTTTCCGCCCGTTCCGGTTTCATCTGACCGGTTTCCAACAGCCGCGCGCCCTGCTTTTCAGTGGTTCGGATGCGCTTTGAGAAACGCGCTCCAGTCACCCATCGAGATCAAGGCCGGATCGGTTGTCGTGACAACGGTTTTGATCGGCCCCTGGCATCTGTGATGCCCCAGAAACAGCTCGGTACCGGCAGTCCGTCCATTTGGGTCCAGTTCAGAATCTGTGGCTGACTTTCGTCGCCAACCCGTGACTGGCTCGAACGCCGGGCGCGTTGTTGAAAATCGGTCATTTCCTTGGGTCGATCATGGCGCGGTCCAATCAGGGTCTATGGCTTGAACCAACCCCTCGGTCGGGCTCCGCGCCATGATCGTTAACCAAACAATCGGGCTGCGTCGAACGGAACCCGGTCGCGCTGGACAAAGTAGGCCGCCCGCGCCAGCTTGTGCGCGACTGCCCGGATCGCCACCATTCGGTTGCGCCGGGCTGCCTTGCGGTCGAAGAACCGCCGCGCCCGGTCGTTATAGCGCACCGCGAAGTGGGCGGCCTCGGAGAACGCCCAGGCCAGATAGCGGTTGCCGCACTTCTTGTTGCCTGCGCCTTTCTTGCGCTCGTTGCTCTCGCGCCGGCTTTCGACGACCCGGCAGTACGAGCTGTAGTTGCCCACTGACTTGAATCGCTCGATTTCACCGGTCTCCAGCGCAATCGTCGGCGCCAGCACATCGCCGACGCCGCACAGCGTCTTGAGTTGTTGGTAGCGTTGCGTGGGCTGGATCGCGCCCAGCACTTGCGTCTGGATGCCGGCAATCACCGTGTCCAGCGTCTCGATCACCGCCAAGTTGGCCGCAATTGATGTGCGCACTGCCGGCCGGAACCGTTCGTCAGCATCCAGAACGCCGCGTACCTTTGACGTCGGAACCCGGTGTCCCAACTCCCGAGCCAGAATGTTCTGGACCGAAGTCAAGTTGCGGGCGCGCTCACGCACCAGGCCGAGCCGCTTGCGCAACAGGTCCCGAACCTCGCGGATCTCCCGTGGGCAGATATAACCGGTCGGTAGAATGCCGAGTCGCATCAGGTGTGCCAGCCAGAATGCGTCATGCTGATCGTCGGAGTACTTCAAGCCCGAGTACTGCTCGACCTTTGCCGTGTTCACCAGTTGCGTTGAGTATCCATGGTCGCTCAATCCGTCGACCAGCCAGTACCAGTTGTAGGTCGACTCCACCGCTACCGCCAGCAGATCCGCCTTGAAAGGCGCAAGCGCGTTCAATGTCGCATCGAGATCGTTCGGCACGCGACGCTCCAGCAGTCGTCTGTCGCGATCGTCGATCACTACAACCATCTGATTGTTTGAATGCAAGTCAATCCCGCAGTACAGTGTCATGGCCAGCCTCCTCGTGCTTGGTCAGCCTCGCCACTGTAGCGGAGTCCGCTACGGTGGCAAGGAGGCTGGCGCTAGAGGAGTATCAGGTCTTGTTTTATGCATCGCAGCCAAGCTTTCCGCGTGTTTAAGTTGAGTAATTTCCCCACAATCGGGGTGTCCAGCGACTTCGATTATGCCGCCTCCGCGACCTCCGGCGCCGGGTCTTTTTCGGAACGGTCTGAGAGATTTGGTTCTGCCGGGGCTATGACTAGCACTGCCACGTCAATGAGAACGGCCTGATCGAGTCGCGCACCGGCTTCGACGCCTGGGCCTGGGGCCAGCGGCGCGACGGGAACCACTGGGGCTCGGTCTGGCAGCAGTGGCTGCTGGGCATGACGCCTGCCTGGGCGGCCGCCCAGCTGGCGGTCACGCCGCGGGGTTTTACCGGCCACGAGCACGTCGACGAGATGGAGCGGATCGTCCTCGGTCGTGCGATGAGGGTGTCCGAAGCGATTTCTTCGAAGCCTGTTGAAGCCGGTTCGCTCAGTCCTTCGGCGGCCAGGGAAAGAACGCCGAGACGCGTTCCTGATAGTCACGATAGGCTTCGCCGCGCGACTTGATCGACTGCTTCTCCGTGTAGGGGATGCCGCTGACGCGGTACAGGAACAGCAGCATGACGATCGGGCCCAGCCACGCGACCCAGTGGTTCGGCGCGCCCCAGGCGATCAGCGGGTAGGAAAACCAGTGCAGCCACTCGAAGAAGTAGTTCGGGTGGCGCGAGTACTTCCACAGGCCTCGGTCGCAGACCTTGCCCTTGTTGTCCGGGTCGGCCTTGAACGCGGCCAGTTGACGGTCGGCGATCGATTCGCCGACCAGCGAGACGATCCAGAAGGCAAGGCCGGCGAAGACCAGGATCGTCCAGTCGCTGGACGGATCGTTGGCCACGACCCAAGCCGGCAGCGCGAACAGCCAGGCGACCAGCGCCTGGGCGGCGTAGAACAGCAGGAAGCCGAAGTCGACCTTCTCGTTGAAGGCTTCGCGCATGGCCTTGTAGCGGCCGTCCTCTTCGTCGTGGCCGGCCAGGCGGACGGACAGGTGCCAGGTCAGCCGGAAGGACCAGGTGCAGGCCACGACGACCGCGAGCACGCGCTTCTCGATGGCACCGTCGCCGACGATCGCGAAGTACAGCACCTGCACACCGATCAACGCCGCCCAGGCGACGTCGACCCAATCGGCCCGGCCGGAGCCGCGCTGCCAGAGCCAGAGGGCGAACATCGTGGCGGCGCAGAGACCGGCTGAAATCCAGAGTTCCATGGCGGGAGTGTCGCAGATTGCAGGTGACGGACGGGCGCGGCCTGCGAGCGACGGGACGACCGTAACTTGGCAGGGGGTAGGGTTTCGGGTAGTGTCGGTCTGCGTTGGCCGGGGCACGGGGGTCCCGGGATCGAATCCACAGGACCGGGATCGCTACGAAATGAATCGAGTCTGCACGCTTCCAGCCGTCGGCCTGGCCGCATCGGCGAGTCTCCTGCTCTCGGTCGCCGCGCATGCCGCCGATACGGCGTCGCGCCTCGACAGCGCCGCTGCGACGTCGACGCTGCAGGTCATCGATCGCGAGATGATCGAGGGGTCGGGCAAATTCTCGCTGGCCGAGCTGCTTCGCGATCTGCCGCTGAACAGCACGGGTTCGCCGCGGCCGCGCTTCGGGACCGATGCGCAGACCTACGCCGGCGTCGATCTTCGCGGGCTGGGCACCGAGCGCACGCTGGTCCTGGTCAACGGAAAGCGCGAAGCCATCGCGCCGGATACCGCCACGGGCAGCAACCTGAACCTGATTCCGCTGGCGATGGTCGAGCGCATCGAGATCCTGCCGTCCGGCGCCGGGGCGATCCACGGCATGAATGCCATGGGCGGCGTGGTCAACATCGTCACCCGCGATGAATTTCGCGGCGTCGAGGCCTCGGCCGGCACCTCCTGGAGCGAGCGCGAGGGCGGCGAGGTGGAAGGGGCCTCGGTGCTGGCCGGCGTCGGCGGTGAGCGCGGATCGATCGTGGTCGGTGCGAGCTACGACGAGCGCGAGATCGTGTTCGCACGGGATCGGGCGTGGTCGGACGGGGACACGTCGATCTTCGCCAACAACTTCCTGACCCGCGGCTTCGCGTTCCTCGGCGACGGCGCCGCCAACGAGGAGGGCTGCCGCGGTGCCGGTTTCTCGATCGTGGACGGACTGTGCCGGTACGACCTGGCGCTGGACGCGGCCGACGAGGTCGCGACGCGCAACGAATCGCTGTTCGCCAACGCCCGCTACCGGGTCGGCGACGACTGGACGATCGGACTCGACGCGCGCGTCGGCCGCCTCGAGACGTTCCAGCCGCGGTCCGCCGTGGCCTCGTCGCCGTGGCCGGCCAACGGGTTCGGCGCGGTCGCACTGCAGCCGGGCAGCCCGAATCACCCCGCCACGCCGCCGTCGGCCGGCGGACTGAATCCGGCCTGGCAGGACTATGCCGGCGTGGCCGACGAGCCGCTTTTGAACCTGCACCGCTTCGCGGCCAACGGATCGCGGGACGCCGAGTCCGAGGCGGTCCAATACGCCGTGTCGCTGGACGCGCGCGGCCGGATCGGCCGTTTCGATGTGTCATTGAGCGCGCACCGGGCCGAAATCCAGCACGACGAGCGGATCGACAACCTCGTTCTTTCGCAGCTCGCGCAGGCGGCCATCGATGCGGGCGCCTACAACCTCTACGACCCTTCCGGCACGTCCGACGACGTGCTCGAGTCGTTCGAAGCGACCGGGGCCCGCGATGCGAACTACCTGTTGCGCTCGCTGCACGGCTCGATCGCGACCGACCTGCTCGATCTGCCGGGCGGCACGGCCCGCGGTCTGATCGGGGTGGAGTTGCGCGACGAACGCTTCGACGACCGGCCCGATGCGCTGCGCAGCGCAGGCGTGGTGACCGGCAGCACCGCGCAGCCGTATTTCGGCGAACGCGGACTGTGGGCGGCCTTCGGTGAGCTGACGCTGCCGGTGACCGAGCGCCTCGATGCGCTGGCGGCGGTTCGCTGGGACGACTACGACTACACCGGCAGCGGCACATCGGCACGGTTGGCGGTGGACTGGCGCCTGCTGGACCGGCTCGGGTTCCACGCGGCCTGGAGCCGGAGCCTTCGGGCGGAACCGCTGCGCCAGGGTCCGGACGGCCCGCCGGGCGGCGGGTTCCAGGTCGGTCCGCCGACCGACGACCGCAGTTGCGAGGCGCTCGGGCTGCCGCCGGGCTGCGGGATTGCCTTCCCGCGTTTCGACGTCCGCAACCCCGACCTCGGACCGGAGTCGATCGAGCAGATCGATCTCGGTCTGCGCTATTCGCCGCTCGAGGGCTTCGAACTGGCCGTGAGCGCGTTCGACATCCGGATCGAGGATCGCCTGGTGCGGCTCGGCGATCAACGGATCATCGACTGCCTGAACGGCACCGGCGGGAACTGCCCGGGCGGGCTGGCCACGCTCGATCCGGTCGACATGCCGCCCGATCCGTCGGCCGGCCTCGGCGTCGCGCGCGACCCCTCGGGCCTGATCCGCTACATCCAGACCGGCCTGGTCGGGTTCGGCCGGATCGAAACGCGCGGCATCGACGCGCGCCTGGCCGGGCGGTGGCGGATCGGCGAGGTCGGGGTCTCCAGCGCGATCGATGCGACCTGGATCGAACGGTATCGCATCGACGACGGCGCCGATCGGGCGGGAGAAGCCGGCCGTCCCGACTGGCGCGGGCGGTGGCAGACGAACATCGACTGGCGCGACTTCGACCTGACCTGGATCGTGAACCACATCGACGGCCAGGACCTGGCGCTCGACGGCTCCGGCGCACTCCCCAGCTGGACCACTCACGACGTCCAGCTGCGCTGGTCCGCGCCGTGGAATGCCGATGTGGCGATCGGCATCGACAACCTGACCGATCGCGATCCGGTGCTGGATCGTGGAGAACCGGCGGGATTCAACTTCGCGCTGTACGACGGCTACGGCCGCCTGGGCTACCTGCGCTACGTCCAGCGGTTCTGACCGGGGCCGGCCCGAGCGCGGCGAGAACGACGGAACCGGGCGGCCCGGGGAGGCGGCCTCAGGCCGAGGCCGGCGTGCCGCCCGAGGCCGGGCCGGTCGCGGTGCCCTCGATGATCTCGACGTCCTGATCGGGGCGCAGGCGTTCGTTGCCGCGCACGATCACGCGGTCGCCGTCGTTGATCGGCCCGCGGACTTCGATCAGGTCGGCCGAGCCGATGCCGGTGACCACGCGGATCCGCTTGGCCTTGTTGTCGGCGTCGACGATGAAGATCGACGTGCCGTCGCCGCGCAGCACCAGCGCATCGCGCGGCACGGCCAGCACTTCGCGCACGTCGGCGGTCGGGATGGTCACGCGCACGGTCTGGCCGACCGGCAAAGGCTCGTCGACGTCCAGCCGCAGCTCGAAGACGTGGTTGAATTCGTCGCCGACGCTGACCACGGTGCGCAGCGGCGCCGGAATCTGCTCGTCCTCGCCGAGCACGATGGCCAGCTCGTCGCCGGGTTGGACGTAGCGGTAGTAGGCCAGCGGGGCGCGGGCGACGACTTCGAGGTGGTTCGGGTCGACCAGGCGGACGACATCGGTACCTTCCGCGACCCGCTCGCCGGCCTGCACCCGCCGCTCGACGACCACGCCGGGGAACGGCGCGGTGATCCGGGTTCGGTCAAGCTCGTCCTGCACCTGGGCCAGCCGGGCGCGGGCGATCTCGAGCTCGCTGGAGGCGACGTCGCGATCCGAACGGGTCTGCTCGATCTGGGTGACGGCGGCCAGATTGCTCTCGGCCAGGCGCTGGACGCGGGACAGCTCGGCGTCGAGGAACGACAGCCGGGCCTCGACCCGGGCGATCTCGCCCTCGAGTTCGCGGGCCCGCAGCCTCAGCGCGGTGTCCTCGATCCGCGCGATCACGTCGCCGGGCTCGGCCCGAGTGCCGACTTCGGCGACCTCGATCAGCCGGCCCTGGACCTCGGCCGACAGCACTGCGTCGGAGCGCGACAGCACGGTGCCGGCCACCTGCATGGTCGGCGCCATGGTGACCAAGCGCGCGGGCTCGATCTCGACCGGCGCGGCGCCGCCCCACTGGGCGCTTGCGGGGCCGGCCAGCATGGCCAGCAGGGTGATCGACAGGATGCGGATTCGGGTCATGCAGGGCGTCCTCGGCATCATGCCGTTGCGGGCCGGGCGTCGCGGAAAGCGGCCGGCGCGGCGTCTTCGTTGATGCGCAGCAGGCTGGGCAGCAGCACCAGCGTGAACAGCGTGCTGACCGCCAGGCCGCCGACGATGACGGCAGCGAGGCCACGGTAGAGTTCGGTCCCCGCGCCGGGCAGCAACAGCAGCGGCAGCATGCCGAACAGGCTGGTGAAGGTCGACATCAGGATCGGGCGCAGTCGCAGGCCGACCGCCTGGCGCACGGCCTCGCGCCGGTCCAGGCCCTCGCGCTCGCCGTCTCTGGCCCGATACACCAGCAGGATCGCGTTGTTGACGACGAGGCCCAGCAGGATCACGAAGCCGATCATGGTCAGCATGTCCATCGCCTGGCCGAAGACCAGGTCGACCAGCCGCAGCGCGACGATGCCGCCGATCGTGGCCATCGGGATGGTCAGCAGGACCAGCAGCGAGTCGCGGAACGAGCGGAACAGCGCGGTGATCAGCAGGTACAGGATCACGATGGCCAATACGAAACTGCCCGACAGGTTGCGCAGTGTCTCGCCGAGGGCCTCGGCCGTACCGCGGTAGATGATCACGCCGTCGGGCGGTAGCGCGGCCCGGATGGCCGGTTCGGCCTCGGTGCGCAGCGTTTCCAGCGCCACTTCCATCGGCATGCCCGGCGGCGGCGTCACGCGCAGGGTCAACGTGCGCTTGCGGTCGACCCGGCGGATCTGGTTCGGGCCGGCGGTGCGCTCCAGCGTGGCCAGTTCGCCGAGCGTGGCCAGGCGGCCCGACGGCGTGGCGATCGGCATCGACATCAGTTCTTCCGGCGTGCTCCAGCGCTCGCCGCGCAGGATCACGTTCAGGCGCTGGTCGCCGTCGAAGTATTCGCCGAGAAACGCGCCGTCGCCGAAGGACCGGATGATCGTCGCTACATCGCCGCGCGTGAAGCCCAGCTCGGCGATGCGTCGGTCGTTCGGGATCAGCCTCAGCTCCGGCTCGGCCAGCTCCAGGTCCGGTTCGGGCCGGGTGCTGGCACCGGGCAGGACCTGCTGGATCACGCCGAAGCCGACCTGGCCGGCCTCGAGCAGGTCTTCGAAGTCGCCGGCCTGCAGGTCGACCTCGATGACCCGGCCGCCGCGTCCGCCGAAGATCGGCCGCTGCGTGGCCTGGCCGAAGGTGTCCGGAAAGCCGGCGAGGACCTCGCGGTTGGCGACCTCGAGCACCTCGTCGATCCGGTCGGGGTCGGCGGCGCTCAGGCCCATGAAGATGCCGCTGCCGAACTGGCCGACGAAGATGTCGGAGATGGCCGGTTCCTTCTCGCCCTGCACGTAGGGACGGACCCGGTCGTTGATGACGTCGATGATCTCGGTCTTGACCGTCTCCGGCCCCATCCCCGGGGGCGAGAGAACGAAGCCGAAGATCGAATTCTGGTTGCCTTGGGGCAGGTAGTCGGCCGGCGGGATCAGCAGCGCGCCGACGATCAGCGGGATGACGGTCAGCCCCCCGATCCAGCTCCAGCGGCGGCGCGGCGTGTCGGTCAGCCGCATGACGAGATCGGCCGCGTCGCGCCACCACGAGACGTGGCGGTCTTCCATGCGGCGCTCGGCGAGCAGCCGGTAGCTGGCCGCCGGGATCACTACAATCGCGACCAGCAACGACGCGATGACGGCCGCCGAAATCACCACCGCCAGGTCGGCGAACAGCTGGCCGGCTTCGTCCTGCAGGAACAGCACGGGAATGAAGATCGCCACGGTGGTGGCCGTCGAGGCCAGCAGCGCGCCCCAGACCTGGCCGGCACCGCGGCCGGCCGCTTCCTTCGCTTCGCGGCCCTGTTCGCGCTGACGGACGATGTTCTCGAGCACCACGATCGCGGCGTCGAGCACCATGCCGGTGGCGAAGGCCAGGCCGGCCAGCGAGATCACGTTCAACGAGCGACCGGTGCTGTCGAGCACCAGGAACGCGAAGCACAGGCACAGCGGAATCGCGGCGGCGACCATCATCGTGGCCCGGAACCGGCGGAAGAACCACCACAGCACGCCGGTGGCCAGCAGCATGCCGAGCACCAGGTTGGTCACGACCATCCGGACCGACTGGTTGATGTAGATCGTGTCGTCGGAGGTCTGGACCATCTGCAGCCCGGCCGGGTCGAGGTGGGTTTCGTGCAGTTCGGCGACCACGGCCTTGACGTCGGTCAGTACGCGCACGACGTTGGCGCCGGGCTCGGCGCCGACGTTCATCGCGATCGATGGATTGGCGTTCTGGGTCACCGCGCCGCTGAAGTCGGCCAGGGTGCGCTCGACGGTGGCCACGTCGCCGAGGTAGACCGGTCGACCGTCGCGCCACTCGAGGACCAGGTTCTGGAGGTCCTCGACGTCGTACTGGCCGGCAAAGCGCATCGTGTACTGGCGTCGGCCGACCGACTCGAAGCCGCCGGAGACGTCGTTGTTCTGGCCGAGCTGCAGGCCGATCCGGGTCAGGTCGACGCCGATCGCCGCGGCCCGGTACGGGTCGAAGGTGATCCGGACCTCGTAGGAGCGTCCGCCGATCGGTGCGGCCGAGGACACGCCCGGGATGCGTTCGATCCGCTCCTGGATCACGTCGGCGACGAAGTCCTGGTATTCGTGGATCGGCCGCGTATTGCCCTCGACCGGCATGATCGCGAACCAGGCCACCGCTTCCTCGTACGATGCGGCGCCGACGTTCACCGTGGGCTCGGACACGTCGGTCGGATAGCGCTGGACCTGGTTCAGCCGGTTGATGACGTCGATCAGGGCCCGGTTCATGTCGGCACCGATGCCGAACTCCAGGCTGACCCGTCCGCGGCCCTGCGAGGCCTCGGAGGTCATCCGGACCAGGCCGGGCACGTCGCGCAGCTGCTCTTCCTGGGGCTCGACGATTTCGGATTCGACTTCCTGCGGCGCGGCCGCGCGCCAGCCGGTGGTGATCGTGATGCTCGGGCGGTCGATGCTCGGCGTCATCTGCACCGGCAGCCGGGCCAGGCTGATCAGGCCGAAGATCACAAGCAGGATGCACGCCACCGCAACGGCCGTCGGATTGCTGAGACCGAGTCGGGTCAACGGCATGGGGCGCTCCTGCTGGATCGGGGGTCAGAGTGGACGTGGACGCTAGTCGCGCAACGAGCGCCCGGTCAGCATATTTGACATCACGAATGTGAAGGAGTGCCGAAAGTCACAGCGCGCGATCGGCCTCTTCGCACGCCGGGTGCGGTATCGTATTGCCGGTTCGGAGCGTTCGTCTGCGCATTCGCGTGCGAGCGTCTCCGGAGAGTGATTTCGGTGCTTCGGGGTGAACGCCGAACCCGGTTCCCACAGATCGCCTGGAAAAGGGGCGGAACCGGGCCCAATGCGATCGCTCGCCGGGACGATCGACCCATCGATCACCCGGGGCGCTGGAGACTCCGGAATGAGTGAAACCTACGACTACATCATCGTCGGCGCCGGTTCGGCCGGCTGCGTGATGGCCCATCGCCTGACCGAGGACCCGGACTGTCGCGTGCTCTTGCTCGAGGCCGGTCCGCGCGACTGGAACCCGTTCATCCACATGCCGGCCGGGCTGGCCCAGCTGGTCAAGTTCAAGTCGGTGAACTGGGGCTACGAGACCGAGCCCGAGCCCAACCTCAACAATCGCCGGCTGTACTGGCCGCGCGGCAAGGTGCTCGGCGGATCCAGTTCGATCAACGCGATGTGCTACATCCGCGGCCACGCTTCGGACTACGACGACTGGCGCGATTCCGGCAATCCCGGCTGGGGCTTTGCCGACGTGCTGCCGTACTTCCGGCGCAGCGAGGACCAGCAGCGCGGTGCATCGGAGTTCCACGGCCAGGGCGGCCCGCTCGGCGTGGCCGACCTGGGCCACGTCAACGACCTGAGCCCGGTGTTCATCCAGGCCGCCCAGCAGGCCGAGTACTTCCGCAACGTCGACTTCAACGGCCCGGTCCAGCGCGGGTTCGGCCTCTACCAGGTCACCCAGCGCGACGGCCGACGCTGCTCGACCGCGCGTGGCTACCTGAAGCCGATCCGCTCGCGGCCCAACCTGACCGTGCGCACCGGCGCGCTGACCACGAAGATCCAGCTGCACGGCCACCAGGCCAACGGCATCGTCTACCGGAGATACGGCCGCACCTGCTATGCGCGCGCCGAGCGGGAGGTGCTGCTCTGCGGCGGCGCGATCAACAGCCCGCAGCTGCTGATGCTTTCGGGCATCGGCCCGGCGGCGATGCTGGAACAGGCCGGGGTCAAGGTGGCGCTCGATCGACCGGGTGTGGGTCGCAATCTGCAGGATCACCTCGACGTCATGACGCTGACCCGCTGCCTGCTGCCGGTGACCTACGATCACCTCAACGAGTTGATGGTCGGCCTGCGCTATTTCCTGTATCGGGAAGGCATCGGCACGTCCAACATCGCCGAGGCCGGCGGCTTCGTTGCCAGCGGCCGCAGTGCGCGGCCCCGGCCCGACATCCAGTTCCACTTCGTGCCCGCCCTGCTCGACGACCACGGCCGGAATCGACTGCCGGGCGACGGCTACAGCCTGCACGCCTGCAACCTGCGGCCCGAGAGCCGCGGCCACATCGCCCTGAAGAACGACGACCCGCGAACGGCGCCGGCGATCCACGCCAACTACCTGTCGGAAGCCGAGGACGTCGAGATGATGCTGGAATGCCTGCGGGTCTCGCGCGAGATCCTGGCCCAGCCGGCGTTCCGGCCGTTCCGGGCCCACGAGATCCACCCCGGCAACGACGTGACCGATCGTTCGGGCCTGCTGGAATTCATCCGCAACAAGGCCGAATCGATCTACCACCCCGTCGGCACCTGCCGGATGGGCAGCGATGCCGACGCCGTCGTCGACCCGCAACTGCGGGTCAACGGAATCGACGGTCTGCGCGTCATCGACGCCTCGATCATGCCGACCCTGATCGGCGGCAACACCAACGCTCCGACCATCATGATCGCCGAGAAGGCCGCCGACATGATCCGCGGCCTGCCGGCGTTGCGCGACGACACCGGTGCGGCCGAGGAAGCCTCGGCGCTGGCCCGGGCCGAAGCGGCCTGAGCGGACTTGTCTGAAACGAAACGGGCCGGCGCAGGGGCCGGCCCGTCGTCGCGCTTGACCGGCTGACCGGCGCCTACTGCGGTCCCGGCTCGGCGAAGCGCTCGACCCAGTCGCGCACCGCGCCGTACCAGTGCAGCGAGTTGTTGGGCTTGAGAATCCAGTGATTCTCGTCGGGGTAGTAGATCAGCTTCGATTCCACCCCGCGGGTCTGCAGCGCCCGGAACAGCGAAAAGCCCTGGCCCACCGGCACGCGCAGGTCGTGCTGGCCGTGGATCACCAGGCTGGGGGTCTCGAAGCGGTCGGCGTATTCGTGCGGCGACAGCGTCCGATACATCTCCGGGTTTTCCCAGTACGGACCGAAGCGCTCGGAGTGCACCGCGAAATCGGCCGAAGTCTGGGCGTAGAGGTCGTAGACCGCGGCGTGGATCACCAGTGCGTTGAACGGGTGTTCGCGGCCGAGCAGGATCGACGACAGGTAGCCGCCGTAGCTGCCGCCGCCGGCGACCATCCGCTCGCTGTCGATCCACGGCTTGTCCATGAACCACTCGGCCGCGGCAATCGTGTCTTCATACGGCTTGGTGATCCAGTCCGGGTTGATCGCGTCGGTGAAGTCCTGGCCGAAGCCGCTCGATCCGTGGAAGTTGTGCCAGGCGGTCACGTAGCCCCACGAGGCGAAGGTCTGCGCGTTCCAGCGGAAGTGGAAGGTGTCGGTGATCGCACCGTGCGGCCCGCCGTGGATCAGCAGGAACAGCGGGTACTGCTGCTCCGGATCGAAGCCCGGCGGATAGTGGACCCACATCTGGATCTCCGCACCCTCGGCACCCTCGTAGGTCACCGACTCGTAGCTGCCCAGGTCGACGTCGGCCAGGATCTCGTCGTTGAAGGTATCCAGCCGGATCACCGCCTCGTTCTCCAGGTCCAGTCGGACCACCCGCGGCGGGTACAGGAAGCTGACGTTGGTACCGATCAGCGTGCCGTCCGCGGCGATGTCGAGATTGACGTAGTCGGTCGCATCGGTCAGCGCCACCGGGTCCGTGTCGCCGAGCGACAGGAAGTAGACGCGCCGCGTGCCGGCATCGTCGATCGCCCCGAACAGGCCGGCCGAGTCCGGCGCCCAGACCAGACCGTCGGCGGAGCGGTCCCAGTCGGCGTGGATCACGCGCGTACGGTCCGTGGCCAGCTCGTGGATCATCAGCGAACGGGTGTCGCCGTAGAACCCGACGATGTGCTGGCGGTTGAAGGCCAGCATCGTGCCGTCGGGCGAGAACATCGGATTGAAGTCGCTGGCCGCGTTGCCCTGCGTGAGGTTGCGGGCCTCGTCGCTGCCGATCTCGAGCAGGAACACGTCGTTGTTCTCGATCACGCCCTCGGTGCTCGAGTCGGCGACGAAGGCCAGCAGCGTGCCGTCCGGCGAGACGTCGTAGTCGGAGCCGCCGCCCGAGCCGCGCGGCAGCTCCAGACCGGTGCCGACCGTCAGCGCTTCGACCTCGCCGCCTTCGGCCGGAATGCGGAAGACGTGCATCTGGCGGTCTTCGTCGAGGTAGCGGTCGAAGAACGAGTAGGGCATCGCCGTCCACTCGTGGGCCGAGACGTGATCGTCCTTGTCGGCCTCGAGCTGCTCGGTCATTTCTTCCCAGCTCTTGCCCGGCCAGACCGAGGAAACGAAATGGATGTGCTCGCCGACCCACTTCAGGCCGCCCACACCGGTCGGCACCTCGCCGACCTGGACGGCTTCGCCCGGTGCATCCATCGGCAGCACGTAGAGTTGCGCGGCGTCGTTCTCGGCCCGCTTCGAGGTGAAGGCCAGCTTCGTGCCGTCCGGCGAGAACACCGGCGACCCGGCGCTCGAGCCGGCGGCGGTGAGCGGGCGCTGCAACCCGCCGTCGGGCGAGAGCAGGTACAGCCGGGTCTCGGCCTCGTCGGTCTTGACGTCGTAGGCGGTGACCGGGGCAACCACGTAGCGCGCGTCCGGCGAAATCACCGGCGCGCCGACACGGTCCATCTTCCAGAGGACCTCGGCGGTCAGCGGGGTGCGCTCGTTTTCGGAGCCGTCCTGGGCCATCGCCATCGGCGCGGCTGCGACGAGCAAGGCCAGGACCAGCAGATTCAAACGTCTGTGCATCATCGGTTCTCATCGATCGGGGGGAGGGCTTGGATCATACGGGGTTCGAAGGGTTCCGGTCGATCGAACTCGTGGCCACGATTCGATGCCCCGCCACCGGCCGCAAGCCTGTTGGAGGCCGCTTGCGGGCGAAGGGTGGCCGGATCGGTTCGCGCGCAAGCGCCCTCCAACAGGCGAATCAGCACCGGCGCCGGATCGAAGGCCTGTTGGAGGCCGCTTGCGGGCGAAGGGTGGCCCGACCGGTTCGCGCGCAAGCGCCCTCCAACAGGCGAAGCGAGCGGAACGCCCGACCGAAGGCCTGTTGGAGGCCGCTCGCGGGCGAAGGGTGGCCGGATCGGTTCGCGCGCAAGCGCCCTCCAACAGGCGAAGCGAGCGGAACGCCCGATCGAAGGCCTGTTGGAGGCCGCTCGCGGGCGAAGGATGGCCGGATCGGTTCGCGCGCAAGCGCCCTCCAACAGGCGAATCAGCTCCGGCGCCGGATCGAAGGCCTGTTGGAGGCCGCTCGCGGGCGAAGGGTGGCCCGACCGGTTCGCGCGCAAGCGCCCTCCAACAGGCGAATCAGCTCCGGCGCCGGATCGAAGGCCTGTTGGAGGCCGCTT
>NZ_JAAWWS010000171.1:4971-14955 GCF_012272825.1 Wenzhouxiangella sp. XN79A | reverse complement strand
TCGCTCCCACAAGCATCGCCTTCGGTCGGCAGCGGTGGATTGCCGCTGAAGCGAAGCGCCGGCGCCGGATCGATGGCCTGTTGGAGGCTGCTTGCGGGCGAAGGGTGGCCCGGCCGGTTCGCGCGCAAGCGCCCTCCAACAGGCGAAGCGAGCGGAACGCCGGATCGAAGGTCTGTTGGAGGCCGCTTGCGGGCGAAGGGTGGCCGGTTCCGGCCTTCGCGAGCAAGCTCGCTCCCACAAGCATCGCCTTCGGTCGGCAGCGGTGGATTGCCGCTGAAGCGAAGCGCCGGCGCCGGATCGATGGCCTGTTGGAGGCTGCTTGCAGGCGAAGGGTGGCCCTGCCGGTTCGCGCGCAAGCGCCCTCCAACAGGTGAAACGGGCGGCGCGCTCGATGGAAGGCCTGTTGGAGGCCGCTTGCGGGCGAAGGTTCAGGGCGTCAGCGCCAGGATGCGCTCTGCGCCTTCCTCAATGTCGCGACCGAAGGCGATGATGCCGTCGTCGTGGCCCGCCATCACGGCCACGCCGTCGGCAGCCAGCGCGGTTTCGCGGTACAGCCGCTGGAATTCGCGCGCCATGTCCGGCGTGCCGTAGGGAATGCTCGCGCCGGTGGTCGGCAGCACACCTTTGCAGGTCGTCCACAACGGCCGGCTGTGGACGTGGACGACGGCTCCGATGGCCGCGTCCAGTTCGTAGATGGCAGCGTGGGTCAGCGCCTCGCTGGAGGCCTGCACCGGCCCACGGCAGGTCACGACATTGTCGTCGATCGAGTAGTCGGTCACGCGACTGTAGTGGCGCGCGTCGGTCTCGACGATGTGCCCGGTCCGGGTACCGCTGATGATGAACCCGTCGCCGGCGCGCACGCTGATGTTGCCGTACCCGACATCGTGCTCCGGGTCGTGGCCGACCAGCCCGGCCGCGTACAGCCGCCGGCGCCAGGCGTCCAGCGCCGCGACCTCCTCGGCCGGCACGGGATCGTCGAGCTGCCAATCGACCCGGTACTTGGTATAGCCCTCGTCGATCATCGATGTCGGCTTTCCGGTGCGCGCTCGCCGTGGCGTTGCGCGCTCAGTCGCGGAAGTGCGACTTGAAATAGTTGAACGAATTGCGCAGCGCCTTCCCGACCTGCTCGGCCTCGTCCTTGATGCCCTGCCAGGAGTCGTCGCCGGCGTCGCGCAGTTCCTGCAGCTTGCGCCCGGCGCGCTCGCGCTGCTCCCTCAGCTCGTCGAGGCGCTTGCGGTATTCCTGGCGGGCATCTCCGCTGGCCTCCTCGAACTTTCGCTCCAACGTATCGATCCGCTCGTCGGCCTCGTCGAGCTTGTCCTTCAGTTCGGCGATGAATTCCTTTCGGCTGGATTCGGTCATGGTCGGCTCCCTTGCTGTGGTCGGTCGGGCCGGTCTGCAGAAGTCGCTGCAATCTTCGGCCCGTTTCACGATACCGCGACTGCGCTTCGAATCAAAGGGGTCGGCATCGACAAGCCGCCGGCTGCGCCGTAGAGTAAGTCCGAACCTTCCGGGAACTGCTCCGATGTCGGAACTGAAGCTCTACACCCACCCGCGCTCGCGCGGCCGCATCGTGCGCTGGATGCTGCACGAAGTGGGCGCCGAGTACACCACCGAATACCTGCTCTACGGCACCAGCATGAGCGAGTCGGCCTACCGGCAGATCAACCCGATGGGCAAGGTGCCGGCGATCCAGCACGGCGACGCGATCGTCACCGAATGCGCCGCGATCTGCGCCTATCTGGCCGATGCGTTCCCGCACAACGGCCTGGCCCCGCCGACCGAACGGCGCGCCGACTACTACCGCTGGATGTTCTTCGCCGCCGGTCCGGTCGAGGCCGCGATCACCAACGCAGCGCTCGGCGTGGAACTGAAGCCGGAGCAGGAAGCCTTCGTCGGCTATGGCCACATGCAGCGCGTGCTCGACACGCTCGAGGCCGCGGTCTCGAGGTCGGACTACCTGTGCGGCGAGCGCTTCACCGCCGCCGACGTCTACGTGGCCTCGCAGATCAACTTCGGCCTGCAGTTCGGCACGCTCGAGAAGCGCCCGGCCTTCGAAGGCTATGTCCGGCGCGCCACCGACCGTGATGCCTGGCGCGAGGCCGACGACCTGGACAACGCCGCGATGGAACGGCACGGACAGGCCCACGGGTCTTGACCAACGTCAAGCCGCCGGAAGGCGCATGCGTCAGAATTGAATCCATCCCGACCGAGGATCGAACCATGAACCTTCGCTTCAACGCCCGAATCCTGCTTGCGACCCTGCTGGCGCTCGTCATCACCGGCTGCGCCACCGGCCCGCGCGTGACCACCCACGCCATGCCGCAGGTCGACTTCACCGCGTACCAGACCTTCGGCTGGCCCGAGGAAATGGGCACCGACCGCGGCGGCTACGAAACATCGATCACCCAGTACTTCAAGCAGGCCGCCAGACGTGAAATGGAAGCGCTGGGCTATCGCTACGTCGACGAGAGCCCCGACCTGCTGGTGAACTTCTTCGCCAACGCCGAGGACAAGCAGGACGTCTACACCCGGCCGCGCATGAACGCGACCTTTGCCACCGGCTACTACGGCTATCGCTACGGCATGTACACCGCCTGGCCGGTCTACACCACCGAGGTCGACACCTTCAACTACACCGTCGGCACCGCCAACATCGACCTGGTCGACGCCGAGCGGATGCAGCTGATCTGGGAAGGCCGGGTCGAAGGCCGCCTGACCGAACGCGCGCTGACCAACCCGAGCGCTGCGATCTCGGATGCCGTGGCCGAGATCTTCGCCGAGTTCCCGACCCGCAACACACGCGGCTGAGTTCCTTTCCCTCCGGAAGGGCGGCCCGACCGGTTCGCGCGCAAGCGCCCTCCAACAGGTGAACCGGGCGGCGGACTCGACAGAAGGCCTGTTGGAGGCCGCTTGCGGGCGAAGGGTGGCCCGGCCGGTTCGCGCGCAAGCGCCCTCCAACAGGTGAACCGGGCGGCTAGCTCGACAGAAGGCCTGTTGGAGGCCGCTTGCGGGCGAAGGGTGGCCCCAACGGTTCGCGAGCAAGCGCCCTCCAACAGGTGAAACGGGCGGCGGGCTCGACAGAAGGCCTGTTGGAGGCTGCTTGCAGGCGAAGGGTGGCCCGGCCGGTTCGCGAGCAAGCGCCCTCCAACAGGTGAAACGGGCGGCGGGCTCGACAGAAGGCCTGTTGGAGGCCGCTTGCGGGCGAAGGGTGGCCCGACCGGTTCGCGCGCAAGCGCCCTCCAACAGGTGAAACGGGCGGCGCGCTCGATAGAAGGCCTGTTGGAGGCTGCTTGCAGGCGAAGGGTGGCCCGGCCGGTTCGCGAGCAATCGCCCTCCAACAGTCGAGCGAGCGCAGCGCCGGATCGAAGGCCTGTTGGAGGCTGCTTGCAGGCGAAGGGTGGCCCGGCCGGTTCGCGCGCAAGCGCCCTCCAACAGTCGAACTGAGCGCAGCGCCGGATCGAAGGCCTGTTGGAGGCCGCTTGCAGGCGAAGGGTGGCCCGGCCGGTTCGCGCGCGAGCGCCCTCCAACAGGCGAAATCAGCGGAACGCCGGACCGAAGGCCTGTTGGAGGCCGCTTGCGGGCGAAGGGTGGCCCGGCCGGTTCGCGCGCAAGCGCCCTCCAACAGTCGAATCGAGCGCGGCGCCGGACCGAAGGCCTGTTGGAGGCCGCTTGCGGGCGAAGGGTGGAGCGACCGGTTCGCGCGCAAGCGCCCTCCAACAGTCGAATCGAGCGCAGCGCCGGATCGAAGGCCTGTTGGAGGCTGCTTGCAGGCGAAGGGTGGTCCGACCGGTTCGCGCGCAAGCGCCCTCCAACAGGTGAAACGGGCGGCGCGCTCGATAGAAGGCCTGTTGGAGGCCGCTTGCGGGCGAAGGGTGGCCCGACCGGTTCGCGCGCAAGCGCCCTCCAACAGGTGAACCGGGCGGCGCGCTCGACAGAAGGCCTGTTGGAGGCCGCTTGCGGGCGAAGATCGGAGCCCACCCGGTTCGCGCGTAAGCGCCCTCCAACAGGCCGGAGAGCGCGCTCAGTCGCCGGGCTGCAGGTACTCCGCCAGCCACGCATGCACTTCGTCCCAGAAGTACTTCGCTTCCTTGCCGTTCATGATCCAGTGGTCGGCGTCGTGGAACACCAGCAGGCGCGACGGCACCTGCATGCGCTGCAGGTACGACCACGCGGCGATCGTCTGGTTGATCGGCACGCGGAAGTCCTTCTCGCCGATGGTCAGCATCGTCGGGGTGGAAAAGTTGTCGACGTAGCTCGACGGGCTCTGCTCGCGCCAGACCGGGCTGTCGCCCCAGGCCGGGCCGCCGTTCATGCGCTCGCGGTGGTAGATCACGTCGCTGGTCGAGTACTGGCCTTCCAGATCGACCAGGCCGGCATGGCCGACCAGCGCGTCGAAGCGGTCGGTGGTGGCCAGCAGCCAGTTGACCAGGTGGCCACCGTAGCTGGCGCCGCTGGCGGCCTGGCGGTCGGGATCGATGAAGCCGAAGCGCTCGGTGGCGACGTCGGCCGCCTCGACCAGCTCCTCGCCCGGGGTCTTCAGCGGATCACCCTCGATGTTGCGCGAGAACTCCGCACCGTAGCCCACCGAGCCGGTGTAGTCGGTCAGCAGCACCACGTAGCCCGGCGCGGCCAGCAGGTGCGGGCTCCAGCGCACGTGGTCGGCGTCCAGCGACGAACTGAACGGCCCGCCGTGGATGAACAGCACCAGCGGGTACTGCTCGTTCTCGTCGAAGTCCGGCGGCAACACCAGCCAGTTGTGGATGCGCCGGCCCTTCGAGGACGTGAACCAGAAACTGCGGAACGCCTGCCGGTCCAGCTCGGCCGCGCGCTCGGCGTTGAACTCGGTCAGCGCCACGTGCTGGCCCCCGGCCGGGTCGACTCGAACCAGCTCGGCCGGCACCACGCCGCTTTCCCAGGTGGTCACCAGCCGATCACCCGCCGCCTGCGGGCCGCCGTACACGCCGGCCGAATCCGCGTCCAGCGCGCGCACCGGGCCACCGCCCGAGGGCATCGCGAACAGCCGGGTGTGGCCCAGGTCGTGGGCGTTGAAGTACAGCGTCTGGCCGTCCAGCGAAAGATCGAAGCCGCTGACCGAACGATCGAAGTCCGCGGTCAGCACCTGCAGCTCGCCGTCGATGGCCGCGCCGGTCCAGTCGCCGCGGGCGATCTCGTTGTGGTTGTAGACGTAGTCGTTGATCGGCTCGTAGCTGCAGTAGACCTGCTCGCCGTCGGGCGAGAACATCGCGCCGGTGCAGCTGAAGTCGCCGAAGGTCAGCAGCTCCGGCTCGCCGCCGGCCAGCGGCACGCGGTACAGGTGGCGCCGCACGTCGTTGAAGGCGGCCTCGTCCAGGTTCTCCGTGGCCGTGATCACCAGCGCCTCGCCGTCGGGCGTCCAGGCCGCGTCCAGCCCGCCCTCGTAGCCGGGGTTCTGCACCAGCTCGCTGCCGAACAGCAGGTCCGTGACCTCCGCACCCGGCTCGGCGGCCTGCACGAACAACCGCGTCTGCTTCTCGCCTCGCCAGGTGTTCCAGGACCGGATCGGGAAGATCTCGTAGCGCGAGACGTTGATGCCGTCGTCCTCCTCGGCCTTGGTCCGCTCGGCGTTGGCCTCGTCGCCTTGCGCGTCTGGCCAGACCGAGCTTTCGAACGCGATCATCGTGCCGTCCGGGCTCCACTTCGGGTTGGATGCGCCGGTCGACAGGTCGGTGATGGCCACGGCCTCGCCGGGCCCGTCCATCGGCAGCACGTGGATCTGCGACTGCGCGTCCTCGTCGGTGCCGCGCTTGGCCGAGAACGCGATCGCCGAGCCGTCCGGCGCCCAGTCCACCCCGCTCTCGCCGCCGGGCGTGGCGGTCAGCCGGCGCGGCGGCGCGCTGCCGTCGACGGTGATCAGCCACAGGTCGGTCACGTCGCCGTCCTTCTCGTACGACGGCTCCATCACCGAGACCACCGCGTGGTGCCCGTCCGGACTGACCACCGGCGACCCCAGCCGTTTCATCAGCCAGACGTCCTCGTGGGTGACCGGGCGCAGCCCGTCGTCGTCCTGGGCCGAAAGCGGCGCGGCCAGCAGCAGGAAAGCCAGGGAAAGCATCATCGGAACCAGGCGCATTTCGAACATCCTTCTGGAGACTGGCGCCTATCGTAAACATCCCGCGTCGCGAAAACCGGTCCGCGGGACTCGACCCGACCGGTTCGCTGAACAGGTGAAGCAAGCGCAACCCCGGATCGAAGGCCGGTTGGAGGCCGCTTGCGGGCGAAGGGTGGATCGGACGGTTCGCGCGCAAGCGCCCTCCAACAGGCGAATCAGCACCGGCGCCCGATCGAAGGCCTGTTGGAGGCCGCTTGCGGGCGAAGGGTGGATCGGACGGTTCGCGCGCAAGCGCCCTCCAACAGGCGAGCGAGCGCTGCGCCCGAACGAAGGCCTGTTGGAGGCCGCTTGCGGGCGAAGGGTGGATCGGACGGTTCGCGAGCGAGCGCCCTCCAACAGGCGAGCGAGCGCTGCGCCCGAACGAAGGCCTGTTGGAGGCCGCTTGCGGGCGAAGGGTGGATCGGACGGTTCGCGAGCGAGCGCCCTCCAACAGGCGAATCGAGCGCGGCGCCGGACCGAAGGCCTGTTGGAGGCCGCTCGCGGGCGAAGGGTGGGCCGGGCGGTTCGCGCGCAAGCGCCCTCCAACAGGCGAATCAGCACCGGCGCCCGATCGAAGGCCTGTTGGAGGCCGCTTGCGGGCGAAGGGTGGCCGGATCGGTTCGCGCGCAAGCGCCCTCCAACAGTCGAGCGAGCGCAGCGCCCGATCGAAGGCCGGTTGGAGGCCGCTTGCGGGCGAAGGGTCGGCTTACCGCAGCGCGCGGGCGACCCCCTCCAGCACGCCGGCCAGCTTCACCATCCGCTCGCCGCTCTTCGCATCCGGCGCGGGCTCGCCTTCGAGCACGCCGGCCAGCGCCTCGAGCCGGCTGGCCAGGCCGGCGTCCTTCGCGTCGGTTTCGAGCAGGACATCGGCTTCGCGGAGCGCGCGGTCCAGGTCGCTGGCCATGCGGCCGTCCAGGGCGGCGACGCGGTTCAGCTGGTCGACATACGCCCGCGCCACCACGGGCACGTCGGGCCAGGTGACGACGAACTGCTGCTGCGGGTTGAACACGCCGCCGTCGACGGCCAGCTCGGCCGCGGCGATCTCGTTCTCGGTCAGGTACTCGCTCGGCGTCAGCGCGAAGACATCCAGGCCGCGGACGATTTCCGTGCCGTAGATGCGGCCGTCGAACCAGTAGGTCGACCAGTAGCCGCCGGTGACCAGTTCTTCGGAATCGATCGGCCCGCGATCGAAGTAGGCGATCTCGACGGCGTTCTCCGAATCGGTGAAGTCCATGATCGACAGCCCGCCCTGGTACCAGGCCTGGACGAACAGGTCGCGTCCCGGCACGGGGATGATCGAGCCGTTGTGGGCCACGCAGTTTTCCGTTTCGCCCTGCGGCGCCGGGATCTTGTAGTAGCCCTGGAACTCCAGCTGGCCGTCGACGATGTCGTAGATCGCGTTCGCGCCCCAGGTGCGCGGGTCCGACGGCCGGCAGCGCGGACGCATGCCGCCGCCCCACTCGTCGGTGAACAGCACCTTGGTGCCTTCGTTGTTGAAGGTGGCCGAGTGCCAGTAGGCGAAGCCCGGATCGACGACCGCGTCGATGCGCTTCGGCGCCAGCGGGTCGGTGATGTCGAACAGGATGCCGTTGCCCGAGCAGGCGCCGGCCGCCAGGTTCAGGCTGGGGAACACGGTGATGTCGTGGCAGTGGTTGGTGTAGCGCGATTCCTGCGTGCCCTCGCCGTGGTCGCCGCCGCGCCACAGGCCGGCCAGCGCGCCGGTTTCTTCATCGGCGAAGACCGCCGGCGAGTCGACGATGCGCGCCTGCGACGGGTCCGCCACGGGAATCTCGATGACGTCGATGCGGAACAGCGCCGTGCGCACATCGCCCGGCACGTCGTCGAAGCAGAACGCCAGCTCGTCCTGGTCGCGGATCTGCGCCGTGCCCGAGTTGTAGACCACGATGCGCTCGTCGTCGGCCGACACCACCGAGTGCGTGTGCGACCCACGGCAGGTCTGCACCGCACCCACCTGCACCGGCGCGGTCAGGTCGGAGATGTCGAAGATGCGCAGACCGCGGAAGCGCTCCTCGGACACGTCGCCGATCACGCCCTCCAGCCCGCAGTCCAACCGCGCACGGGTCTCTTCGACGGACATGATCAGCAACTCCCCGACGATCGACACATCGCCCTGCCCGCCCGGGCAGACCACCGAGCTGATCAGCTCCGGCACGCCGCCCTCGTTCAGGCGGTAGGCGTTGAAGCCGTGGTAGCTGCCGGCCACCAGCACGTCGCCGGCAAAGGCCATGTCCGTGTTCGAGAAGCTCAACAGCGGACGGCGCGGACGCTCGGAATCGGAGCCTTCTTCGTCTTCGTCCTCATTGCCCCAGTCGTCGCTCAGCCCCGTCTCCGGCGCGGCGTCTTCCGGCATCGCCGCCAGCTCTTCGACCCGCGCCAGCGGCAGGTCGCCCGGGTTCTCGGGGTCGAAGAAGCCGTTCGGGCGCGGCAGCTCGGCCACGAGCGCCAGGTTCGAAATCGCCGAACCGGCGTCGAAGATGCCCGGCTTCAGGGTCGCCCGCGGGTCTTCGGAAATCGAGGCCAGCATCTCGGCCATCCGCTCGATCTCGGCGGTCTGATCGTTGACCACATCGCTGGTGAACTCGAACAGCGTCGGGTCGTAGGCCGAGCCCGGCTGCTCGAGCAGGTCGTCGACCATCGTGATCGCGCCCTCGTGGTGGGCGATCATCAGCTCCAGGAACAGCCGGTCGAAGGCCACGCCCTCGGAGGCCGCCAGCTGCTCCATCTGCGCCATGGAGGCCATGCCCGCCATCTCGTGGCTCATGTGCATGTGGTGGTGCGCCGCCGGATCCGGCACCTCCTGTCCGCGATCGGCCAGCCACTGCTTCATGAACTCGATTTCGTCGGCCTGGGCGGCGTCGATGCGCCCGGCGATGTCCACCAGCGGCGCCCAGTTGGTCCGATCCGCCACCAGCGCCGCCATCTGCGTGGCCTGGTGGTGGTGCGGAATCATGTCCTGCATGAACTGCACGTCGGCGGCGGAAAACCGCGTCCCCGCCACCGCCGTGGCCTCCTCGGCCGACAGCGCCCGCGGCGGCTGGCCAGGTGCACCGGGCTGAACGATGGGCGCCTGAGCCGAAGCCGCGGCAGCGACAAAAGCGAATGGAATCAACAGGGTGGAACGCAACAACGTGGAGGACATGCTCGGTTCTCGTCGATGGATCGAAGACCCGGTGATCGGGCAGGGCGATGAAATGTAGCAAACCCCTCGCCGCGCTTTGTGTGCAGAAAGTCCTGCTCGACTGTTCACGCGGAAACTGCCCTCCACAGTCGAACCCATCGGAGCGCGCCCTCCACTCCTCCGCTGTCCCGGGGCGCCGAAGGCGAACCCGGGACCTCGTGATGCTGGCGCCACGGTTCGAACGGCAACTTTCGTCACGAGATCCCGGGTTCCGGCTTCGCCGGCCCCGGGATGACGAGAAGTAGAAAGGCGCCGGCCCCGGGATGACGAGATTTGGAGAGGAGCCGGCCTCGGGATGACGAGACGTAGAAAGGCGCCGGCATCGGCAGGTTCCGGGGTTCCGAAGGCGAACTCGGGATCTCCTCCACTCCTCCGTTATCCCGGGGCGCCGAAGGCGAACCCGGGACCTGTTCTACACCTCCGTCGTCCCGAGGCGCCGAAGGCGAACCCGGGACCTCGTGACGAAATCGCCCGTCGAACCGAAGCGCCGGCATCGGCAGGTTCCGGGGCGCCGAAGGCGAACTCGGGATCTCCTCCACTCCTCCGTCGTCCCGGGGCGCCGAAGGCGAACCCGGGATCTCGTGATGCTGGCGCCACGGTTCGAACGGCAATTTTCGTCACGAGATCCCGGGTTCCGGCTTCGCCGGCCCCGGGA
>NZ_JAAWWS010000171.1:0-4921 GCF_012272825.1 Wenzhouxiangella sp. XN79A | reverse complement strand
TCCCGGGGCGCCGAAGGCGAACCCGGGACCTGTTCCACACCTCCGTCGTCCCGGGGCGCCGAAGGCGAACCCGGGACCTCGTGACGAAATCGCCCGTCGAACCGAAGCGCCGGCATCGGCAGGTTCCGGGGCGCCGAAGGCGAACCCGGGACCTGTTCTACTCCTCCGTCGTCCCGGGGCGCCGAAGGCGAACCCGGGATCTCCTCCACTCCTCCGTCATCCCGGGGCGTCGAAGGCGAACCCGGGATCTCGTGATGCTGGCGCCACGGTTCGAACGGCAATTTTCGTCACGAGATCCCGGGTTCCGGCTTCGCCGGCCCCGGGATGACGAGAAGTAGAGAGGCGCCGGCCCCGGGATGACGAGAAGTAGAGAGGCGCCGGCCCCGGGATGACGAGATTTGGAGAGGAGCCGGCCTCGGGATGACGAGACGTAGAAGGGCGCCAGCCCAGGGATGACGAGACGTAGAGAGGAGCCGGCCTCGGGATGACGAGACGTAGAAAGGCGCCAGCCCAGGGATGACGAGAAGCAGAGAGGCGCCGGCCCCGGGATGACGAGACGTCGAGAGGCGGCGCTTCGACCATCCCCCGTCGTTCCGGGGCGCCTTTTTCTTCCGTCGTTCCGGGGCGCCGAGTAGGCGAAGCCGGAACCTCGTGACGAGCGCCCTTCGAACCCGGGCAGAGGAACGAACCGCCCACCCGAGGGACTCGGGACCATCCCCTTCGCCGCGCACCGCTCCGTCCGGCCGCACTGGGCTGGCAACCCCACTTCGCTGTCGCCCCGAACTTGATGGCATCACGGCTTCGCAATCCCGCGAGCTGGCGATGGAGCCGCTCGGTGCGGGGCTGGGTGTCTTGTCGAAGGCCCGGGACCCGCTCGGAAACATCCGTAAAACCGACGCGCGCCATGCACCCGCTGCGCTACGATTCCCGGTTACCTCGTCCGCAGCGCTGATGACATGATCCGCCCCGAATCGCTCCCCTTCAGCTGGCTGTCGCGGGTCACCGACACCGGTGCCTGGTCTCGAGGCAGAAAGTACTTCCGCAACGGCATGGCGCAGGTGGTGGATGTCGACGACCTCGACGACGACACGCTGGAGTTGGTCGGGTTCTGTCGGGGATCGGCGCCGCAGCCGTATCGACAGATTGTCCGGATCCGGCGCGAGGGCAACGGCCACGGGCTGCACGGCCAGTGCACCTGCCCGGTCGGCGCCAACTGCAAACACGTGGTGGCGCTGGTGCTGACCTGGCAGGCGCTGACGCCGCGCGCGGCCGACGTGCACAACCCGATCGACGACTGGCTGTCGGCGCAGCCGACGCCTGAAGCCAAAGCGGACGCCGCCCCGAACCGCGAAGCCGTGCTGTATCTGTTCGACCGCAGCCGCCGAGCGGTGGACGAGGGCCAGGTCGCGCTGGAGCTGCGCATCGCCCGCCGGCGCAAGGACGGGTCCTGGGCCAAGGGCCGGCCGCTGTCTCCTTCGGCGATGAACCACTGGTGGCATCGGCCCGGCTATCTGACCGACCTGGACGAAGGCATCCTGGCCATGCTCCGCTCGGCCCACCAGGCACACCTTCTCCGGACTCCGATCCCCGAAGGCACAACCGGCCATACGGCGCTGATGAACATGGTCGACACGGGCCGCGCGTTCTGGGGCGAAGAACGCCTCGAACCGCTCCGCAGCGGTGAGGCGCGCTGCCTGCACATCGCCTGGACCGGCGACGACCGGGCCGGCTACCGGCTGAAGGCCGAGATCGACGGCGGCGGCGAACTGGTCCCGGTCCATCCGCCCTGCTACATCGATCCGAACCTCCGTCTCGTTGGCGAAGTCGACCTGCCGCACGCGCTGAACCCCCGCCAGCTGCAATGGCTGCTCGACGCCCCCGACGTGCCGGCCGCCGATGCGCAGCGCCTGAGCATGCGCCTGATGCAGGCGTTTCCCGGACTACCGACCCCGGTCAAGGTCCAGGTCGAAGACATCGAAACCGCCCCGCGCGGCGCCCTGCGCGTGGAGTTCAACCCGGCCCGCCCGGCCATGGCGCGCGCCGCGCTCGCGCTCCTGTACGACGACCAGGTGGTCTCGCCCGACCCGACCGACGCCGATCTCGTCATCGAGTCCGACCGCGGCCTGCTCCGGCTGAAGCGCGACCGGCGCGCCGAGCGGAAGCTGCACGAGTCCCTGCTGGCCACCGGCCTGGAGGCGATCGACGAGCGGCGCTTCCGGATGGGCGGCGAGCTCGAGGGCACGGCACTGCGTGATGCCTGGCTGCACTGGCTGCAGTTCCGCGCACCCCGGCTGCGCGAAGCCGGCTGGCAGATCGAGTCCTCCGATGCCGTCGACCTGAGCATCGAGGCCTCCGACGGCATCGACGGCGAAGTCGAGGACCGCCGCCACGACTGGTTCAGCCTGCGTTTCGACCTGGACATCGACGGCCGCAAGACCCCCCTGCTGCCGCTGATCGGCCCGCTGCTCGAGCACTACCGGCCCGGCGACCTGCCCGACACGCTGTACCTGGATACCGGCCGGGGCCGCTTCGTCAGCGTGCCGGCCAGTCAGATCGAGCCGGTGCTGCAGACCATCGTCGGGCTGTTCGACCGCCTCGAAAACGGCGCCCTGCAGCTGGCCCGGCCCGACGCCGGTCGCCTGCTGGACCTCGACGCCATTCCCGTGCGCGGTGCCACCAGCCTGAAGAAGCTGGCGCACAAGCTGGCCGACTTCTCCGGCCTGGAACGCACCGCGCTGCCGACCACCTTCAAGGGCGAACTGCGCAATTATCAGCAGCACGGCGTCGACTGGCTGCAGTTTCTACGCGAGCACGGTTTCGGCGGCATCCTCGCCGACGACATGGGCCTGGGCAAGACCGTCCAGACCCTGGCCCACCTGGCCGTCGAGAAACGGGCCGGCCGGATGCAACACCCCAGCCTGATCGTGGCGCCGACCAGCCTGATGGGCAACTGGCAACGCGAAGCCGCCCACTTCACCCCCGGCCTGAAGGTGCTGGTGCTGCACGGCCCGGATCGCGCCCGGCACTTCGACACCCTGGCCGACCACGACCTGGTGCTGACCACCTACCCGCTGCTGCCGCGCGACCGCGAGGTGCTGCTGAAGCAACCCTGGCACCTGCTGGTGCTGGACGAGGCCCAGCAACTGAAGAACCCGCGCGCCCAGGCCGCACAGGTCGCGCGCAAGCTCGACGCCCGCCACCGGCTCTGCCTGACCGGCACGCCGATGGAGAACCACCTGGGCGAGCTGTGGGCCCAGTTCGACCTGCTGATGCCCGGCTTCCTCGGCGACCAGAAGAGCTTCAGCCGCAGCTACCGCACGCCGATCGAAAAGCACAAGGACAGCGCGCGGCTCGAACTGCTCCAACGCCGCATCGCGCCCTTCCTGCTGCGCCGGACCAAGGACCGCGTCGCCGCCGAACTGCCGCCCAAGACCGAACTGCTGCGGATGACCGAGTTCGACCCGCGCCAGGCCCGCCTGTACGAAAGCGTCCGCCTGACCATGGAAAAGAAAGTGCGCAAGGCCATTGCCGCCAAGGGCCTGTCGCGCAGCCACATCCTGGTGCTGGATGCCTTGTTGAAACTGCGCCAGGTGTGCTGCGACCCGCGCCTGCTGCCCAAGGGCACGCCCGGCGGCGACGCGCCCTCGGCCAAGTTCGAACTGCTCTTCGACCTGCTGCCCGAACTGCTCGAAGAAGGCCGCCGCATCCTGCTGTTCTCGCAGTTCACCACCATGCTGGGGCTGATCGAGGCCGAGCTGGACCGACGCCAGATCGACTTCACCAAGCTCACCGGCCAGACCCGCAAGCGCGATGAGGCCATCCAGCGGTTCCGCAGCGGCGAAGTCGACCTGTTCCTGATCAGCCTGAAAGCCGGCGGCGTGGGCCTGAACCTGGTCGAAGCCGACACCGTCATCCACTACGACCCGTGGTGGAACCCCGCCGTCGAACACCAGGCCACCGACCGCGCCCACCGCATCGGCCAGGACAAGCCCGTCTTCGTCTACAAATTGCTCACCCAGGGCACCGTCGAAGAAAAGATCCTGGCCCTGCAGAAACGCAAGTATGAACTGGCCCGGAGCGTCGTCGGCAAGGGCCGCGAACAGGACCAGCCCCCGATCGACGAAGACACCATCCGCGACCTGCTGGCCGCCGACTGACTCCCGCACCGACCGAAGGCCTGTGGGAGGCCGGCTGTGCCGGGCGAAGGGCGGCCCGACCGGTTCGCGCGGCAATCCGTCCTCCCACAGTCGAATCCATCGCCGGCGACGGATCGGAGGGCCTGTGGGAGGCCGGCTCCGCCGGGCGAAGGGTGGCCCGACCGGTTCGCGAGCAAGCTCCCTCCAACAGGAAAATCAGCGCCGGCGCCCGACCGAAGCCCTGTTGGAGGCCGCTTGCGGGCGAAGGGCGGCCCGGCCGGTTCGCGAGCAAGCTCCCTCCAACAGGCGAATTCATCGCCGGCGCCGGATCGAAGGCCTGTTGGAGGCCGCTTGCGGGCGAAGGGCGGCCCGGCCGGTTCGCGAGCAAGCTCCCTCCAACAGGCGAATTCATCGCCGGCGCCGGATCGAAGGCCTGTTGGAGGCCGCTTGCGGGCGAAGGGTGGCCCGGCCGGTTCGCGGGCAAGCTCCCTCAAACAGGAAAATCAGCGCCAGCGCCGGATCGAAGGCCTGTCGGAGGCCGCTTGCGGGCGAAGGGTGGCCCGGCCGGTTCGCGAGCAAGCTCCCTCCAACAGGCGAATTCATCGCCGGCGCCCGACCGAAGCCCTGTTGGAGGCCGCTTGCGGGCGAAGGGTGACCCGACCGGTTCGCGAGCAAGCTCCCTCCAACAGTCGAACTGAGCGCAGCGCCGGATCGAAGGCCTGTTGGAGGCCGCTTGCGGGCGAAGGGTGGTCAGGGCAGTTCGCGAGCAAGCTCCCTCCAACAGG
>NZ_JAAWWS010000170.1:3581-14714 GCF_012272825.1 Wenzhouxiangella sp. XN79A | reverse complement strand
CCTGTTGGAGGCCGCTTGCGGGCGAAGGTTGAACCCGGCGATTCGCGAGCAAGCTCCCTCCAACAGTCGGACAGAGCGGGGCACCTGATCGAAGGGCTGTTGGAGGCCGCTTGCGGGCGAAGGTTGAACCCGGCGATTCGCGAGCAAGCTCCCACCAACAGTCGGACAGAGCGGGGCACCTGATCGAAGGCCTGTTGGAGGCCGCTTGCGGGCGAAGGTTGAACCCGGCGATTCGCGAGCAAGCTCCCACCAACAGTCGGACAGAGCGGGGCACCTGATCGAAGGCCTGTTGGAGGCCGCTTGCGGGCGAAGGTTGAACCCGGCGATTCGCGAGCAAGCTCGCTCCAGCAGTCGGACAGAGCGGGGCACCTGATCGAAGGCCTGTTGGAGGCCGCTTGCGGGCGAAGGGTGGCGCTGACCACCAACAACCAGAGAACTGGAGCGCCCCCGCCCCTACCCCCCGGCCCGCCCCATCGCCCGAATCCGCTTCAGCCAGCGCGCCCGATAGGCCGGGCTGCTGTCGACCCGGCCGATGGCCGTGGTGCGCACCGGGCGGAAGCCGCAGAACGACAGGATGTTGCGTTTCAGGCTCTTCAGGCTGTGGGCACGGTAGAAGCTGCGGTAGAAGAAACCCGGCATGCCCATCGTCACGATCACCCGCGCGCTCTTGCCCTTCAGGAGCGCGCCGGGATCGCTGCCTTCGTAGGCCAGCGCGAACCCGGGCCGCAGAACCTGTTCGAGCGCGGCCTTGACCGCCGCCGGCATGTCGCCCAGCCAGAGCGGATACAGAAGGACCAGGTGCTCGCACTCGGTGATCGCCGCCTGCAGCCGCTTCGCGTCGGCCGGGACCGGGCCTTCGTGCCAGGTCTTCGCGCTGTTCAGCGGTGGCAGGTCGCAGTCGGCCAGGCGTTCGACGACAACGGCGTGACCGGCCTGGCGGGCGCCTTCGGCATAGGCCTCGACCAGCGCATCGCCGAAGTGGCCCTGGCCGGCATCGGGATGCCCGTGAAGGACCAGGATGCGCCGCGACGCCATGGCGGTTGCGTGCTCAGATGCCCGGCTGTTCGCTGGGCTGCTGGATGAAGTTGCCCTGGATCAGGTCGACGTCCATCTGCCAGATCCGCGACACGGCCTCGGCATCCTCGAGCATCGGCACGACCAGTTTCCGCTCGGCGTGGTGGGCGGAATGGGCGAACTTCTGGAATCGTTCGGCCAGGTCCTTCTCGGCCAGCACCCGGCGGGCGAAGTCGGCCTTCATTCGCAGGTAGTCGCAGGGAATGTGCTTCAGCATTACCGCCTCGGGCACTTTCTCGTCGATTCCGGTCAGCGAAACGCCGATGCCCAGGTCGCGCAGTTTCGCCAGCGCCTCGCGCGCCTCGCGCAGTCGGGCCTTGAGTTCGAGGATGTTGAATTCCACCACCAGCGTCCGCTGCTCGGCGGGCAGGCGGGTCAGTTCGGCCTCGAACCAGGCCAGGAATTTCGGATCGTCGACCAGCGCCGAGGACTGGTTGATGAAGTACCACGCCGGTTCGTCGCCGCGCGCGATCCGATCGCGGATCAGTCCGAGCACGTGGGCGATCATCCACTGGTCGAGCGCGGGCAGTACGCCGCGAGCGGCGGCCACCGGAATGAATCGGGCGGCCGGGATCAGCGAGCCGTCGCTGCCGATCAGGCGCGGCAGCACCTGGAAGCGGTCGGCCTCCGGGCCGGTGGTGGCCAGCAGCGGCTGGAACACCACGCGCAGGCTGTTGTCGCGCAGCGCCTTGGTCAACTGGGCCAGCAGGCTGGACGACGCGTTGCCCGAGTCGTTGGCCTCGGCCGCAGCGACCTCGGTGCGGTTGCCGCCGGCGGCACTCAGCCGCTCGGCCATCCGGGCCACCCCCACCAGGTTGGCCTCGGGGACGCGCAGCTGTTCGTTGGCCGGGCGGATCGCGATGCTGATCGTTGCGGCCAGGGCCTGCTCGCCGAACTCGAACAGGCTGCCGCTGATCGTGCGCAGCAAACCGGTGCCGAGATCGGCATAGTCGCGCTCACCGTCTTCCGGGTCGAGCAGGACGCCGATCGAGTTCAGCCCGAAGCGGGCGGTCACGTCCGGGGGATCGAGCTGGGTGCGGATCCGATCGTGGATCGCCCGCATCAGGCGCTCCAGCCCGGTAAAACCGACCTGGTTGCGGTGGGCCTGCATTTCGTCGAGCTGGATCCAGGCCACGGCCACGGGAACCAGGCTGCCACCGGCCGCCCGTGCCTGCTTGCAGCGCTTCTCGAGTTCGCCGATCAGCGTCGTCGCGCTGACCACGCGGGCCATGCCCTCGGGCAGATCGTTGCCGTCGAGCAGCATGCCGGTTTCGGAAGCGTCGCGTTCAGCCATGTGCGTGCCTGCAGGGGCGGTGGCCCGCGACCCGGTCGAACGGAGCGGCGGGGCAGCAACCTGCAGTTCGAGGAAGCCCGCGAAAAGTATACGCGTTGTCGACGGCACCGTCAGCCGACCGAGCGCAGCGCCTCGCTTTCTGTTGTCGAGCGCTCGGGAAAGCGGTAGCCGAAGGCGGCCAGCTCCCTTGCGAACAGGGTTTCGACCCATTGACGTTCCTCGTCGCCGTACCAGCCCGCGGTCGGCTGTCGTTCGCTCGAGGCCTTGGCGTGCGGCAGGTCCGGCCCGGGCAGGCCCAGTCGCTCGAAGACTCGCGCCAGGTCGCGGTGCAGGTGCTCGAAACGACCGACGAAGTCGACCGCGATTCGATCATCGATGGTGTAGATCGGCCAGTTGTCGAAATGCCGCGGCAGCACTCGATCGCGGACGTCGCCTTCGGCCAGGCCTCGAAGGAACGCGCCGAAGCCCAGGTCGCGCCGGCCGGTCTTCGAGGTCCGCCAGCAGTAGTCCGACACGGCGCGTTCGTAGGGATTGCGCACGAAGGCGAATTTGAAGTAGTCGCGCCAGGCCGACGGATCGAACGCCCGCACGCGTTCGGCGTGGGCGTGTTCCGGCGAGCGACCGAGCCTGGCGCGATAGGCCAGCCGCTGCGCGCCGTTGAACGCCATGATCCGGTGTGCCGGGTCGCCGAGCCGGGCCGGGGCACGCAGCAGTCGGCCGACAAAGCTGGCCGCGGCCGCCGGATGGCGCAGGTCGCGCCACGCTCGCCGGTTCGGGGCCACGCCGGCGCGCCAGGCCTCGGGCCAGGTGCCCAGGTGCAGGTCGTCGGGGCCCAGGTGCGGTGCCAGTGCCGCGGCGATCGAACTGCCGGCCACCTTGCGGCAGTGCAGGAAGATGAACCGATGGCGGTGGCTGATGATCATGACTGGCGCGCCTCCCGATGCCTTCGGCCGACATGCCAGTGTACTCCGCTGTACGTTACACAACGAGTGGCGGGGTACCCCAGCCCGGCTTGTTCATGAAGCGCCGCGAACGCGACGTCCGGACGATCGTTTGCGGCCGAGCCGAACGCGGTGCCAGCAGACCGCCACCCGACGCCATGCGGATCGAGTAGCCTGTTCGCTTCCCCCGGCATCGGGTCGTTTCCGACCTGTAGAGGAAACGCTATGCAGGCACGTTCCCATCGCGCGCTTCGCGCCGCACTGGCGGAGATGCGCTGGCTGAACCGTCCGCTGGAGTGGTGGGCGAAGAACGTCGCCGTCGGCGCCATGCTGAACGGTCGCGAGCTCGTCTATCAGAACATCGTGCACCGTGATCTCGCCCGGCTCGGCATCGACCGACCGATCCATGCCGTCGGCAGTGCGGCCAACTACAGCTATCTGTACCTGCTGATCCGGTCCTGCACCGAACTGCCGGTGCGCCGCGTGCTCGAACTCGGCTGCGGCCAGTCCACCCTGCTGCTCGATGCGCTTGCCGAGCGCGCGGACTTCGAGGTCGTCAGCCTCGAGCACGAAGCCGAATGGGCCGAACGGATCGGCGCGCAGTGCCGACGCGCCCGGGTGCTCGAAGCGCCGCTGGTCGAACGACGGATCGCCGACCGGGACTCACCGGTCCACGACCCCGACGTCCACGACGGCCAGGGTGTCGATGTCCTGCTGGTCGATGGCCCGCAGAAATCGAAACGCCGCTCGCGCTGGGGCGCGCTGCACTGGCTCGAAGGCATGAACAGCGACGACTTCCTGATCATCTTCGACGACGCCGAACGGCGCGGCGAACTCGACACCATCGAACAGGCCGTCAAGCAACTCGATGCCCGGGGCATCGCCTACACCGCCACCCGCCTCCGGAGCGTCAAGACCCAGTTCGTCATCGCCGGCGGCGCAATGACGCCGGCGGTCCATTTCTGACCCCCGCGGCCGAAGGGTGGCGGGCCGCTCGCGGTGCGAGCGGAGTGAGAAGTTTTCAGTGAACAGTTTTCAGTAAAAAACCTGGCCGGAGTTTCATCGGCGCCGGATCGAGGGCCTGTTGGAGGTCGCTTGCGGGCGAAGGGTGGCGGGCCGCTCGCGGTGCGAGCGGAGTGAGAAGTTTTCAGTGAACAGTTTTCAGTAAAAAACCTGGCCGGAGTTTCATCGGTGCCGGATCGAAGACCTGTTGGAGGCCGCTTGCGGGCGAAGGGTGGCGGGCCGCTCGCGGTGCGAGCGGAGTGAGAAGTTTTCAGTGAACAGTTTTCAGTAAAAAAACCTGGCCGGAGAGTCGTCGGCGCTGGATCGAAGGCCTGTTGGAGGTCGCTTGCGGGCGAAGGGTGGCGGGCCGCTCGTGGTGGAGCGGAGTGAGAAGTTTTCAGTGAGCAGTTTTCAGTAAAAAAACTGGCCGGAGTTTCATCGGCGCCGGATCGAAGACCTGTTGGAGGTCGCTTGCGGGCGAAGGGTGGCGGGCCGCTCGTGGTGGAGCGGAGTGAGAAGTTTTCAGTGAGCAGTTTTCAGTAAGAAAAACCTGGCCGGAGTTTCATCGGTGCCGAATCGAAGACCTGTTGGAGGTCGCTTGCGGGCGAGGGGTGGCGGGCCGCTCGCGGTGCGAGCGGAGTGAGAAGTTTTCAGTGAGCAGTTTTCAGTAAAAAAACCTGGCCGGAGTTTCATCGGTGCCGGATCGATGGCCTGTTGGAGGTCGCTTGCGGGCGAAGGGTGGCGGGCCGCTCGCGGTGCGAGCGGAGTGAGAAGTTTTCAGTGAACAGTTTTCAGTAAAAAAACCTGGCCGGAGTTTCATCGGCGCTGGACCGAAGGGCTGTTGGAGGCCGCTTGCGGGCGAAGGGTGGATTCGTCGGTTGGTCGTTTGGTTCGTTGGTTGGTGCGGATGCGCCCGTCATCAGTCGAATCGAGCCGTCCGTCCGATCGCAGGCCCGTGGGAGCGGGCCTGGCCGCGATGGGCGGGGCGACGGCGGGAATCGCGAGGCAAGCTCGCACAAACGATTCCCTCGCGAATCATCCGCCCGAACCCCGAACCCCGAACCCCGAACCCCGAACCCCGAACCCCGAACCCGGAACCCGGAACCCGGAACACCAAGATCAAAAAAAACCGGCCCCGCGAACGAGGCCGGTCGGAACAGGCGCGGTGGGACAGCCGCGCTCGAGGCCTCAGCTGCCGGGGAAGTCCAGCGTGAAGATCACGGTTTCTCCTTCCAGCACTTCGATCAGCTGACCGCGCGGGTCGAAGTCCAGCGGCAGTTCGCCGACCTCGTCGACCGGATCGCCGAATTCGATCTCGCCCTCGATGCCGTCACCGGTGTCGCTGACCTGGATCGTGCCGCGCTCGACGCCGCCCACTCGCAGCGTGTAGCCGCCGACGGGGACATCCTCGATCTCGACGTCGAAGTCGATCTCGCCGTCGTCCTCTTCCCAGCGCGCCTCGCCGCTGCCGGCCGGGTAGACACCGGTGTTGGTCAGGTCTTCGCGGATCTCGGACTCGATGCCGCCGTCGCCACCGTCGCCACCGTCGTCATCATCATCATCATCCGGCGGACCGTCGATCGGGAACACCGAGGAGAACAGCGTCGTTGCGCCCTCGGCGATCTCGACGGTCTCACCGCGCGGGTCGAAGTCCAGCGGCAGCTTGCCGGCCTCGACCGGGTAGCGGAATTCGATTTCGCCTTCGGTGTCGCCGTCGTCCTGCACGACGACCTGGATCGTGCCGCGCTCGATTCCGCCGACGAACAGTGTGTAACTGCCGACCGGCACGTCCTCGACTTCGACGTCGAACTCGACTTCATCGGATTCCTGGTCGAAATCGGCCTCGGCTTCGCCGCCGGGGTAGACGCCCAGGTTGGCCAGGTCGATCGAGATCTCGCTGTTGCCGAATGCCGGTGGCGTGCCGCCGGTGCCGGTGCCCGGCGGATCGCCGACGTCCGGCGCCACGTTGGTCAGGATGATCACGCCGTTGTCCAGCACGTCGATGTCCTGGCCTCGCGGGTCGAAGTCCAGCAGCAGCTCGTCGGCATCCGGCGGCGAACCGAACTCGAGCTCGCCTTCCGGCCCGCTCGCGGTGTCGACCACCTCGATCGTGCCGCGGGTGACGCCGCCGATCCGAAGCTCGTAGCTGCCCACCGGCAGGTCTTCGATCTCGACGTCGAATTCCACTTCGCCGGGACGCAGCTCGAAATCGGCATCGCCGCTGGCACCCGGGATCACGCCGGTCGGAACCAGGGCAATGTCGAAGGTTTCCGGCACGGTGCCGCGCGGAACGTCGTCACCGATGCCGCCGCTGCACGGCGCCCCCGGCTGGTTGGTGATCCGCTTGATCGTGAAGCCACCGGTGCCGACGATGACCTTGCTGTTCGTGCCGGTCCCGTTGACGTCGTAGTCGACCTGGCCGGTGGTGCAGTTGGTGAACCGCACCTGCATGGTGCCGATCTCGTTGACCGGGTCGGGGTTCGTGCCGGCCGGGTCGCCGAAGTTCACGCCGGTCACCTCGTAGACCCGTGCATCGATCGTGTCGCCGAGGATGTCGCCCTGGGCGAACAGCCAGGTGGGGTTGCCCTCGGTGTCGTAGATGGCCCAGTAGATCGCGCCGGTCTTGACGCCGGTCAGCGCGCCGGCAATCGTGACGATCATGCCGTGGTTCTGTTGCGACGGCTGGTCCCACCAGCCCGAGAAACTGCCGGTCACTTCCACGGCCAGGGCCGGGGCGGTCAACGCGGTCAGCGCGAGTCCGATCGAGGCCGCCAGGCGGCGCTTGCGGACAGGGGTGCGGGGCGAAGTGCGGTTCATCGGTTTCTCCTTGAGCTCGGTCATCGTGCGGTTGGGGGGGCAGAATCGGTTTCGGAATCCCTGACGGTGTACAGGCCGAGACCCAGCCGGACCGGGTCGCTGTCCTCGTCCAGGCCGCGCTGGCGCGAGGCCTCCTCGTAGTGGTACAGCCATTCGTCGACCTGTTCGGCCAGCTGGCGTGCCGCGGCCTCGATCTTCTCGCGCGCCTCGTCGGCCAGGTCCGGGTGGATGTCCCGGTTGTAGACCACCAGCTGCAGGTACCGATCGCCGTTGTCCTGCTGCCAGTTGTGGGCAATGGTCGTGATCAGGTCGCTGGTGGCCATGCCGAAGATCTCGGCGGTCTGCAGGTCGGCTTCGTCGGCCCGGGCGATGTAGCGCGTCCGGACCAGTTCGACCGTGCGATCCTCGAGCACGTTCACCGCGCCGTTGCGCTGCAGTTCGTCGAGCACGGCGCGGGCCGGGGCGCCGCCGCTGTGTCGGGAAACCAGCATCGAGAAACTGGGCCGATCGTCGTCGCTGTCGAACGGCAGCGTCGGCAGCGGCGCGCCGTCGGCGCGGAACGCCGAGTCGTTGGCCCAGCCGCTGAGCACCAGCGCGGCGCGGTGGTACTGCTCCTCCTGCGGCACCTCGTCGGGTGCCGGCTGCGTCAGCAGCTGGTTGACGTCGACCCGGGTCAGCCCGGTCAGCACGGCCACCCGCGATTTGGTCGGCTTGCGGCCGGGCAGCCGGAAGTCGCGGTAGGCGACGTCGGCGTAGCACCAGCGCAGCCAGTCGGCGCAGGTCTTGTACGAGACATCGTGGCGAATCAGGATCCGGACCAGCGGCCGGAAGATCCGGACCGCCGCGCGGGCCAGTGAATCGAGTCGGGTAACGGTCGTTCGCGCGTCCATGTTCAATGCGTGCTCCCCGCATGAAGATCGTCGACCAGCAGCGCCGGACGGTGAAACAGGAATCCCTGTTGATGAACGATGCCCATGCCGTGCAGCAGCTGCATCTGGGCCGGTCGCTCGATCCCCTCGGCGACCAGGCCGGGACCGGCGTGCCGGACCAACGCGGCCAGCCCCTCGACCACGCGCCGCGCGCCGTCGTGGGTATCGACGCAGCGGCAGACGCTGCGGTCGAGCTTGATCCAGTCGACCAGCCCGGCAGCGACCACATCGAGGTTCGCAGCGCCCGGGCCGAAGTCGTCCAGCGCGACCTGGACGCCGGCGCGCCTGAGCGCGTTCAGCGGCCGGGCCGTTGCTTCCAGATTCACCGCGCCGGCGTACTCGACCAGTTCCAGCACCAGGCGATCCGGGGCCACCTGCGCACGATGCAGGCGCTCGAGCACCGCATCGACGAAGTCCGGGACCATCAACGAGCCCGGTCGGATATTGACGCCGAACCGGGTATCGGGGCGAAGCGCCGGCATCCGCCGCAGCGCGGCGTCCAGCACGTCGAGATCGAAGCGGTCGCCGCGGCGGGCGTAGCCGGCGCGGACCAGGTCCATCACCGACTGCCCGGGGCGATCGGCCGGCGGGCGAACCAGGCACTCGACCCAGGCCGGCCGGCGTTCGCTCGACAACGACACGATCGCCTGTACCGCCAGCGCCAGCCGCGGCGTGCCCGCCAGCGGCGGTGCGAACTGCAGCAGATCCGTGGCGTCATCGGCGTCGCGGACGGTCTGCAGCATGGGGGCGATCGCGTTCATGGTTTGGATAATATTTTACAAATCCTTATTTGTCAATAAATTCGCAAATAATTTTGCAGCGGTGAAACCTTGCGTTCCGCGCCGGCTGTGACATGCTCTTCATCCCCGTTTCCTGACCGCCTTCCTTCGCCATGGCCCTGCGCTGGATCGAAATCGCCGTCCCGCCCGATCGTCTCGACGCCGTCGTCGCCCGCATCGAGGACGCCGAGATCCATGACTGGTGGCTCAGCGCGCCGGCGCCGCGCGCGGTGGTCCGCGTGGTGCTCGACGGCAAGCGCGTGGAAGGCCTGCTCGACGCCCTCGAGCCCCTGTGCGGCGGCGACGACGGCGTCCGGGTGCTGGTCGGCAACCTCGAGGCCATGCTGCCCGGGCCCGAACCGGACAACGACGAACCCGAACGCGACGACGACAGGGATTCCGACCGGCTCAGTCGTTTCGAACTGGTCGAGCGGGTCGGCCGCGACGCCCGTCTGAATCGCCAGTACGTGTTCATGGTCGTGCTGTCGAGCATCGTCGCTGCGGTCGGCCTGGTCCGCGGCAACGTGGCCGTGGTCGTCGGCGCCATGGTCATCGCGCCCTTGCTGGCGCCGAACATGGCGCTGGCGCTGGCCGCCACCCTGGCCGACTGGCGCCTGGGCTGGACGGCGGTGCGCACCGGCATGACCGGCGTGATCATCGCCGTGCTGCTCGGGGCGGGACTCGGTCGGCTGCTGGAGGTCGATCCCACGGTCCCCGAAATCGCCGGTCGCACCGTCATCGACGAACTCGACGTGATCCTGGCGCTGGCCGCCGGTGCCGCCGGCGCGCTGGCCGTGACCAGCGGCATCTCCGGCGCGCTGGTCGGGGTGATGGTGGCGGTCGCCCTGCTGCCGCCGCTGATGGTCGTGGCCCTGCTGGCCGGTGCCGGCGAATGGCGCGGTGCCTGGGGCGCGCTGCTGCTCTACAGCACCAACGTGGCCTCGGTGAACCTGGCCGGCATCGCCGTGTTCCTGGCCCGCGGCATCACGCCGAGAAGCTGGTGGGAAAAGCGCCGGGCGCGGCGCGCGGCGTGGTGGGCCATGGCCTTCTGGGTGCTCGCGCTGGTCGCGCTGGTCGCCGGGTTGATGCTCTACAACAGCGACTGATCGACAGGCGCGTTCGGGCCGACTTCGCGGCCGTGCGCTCAGTCGTCGACGTCGGGCCCGTAGGCGTACTCGCCGCCGGCTTCCAGCGCCCGCAGGTAGGCCGGGCGGGCGTGTACGCGCTTCAGCCAGGCATCGATCTGCGGGTACTGTCCGGCCTTCACCGCGCGCATCCTGGCCGCTTCCAGCGGAAAGCTCATCTGCACGTCGGCCGCGCTGATCGACGAACCGCCGAACCACTCGTGGTCGGTCAGGAACCCGTCGACGTACTCGAAATGTGTCGCGATCTGCGGGTCGGTGAACGCGCGATCGACCTGGTCGGCGATCTTGCTGCTGATCGGCCGGATCAGGAGCGGCACCGGCGGCTGGCGCAGCTTCGAGAACACCAGCTTCAGCAGCAGCGGCGGCATCAGCGAGGCCTCGCCGTAGTGCATCCAGTACTGGAAGGTCCAGTAGCCGGGATCACCGAACTCCGGCGCCCAGTCGCCGCCGCCGTAGGTCCGGGCCAGGTACTCCAGGATCACCGCCGACTCGGCGAAGGTCCGGTCGCCGTCGACGATCACCGGCGACTTGCCCAGCGGATGAACCGCCTTCAACTCCGGCGGCGCCAGGTTCGTCTCCGGATCGCGCTCGTAATAGTGGATTTCGTATTCGACGCCGAGTTCTTCGAGCATCCAGAGGATTCGCTGGGAGCGGGAGTCTTCCAGGTGATGCAGCGTGATCATCGCTGTGTCCGGGGCGGGCAGGCCGACAGTATAGGGATGCCGGGTCCTCGCCGGACGGATCGTCTCCTGTTGGAGGCCGCTTGCGGGCGAAGGGCGGTCAGGGCCGATTCGCGCGCAAGCGCCCTCCAACAGACGAATCAGCGCAACGCCCGACCGAAGACCTGTTGGAGGTCGCTTGCGGGCGAAGGGTGGCGGGCCGCTCGTGGTGGAGCGGAGTGAGAAGTTTTCAGTGAACAGTTTTCAGTAAAAAACCTGGCCGGAGTTTCATCGGTGCCGAATCGAAGACCTGTTGGAGGCCGCTTGCGGGCGAAGGGTGGTCCGGGCGGTTCGCGAGCAAGCGCCCTCCAACAGGCGAATCAGCACCGGCGCCGGATCGAAGGCCTGTTGGAGGCCGCTTGCGGGCGAAGGGTGGCCCGGCCGGTTCGCGCGCAAGCGCCCTCCAACAGACGAATCAGCGCAACGCCCGACC
>NZ_JAAWWS010000170.1:1892-3531 GCF_012272825.1 Wenzhouxiangella sp. XN79A | reverse complement strand
CGTGGTGGAGCGGAGTGAGAAGTTTTCAGTGAACAGTTTTCAGTAAAAAACCTGGCCGGAGTTTCATCGGTGCCGAATCGAAGACCTGTTGGAGGTCGCTTGCGGGCGAAGGGTGGCCCGACCGGTTCGCGCGCAAGCGCCCTCCAACAGGCGAATCGCGCGGGGCGCCCGACCGAAGGCCTGTTGGAGGCCGCTTGCGGGCGAAGGGTGGCCGGGCCGGTTCGCGCGCAAGCGCCCTCCAACAGGCGAATCAGCGCAACGCCCGACCGAAGGCCTGTTGGAGGCCGCTTGCGGGCGAAGGGTGGTCAGGGCAGTTCGCGCGCAAGCGCCCTCCAACAGTCGAATCGCGCGGGGCGCCCGACCGAAGGCCTGTTGGAGACCGCTTGCGGGCGAAGGGTGGTCAGGGCGGTTCGCGAGCAAGCGCCCTCCAACAGGCGAATCAGCGCAACGCCCGACCGAAGGCCTGTTGGAGGCCGCTTGCGGGCGAAGGGTGAATTCCTCGTTCGGTCGTCTGGTCTCGCGGGTTCAGCAATCGTGGTGTGGCGGCGTGCGCCACCGACCGGCGCCTCTTCCGCGAATGCCGGATCCCCGGAACCCTGAATCCCGCCCCGCATGCTAGCGTTCGACCATGGCCACGGGCTGCGCGGAAAGCGACTGGGTGTTCGGCTACGGATCACTGATCTGGAAGGTCGACTTCCCGGTCATCGAGCGGGCCGTGGGTCGAATCGAAGGCTGGCAGCGACGCTTCTGGCAGGGCTCGCACGACCACCGCGGAACGCCCGATGCGCCCGGCCGGGTCGCGACCCTGGTCCGAGAACCCGGCGCGCGCTGCCTCGGCGTCGCCTGGCGGGTCTCGCACGACGTCTTCGAACACCTCGACCACCGCGAGAAGAACGGCTACGGGCGGTACCGCATACCGATCCGTCTCCAGCACCCATCGCGGACCGTCGAAGGCGTCCTCTATGTCGCCGAGCCCGACAACCCGGCCTGGCTCGGCCCCGAGCCGATCGACGCCATGGCCCGCCACATCGCCGTGGCTCGGGGCCCCTCGGGCCGCAACGCCGACTACCTGTTGCACCTGGCCCGCGCGCTGCGCGAACTCGGGGAAGACGACCCGCACGTCTTCGAGCTCGAGCGGCGGGTGCGAGCGGAACTGGCGGCCTGAGCGATCGGGTCTCGTTCTTCACTCGATCGTTCGGCCACCCTTCGCCCGCAAGCGGCCTCCAACAGGAAAGGCAGGGGAAACCGTCCGGATCGACTGTTGGAGGGCGCTCGCGCGCGAATCGGCCCGGCCGCCCTTCGCCCGCAAGCGGCCTCCAACAGGAAAGGCAGGGAAACCGCTCGGATCGACTGTTGGAGGGCGCTCGCGCGCGAATCGGCCCGGCCGCCCTTCGCCCGCAAGCGGCCTCCAACAGGAAAGTCAGGGAAACCGCTCGGATCGACTGTTGGAGGGCGCTCGCGCGCGAATCGGCCCGGCCGCCCTTCGCCCGCAAGCGGCCTCCAACAGGAAAGTCAGGGAAACCGCTCGGATCGACTGTTGGAGAGCGCTCGCGCGCGAATCGGCCCGGCCGCCCTTCGCCCGCAAGCGGCCTCCAACAGGAAAGTCAGGGAAACCGCTCGGATCGACTGTTGGAGGGCG
>NZ_JAAWWS010000170.1:0-1842 GCF_012272825.1 Wenzhouxiangella sp. XN79A | reverse complement strand
CCGCTCGGATCGACTGTTGGAGGGCGCTCGCGCGCGAATCGGCCCGGCCGCCCTTCGCCCGCAAGCGGCCTCCAACAGGAAAGGCAGGGGAAACCAGCTCGATCGGACTGTTGGAGTGCGCTTGCGCGCGAACCGGCGCCCCCGGCCAACTTGCCGCACCGACCGCCGCAGCTCACAATGGTCGCCTGATTCCTCGCAGGTGATGCCATGAGCCCGTCCCGCTTTCTCGTATCCATCGCGTTCCTGGCCATCGCCGGTTCGTTCACCGCGGTCGGCGCCGCCGACGCCGACGACTGGCACGACTGGATCGACGCCGAGACCGAACGGCTCTACGACGACGTCGTCGAGTGGCGCCGTCACTTCCACCGGAACCCCGAGCTGTCGAACCGCGAGTTCGAGACCGCGGCCTACATCGCCGATTTCCTGCGCGGGCTGGACATGGAGGTCACCACCGGCGTTGCGCACACCGGCGTGATCGGCGTGCTCGAAGGCGGCCGCCCCGGTCCGGTCGTCGGACTGCGCGCCGACATGGACGCGCTGCCGGTGCCGTCGAGGGTCGGCCTGCCGTTCTCGCCGGACGTGACCAGCGAGTTCCTCGGCGACGAGGTCCCGGTCTCGCACGCCTGCGGCCACGACGCGCACATGGCCATGCTGATGGGCGTGGCCCGGATGATGGCCGAGCGTCGCGACGAACTGCCCGGCACGATCAAGTTCATTTTCCAGCCGGCCGAGGAAGGTGCACCGCCGGGCGAGGAGGGCGGGGCCGAGCTGATGGTCGCCGAGGGTGTGCTGAAGAATCCCGACGTCGACGTCGTGTTCGGCCAGCACATCTGGTCGCCGGCCCCGGCCGACATGATCGGCTACCGGCCGGGCGGCATGCTGGCCGCCTCCGATCGCTTCGTGATTACCATCAACGGCAAGCAGACCCACGGGTCCACGCCGTGGACCGGGGTCGACCCGATCGCCGTGGCCGCGCAGATGATCATCGGCCTGAACATGATCGTCAGCCGGCAGACCGAACTGACCAAGGATGCCGCGGTCATCTCCGTCGGCCGCGTCCGGGCCGGCGTGCGCAACAACATCATTCCCGAGAGCGCGGAACTGATCGGTACCATCCGCACCCTCGATACCGACATGCAGGACAAGATCCACGCCGACATCCGCCGCACCGTCGAGCACGTCGCGCTGAGCTTCGGCGCCACCGCCGAGGTCGACATCCAGCGCGGCTACCCGGTCACCTTCAACGACCCGGACCTGACCGAGGCCATGCGGCCGACGCTGGAGCGGGTCGGCGGCGGCCGCACCCGGGTCATGGACGCCATCACCGGCGCCGAGGACTTCTCGTTCTTCGCCAACGAAGTGCCGGGCCTCTACATCGCCGTCGGCGCAAGCCCGGCCGACCTCGGCCCCGGCGAAGCCGCGCCGCACCACACACCCGACTTCCGCATCGAGGAATCGGCGATGAAGACCGGCGTCCGCGCCTTGGCCAACCTGACCATCGACTACATGCTGGCGGCCGACGGCGACTGACCCGGACCCGCCCTTCGCGCGCAAGCGCCCTCCAACAGTCGAATCGCGCGCAACGCCCGACCGAAGCCCTGTTGGAGGCCGCTTGCGGGCGAAGGGTGGTCAGGGCAGTTCGCGCGCAAGCGCCCTCCAACAGTCGAATCGCGCGCAACGCCCGACCGAAGCCCTGTTGGAGGCCGCTTGCGGGCGAAGGGTGGTCAGGGCGGTTCGCGAGCAAGCTCCCTCCAACAGTCGAATCGCGCGGGGCGCCCGACCGAAGGCCTGTTGGAGGCCGCTTGCGGGCGAAGGGTGGCCCGGCCGGTTCGCGCGCAAGCG
>NZ_JAAWWS010000169.1:25383-35076 GCF_012272825.1 Wenzhouxiangella sp. XN79A | reverse complement strand
TTGCGGTGACCGTCGCAGTGAACTCGTAGACCAGGCTGGCGCCGGCCGGCAGGTCGACGTTCTCGCTGATGCCGCCGCTACCGCTCGGATTCGTGCAGACCGCGCCGCCGAAGGCAGTGCAGGTCCAGGTCGCCCCGGTCACGCCGGTCGGCACGGGGTCGCTCAGCGTCGCACCGGCAATGTCGGCGGCGCCGACGTTGGCGACATCGATGAGCCAGGTGGTCGGCAGGCCGTTGTCGACAAAGGCCGCGCCGTTGCTCTTGCTGACCGCCACGTCCGTCGAGCTTCGCCCGAACACCACGTAGCTGCGGCCCGAACTGCTGCCGTTCGGGTCGGCGCCGAAGGCCCCGATGACCACGTCATCGATGCCGTCGCCGTTGACATCGCCGGCGGCGCTGACCGACCACCCGGCGTAGTCACCGGCCGCTTCGCCATTGAGCACGAAACCGTTGCTGCCGTTCAGCGTCGACAGGTCGAAGGGGTTGGGCAGGCCGGTGTCCGATCCGAACACGACGTAGCTGCGACCCGACAAGCCGCCGTTCGGGTCGGCGCCATAGGCTCCGATGATCAGATCATCGATGCCGTCGCCGTTGATGTCGCCGGCGGCGCTGACGGAACGCCCGGATTGATCATCCGCCATTTCGCCGTTGAGCACGAAGCCATTGCTGCCGTCCAGAAGGCTCAGGTCGATCGTCGCCGCGAACGCGGAGTTCGAACCGAACACCACGTAGCTGCGCCCGGAAACAATGCCATCGGTCTCGGCGTACGGGGCTCCGATGATCAGATCATCGATGCCGTCGCCGTTGATGTCGCCGGCAGCGCTGACCGAGTACCCGGAGCGATCACCAGCCGTTTCTCCATTCACCACGAAGCCGTTGCTGCCGTTCAGCGAGGACAGGTTGAACGGGTTGGGCAGACCGGAGTCCGAGCCGAACACGACGTAGCTCTTTCGGACCTCATTGTTGAAGAACCCTCCTGGAGAACCGATGATCAGGTCGTCGATGCCGTCGCCGTTGATGTCGCCGGCAGCGCTGACCGAGGACCCGGAGAAATCATCAGCTGTTTCTCCATTCAGACCGAAGCCGTTGACGGCGTCGAGGGTGGACAGGTCGAAGGGGTTCGTCACCGTGCCCGAACCGAACACCACGTAGCTCTTGCCGGCATTACTGTTGCCGTTCGGGTCGGCACCAAAGGCCCCGATGATCAGGTCATCGGTGTCGTCGCCGTTGATGTCGCCGGCAGTGCTGACCGAGAACCCGGAATAATCGGATTGTGCTTCGCCGTTGAGCACGAAGCCGTTGCTGCCATCAAGGCCGGACAGCTCGACTGGACTGGCCAGGCCAGTGTCCGAACCGAACACCACGTAGCTGCGGCCCGAGTAGTTGCCGTTCGGGTCAGCGCGGTAGGCCCCGATGACCAGGTCATCGATGCCGTCGCCGTTGATATCGCCGGCAGCGCTGACCGAGACCCCGGATAGATCGTATTGCGCTTCGCCGTTGAGCGCGAAGCCGTTGCTGCCGTCAAGGCCGGACAGCTCGACGGGACTGGCGAAGCCGGTGTCCGAACCGAACACCACGTAGCTGCGGCCCGAGGAGCTGCCGTTCTGGTCGGCGCCTTCGGCCCCGATGATCAGGTCATCGATGCCGTCGCCGTTGATATCGCCGCCCGCGCTGACGGAACGCCCGGCCTCGTCATTGGCCGCCTCGCCGTTGAGCACGAAGCCGTTCGTGCCGTCCAGGGCCGACAGCTCGATCTCGGCCGGGAACAACTGGGCCAGGGCCGCGGACGGCAGCCCGACACCCAGCGCTGCGGCCACCGCCAGCGGCAGCGCACGGCGACCAACACCCGGCGCGGCCGCGCCGCGCGAATCCGGTGAGGGATTCGGAGAATCGAAACTCGTTGCAGACATGACGCGCTCCCTGTCGTGTGAATCATTCAGCAGGCGGAATGCTTTGATCCGAAGACACAGGTCCGCGGTGAACCGAAGCTTACCGGCTCGCGCACGCCCCCGCAAATCAAGCGGCCTCGAAGGATCCGGCCCGGAGACGATCCGTTCTCGAACCTGCCGGCGAATGCCTGGCCGCTGCCACTGGTCTGCATCGAGCCCAGGTCATGTACCCCGCTGCGAAGTCGACCGAGAATGGCCCGGGGACTGGACAACAGCGGATCACCGGCGGCGACCACCGATCAGAACTCGAAGCCGGGGCTGAACGCAGCCGCGCTGTCGAAGTCTCCGAGACCGTCGCTGATGCCCTGTCCGGCGTCCGCACCGTCGATGCCGAAGGCGGAGATCCGGGCGCCCGGAATCGGATCGCCCCGGGGCGTCGGTCATCGCGCCCTGGATCGGCTCACCGCGCGGCAGCTGGACGTTCAGGTTGCTGTCCGACCCGACCCGGACCGGATTGCATTGCGCCCGCCAACGCCAACTGCGGTGCGGGAGCGCCCGATCGTCCGCGACCGGCCGGGCCCGGCGTTCGGTTCTCGGCTTCTGAGAACGGCCGACGTATCATCGACGGCATGAGCTCCGGTTCCGCGTCCACCTCCGTTCTGACCCTGACCCCGACCGGCCGCCTGGCCCGCGCCGAGCGGCAGCGCCTGGCGGCCGAGGCCACCGCCCGCGGCGAGCGCGCCTGGCGCACCCCCGAGGTGCTCGGCGTCGGTGCCTGGCTGAACACGCTGCGCGCCGACGCGCTGGTGTCCGGCGCCGTCGACGGCGTGATCGTCGGCGACGACGCCGCGCGCGAGCTCTGGCGCGAGGCGATCGATACGGAGGTCTTCGTCGGCGAGCCGCGCGTGGTCGAACTGGCTCAGCGCGCCTGGCGGACGATCCACGAGCATCGCCTGGATGCCCCGGAACGCTGGCCGGATGTCCTGCTGTCGGAAGACAGCCGCGCCTTCCGGCGCTGGGCCGCGCGGTTCCGATCGGCCTGCCGCGAGCGTGGCGTGATCGACGAATGGACCTTCGCGGCCGGTCTGCCCGACCGGATCCGCGAACGCACGCTGCCGCTGCCGGAGGCGATCCGGCGCGTCGGCTTCGAGCTCGAGCCGGTCCCGCTCGTTCGTGCGCTGTTCGATGCACTGGCCGAGGCCGGCGTCCGGATCGAGGACGCGGCGCCGGAGTCGACCCCGTCCGCGTCGCCGGACCTTCGCGTCTTCGCCGACGACGACGGCGAGCTGCGCGCCGCGGCGGCCTGGGCGCGGGCGCGGCTGACCGAGCGGCCCGACGCCCGGATCGGCATCGTCGTGCCCGACCTGGCCGGGCGGCTGGGGCGCATCGAGCGGATCTTCGCCGAAGTCTTCGACCCGCCCGGCTTCGCACTCGACGACCGCGGCGATCCGGCCTGGCACGTTTCGATGGGCCCGGCCCTGGCCGAGTGGCCGCTGGTGGCCGACGCGCTGCTGATGCTCGGGCTGGGCCCGAACCGCATCGACCAGCCGCAGGCCGGGCGGCTGCTGCGCTGCCCGTGGCTGGCCGAGCACGACCGGGAGCATCGCGCGAGGTCCGGCGCCGAAGCCCGCCTGATGCGCTGGGCGCCCTATGCGCTGACCGTGCCGGAACTGGTCTTCGAGCTGAAGAACGCCGGCGCCACGCAGCTGGCCCGGACCCTGGAACAGTGGCGTTCGATGACGCTGAAGCATCGCGATGCGGCCTGGCCGTCGACCTGGACCGAGCGCTTCCAGACCGAACTCTCGGCGCTCGGCTTCGGCCACGGCCGAGCGCTGAACAGCCGCGAGTTCCAGGTGCTCAGGCGCTGGCACGAACTGCTCGAGTCCTTCGCCGCGCTGGACGGAACGGTGGCCGGGCCGCTGCCGCGCGCCCGGGCGCTGGCCCGGCTGGCCGAGCGAGCCCGCGACGTGACCTTCCGCGAGGCCGATCCGGGCAGTGCGGTCGAGATTCTCGGCGTCCAGGAAGCGCTCGGCGCGCGCTTCGACGCGGCATGGCTGACCACGCTGGATCGCGACACCTGGCCGGCCGCGGCGCGCCGCGATCCGCTGATCCCGGGCCCCGTCCAGCAACGCGTCCCGACGAGCACGGCCGACGGCTGCCGGGCCCGCGCGCTGGCCGAGCTGGCCGGCCTGAAGCGCATCGCGCCCGAACTGCGGGGCAGCTTTGCGCGCGGTGACGACGAGATTCCGCGCCGCTGCTCGCCGCTGCTGGGCATCGAGACGAGGGACCTCGACGAGGCCGTCGAGGCCGCGCCGCCGGCGGCCGCCGATTCCGGCGCCATCGCGCTCGAGGCCGTGGACGAGGACCGCAACGCCCCGGTGCTCGACCGGGACGACGTCCGCGGCGGCACCGCCGTGCTGCGCGACCAATCGGCCTGCCCGTTCCGCGCGTTCGCCGTGCATCGCCTTGGCGCCGTCGAGCTGTCGGCGCCGCGGCCCGGCCTCGATGCGCGGCTGCGCGGCACGTTGCTGCACCGGGCGCTGGAGACCTTCTGGCGCCGGCTCCCGGACCGCGCTGCGCTGGTCGCACTCGACGCCGCGGAGCGCGCGACGCGCATCGAGGAGGCCGCGGCCACCGCCCTGGAGGGCGTGCTGGAACGGCATCGCCTGACGCTGAGCCGCGCCGGCCGTGAACTCGAGCAGCGCTGCACCGAGCGGCTGCTGGCCCGATGGCTGGACCTGGAGCGCGCCCGTGGACCGTTCGAGGTGCGGGCCCTGGAACAGACGATCGCGATGCGCTTCGGCCCGCTGACGCTGTCGGGCACGATCGACCGCGTCGACGCAACGCCGGCCGGCCCGGTGCTGATCGACTACAAGACCGGCGCTCGCGGGCGCAATGCCTGGCGCCCGGCGGCGCGCATCGACGACCCGCAGCTGCCGGCCTACGCGCTGTCGCTGGACGACCCTCCGGCCGCGCTGGCCTTTGCCCGGCTGCGGCCCGACGACCTCGGCTTCGACGGCCTGGCCCGCGAGGACACCGGCATCGAGGGCGTGCCGATGCTGGAGCGGACCGGCGGCGCCTGGAAGGGCATCGACGATTTCGACGCGCTGCTGGCCGACTGGACCGCCGCGCTGAATGCGCTGGCCTGGGACTTTGCCGAGGGCAAGGCCGCCGTCGACCCGCGCGAGCCGCGAGTCTGCGGCCACTGCCACCTGCACGCGCTGTGCCGGATCCACGAACGCGATCGTCTTGCCATGACGGGCGCGGAAACCGCCGGCGGTGCGGAGGGCCGCGAATGAGCGATGCCGAACAACGTCGCCACGCGGTCCGGCCCGACCGCTCGGTCATCGTCCAGGCGCCGGCCGGCTCGGGCAAGACCACGCTGCTGGTCGAACGCTTCCTGGCGCTGCTCGAAACCGTCGAGGCGCCGGAAGAGATCCTGGCCATCACCTTCACCCGCAAGGCCGCCGCCGAGATGAAGCAGCGCATCCTGCGCGTGCTGGAGCCGGACTTCTCCAGCAGCGCGGGGCACGAACAGGACCTGGTGGCCTGCGCCGAGCGGCTTCGGCATCGGGTCGCCGACTGGGACCTGCTGGCCAACCCGCAGCGTCTGATGATCCGGACCATCGACTCGTTCAGCCACTACCTGGCCCGCAGCATGCCGGTGGCCAGTCGGCTGGGCCCGGTGCCCGCCCCGGCCGAAGACACCCAGCCGCTCTACCGCGAAGCGGCTCGCCGCGTGCTCGAACGCGCCGGCGAAGACGACGGCGGGCTGGGCGACGCGCTGGAGACGGTGCTGCTGTGGCGTGACCACCGCACCCAGGACCTCGAGGACCTGCTCGTGGACCTGCTGAAGCGGCGCGAACAGTGGCTGCGCGCGCTGGCCGTCACGACACCGGACCGCGCCACGCTCGAAGGCGTGATCGAAGGACTGGTCCGCGAGCGGCTGGACGCGGCGCGCACGGCGCTCGACGACGCGCTGGCCTCGGCCGGCGCGTCGCCCGACGCGCTGGCCGCACTGCTGGATTCCGCCGCCGAACGGCTGCGCGCCGCCGACGGCTCGGGCGCGTTGCGCGAGTGGCCCGGCGGCGGGTTGCCGGGGCCCGATCCCGAGGCCCTGGCCGGCTGGCGGGCGCTGGGCGATGCGCTGCTGACGAAGGCCGGCACCTGGCGCAAGGGCGTGAACATCGGCCAGGGGTTTCCGCCGAAGACGCCGGAAAAGGATCGCATGACCGGGCTGCTCCGGGCCCTGGCCGGGGACGAAGGGCTGGCCGAACGGCTGCACGCGGCACGCACGCTGCCGATGCCGCGCTACGCCGACGAGGAATGGCGCGTGCTCGACGCACTGATCCGGGTCCTGCGCCAGGCCGCGGCCGAACTGGCGGTGGTGTTCGCCGAGCGCGGCCAGACCGACTTCACCGGCCTGTCCGGGGCGGCGCTGACCGCGCTGGGCGACGACGACGCCGGCTACACCGACCTCGGCCTGTACCTCGACCGCCGCATCCGGCACATCCTGGTCGACGAATACCAGGACACCAACTGGGCGCAGTTCCACCTGCTCGAGAAACTCACCCACGGCTGGGAACCCGACGACGGTCGGACGCTGTTCGTGGTCGGCGACCCGATGCAGTCGATCTACCGCTTCCGGGAGGCCGAGGTCGGGCTGTTCATCCGCACCCGCGACCACGGGATCGGCGAGCTGACGCTCGACGACGTCCGCCTGAGCCGCAACTTCCGCTCGCGCGCCGAAGTCGTCGACTGGGTCAACGAGCGGCTCGGCCCGGTGTTCCCGGAGCGCGAGGACATCGCCGCCGGCGCCGTCGCCTACGCCCCCTCCGAGGCCGGACGCAGCGAGGGCGGCCGGGTCGACCTGCATGCCCTGCCCGACGACGAGGCCGAGGCCGAGCGCATCGCCGGGCTGCTCGGCGAGGCGATCGAAGCGCATCGCCACGAGCCGGACTGGAAGGCCGCGGTCATCGTGCGATCGCGCAACCACCTGCAGGCCATCCTGCCGGCGCTCGAGCGCCACGGCATCCCGTTCCGGGCCGTCAAGCTCGATCCGCTGATCGCCCGTCCGGTGGTCCAGGACCTGCTGGCGCTGACGCGGGCCATCCGCCTGCCGGCCGACACCGCCGCGCTGCTGGCCGTGCTGCGCGCGCCGTGGTGCGGCCTCGAGCTCGCCGACCTGCACCGGCTGGCCGGCGACGGGGCCGATCCGCACGACCCGGCCGCGCTGGCGCGACTCGACGGGGACGCGCGCGAGCGCGCCGAGCGCGCCTACGACACCCTGGCTCGCGCCCGCGCCCGGATCGGGCGGCGGCCGCTCCGGGCCCTGGTCGAAGGCGCCTGGCACCGGCTCGGCGGTCCGGCGCTGCTCGAACGGCCCGACGGCGACCGCGCCGATGCGGCGCAGTACCTGGACCTGCTCGATGCTGCCGACGCCGACGGACTGCTCGACGACCTGGGCGCATTCGAGGAACGGCTGGCCGCCGGCTACACCGCGGGCGATCCCCCGTCGCGCGACGTCCGGCTGGAAATCCTGACCATGCACGGCGCCAAGGGGCTGGAATGGGACCTGGTCGTGCTTCCTCGGCTCGATCGCGGGACCGGCGGCAGCCAGCGCGACCTGCTGTACTGGCTGCCGTTCACACGGCCCGACGGCGACGAGGCCGTGCTGCTGGCGCCGCTCAGGGCCGCCGACCAGCCCGACAACACCCCGCTGATCGACCTGATCCGCAGCGAGCGAAAACTGCGCGAGGACTACGAGAGCCAGCGCCTGCTGTACGTGGCCGCCACCCGGGCCCGCGAACGGCTGGTCCTGACCACCGCGCTGGACCCCGCCCGCAGCGGCGGCCCGAAGCCCGGCCGGGGCACGCTGCTCGAGCGGCTCTGGCCCGGCTGCGGCGCCGACTTCCTCGACGCCCTGGCCGAGTCGGCAACGGCACCGGAGACCCCGCATACCGCCGGAGCCGCGCTGCGCGCACCGGACCTCAAACGCGCCCCGACCGGCTGGCAACCGCCAATCGGCGAGCGGCTGGCCTGGTCGCCCGACCTGCCGCGGCACGAGCGGGAGGTCGAGATCGAGTTCAACTGGGCCGGCGCCGAAGCGCGACGCACCGGCGACGTACTGCACCGCCTGCTCGAGCAGGTCGGCCGGGTCGGCGTGGAGGCGTTCGACCCCGCTGCGCGCAGCGCGCTGATCGACCGCATCCCGGCGCTGCTGCGCGCCCTGGGCACCGGCCCGGAAACGCTCGCCGCGAGCGCGGCCCTGGTCGGCGAGGCCTTCGAGCGGACGCTGGACAGCGAGACCGGTCGCTGGATCCTCAGCAACCGGCACCCGGACCACGCCTGCGAACTGCCGCTGACCGGCGTCGTCGACGGCCGCCTCGTCAACGCCATCATCGACCGCACCTTCGTCGACGACAACGGCACGCGCTGGATCGTCGACTACAAATCGGGCTACCACGCCGGCGGCGACCTGGAGGGCTTCCTCGGCGAAGAAGCCGAGCGCTACGACGCCCAGCTCGGCCTGTACCGGCGGCTGTTCGAGCAGCTGGGCGAGACCGACATCCGGACGGTGCTGTACCTGCCGCGGCACGATCGATTGGTGGAAACGGGATAGCCACCTTCGTTCGATCAGCGATTTCGTCACGAGGGCCCGGCGCCGCCGGCGCCGGGATGACGGTGCCCGTTTTCCAGCGCTGTCGTTTCGGGACGATGGAAAGGGCGGAGTGTCGGTTCAGGAAGGATTCAGCCACTCGACGGCAGGATGAGTCTCGAACCATGAATCGGAGTTCCGCCATGTTCCGACGTCTGCTGATCGTTCTTCCCGTCGCGGCCGCGCTGTTCCTGAGCGGCTGCGCCAGTACCCAGGGCCCGCGCGAGCAGTCCGGCATGGCGATCGGCGCCGCGATCGGCGGGCTGGTCGGGGCCGCAGCCAGCTACTCGCGGCACGACGACTACTATCACGGCGGCGACGGCTACAGTACCGCGGCGATCGTGCTCGGTGCGGTGGCGGGTGCGGCGATCGGCGGGGCGATCGGCCGCGAGATGGACGCGCAGGACCATGCCCGGGCCAGCTACGCAATGGAGCACACGCGCACCGGCCAACCGACCGCCTGGCACAACCCGGACACCGGCTACGACTACCGGATGACGCCGACCGAAACCTACTACTCCGACGCCGGCCCGTGCCGCGAGTACGTCATGGAAGCCCGGATCGGTGGCCGCCCCGAGACCGTCTACGGCACCGCCTGCCGCCAGCCGGACGGCAGCTGGAAGATCGAGGATCGCTGAGACGGCCTTCCCGAGTCCGCCTTCGTCGTTCCGGAGGGCCGTTTTCCATCCCTCGCGATCCCGGGGCGCCGCAGGCGAACCCGGAGCGGTCAGCGTTGCTCGCAACTCGGCCTGACCACCCCGAGACTCGCTCGAGTCGAGACAACTCCCACCAACTCCCGTCATCCCGGGGCGCCGCTCCTATTTCACCGTCATCCCGGGGCGCCGCAGGCGAACCCGGGATCTCGTGATGCTGTCGCCATGGTTCTACGGGCAATTCCGTCACGAGATTCCGGGTTCCGGCTGCGCCGGCCCCGGAATGACCATGTACAGAAGGCCGGCGCCACGGTTCTACGGGCGATCGCGTCACGAGATCCCGGGTTCCGGCTGCGCCGGCCCCGGGATGACCATGTACAGAAGGCCGGCGCCACGGTTCTGACGGGCCATTGCGTCACGAGATCCCGGGTTCCGGCTGCGCCGGCCCCTGGACGACGAGGTGTGGGTGGAGCGCTGGCACCTCTTCCCCCGTC
>NZ_JAAWWS010000169.1:0-25333 GCF_012272825.1 Wenzhouxiangella sp. XN79A | reverse complement strand
TTTCACCGTCATCCCGGGGCGCCGCAGGCGAACCCGGGATCTCGTGATGCTGTCGCCATGGTTCTACGGGCAATTCCGTCACGAGATTCCGGGTTGCGGCTGCGCCGGCCCCTGGACGACGAGGTGTGGGTGGAGCGCTGGCACCTCTTCCCCCGTCGTCATTCCGGGGCGACGCTCCTATTTCACCGTCATCCCGGGGCGCCGAAGGCGAACCCGGGATCTCGTGATGCTGTCGCCATGGTTCTACGGGCAATTCCGTCACGAGATCCCGGGTTCCGGTTGCGCCGGCCCCGGAATGACCATGTACAGAAGGCCGGCGCCACGGTTCTACGGGCGATCGCGTCACGAGATCCCGGGTTCCGGCTGCGCCGGCCCCGGAATGACCATGTACAGAAGGCCGGCGCCACGGTTCGACGGGCAATTCCGTCACGAGATCCCGGGTTGCGGCTGCGCCGGCCCCGGGATGACGGTGCTCATCATCGACCGCCGACGTTCCCGCCTATCGCGGGGTCGACGCTCCCGCCGCCGCGCTTGACCTGTAGCGCGCGATCGCGCAACCTCGACGCGTTCCCCTCCTGCGAGTTCGCCAATGGCCACGCCCGACCGCGACCCCTTTCTGACCGCCGCCATCGAAGAGGCCCGCGCCGGGCGCGCCGAGGGTGGCATTCCGATCGGTTCGGTGATCGTCCACGACGGCACCATCCTCGGCCGCGGCCACAACCGCCGCGTGCAGCAGGGCAGCGCCGTGCTGCACGGCGAGATGGACGCGCTGGAAAACGCCGGCCGCCAGCCTGCCTCGATCTATCGCGACGCCACGCTCTACACCACGCTGTCGCCGTGCTCGATGTGCAGCGGCGCGATCCTGCTCTACGGCATCCCGCGCGTGGTCATCGGCGAGAACCGCACGTTCATGGGCGAAGAAGACCTGCTGCGCGCCCGCGGCGTGACCGTCGAGGTCGTCGACGACGCCGAGTGCGTGCAGCTGATGGAGGACTTCATCCGCGACTGCCCGGAACTCTGGAACGAAGACATCGGGGTGTAACGGCAGGGGCAAGGGACGAGGGGAGAGGGACGAGTACGACGCCAACCGCGATCGCCGGGGTCGATCGCAGGACGAAGGCCGAGGGGCAAGGGATACGGGGCGGGCAGAATGGGAACAGGAACAGGAACAGGATCAAGGGGAAAGGGGACAGGGGACAGGGACGGGTGGATCGCGCCGGGATCGACCGCCGAGTCTCGGCCATCGGGACTCGCCCCGCGTCCCTGGCCCCTCGACGCAGCTACCAGCCCCGCGTTCCCGGGCCGCCCTTGAACGGGCCCTTGACCCAGTCGAGGATCCAGCCGCCGTAGAAATCGCCTTCCTGGGGCGTGACCCGCTCGCCGGCCACGAAGCAGGCTTCGACCTTGCGCGCGTAGAACGAGACGTGGTCGCGGATGCGCTCGTCGGTGGGGTCCGGGTAGGCCCAGCAGGCATCCCGGACCCGCCCGTCGACGGTTTCCAGGTCCCAGTAGCGAGCCTGGCCCTTCCACTCGCAGAAGGTCCGGGTGCGGTTCTCTACCAGCCGGGAGAAATCGACGTCGTCGGGCGGAATGTAGAAGCACGGCGGATGCGAAGTCTCGAGGATGCGCAGGGCCGAGGTGGTTTCGGCCAGGACCCGGCCGTCCTGCTCGACGCGGATCGGCCAATCGACGGCCTCGATGCGCGGCGGCCGCGGGTAGTCCCAGACCGATTCGTGATCGGGCAGCGGTGAATGCGTGATCATGGCGGGAGCCTAGCGTACCCCGCCACTCATTGTGTGACGTATAGCGTGCGCCTGAATCGACAGGGCAAGGCGCGGCCCGCAGTGAATGGCCAGCCCTCTGCAAGGGACGCAACGCCGTAATGTCGGTTCGGGCGCGCTCCTTGAAAGGGCGAGCCGGAGCGCCTTCATCCGCGGCGTTCCGTCGCCTGGAAAGGACGCTGCCATTCCCTGCGAGACAGGCCTTGCAGCCGAACGCTCTCCGGCTCGCTCTTCGTTACCCGACCAGTGGCGGGGTGCACGGGAAGGCGGGCGTCAACCGGCCGTCATCAAACGGTCGTCATCAACCGGCCGTCATCAACCGGCCGTCATCAAACGGTCGTCATCGACTCATCGTCAGTGCAGCGCCCGTCGCTCGTGCGCTCCGGGATCGAACCGGGCCCGTCCGGCCCGGTTCGGACGCCAGGGACCATCGGCACATGGCGCCGGGACCCCGGACACCGCATACTCGAGCCGTTTCCGGACCCCGAGAACTGCCCGATGCACCTCAGCTCACCGACCCTCGCCGCACTGGTTGCGGCCCTCCTCCTGCCCCTGGCCGCGGACACCGTTCTCGCCCGGCAGGCACCCTCGCCGGACGACAACGCAGCCGCACCGCCGCTGATCGACGGCGCGCTGCCGGCGGTGGCACAGGCGCCGGTCGATTTCGAATGGCTTCGACGACCCGGCGTCGAGTCGGTGGTCTGCCCGTTCCGCGAGGCGATCGACTACGACCCGGGCGATCTCGAATGCGGCCTGATCCGGGTCCCGGAGAACCGCGAAGTCGCCGGCAGCCGGACGATCGAGCTGCTGTTCGTCAAGGTCAACGCGACCGGTGAGGACGCCGAGGGCGAGCCGGTCGAGGTGCGCGACGACCCGGTGCTCTACCTGACCGGCGGGCCGGGCGTGACCGTCAAGGGCTACGCCGAACGGCTGAAGGACCACTCGATCGCGCACAAGCGCGACCTCTACATCCTCGAGCAGCGCGGCATCGGCAACTCCGGCGACTTCTGCCCGTTCTGGGGCAGCCGGGACCGGGCGTCCCGCGTGCGCGGCGATTACGAGGAAAGCCAGCGTGCCGCGCTCCAGGACGGCCGCGCCTGCATCGCGCGCGCGCGCGGCGCGGGCGTCGATCCGACCGGCTACCACACCTTCGAAAACGCCCGCGACGTCAAGGCGCTGCGGCTGGCGCTGGGGCTGAATTCCTGGAACGTCTGGGGCATCTCCTACGGCTCGGTGCTCGGTCAGGCCGTGCTGGAGGTCGATCCGGAAGGCACCGAAGCGATGATCATCGACGCGATGGTCCCGCTGGACCTGAACCAGCTGATGCGTCTGCCGAACTGGTATGCGCGCCTGCTCGATCGCTTCTTCTCCGCCTGCGCCGCGCAGGACGACTGCGCCGATGCCTACCCCGAGCTCGAAGCGCGCTACCGAAGCGCGATCCAGGCGATGCTCGATGAACCGATCGAGGTCGAGGTCCCGGCCGGCGAGCGCTACCCGGAAGGCCGCGCCTGGATCTTCGCCGACCTGGTCGCCGGCATGCCGTTCGGCCTGTCCTACGAGCAGGCAACGCACGCGGCGATCCCCGCGATCATGAACGGCCTGGCCCGCCAGGTCGAGCGCAACAACACCGACTTCTTCCGCGCCATTGCGCTGGCCGACGGCGGCATGGGCGTATCGGTCAGCATGGGCATGGCCGCCAGCGTGCGCTGCCTGGACGGGTATTTCGAAATGAACGCCATCGAGGCACCGCGAAGTCTGGACGAGCACCCGCTCTACGCCGCGGCCTTCGGCACCGGGCCGGTCACGACCGAGGCCGCCGCACTGTGCCGCGAGCTCGGGCTGGACCCGCGCGATCCGGCGCTGTACGAAATTCGCGACACCGAGGTGCCGCTGGTCATCGCCAACGGCGCCTGGGACCCGATCACCCCGCCGCCGCTGGCCCGCTACGTGGCCGAGAAGATTCCTTCGGCCCGCTACGTCGAGTTCCCGCACGCCGGCCACGGTCCGACCCGCTCGATCGAGTGTGCCGGCGACTTCATGAACGACTTCTTCGACGACCCCGACGCCGAGCTGGACATGGACTGCGTCGACAACGGCGAGGACGCGGCCGACTACATCACCTCGGTGCTCGAGACCGATGCATTGCAGCGCGCGCTGATCCTGGCCGAGACCGGCGAGGAGAAGCGGCTGGGACTGCACCTGGCCTGGGGCGGCGCTTCGCTGGCCGTGGCGCTGTTCGGCCTGGTGCTGATCCCGGCTGCCGCGGTCACCCGCCGCCTGAACAAGGAGCCTACGCGACGCTCGGGCAAGGCCCGGCTGATCGCCGGCCTGGCCGCCCTGGCCGCGGTGCTCTACCTCACCGGCCTGGGCGTCGGCGGCGCGATGGCCGCGAACGTCACCCCGGCGCTGCTGCTGTTCGGCCTGGCCGGCCCGGCACCGTGGATGGCCTGGTTCGGTCCGCTGGCGGTGGTGCTCGGCCTGTGGGCGCTGGTCAGGACGATCGGACAGCGCAAGGCGATCGGCCGGGCGACGCTGACGGGCCTGGTGCTGGTGGCGCTGGCGGCCATCAGCGTCGGCATCTTCGGGCTGGCCTGGGATCTCTGGCCGATCGGATGATCCGGGGTCAGGGTCCGGGGTCCGGATTCGTTTTCGATCGATCGCCAGTCAGCGGCCTTCGTCCGCGGTTGGCTGTTGGCACGGCTCCGGGTCAGTCGGCACCGGTGGGATCGGCGCCGAGGCGCCCGGTCTTCGGGGAGGCCGCAGCCGGACCGCCGGCGTCGGGCGAGGCGGCCAGTTCGATGCGGTTGCGCCCGCCCTGCTTGGCGCGATACAGGGCGCGGTCGGCGCGCGACAGCCAGGTCGGCCAGTCCTCGCCGCTGTTGAGCACCGCCACGCCGGCCGAGAACTGCAGCACCTCCCCGCCGAAGGCCAGCCGACCGCTGACGCGCTGGTGCAGTCGGCGGACGACGTGTTCGGCATCGCCCGGAACGTCGCCGCGCAGCAGCACCACGAACTCCTCGCCGCCGAAGCGATAGAACCCGTCGACCGAGCGGATCGCCGCACGGACCGCATCGGCGAAGGACTTCAGCGCCTCGTCGCCGACATCGTGGCCCTGGCCGTCGTTGATCCGCTTGAAGTGATCCAGGTCGATGAGGGCCAGCGCGAACGCCTGGCCGGTCCGGCGGTGGATCTCGAGCGCCGCGTTCAGGTCCTGGCGCATCTGGCGGCGGTTGCCGGCGAAGGTCAGCGGATCCTGCAGGGCCAGCGTCATCAGCTGGTCCTGGTAGCTCGCCAGGCGATGGGCGAAGATCCAGGCGAAGGTCGTGACCAACAGCGCGGTGACGATGTAGGTCACGCCTTCGAGAACGGACTCGAACAGGCTGGTCTCGATGATCAGGATCGTCATCAGGATCAGGTTGGCGGCCAGCGCGAAGCGCCGCGAGGTCAGGAGGAAGTTGACCCAGAGCACGACGTAGCCCCACAGGATGCCGGTTCGCCCGAACATCGCGGTCGACGCGATGCAGGCCACGACCGTGACCACGCAGAAGAAGATCCCGGCGCGCCGGGTCTCGCCGGAGCGCAGCGCGTAGACCAGCACCAGCAGCATGCTGACCACGATCATCAGGTTCACGGTGCCGCCGAAGTAATAGTCGAAGGCGTAGCGGTAGATCACGAAGCCGGTGACCACCGAGGCGGCGAGCAGGCCGAACAGCACGATCATCGAGAACTGATAGTCCTCGCGGAACTGCTGCCGAACGCGGCTCCAATCGATTCCGGAACGGATGCTGGGCACCGTCGAACGACCTCGCGGAACGGGACTCCCGGCACCCAGTGTACCCCGGCCGCCACGGCTGCCCGTGCACTCGGTCAGCGCGCCGAGCGCGCGTTCATGCCAGAATGCGGCGCTGGGGGATCACTGACAACTCATGGAATCTACAATGCGATCGATGCTTCGTGGCCTGGCACTGGCCGCCCTGGTGCTCTGCGTGAACGCAACGGCAGGCACACCGCAAGACCTGGCCCTGCAGGCGCTCGAGCAGCGCGCCGCGAGCCTCGGCCTGCGCGCCACCGACCTGGCGGACGTGCGCATCCGCGATGCCTTCACCAGCCGCCATAACGGCGTGACCCATGTCTGGATGCAGCAGTACGTCGACGACCTGCCGGTCGCGCTCGGCGTGGCCAACGCCAACGTCCTGGCCGACGGTCGGATCTCCAGCCTGCACAGCCGGATGAGCGCCGAGGCCCGCGCACGCGCGGCGAACCGCACGCCGACCCTCGATGCGATCGACGCGGTGATGCGCTATGCCTCTGTCCGCGATCTCGATACCCGGGTTCTGCCGCGGATCACCGAGCGGACCAGCGACGAGGACCTGACGCTGTCCGGCGGCTCGCTGGCCGACGGTCCGATTCCGGCCCGGCTGTCGTGGTACGAACACAAGAACCAACTGCGGCTGGTCTGGGACATCGCGGTCGATGAAGCGGGACGGCCCGACTGGTACAACGCGTTCATCGACGCGCACAGCGGCGAGATCCTGTTTACCGTCAACTGGACCCAGGAAGTCACCTACCGGGTGTTTCCGGAACCGCTGGAGCACCCCGGCGAAGGCCCCGATCAGCGGGTCGTCGATCCGCACGACCCGACCGCCTCGCCGCTGGGCTGGCACGACGACGGCAACCAGGCCTACACCGACACGCGCGGCAACAACGTCCGCGCCCAGGACGACCTGGATGCCAACAACACCGGCGGCAGTCGCCCGGACGGCGGTGCGGCGCTGGTGTTCGACTTCCCGATCGACCTGGCCACCCAGCAGCCGATCGACTACCTCGACTTCGCGATCACCAACCTGTTCTACTGGAACAACCGCCTGCACGATGTGTTGTGGCACTTCGGCTTCGACGAGCCGGCCGGCAACTTCCAGGTCGACAACTTCGGCAACGGCGGCGTCGGCGGCGATCTCGTGATCGCCGATGCCCAGGACGGATCGGGCACCAACAACGCCAACTTCTCGACCCCGCCGGACGGCTCGCCCGGCCGGATGCAGATGTTCCGCTTCACCGGCTCGGCGCCGCCGGTCGTGCGGATCGATGCCCCGGCGCCGAGCGCCGGCGACTACCCGGTCGCCGTGGCCGGCTTCGGCGGGGCCGTCGACGGCACCGGCGCGGTCGGCACGCTGCAGCTGGTCGACGACGGTTCGGCCTCGCCGGAACAGGGCTGCGGCGCGCTGCAGGGCTTCACCGCCGGCCGGATCGCGGTGATCCGTCGCGGCGGCTGCGAGTTCGGCCTCAAGGCGCTGAACGCCGAGCAGGCCGGCGCGATCGCCGCGATCATCGTCAACAACGACGGCGGCAACGGCACCATCACCATGGCGCCCGGGGCGGTCGGCGACCAGGTCACCGTACCCACCGTCATGGTCGGCAACGCCGACGGCGATACCTTCATCGCCGATCTCGGCGGCAGCGTCAGCGGACGCGTGTTCAGCCCCGGCAGCACCAACCTGGACCGGGACAGCGACCTCGATGCCGGCGTGATCGCGCACGAATACGGCCACGGCCTGTCGATCCGGCTGACCGGTGGACCGTCGAACTCCTCCTGCCTGTTCGGCAGCCAGCAGGCCGGTGAGGGCTGGAGCGATTTCCTCGCGCTGTGGTTCACCGCCAAGCCCGGTGACCAGGCCAGCGATCTGCGCGGCGTCGGCGGCTATGTAACCTTCCGCGAGAACATCCCCGGCGCCGGCATCCGGCCGTTCCCCTACACCCGCGACATGACCGCGAACCCGGCGACCTACGAGACGGTCGGTTCGGTCAGCGTCCCGCACGGGGTCGGCACGGTGTTCAACAGCGCGCTGTGGGACATGTACTGGAACCTGGTCGACAAGCACGGTTTCGATCCGGACTTCATCGGCGGCAACGGCGGCAACCACATCGCCATGCAGCTGGTCATCGACGGGCTGAAGCTGCAAGGCTGCGGCCCGACCTTCCTCGACACCCGCGATGCGATGCTGGAAGCCGACCGGATCAACAACGGCGGGGCGAACCAGTGCGAGATCTGGAACGCCTTCGCCCGTCGCGGCATGGGCGCCGATGCCAGCGATGGCGGCGGCCCGACCACGCTGGCGGTCAGCAACGGCTTCGCGCTGCCGCAGAGCTGCGGCGAGAACTTCTTCCGCGACGGCTTCGAGACCCTGCCCTGAGGCCACCCGGCGTCCGGACCGCTCCCGGTCCGGACGCGTGGGGCCGGCCGGCAGGAACGATCACCCTCGGGTCACGATCCACCATAATCGCGGGATGCCGCGCGCCCCCGCCCTGTTTCCATCTTCGCCCGGTCGCGCCGGCTCCGCTGCGCGGCGCGCGGCGGGGGTCGTGCTGGCCCTTGTCCTGTGCGCGGCATCGAGCACATCCCGAAGCATCGAGCCGGCCGAACTGGCCGACTGGAACTGCGAACCCGACGCCGTCGATGCACCCGCCGAACGACTCGACCGCCTGGCGGCCATGGCCGAGGCCCTGCCGGCCGCCCCGGCCGAGCTCCCGGCCCGCTGGCACTATTGCCGGGCCACCGCGTTGGAAATGGCCGGCCGCCTCGACGAGGCGCGCGCAGCCTACACCGACGCGACCGAGGCCCACGCCGAACTGCCCGACACGACGGCCGACCATGTCCGGAGCCTGCTCGGCCGCTCCTACGTCGACTATCTGCAGACCAACGATCCGGCGCGCTACTGCGCCGACCGGGCCGAGGCGGTCCGGCTCGCGCGAAGGCTCGACGCGCCCCGGGTACTGATCGAAGCGTTGACGCTGCAGGCATTCTGCTTCGGCCAGCGGCCCGCCGACCTCGACGAAGGACTGGCGCGGCTGGACGAAGCGCTGCAGATCGCCCGGACCGAAGGCCTCGATCCCGGTGAAACCGCGATGATCCACAACGCCACGGCCAACCTGTACCGGCGCAACCAGCTGCTGGACCTGGCCGATCGCCAGCTCGCGCTGGCCCATGACGCCTGGGCGGCCGAGGACGATCGACAGGACATGTTCAACATGCTGCACGGTCGGATCCAGGTCGCGATCCAGCGCGGCCGCTGGGACGACGCCGAACGGCACCTCGAGTCCATGCGCGCCCTCACCGAGCGCTCACCGTCCTTCGCCGACTTCCCGTTCTTCCTCGCCTTCAATCGCGGTGCGATGGAACTGGCCCGCGGTGATCACCAGGCCGCGATCACCGCGCTGGACCGCGCACTGGCGCTCGAGGGCAGCACCGGCGAGCGCTATTTCGTCGCGACCACGCTGCGCCTGCTGGCCCGGGCGCACTTCCAGGCCGGCAACCCGACGGAGGCGGCCGGACACGCCCGGGCGTTCCTGGCGCTCGGCGAACCGCCGGCCGGCGATCCCGGAGCGCTGTCGGCCACGGCCATCGCCGCCTACGCCGACGGCGACCCGGCCGCGGCGCTGCGCACGCTGCTGCGCGCGCTGGACGCCGAACAGGCGGCCGGTCGCGATCGCATGCAGCGCAACGCGGCCAGCCAGGCCACACTGCACGACCAGCGGATCGAGGATTTCCAGTCGGCGATCCTGCGCGAACAGCTGGCCAATCGCGAACTCCAGCTCCAACAGGCTCGCCAGCAGCAGCAGACCTCGCGCGTGGTCAACGTCCTGGCCGCCGCCGGCGCGCTGGTCCTGGCGGTCCTGGTCGGCTTCCTGCTGTGGTCCCGTCACCGCTTCCGCGAGCACGCCCGGACCGATGCGCTGACCGGCGTCGCCAACCGGCGCTACGCGATGGAGCGGGCCGAGCGCTTGTTCGCGCAGAGCGTCGATTCCGGCGACGAGTTCGCCCTGCTGCTGCTCGATCTCGATCACTTCAAGAGCATCAACGACCGGCACGGCCACGACGCCGGAGACCGCGTCCTGCAGGGCGTGGTGCGGGCGTTCCTGCAGGCGCTGCCCGGCGATGCCGTGCTCGGCCGGCTCGGCGGCGAGGAGTTCCTGATCGCGCTGCCGGGCAGCGACCGCGCACGGGCGCTCGCCCAGGCCGAGCGGGTCCGGCGGGCGGTCGCCGATCGGCCGATCGACGCCGGGGTCAGCGAAGTGGCGTTGACCGTGAGCATCGGCGTGGCCGCGCGCGGCGCCGCGACGGCGTCGCTGAACGCGCTCTATCGACGCGCCGACCAGGCCCTGTATGCGGCCAAGCACGATGGCCGCGACCGGTCGTCCGTCGACATCGACGAGTGAGCCGGCGACCGGGAGCGCTCAGCCGTCGCCGCGCATGCCCCGGACGTTCATTTCGACGAAGCGCGCCGGGCCGATGAACCCGCCACCCCAGAACTCGTCGAAGTCGGCGGTCGGCGCCTCGGCCTGGATGGCTTCGAGGTCGAGGCCGGCGTCGAGGTGGGTCCGCAGGCGCTCGTGCACCGCCGCCAGCATGTCGCGGTAGCGGGCCAGCTCGTCGCGGCCGATCACCGGCCCGCCGTGGCCGACGATGATCCGGGTCGATGCGCCCGACATGCCCAGCATCCGGTCGACCGCCGCGATCAGGCCGTCGAGCCGGCCGCCCGAACCGTAGTCGATGAACGGATACATGCCGTAGAACACGATGTCGCCGGCGTGGATCACGTCGGCCTCGCGCAGCCGGACGATCGCGTCACCGTCGGTGTGGGCGTGCGGCACGTGGATCGCATCGACGGTGTGCCCGCCGAGGTGGAAGGTGACGCGGTCGTTGAAGGTCACCACCGGCAGTGCTCCGTCCGGCGCCGGCGGCACGTCGCGCTCGAAGAAGGCCATGAACTGCCCGGTCGACAGGCGCTGGCGCACGTTGTCGTGGGCGACGATCAAGGCACCGGCCTCGGCCAGGTTCTCGTTGCCCCCGGTGTGGTCGCCATGCCAGTGGGTATTGAGGACGAACCGGATCGGCGCGTCGGTGATCGCCGCCACCGCGGCCTGAATGCGCTCGGTCAGCGGCGCGTACTGATCGTCGATCAGGAACGCGCCCTGCTCGCCGACCACCAGGCCGAGGTTGCCGCCGGCACCCTGCAGCACGTGGACGCCGTCGGCCACTTCACTGGCGCGGATCTCGACCGAGGAAAGATCCTGCGCGATGGCCGGGGCGGCCAGCAGGGCGGCAAGTCCGGCCACCAGGCACCGGAACGGGTGGGACGCGATCATCATGCGCTACTCCGAGTGGATCGCCCGAGCATACCCTGATCCGATCGCGTCGCGACAGTGGCGAGGGGGCCGGCCGGCAGAGTAGTATCGACGCGTTGCATGCGGTTTCGCGGAGCACGTCATGGCCCGACAGGCCTACCTCGAAAGCTTTTCCAGGCGCGGCACCGGCCAGCGCTTCGATCTGGTCCGCTTTCCGGCCGAGATCGGCCGTCACCCCGACTGCGCCATCACGCTGAACGTCGAGCGGGTCTCGCGACGGCATGCCCGCATCGATCGCGAGATCGACGGCTCGCTGAGGGTCACCGACCTGGGCAGCACCAACGGCACCTACCTCAACGGCGAGCGACTGACCGCCCCGGCCGAACTGGTCCACGGCGATGTCCTGCACATCGGCGACCAGGAATACCGGTTGATCCAGACCGAGATCGACGACGGCCCCGAGCTGGATGATGCCACCCGGATCGGCATCACGACGCTGCCGAGCGACTTTCCGACCCAGGCCCGTGAATTCAACGAACTGCTGGCGGGCAAGCAGGTCTGCGGCTATCGCCAGGCCATCGTCCATGCCGACGGCTCACCGTTCGGCTTCGAGCTGCTCGGCCGGGCCACTCACCCCCGGCTCGATGCCGGACCGGGCCCGATGTTCAAGCTGGCCGAGGCGCTCGGCGAGCAGGTCAGGCTCAGCGAGCTGCTGCGGCGCATCGCCTTCGCCGAGGCCGCAGCCTGCGGCCTGACCGAGCCGCTGTTCTTCAACACCCACCCCGAGGAATGCAAGGACGACGGCCGCCTGCTCGACGAGCTGACCGCGCTGCGCGAGGCCCATCCCGGTCTGAACCTGGTGTTCGAGGTGCACGAAGCGGCGGTCACCGATCTCGAGCGGATGGCCCGGATCCGCGAGCGACTGCGCGGGCTCGACATCCGGCTGGCCTACGACGATTTCGGCGCCGGCCAGGCCCGGCTGCTGGAACTGATCGAGGTGCCGCCGGACGTGCTCAAGTTCGACATCGCGCTGATGCGCGGCCTGGACGGACCGGACTCACCGAAGTACCGGCTGCTGCGGACGTTGAACACGATGATCCAGGAGCTGGGCGTCCGGACGCTGGCCGAAGGGGTCGAAACCGAGGTCCAGGCCGAGGCCTGCAGGACCCTGGGCATCGACTACGTGCAGGGCTTCTTCTACGGCCGGCCCGAGCCGCTGCTCCCGGCCGCGGCGGACGCGCCGCGAACCGGCTGACTCAACCGGCGGCGGCCGCGCCGGCGCGCAGCGCGCGCAGGCGGGCGAGCACGTCGCGGGCCACCTCCCGAGACGCGTCGCGGGCCTTCTCGTCGGCGTTCAGGCCGACGTATTCCAGCTTCTGGCGGACGATCGGACCGAGGTTGCGGCGCTCGTGCAGCGCGACCACCCGGACCTGCAGGCTGGCCAGGTACTGGTAGTCGGTGCGGCCATAGAACTGCAGCTGGCGCTCGCCGGTCGGCACCACGTCGGCGAACACCAGGATGTCGGCGCCGGCGTCGAGCGCGGCCCGCATCATGTCGGGCAGCGTCTCGGCATAGGCCATGCCGTCCAACAGGACCTCGTCCATCAGTTCGAACGAGGCGCGGTTCAGGGCCTGCTCGAGAAACTGCTCGACCGGCCCGGCCACCGCCGGATCACCCGTTGCGATGACCAGCACGCGCGGCGCGGCCGGGTTCCAGGCCGGTTCCGGCGGCGCGGTCTCGACCCGGGCCACGGCCTGCTCGGGATCGAGCGCCGGCCTGTCCAGCCCGGCCGGCGGCTGCTCCGAGGCCTCCGCCGAGGGCGCGGATTCGGCCGGCTGCGGCTCGGCCAGGCGGGCGAGTGTCGGTGCCGCGTCGGCCGGGCGAACCGAGGCCGCCATGGCTGCATCGGCGTCCTCGTCCGGCGACCCGGCGGGCTCGTCGGCGGCGGTCCGGACGTCGAACCGGAATCCGGCGCTGCCGTCGGACGGGTCGTCGACCCCGGCCAGCGCAGGGTCCGGGCCGGCCGGCTGCATCGACGAATGCGTCGAGCCGGCGATCGATTCGTACACCGGTTTCTCCACCGGCTGGCCCGGCGACGCGGTCGTCGCCAGCGTCTCGGCGCCGTCGTCGGCGATGTCCGTTCGATTCACGGACCCGACAGCAGCGAATTCGGCCGCAGTCTCGTCCGTGGACCCGGACCCGGCCGGCGGCGCAGACGTCGGATCGGCGTCCGACGGGACGGCCGGGGCCGTGACCGTGGCCTCGCGCTCGCCGACGCCTCCCCCCTCGTCCTCGCCGAACCAGCTGACCAGCGGCCGCTCGCTGCCGGCCAGCAGGTACCAGGTCGACGCGCCGGCGCCACCGACCAGCAGCAGCACGAACAGCGCGGCCACGGCCAGCCCCTTGCCGGAGCTGCCGCCGGTGTCCAGTGCCTCGGTCCTGGCCGCCGGGGCGGCGGCCTGCCCGGTCGGCGGCGCATCCGGCGACGGCACCGCCGCGGTGGCGGCCACGGTCGGGGTCTCGGCGACCTCGCCGGCCGGGACGGCCGTGCGGCCGGTTTCGACGGCCTCGTCGAGCACCACGTCCTTGGCCCAGCGCGGCTCGCGTCCGGCGCGGTAGTCCTCGATATCGCTGATCAGTTCGTTGCAGTGCTGGTAGCGCATCTTCGGGCGCTTGGCGATCATCTTGGCCAGGATCTTCTTGACGCCCTCGTCGACGTTCGGATTCAGCTCCTTGATGTCGGGAATCTTGGCCTCGACCACCTTGGTCATCATCTCGAACGGGCTGTCGGACTTGAACGGCGTGTCGCCGGTGAGCATCTCGAACAGCACCACGCCGAGCGAGAAGATGTCGGAGCGCTGGTCGACGTCCTGCGACAGGCAGACCTCCGGCGAAAGGTAGTTCGGCGTGCCCAGCCCGATGCCGGTGGTGGTCAGCCGGGTCTCGGCGTTCTCGTCGCGCGCGATGCCGAAATCGACGACCTTCACGCCGCCGTACCTGGTCAGCATGATGTTCTCGGGCTTGATGTCGCGGTGGACGACGCCCTTGTCGTGCGCCGCGGCAAGTCCGCTGGCCACTTCCTGCAGGATCTTCAGCGCCCGGGTCGGCTGCATCTGGCGCTCGCGCTGGATCAGCGCCTTGAGCGAATCGCCCTCGACGAACTCCATGACGAAGTACGGCTGATCCTCGTGCCGGTCGACCCGGAAGACCTGGACCAGGTTGGGGTGGTTCAGGTCGGCAACCACGCGCGCCTCGCGGATGAACCGCTCGGCCACGGCATCGTCGTTGACCAGCTGGTTGCCCAGCATCTTGATCGCCACGTTGCGTTGCAGGCTCTCCTCGCGGGCCATGTAGACCACGCCCATGCCACCGCGGCCCAGTTCCGAAATGATTTCGTAGTCACCGATCTTCTTGGCCATGCCACCCTCCCGACGGCTCGTGCTTGGTCCCGCGCTGCGGGTCGAGTTCATTCTACGCCGGCCGATTTCGTGAATCGATCGACCGACCGGGGCCGAAGGGCGACGATTGCGCGTCACCTTCTTCCCGGCGTTCCGGCACAGTCTCGCGCCTTGGCGCTGAACCCGGACTGAACGGTGCCCGAGGCTCGCGTCGGTGGACCGCCGTGGCCCGGGCAACGGATCGACGCGCGCCGATCCGACGCGCGACACCCCGGTCACGATCGATGCACGACGACTCGGCGATGGATCGAAGACGCGCTTTGGGCTACAGTCACGCGCTCGATCGCGCACGCATTTGCGCGTTGCTACGTGAACCACCGCTCGAAAAGGCCACTCCGCATGCTCAAAATCGTTGTTCTGTCCGGCTTGCTGCTTGCCGCCGGCCCGCTCGCCGCCTCCGAGGACACCTGGCTGCGCATCGATCGACCGACCGAGGCACAGCGTTCGGCGATGCCGCCCGAGGCCATCGACTACGGCGGCTTCCTGTGGGTTCCGGCGTCGGCTGCGCGCGGCGCGGCGATGCTGGATGCCGGGCCGGTCCGGACCGTCGATTCGCCGTTCGCGATGCACGTGGACCATCAGCGCCTCGATCCACGCGAGGCCTTTGCCGCCGACGCCGAGGGCCTGATGCGGGGCACCGCATCGGCCGAGGCCGATTTCCGGCTGGTCCAGTTCGAAGGACCGATCAAGGCCGAGTGGCGGGCCGCGCTGGCGGCCGCCGGGGCCCGACCGGTGCAGTACCTGGCCCCGTTCGCCTACATCGTCTGGGCCGACCCGGGCGCGATCGAGGCGGCCCGCGCGCTGAAGCACGTCCGCTTCGCCGGGGAATTCCCGCCGGTGCTGCGGATTCCGATGCAGGCGCGGCGCACACCCGATCCCCACTCGCATGCCATGGCGCTGATCCATGCCGGCAGCGCAGCGCGCGTCGTCGAGCGACTGCGCCAGGCCGGGGCCGAGGTGGTCGGCGAGGCGGCGAAAGTCGACGCTGAGCTGGCCAGCCTGCAGCTGCGCGCCCTGCCCAGCGCCTTCGAGCGCCTGGCCCGGATCCCGGGCGTGCTGACCGTCCAGCAGATCGGCCAGGACGCCGGCCCGCGAGGCGAAATGAGCAACCAGTCCGTGGTCGGCGGCTGGACGCTGGATCCGATGGACAACCGCGTGCTGGAACCGGGCTACCTCGACTGGCTGACCCCGACCGGGCTGGACGGCTCGGGCATCACGGTGGGCATCGTCGACAACGGCATCCAGGACACCCATCCGGACCTGGTCGACAACATCGGCAACTGCGCCGGCAGCGGCCCCAGCTGCGGCAACGCCAGCGGCAGCCACGGCACCCACGTGGCCGGCGCGGTCGGCGGTTCGGGCGCATCCGGCGTCGTCGATCCGGCCGGCTTCCTGCGCGGCCAGGGCGTGGCGCCCGGCGTCACGCTGGTCGAACAGCTCTACGGCCCGCTGGTCGGCGCCGGCCCGGGCGGCATGGTGCCGAACGGCATGCTCAGCATCTATCGCGACGCGGCCGACTCCGGCGCCCAGCTGACCAACAACTCCTGGGGCCCGACCGGCAGTCCGCAGGGCTACGACATCCCGACCATGGAAATCGACTTCATCAGCCGCGACGCCGACCCGGACACCCCGGGCCAGCAGCCGGTGCTGGCCGTCTGGTCGATCATGAACGGCGGCGGGGACGGCTTCGGCAGTTGCTCGCCCAGCTCGCTGGGCTCGCCGGACGAGGCCAAGAACCTGTTCGCGGTCGGCTCGACCCGGCTCCAGACCGGCGTCGGCGCCTTCACTTCGGACTTCTTCAGCGTCTCGTCCAACAGCGCCCACGGGCCGGCCTGCGACGGCCGGCTGGTCCCGCACATCGTCGCGCCGGGCTGCAGCACCGATTCACCGGACAGCGCAAGCGGCTATGGCCTCGCCTGCGGCACGTCGATGGCCTCGCCGGTGGTCTCCGGCGGCGTGGCGCTGTTCTGGCAGCAGTACCGCGCCGAGTTCGGCACCGACCCCAGTCCGGCGATGGTCAAGGCCGCGTTCACGCCGATCGCCTCGGACCTGGTCGGCAACAACGATGCCGACGGCAACGAACTCGGCCACCGCCCCGACCGCAAGCAGGGCTGGGGCCGGCTGGACCTCGACGCGGTCGTCAATCCGCCGTTGGAACGCCGCTTCTTCGACCAGCAGACGGTGCTGAACCAGAGCGGCGACAGCTGGTCGGTCCAGCTGGAACCGGCCGACCCGACCGAGCCGGTGCGGCTGATGCTGGTCTGGACCGACGCGCCGGGCCCGGGTACCGGCGGCACGACCGCGGCCTGGGTCAACGACCTGGACCTGGAGGTCGTGACCGGCAGCGACATCTACATCGGCAACCAGTTCGGCAGCGACGGGTTCTCCACATCCGGCGGCGAAGGCGATTCGATCAACAACATGGAAGGCGTGTTCCTGCGCGCCGACCAGGTGCTCGGCGAGCCGTTCACGGTCAACGTGCTGGCCGTCAACATCGCCGAGGATGCGCTGGACGTCTACGCCGACCCGCCCGGCCCGCCGCGCCAGGACTTCGCGCTGGCCTGCTACAACTGCCGCGAACTGCCGCCGAGCGAAGACCTGTTCGCCGACGGTTTCGAGCTGCCGCCGGCACCCTGAGCGGGACCGGCATCGACGCCGCGGGCCGTCCCGCGGCGTCGTTCCCACGCATAATGGCGCCGAATCCGCCTCGCGAGACGCGCCGCCATGTGCTCCATCCTCGGTTTCCTCGACCGTCCCCCGAACGATGACGGCCTGCGCGGCGATGCGCTGGCCCGCTCGAAGCGCCAGCGCCACCGCGGGCCCGACTGGTCCGGCGTGCACGAAGACGACGGCGCGCTGATCTGCCACGAACGGCTGGCCATCGTCGATCCGTCAAGCGGCGCCCAGCCGCTGTATTCGCAGGATCGCCAACAGGTGCTCGCGGTCAACGGCGAGATCTACAACCACCGCGCGCTGGAGCAGCGCCATGGCGTCGGCGATGCGCTGCAGACCGGATCGGACTGCGAGGTCATCCTGCCGCTGTACCGCCGGCTGGACCCGAGCGAACTCTGCCGATCACTGAACGGCATCTATGCCTTTCTGCTGTGGGACCGCGCCCATGATGATGCGGGCGGCCGCTACCTGGTCGCCCGCGATCCGATCGGCGTCATGCCCCTGTACTGGGGCCATGACGCGGAAGGACGACGCGTCGTGGCCTCGGAACTGAAGGCCATCCACGATCTCTGCGACGACGTCGAGGCCTTCCCGCCCGGCCACGTCTACGACTCGGCCACAGACACCCTGACCCGCTTCTTCGATCCGCCCTGGCGCCACCACCTGCCGTCGGCGGCAAGCGCACCTCCGGCGATCCTCGACGAAGACGAAGCGGTCGCCGCGCTGGCCCGGGCACTGGACGCCGCGGTCACCCGCCAGTTGATGTGCGACGTGCCCTACGGTGCGCTGCTGTCGGGCGGACTGGACTCGTCGATCATCGCCGCGCTGGCCGCCCGCCACGCCGCGCGCCGGGTCGAATCCGGCGAATCCGAACCGGCCTGGTTCCCGCGCCTGCACACCTTTTCGGTCGGTCTCGCGGGCAGCCCGGACCTGGCCGCGGCGCAGCTCGTGGCCGACCACATCGGCTCGGTCCACCACGGCTTCACCTACACGATCCAGGAAGGCCTGGACGCGCTGCCCGACGTGATCGCGCACCTGGAGACCTTCGACGTCACGACGATCCGCGCGGCCACGCCGATGTTCCTGATGGCGCGCAGAATCAAGGCCATGGGCATCAAGATGGTGCTGTCCGGCGAAGGCGCCGATGAACTCTTCGGCGGCTACCTGTACTTCCACAAGGCGCCGAACGCGAAGGAATTTCACGAAGAGACCGTGCGCAAGGTCGATGCCCTGCACCGCTTCGACTGCCTGCGCGCCAACAAGTCCACCGCCGCCTGGGGCGTGGAAGCGCGCGTGCCGTTCCTCGACAACGAGGTCATCGACGTCGCGATGCGGATCGACCCGGCGCTGAAGATGACCGGCCCGGAGCGGATGGAAAAGCACCTGCTCCGACGCGCCTTTGCCCACCTGCTGCCCGAATCGGTGGCCTGGCGGCAGAAGGAACAGTTCTCCGACGGGGTCGGCTACGGCTGGATCGACGCGCTGCGCGAGAACGCCGAGCGGGAAGTCAGCGCCGCCGAATTCGCCGCGGCCGGACAGCGCTTCCCGATCCACCCGCCGCAGACCCGGGAAGCGTTCTACTACCGAAGGCTGTTCGCCGAGCTGTATCCCTCCGACGCCGCCGCACGAACGGTGCCGGGCGGCAAGTCCATCGCCTGCTCGTCGGAGGCCGCGCTGGCCTGGGATCCGGACTTCGCCAACCGCGCCGACCCCTCGGGCCGGTCCGTGGCCGGGGTTCACCGCGGCGGCTGAACCGGGTCCGGTCCGGCCGGGTCGCGGGTCGGCGCATGACCGAAGGCCACGCCGGCCTGCTGCACCGCGCCGGTCAGCGCGGCCAGCGCCAGCGGCCACAGCACCGCGGGATGAAGCATCTCGGCCGCGCCCGGGCCGAACGCGACCAGCACCGCACCGAACCCGGTCAGGACCACCGCCAGCACGGCCGCTCGAAACCTCGAACGCGCCTGCCCAGGCCGCGGCCGACCGGACGGCAGCTTCTCGAGCCTTGCCTCGTGCCGAGCGAGCCAGGCCCGGTCGGCCAGGTTGCTGAGGTAGGCCCAGGCGAGGATCAGCGACCAGAACAGCAGCGGCCGCGCCGCCAGCGTCGGCTCGACCGCGCCACACAGCATCGCCAGAACAACGGCCAGCACCACGAGCTTGATGCGCTGCAGACGGGTCCAGGACGCGCGCACCGGCGCGGCGTGGCCGGCGACGCGATAGGCGGCCGGAACCAGGTCGTGGACCACGATCAGCGGCCCATGGCCGCGGTCGACGGCCTCCGATGCCGACCCCGGTGGTCCCGGCGCAGTCATTGCGCCAGACCCCGCCGTTCGCGCCGGACCCGGACATGCCGGGCCAGCTTCGGCAGCCCGTCGGCCAGCATCCACGCGATCGCCACGATCGCCACCAGCGGATGGACCAGCGGGTCGGCGCGAAATCCCTGCCAGAGCATGAAGACGATGGCCATCGCCCCGGCGACGGTCAGCAGCCCGACCCAGGCGACGGAGCGCTCGAGCGCGCGAGCGTCGCGCCAGGCCTCCAGGGCCCGGTCGTGCGGTTCGACCGGCTGCAGCGACGACGCGTGCCGCGCGGCCCACTGCTCGTTCAGGGTCCGGTTCAGCAGCCACGCGACAAGAAGCAGCAGGCCGCTGAACAACGGCGATTGCGCAAGGTCGGTGAACGGAATGGTCAGCCCGGCCGCCAGGGCAAGGCCCGCGACGAGCCAGCCGCGAGCGGTTTCGAGCCGCCGGCGCGACGCCACGACCTCGTCCCAGTTGCGGATCACCCGGTAGGCCGGCCCTTCGCCGAACCGCGGCACGATCATCCGCAGTTCCTCGATCATCACCGCCGGCGGCTTCGGCGCGGCCGGATCACTCATCGGCCGAGCGACTCGCATTCGCCCCGTTCACCGGCTTCGGCCGATTCGCGCGTGCGCCGGATGAACCAGACCCGCAGCGCCGCGGCGGCCTCGATGGCGAACAGCGCGGCCAGCGGCCCGACCGTCCACGGCCAGGTCGTGATGCCCGCATCCATGAAGAACGCGACCCCGACCATCCCGGCCGCTGTCGACATGAACACGGCGTGGAAACCGACCTGCAGCGCCGTGGCGTGGCCGTGCGCGACATCCATCCGTGCGCCCACGCCGAGCGACCGCATCGGAACGCGGACCAGGTCCTGTCGATGGCGGCGCAGCCAGAACCAGGAAGCCAGCCCGCGTGCCAGCAGCACCAGCCCGATGAGCCCCCAGAACAGCAGCGGCTCGTCGAACAGGACGGCGCTCCCGTACCGGGATGCGCTGATCGCGCTGACGAGGATGACCACCGGTGCGACGGCAACGGTTGCGCCCAGCACCCGGAGCGAGACTTCGCGGCTCCAGGCCCGCCGTTGCCCCGGCGTCACATCGGACACCCGGTAGACCGGGCCGAACCAACCGAACGGCAGCAGCCAGCCTTCGGGATCGAACGTGAGCGAATCGGTACGTTGGGTCTGTTCTTTCACTTGCAGGAATCCCCATTCCGTAGACGCCGACCACAGGATACCCAGCCGCCCGGACCGGCTCAAGCCCGCGTCACTTCGGCTTCACGCGGGGAGCGGCGAATTCGCTATGCTGGGAAACCCGCCATACGCTGGAGTACGGTCGTTGGCCACGCTGTATCACCCGGATTTCGAACACGACGCCTGCGGCTTCGGGCTGATCGCCCGGCTCGACGGTCGGGCCGAGCACCGCACGGTGGCCGACGCGGTGCAGGCGCTGAACCGGCTGACCCATCGCGGCGCCGTGGCCCCCGACGGCAAGACCGGCGACGGCTGCGGGCTGTTGATCGGCACGCCGCGCGCGTTCCTGCGCGCGGTGGCGGCCGAATCCGGCCTCGAGCTGCCCGAGCGCTTCGCCGTCGGCCAGCTGTTCCTCGACCACGAGGACGGGAAGGCCCGGGCCCAGCGGAAGCGGCTCGTCGACGCGCTGGACGAGCGCGGCCTGGCCGTGGCCGGCTGGCGAACGGTGCCGGTCGACCTCGACGCGCTCGGCGAAAAGGCCCGGGCCACCTGCCCGCGCATCGAGCAGGTCTTCGTCACCGCAGCCGACGGGATCGACGACGCCGAGCTGCAGCGGCGCCTGTTCATCGCCCGACGCCGCGCCGAGGCCGCCACCGACCCGGCCGAGGCGTTCTATATCGCCTCGCTGTCGGCGACCACGCTGTCGTACAAGGGCATGGTGATGCCGGAACACCTGCCGGCATTCTTCCCCGACCTGGCCGACGAGCGACTCGAAACCAGCGTCGCACTGTTCCACCAGCGCTTCTCGACCAACACCCTGCCGCGCTGGCGGCTGGCCCAGCCGTTCCGGCTGCTGGCCCACAACGGCGAGATCAACACGATCCGCGGCAACCGCAACTGGGCCCGCGCGCGTCGTCACCTGCTGGCCTCGCCCGACCTGCCGGAGATCGCCGAGCTCGACCCGCCGGTCGACCTGCACGGCTCGGATTCCTCGTCGCTGGACCAGATGCTCGAACTGCTGGTCATCGGCGGCATGCCGCTGCCGCAGGCGCTCAGGCTGCTGATTCCGCCGGCCTGGCAGACCGCCGACAACCTCGATGCCGACAAGCGCGCCTTCCACGAGTACTTCGCCTTCCACCAGGAACCCTGGGACGGCCCGGCCGGGCTGGTCATCACCGACGGTCGCTGGGTGGTCTGCGGACTGGACCGCAACGGCCTCCGGCCGGCGCGCTGGACCCGCACCACCGACGACCGGCTGATCGTCGCCTCGGAAACCGGGGTCGTCGACGTGCCCGTCGACGAGGTGGTCGCGCGCGGCCGGCTGGGGCCCGGCGAGCTGCTGGCCGCCGACCTGGTCGAAGGCAGGCTGGAAACCGCCGCCGAGATCGACGACCGGCTGAAGACGCTCAAGCCCTGGCAGGACTGGCTGAAGGCCGGCGTGCGCTACCTCGATTCCGAGCTGGTCGATGTCCACATGGCCGCCGAGCCCTTCGACGCCGACACGCTGGCGACCTACCAGAAGATGTTCAACCTGTCGCGCGAAGAGCGGCGCGAGGTCATCCAGGTGCTGGCCGAGACCCAGTCCGAGGCGATCGGCTCGATGGGCGACGACACGCCGATGCCGGTGCTGTCGACCCGCATCCGCTCGCTCTTCGACAGCTGCCGCCAGCAGTTCGCCCAGGTCACCAACCCGCCGATCGACAGTCTTCGCGAGCGCATCGTGATGTCGCTGGAAACCGGGCTGGGCCGCAAGGGCAACGTGTTCGACCCGACCCCGGAAATGGCCGAACGCGTGGTCCTGAACTCGCCGGTGCTGTCGCAGCGAAAGCTCCGCCAGCTGGTCAATACGCCGCAGTTCGGCCTGGACTCGGTGCTGCTCGACCTGAACGTGGCCGAGGACACGCCGCTGGACGAGGCGCTGGACGACCTGTGCCGACAGGCCTCCGAGGCGGTCGAGGCCGGCAAGCTGCTGCTGATCCTGTCGGACCGCTACCTCGAAAAGGGCAAGCTGCCGGTCCACGCGCTGCTGGCCTGCGGCGCGGTCCACCATCACCTGCTGGCCACCGGCCAGCGCCCGGCCTGCAACCTGATCGTCGAGACCGGCACCGCGCGCGACCCGCACCACTTCGCCTGCCTGATCGGCTTCGGCGCCACGGCGGTCTACCCGTACCTGGTCTACCAGACGCTGCAGGACATGGTCACCGCCGGCGAGATCGAGCACCCGCGCGACCACGCGATGCAGCTGGGCCGGGCGTACCGCCGGGGCATCCGCAAGGGCCTGTTCAAGATCCTGTCCAAGATGGGCATCTCGACGATCGGCTCGTACCGCGGCGCGCAGCTGTTCGAACTGGTCGGGCTCGACGAAACGATCGTCCAGCGCTGCTTCCCCGGCGCGGTCTCGCGGCTCGGCGGCGCGACCTTCGACGACCTGTGGGCCGACCAGAAGGCGCTGGCGCGCTGGGCCTGGGACCTGCGCATGCCGATCGAGCACGGCGGACTGTACCGCTACGTGCACGGCGGCGAGTACCACGCCTGGAACCCGGACGTGGTCACCGCGCTGCGCACCGCCGCGCAGACCGGCCAGCGCGCCGACTACCAGCGCTACAAGGCCCTGGTCGACGGACGCGAACCCTCGATGATCCGCGATCTCCTTCGTTTGCGCAGCGATCATGCATCGATCAGCGTCGAAGATGTCGAGCCGGTCACATCCATCGTCAAGCGCTTCGATTCGGCCGGCATGAGCCTCGGCGCGCTGTCGCCGGAAGCCCACGAGGCCCTGGCGATCGCGATGAACCGGCTCGGCGCGCGCTCCAATTCCGGCGAAGGCGGCGAGGACCCGGCCCGCTACGGCACCGAAAAGGCCTCGAAGATCAAGCAGGTGGCCTCCGGACGCTTCGGCGTGACCCCGGACTACCTGGTCTCGGCCGAGGTCATCCAGATCAAGATCGCCCAGGGCGCCAAGCCCGGCGAAGGCGGCCAGTTGCCCGGCCACAAGGTCGACGGCCTGATCGCTCGCCTGCGCTTCGCCACGCCGGGCGTCGGTTTGATCTCGCCGCCGCCGCACCACGACATCTACTCGATCGAGGACCTGGCCCAGCTGATCTACGATCTGAAGGAGGTCAACCCGACGGCGCTGGTCTCGGTCAAGCTGGTCGCCGAACCCGGCGTCGGCACCATTGCCGCCGGCGTGGTCAAGGCCTACGCCGACCTGATCACGATCTCCGGCTACGACGGCGGCACCGGGGCCAGCCCGCTGACCTCGGTCAAGTACGCCGGCGCGCCGTGGGAAACCGGCCTGGCCGAAGTGCGCCAGGTCCTGCGCGCCAACGGCCTGCGCGGCCAGGTGCGGATCCAGGCCGACGGCGGCCTGAAGACCGGCACCGACGTGCTCAAGGCCGCCGCGCTGGGCGCGGAATCGTTCGGCTTCGGCACCGCGCCGATGATCGCGCTGGGCTGCAAGTACCTGCGGATCTGCCACTTGAACAACTGCGCGACCGGCGTGGCGACGCAGAACGCCGTGCTGCGCGAAAAGCACTTCGTCGGCCTGCCCGACATGGTCGTGAACTACATGCTCGGCGTGGCCGAGGACGTGCGCGAGGGCCTGGCCGCGCTGGGCCTGCGCTCGCTCGACGAACTGATCGGGCGCACCGAGTACCTCGAACGCTGCGACGGCCTGACCGCGCGCCAGAACCGACTGGACCTGGCGCCGCTGCTCGACGACGGCGAAGTCGCCGACGACGTGCCGCGCGCCTGCCGGGTCGAGCGCAATCCGCCGCACGACCCCGGCGCGCTGGCCGCGCGGATCGCGGCAGCGACCAGTACCGCAGTGGCGTTCGGCACCGGCGGCGAGTTCGCGTTCACGATCCACAATCACGACCGCTCGATCGGCGCTCGACTCTCCGGCGAGATCGCGCGCCGCCACGGCGCAGACGGTCTGACCGACGCACCGCTGACCCTGACACTGACCGGTACCGCCGGCCAGAGCCTCGGTGCGTTCAACGCGGCCGGACTGCGCATCCAGCTGACCGGCGAGGCCAACGACTACGTCGGCAAGGGCATGGCCGGCGGCCGCATCGTCCTTCGCCCGCCGGCCGGCATTCGTTACCGGGCGAACCTGGCCCCGATCATGGGCAATACCTGCCTGTACGGCGCCACCGGCGGCGAGCTCTTTGCCGCCGGCACCGCCGGCGAACGCTTCGCCGTGCGCAACTCCGGCGCCGTGGCCGTCGTCGAGGGCACCGGCGACCACGGCTGCGAATACATGACCGGCGGCGTGGCCGTCATCCTCGGCCGCACCGGGATCAACTTCGGCGCCGGCATGACCGGCGGCTTCGCCTACGTCCTCGACCTCGATCGCGGTTTCGTCGACCGCTACAACCACGAGCTGATCGACATCCACCACATCGAGCCGGAGTCGATGGAAAGCCACGTCCACCACCTGCGCAACCTGATCACCCGGCACCGGGAGTTGACCGGCAGCGCTTGGGCGTCGGAGGTCCTCGACGACTTTCGCAGGATGCTGCCGAAGTTCTGGCTGGTCACGCCGAAGGCGACGGACCTGGAGGTGTTGATCCGGGGATTGAGGGAGGCGGCGTGATGACGAAGGGGTTCGTCGCTTCTTTCCTTTTCGTTCGGTGGGCCGTAGATGAGATGCCTGCGATCCAGGCACGGGCGAGACATTCAAAGTCACAGGCGTTTCGCCCGCTCGCTGCGCGAGCTTTCGGCGAGGTACTTTTGTGGCCCCAAAAGTACCCAAAAGGGCTGCGCGAACATCGCCGCCCGGCCTGCGGCCGGGTGCCCTGCGAT
>NZ_JAAWWS010000168.1:92789-116367 GCF_012272825.1 Wenzhouxiangella sp. XN79A | reverse complement strand
CCTACTTTTGTCGCGACTGACAAAAGTAGGTCGCCAGAAAGCGGACGAAGTCCGCGTGGCGAAACGCCTGTAGCCAGAACCCCGGCACAGCCGCCAGACACGGCTCCGGCAAGACGCGAAGAAAGCAAACCACCTCTCAGCCAAAGGCTGTGGCCGACCAGCGACGACTCGACCTGGCCCTGGCTTCTCGGATGCATCCGGGGCCACTGTAAACCGCAGCCGGAGCGAGCCCGGCCGCTTCGCAGACACCGGCCCACCGGAGTTCTTCGAAAGCCCCTTCGCGTTCAGCCGCCTGTAAGAGCGCTTTTGCCTACTTTTGTCGCGATTGACAAAAGTAGGTCGCCAGAAAGCGGACGAAGTCCGCGTGGCGAAACGCTTGTAGCCCGAACCCCGGCACAGCCGCCGGACGCGGCTCCAGCAAGACGCGAAGAAAGCAAACCACCTCTCAGCCGCTTGTGGCCGACCAGCGCCTCGTCGGCCTGGCCCTGGCTTCTGGGTTGCATCCGGGGCCACTGTAAACCGCAGCCGGAGTGAGCAAGGGCGCGGGTCGACCACCGGCCCACCGACGCAGTCCGAAAGCCACTGCCCGTTCCGCCGCCTTTGAAAAGCGCTTTTACCTGCTTTTGTCGCGATCGACAAAAGCCCCCAGGCCGGAACGCCATCGACCACATCCCGGTAAACTACCGCCATTCCCGAACCGCCCAGGACAACCACACCGCATGTGGTGCCCTTTCTGCAATCACACCGACACGCGCGTGGTCGATTCACGCCTGACCTCCGACGGCTACCAGATCCGTCGGCGGCGGGAGTGTGCGCACTGCGGGGCGCGGTTCAATACCTTCGAGGCGCCGGCGCTGAAGGCGCCGAACGTGATCAAGTCCAACGGCTCGCGCGAGGCCTTCGACGAGGAAAAGCTCCGGCGCGGAATGCAGCGGGCGCTGGAAAAGCGTCCGGTGGAGACGCAGCAGGTCGAGCGCGCGCTGCGCGATCTGCTGCGCAAGATCCGCACCCTGGAAGAACCCGAGGTGCCTTCGTCGTCGATCGGCGACTGGGTGGCCACCGAGCTGGCCAGACTCGACCAGGTGGCCTATGTGCGCTTCGCCTCGGTGTATCGCCGCTTCGAGGACGTGCAGGCCTTCCGCGAGGAAATCGAGCGCCTGGAGCGCGAGCATCCGGGCGCGCTGGATACGCGCCAGATCCAGCTGCTCGGTCAGCGCGATGGTGATGACTGAGCCGGCACCGGGTTTCAGCGCCGTCGACCATGCCCACATGGGCGAGGCCTTGCGCCTGGCAGCAAGGGGACTCTGGACCGCCCACCCCAATCCCCGCGTCGGCTGCGTGATCGCCCAGGGCGAGCGGGTCGTCGGCCGCGGCTGGCACGAACGCGCCGGTGAGCCGCATGCCGAAGTTCACGCGCTGCGCGACGCCGGCAGCGCCGCACGCGGCGCAACGGCCTACATCACGCTGGAACCCTGCAACCACCACGGCCGCACACCGCCGTGCACCGAGGCGCTGATCCAGGGTGGCGTGGCCCGCGTGGTCGCCGCGATCATCGACCCGCATCCGGCCGTTTCCGGGCGCGGCCTGGCCCGCCTGCGCGAAGCCGGCATCGAAACCGACCACGGGCTGATGACGGCCGAGGCGCGTGATCTGAACCCGGGCTTCCTGTCGCGGATGGAGACCGGCCGGCCGTTCGTCCGGGCCAAGCTGGCCGCTTCGCTGGACGGCCGCACGGTGGGCCCGGACGGCGTGTCGAAGTGGATTACCGGCGAGACCGCACGGCTCGACGGCCACCGCTGGCGGGCCCGCGCCGATGGCCTGCTGACCGGCATCGGTACCGTGCTGGCCGACGACCCGCGACTGGACGTGCGACTCGAAGGCGTCGATCTCGCGCCCCGCCGGTTGATCGTGCTCGATCCGAACGACCGCCTGAAACCCGGGGCCCGCCTGTTCGGCACGGGATCGCCGGTGCTGCGCGTCGGCCGTGCGCCGATCGCCGACCTGCCGGACCACTGCGAAACGCTGAGCGGCCTGCTGAACCCCGACGGCCGGGTCGATCTCGACGAACTGCTGGCCGAGCTCGGCCGGCGGGAGATCAACGAGCTGCACGTCGAGGCCGGGCCGACGCTGACCGGCGCGCTGCTGGCCGCCGGCCGGGTCGACGAGCTGCTGCTGTACCAGGCGCCCAGCCTGATCGGCGCCGGGGCACCGCTGGTGGCGCTGCCGGGCGTGGAAAAATTCGACCAGCGCCTCCATATGGTCCCGATCGAAACGCGCCGGGTGGGCGCCGACCTCCGCATCCGCCTGCGTCCGGCCCGCAACCGCTGAATTCACGGAACCACCTCATGTTCACCGGAATCGTCAAGGCCCTTGGCCGCATCGCCGACACGACGCCCAGCCCGGCCGGCCGCCGGATGATCATCGAGGCCGAGGCCATCGCCGATTTCGGCCTGCACGAGGGCGACAGCGTGGCCGTCAACGGGGTCTGTCTGACCGCCCTGGCGCCCAGCGGCGCCCGGTTCGCTGCCGATGTATCCCACGAGACCCTGGACCTGACCTCGCTGGGCCGACTCGAGACCGGCAGCACGGTGAACCTGGAGCCGGCGCTGCGGGCCGGGGATCCGCTGGGCGGCCACCTGGTGTCGGGCCACGTCGACGGCCTGGCCCGACTGGTCGAGCAGCATGCCGACGGCGACAATCGCCGGATGCGTTTCGAGGTACCCGTCGCGCTGGCGCGGTATATTTCGCACAAGGGGTCGGTGACGCTCGACGGCGTCAGTCTGACCGTGAACAAGGTCGGTGACACCACCTTCGAACTGAATCTGATCCCGCACACGCTGGCGGTCACGACGCTGGGTCGACTGGACACCGGCGACGCGGTCAACCTGGAAGTCGACCAGCTCGCCCGCATCCTGGAGCGGCTGCTCGAGACCCGCCCGTCCGAACCACGGAATTCCTGAATGAACTTCGATTCGATCGAGTCCATCCTCGAAGACATCAAGGCCGGCAAGATGGTCGTGATGCTCGATGACGAGGATCGCGAAAACGAGGGCGACCTGATCATGGCCGGCAGCCTGGTCACGCCCGAGGCCATCAACTTCATGGCCCGCTACGGACGCGGGCTGATCTGCCTGTCGCTGACCCGCGAGCGCTGCCAGCAGCTCGGCCTGCAATTGATGGTGCGCGATACCGACCGCCACCACCAGACCAACTTCACCGTGTCGATCGAGGCTGCCGAGGGCGTGACCACCGGCATTTCGGCCTACGATCGCGCCCACACCATCCGCACGGCGGTGCGACCCGACGCGATGCCGGCGCACCTGAACCAGCCGGGCCACGTGTTTCCGCTGATGGCCCAGCCCGGCGGCGTGCTCGCCCGCGCCGGCCATACCGAGGCCAGCCTCGACCTGGCCCTGCTGGCCGGGCTGGAACCGGCCGGGGTGCTGGTCGAAATCCTCAACGAGGACGGCACCATGGCGCGCCGTCCCGAGCTCGAGGCCTTCGCTCGGGAGCACGGACTGAAGATGGGCAGCGTGGCCGACCTGATCCGCTACCGGCTCGGCACCGAGCAGAACGTCGAGTGCGTGCATACCCAGACCGTCGGGACCGCGCACGGCCCGTTCGAACTGAAGGTGTTCCGCGACCGCATCAATCAGAAGCTCCACTGGGCCCTGCAGCGCGGCGAGATCGTCCCGGAGCGTTCCTTCCCGGTCCGCGTGCACGTGCCCGAACTGCTCGGCGACGTGCTCGGCCTGACCGAACCCGGCTTCGGCATGCCGCTGGACGCTGCGCTGGCCGACATCGCGCGCCGCGGCGAGGGGCTGGCACTGGTGCTGGGCTATGATGAATCCGACAGCGACCGGCTGGCCGGGCTGCTGGGCGCCCAGGCGCACGGCGCAGGCAGCGGCGAGGAAGGCAAGGACCGGGCCGCCAGCGAACTGCGCAGCTACGGCATCGCCGCGCAGATCCTGGCCGAGATGGGCGTCCGGCGGATGCAGGTGTTCGGCGCCCCGAAGCGCCTGCACGCGCTCGACGGCTTCGGCCTGGAGATCACCGACTACGTCGTTCCCGAGGACGATCCCCCGAAATGAACCGCATCGACCCGAAACCCGACGGCCGCAACCGCCGCATCGCGATCGTCGCGGCGCGCTTCAACGAGGAGGTCGTCGAGATGCTGCTCGACGGCTGCCTGCAGACGCTGCGCGCGCAGGATGTGCGCGATGACCACATCACCCTGGTCCGCGTGCCGGGCGCCTGGGAGCTGCCGCTGGCCTGCGCCCAGCTGGCCGAGACCGGCCGCTACGACGCGGTCATCGCGCTCGGCGCGGTGATCCGCGGCGAGACCGCGCACTTCGACTTCATCAGCGCCGAGTGTGCCCGCGGGCTGGGCGAAGCCGCGCTGGGCACCGGCGTGCCGATCGCCTTCGGCGTACTCACTCCCGAAAACGGCGAGCAGGCCCGCGACCGCGCCGACCCGATGCGCAAGAACAAGGGCCGCGAGGTCGCGCTGGCCGCGCTCGAAATGGCCGCCCTGGGCGACGACATCGTCGACCTGATGGACGTCGACATGAACGGAGACCCCGTCGATGCCCGGTAAGCGCCGCAATGAAAGCCCGTTCGAGCCGCGCCGTCGCGCTCGGCGTCGCGCGCTGCAGGCGCTGTATCAGTGGCAGCTCAACGACGACTCGGCAAACAGCATCATCCAGCAGTTCATCGAAGAACAGAGCTTCGACGGCGTCGACCAGGACTATTTCGAGCAGCTGGTCCGGGAAGTCATCGCCCAGGGCGATGCGCTGGACGAGAAGCTCAAGCCCCACCTGACGCGGCTGGACGTCAACCTCGACCAGATGGAGCGGGTGATCCTGCGGATCGGCGCCGCCGAACTGGTCAACCACATCGAGATCCCCTACCGCGTCGTCCTCGACGAGGCGGTGGAACTGGCCCATCGCTTCGGCGCCGAACAGGGACATACCTTCGTCAACGGCGTGCTCGACCGCCTTGCCCGCGAAGCCCGGCCGATCGAACATGCCGCCGAACAGCAGCAACAGCAGTAACGATCGCGACGAAGAGGAACCGGGGTTCCTGGAGTCGCTCGGGCTTCCGCCGCCCGGCGAACTGCTGCCGCTGGGGTACGTCTACCTGCTGCTGCTGGGGATTGCCAGCGAATCGATCCATTTCGCGCTGCTCGGCGTCAACATCATCGACTACTCCAACGTGCTCGACGTGCTGCTCAGCCCGATCGCGCTGGTCACCGGCGATATCGAAGTGCTGGCGGTCGTGATCGGGGTGCCGCTGGTGCTGTGGCCGTACCTGAAGTTCATGCGCTACCTCGCCCGGAAGAAACCGACCGAGAAGAACAAGGGCCTGCGCGAGCAGCCGATCGGCAAGGTCTGGCTTCCGATGTGCATGCTGGCGCTGTTCTGCGCCTTCCTCGGCCTGGGCCTGGGCCAGGGTTTTGCCCAGAGTCGAGACCTCGCGGCCGGCGAAATGGATCCGGATACCCGCATCACCTTCGGCGACGGCGAGATCGTCGAGGCCTACCTGGTCGGCATCAACTCCGGCTACGTGTTCTTCGTCGAGCGTGGCGCAAACGACGTCACCATCGCCCCGATTCCCGAGACCATCCGCAGCCTGCAGGCCCTGCCCGACGACGACTGAACGGCGTCCGCCGCAGCGGATCGACGGAAGACCGGGGGTTCGTACAGCACGGATCGTCCCGATCCACCCCGCTCGATCCGATCGAACCGCCGCCCTCCGATCGGCTACCCTCGACGCCAGGGATTGCCGAGTAGTCACGACACCATGACCGACCGCCCGAACGACGGTTGCGAACCCGCGCTCGCCGACGACGCACCGTCCCGTCTGACCCCGCTGTTCCTGGCGCTCGGCCCGCTGGTCGCGCTCGTGACCGGGTGGATCGCGCTGGAGGTCTGGCAGCTGTCGACGCCCGCCTCGGTGGTCGCGGCCGTCACGGCCTGGTGCGCGGTCTGGTGGCTGACCGAGCCGGTGCCGATTCCGGTCACCTCGCTGCTGCCGATGGCGCTGCTGCCGCTCGGCGGCGCGCTGACGCCGACCCAGGTCGCGCAGAGCTACGGCTCGCCGCTGATCCTGCTGCTGATGGGCGGTTTCATGCTGTCCGGGGCGCTGGCGAAATCCGGCGCGCATCGCCGCCTCGCGCTGGTCATGATCCACGCCTGCGCGAAGCTCGGCCAGCGCGGCCTGGTGCTCGGCTTCATGCTGGCCGCGGCGTTCCTGTCGATGTGGATCTCGAACACCGCCACCACGCTGATGCTGCTGCCGGTCGCACTCGCCGTGCTCGAGGACAAGCGCTTCGTGCCGCTGACGATTCCGCTCTTGCTCGGCATCGCCTACTCGGCGAGCCTCGGCGGCACCGGCACGCCGATCGGCACCCCACCGAACCTGGTCTACATGCAGGTCGTCAACGACCAGTTCGGTACCACCACCTCGTTCCCGCTGTGGATGAGCTGGGGATTGCCGGTGGTCTTGATCATGTTGCCGCTGATGTTTCTCTGGCTGACCCGCCGCGTGGCGTCCGGTGCACTGCCGGCCATGGAGCGGCCCGGCGCCTGGCAGGTGGCCGAGAAGCGGGTGATGATCGTCTTCGTCATCACCGCCGCGCTCTGGATGACCCGCACCGCCCCGTTCGGCGGCTGGCAGGCCGCGCTGGACCTGCCCTACGCCAACGACGCGGCCGTGGCCATGCTGGCCGTGGTGGCGCTGTGCTGCATCCCCAGCGGCAAACGCGACGCGAACGGCAACCGGACCGCCGAACGCCTGCTCGACTGGGAGACCGCCGGTCGGATTCCCTGGGGCGTGCTGATCCTGTTCGCTGGCGGCATCACGATCGCGCGGGGGTTCATCGAGACCGGGCTCAGCGACGCTGTCGCCACCCAGCTGACCGCACTGGCCACGCTGCCGCCCTGGTTGATGGTCCTTTCCATCGCGCTCGGCGTGACCTTCCTGACCGAAATGACCAGCAACACCGCGACCAGCTCGCTGCTGATGCCGGTCCTGGCCGCCACTGCCATCGCCTCCGAAGTGCCGCCCGAACTGCTGATGGTCCCGGCAGCCATCAGCGCATCGTGCGCGTTCATGCTGCCGGTCGCGACTGCGCCGAACGCCGTGATCTACGGATCGGGACGCGTTCCGATCCGGACCATGGCGGCGGAGGGTTTCGTCATGAACCTGATCGGGGCGGCGGTGATCACGGCGGTGGTCGTGGTGCGATTCGGATGATCGATCGAATGTTTGGTCGGATGAATTGCCGCATGGATCGGATCGGCTGCCCATTCTCGACCGGCCCGGCCTTGTACCGGGCGCGCTGATGGCCGCCTCTACCGAACTGCCGCTGAAGGCGCAGCTGAAGTTCCTCGGCGACCGCTCGGGCCCGAGGGTCTATATCCCCTCGAAAGGCGGCGGCGACCGGACCGAGCACGTCGGAAACTACCGGAACCACGAGGTCGAGATCCATGATGCCCGGCGCGAACGGCCGGCCGCCGACCTCGATCGCGAGGGGTTCCGCCTGCGTGCCCACAAGAGCGAAGTGCCGGACTTCTACGACGACGAAGCACTGCAGGCCCTCTACCACGCCGAGCTGACGACGCTGCTCGAACGCCTCACCGGTTGTCGCCGCGTGGATGTCTTCGACGATACCCGCCGCAGTTCGTCGAGTGCGAAACAACGCGCCCTGGGCAGCCGCGACCCGGCCGGCATCGTCCACAACGACTATACGCACGCGTCGGGCGAAAAGCGCTTGCTGGATTTCTTCGCCGACGCGCCCGATGTTGCGCAACGCCTGGCGCAACGGCGCTTCGCGATCATCAACGCCTGGCGCCCGATCGGTGCGCCGGTGGTCGATCACCCGCTGGTGCTGTGCGACGCCACGACGGTCAAGGACGACGACCTGCTGCCGGTGGAACGGCGGGGGCGCGACCGCATCGGCGAACTGCAGGTCGCCCTGTTCGATCCGGACCAGCGCTGGTACTACTACCCCCGAATGACCCGCGACGAAGTCCTGCTGTTCAAGACCTACGATTCGGCGACCGACGGCCGCGCCCGCTTCACCCCGCATTCCTCGTGCAAGGACCCGCGCGCACCGGCCGACGCGCCGGCCCGGGAAAGCCTGGAAACGCGCTGCCTGGTGTTCTACTGACCGGGACCGATCAGGCGTTCAGCGGACACGGGGTACAGCGATTCTCGCGCCGCGCGTGCTCGACGGACCGCACCCGGGCGGCGAGGTAGTCGATGAAGCCGGAATGGTCGTTCAGGCAGGGAAGGCAGTGGGTCTCGGGCACGTCGGTCGCGGCCAGCACGGCCGGTAGACCGGTGGTCTCGCCACCGTCGACCAGGTGTTCGCATGGATAGGCGACCACGCTCTTCACGCCCTCGCCGGCCAGGGTCTTCATCAAGTCGTCCAGCGTGGGGCTGGACCACTGACCGCCGACGCCGTGATTCAGGTAGGCAAGCTCGACCCGCTGCCAGGGCCGGTCCGGAAGGTCCATCAGCGCGGCGCGGAGGGCCTCGCCGTAGACGTCCTTCTCCTCGATCCCGGCATGGAAACCGGGCGGTCCGCCGTGCCTGTCGCGGACCACGGTACCGTGCAGCACCAGCACCAGGCAGCAGGGAGCGGCCGGCGCCGGCGCGGGGAAGCGGGCCAGCACATGATCGCGGTGGATCGCGGTCAACGCATCGTCGTCCCACATCCGGGCGACGATGGAGGTCCTCTGCCGAGGGGCGTCGGCCTCTTCGCACAGCGCATGGCAGACCAGGCCGCAGGACAGGCGCGAATCGGTCGGGATCATGCTGACGACGACCTGGTGATCGACGCCCCCGGGCAGCGCCAGCTGCTGCTCGACGTAGGGCGGCGAGGACGCGAAGGCGGCTTCGACTCGATAGTCGACGTCACCGGCCTGCTCGAGCACGGCCTGGAGCGCGCTCGCCTGGCGCCGCGTGTTCTCGTTGTGCGGCGAGCCGGGGCCGCCCTTCAGGCGCTTGCGCAGGCCGCCCAGGGAGCAGATTACCCACCGCAGCGGCGCCGGCAGGTGCATGACCTCGGCGGCGTGCGCCAGCGTATGCCGGCTGACCTTGAAATTCTCGATGAATCCCGCGCTTTCGGCCTCGCCGTGGGCGGCGAGAATGACTCGGACTCGCTCCATCGCTGCATGCGTCTCCCGAACGACCAGCGCCTCGATTCCGATGAAGATGACTCGTCGACCGAGGCCACGACAAACCTACCACGGGCGGGCGCGAGCGAGCACGCCTCCGGATTTCCGGCAGGAGCACCGGACACGATTCGTCGAACGATGCAATCCGCGGATGCTACGAAGGACGGATTTCGCATCCCCGCCCGGATCCGATCGAAGGTAAGGATTCGCAGCGGCCGGTGGCCCTGATCGACCGGCTCGAATTCTTCTGCGCGTATTGGCCAGCGCAGACGCGTGGGTCGACTAGTCCGCCGCGCCCTCCCGCTCGTCGAGACGATTCCACGGCTCCCACCAGTCGTTCGAATCAAGACTGGACATGCGATGGTCGAGGCGCAGTGCGGCGAGACGCTGCTGCTGCCGGAGCTGCTCCATCCGCCCCCGCCAGAGATCGGCGCCCGGCACCGGTTCACCGAGGACCTCGAGCGCCGAGACCGATTCGACATCGCCCCAGCGCGCAGCGCGATGGAACAGCGCCACGGCGGCCGTGCGATCGCCGTTCGCCAGCTCGAGCCGGGCGAGCGAACGCATCGACGGCACGAACTGCTGCTCGGCCGCCGAGCGCCACCACCGTGCAGCGGCCACCGTGTCGCCGAGGTGGTGATGCAGCACGCCGAGGTTGTGCTGGGCATCGACGTCGCCGTTCGCTGCCAGGGGCAGCCACGTGGCCTCGGCGGCCTCGAAATCGCCGCTGACAAAGGCGTCATTGCCCTCGATCAGCGGCGTCTTCGCGCACCCGGCCAGCGCCAGGACCAGGCCGAGCATCGAGAGTCGTGAAAGAAGTCCGTTCATGATCGGTACTGCCTCATCGGTCAACGCCTGCGTCGAATATACCTGCCGCGAATCCACACTTCAAATTACCCTTCGAGCCCGTATCTCGGCGGACCGGCACCGGATCACGGTGCGTTCCATCGCCGGAAGACGACCCGCGTTCCGTCCGGCCGCTGGCCGATCCACTCGACGAAACGCGCGATCTCCGGATGCGCCGCCAAGGCCTCGACGGTGTTGAACTCGCGCTCGAGCTGCTTGTTGTCGAGCGTGGCGTGCACGTGCGCATGGCAAGGCCGGCACAGCCGCGCAATGCGTTGCTTGACGTCCGAGCGATCGAAGTCGCGCTTGTTGCGACGGTTGCTGTGCCGGGTCTGGGGAATGAGGTGGTGACGCGTGAGTCCGCGCACGTGCCGTTGGCACAGCTCGCAGGTTCCTCCGCCTCGTATGCGGCTTCCATCGTTCATCGTCGAAGTGTCGCGCAGCCGTTGCACAGGGCCTGTCAATGCCGGCCGGCAAGGCCGAGAGGAGCCTCACCGATCGCCTCGATTCCGAAGCGGACCGATCGTCCGAACACCGCTATATCGAAGATTTCTGAAGTACCAGCCGATTGATGTCCGTCAATTCCCGCCCCGGAATCGCGCTCTATAGTCTGGCCCGCACACTGCCAAAGAAATCATGTTTTCAGGGAGATCACGACCATGCAGAACGAACAGAACATGTCCTGGATGAGCACCGCCGGCAAGCGCACCGTCCTGGTATCTTCATTGATCGCCCTCGTGTCGCTGTTCTGGGTCATCCTGCTGGTCAATGCCAATCTGTCGGTCGCCGCGATGGCAGCGATCGCGGTGGTCAGCGTGCTGTTGCTTTCGACCGCCGTCGCGTGGGCCGCCTCGGCATTGCCGCGCCGCAACGCGGGCAGTCACTCCTAGATCCCCTGCCCCCGCTGAACCGCATCGGGAGCCGAGCGCTTCCGATGCCGCCTGCCTGTGTTCCCGGCACCGGCATGGGCTTCCCTGCGCTGACGATGGACAAGCCGCCCGGGCCTCCGCGGCCGTGCATCCTTCACGATGGACCGAACCATGACGCGGGGGCCGACATCGATGCCGGCACGGCTTCTTCGGCATTCCGATCGCCCGGCGCGTGCCGAACGGCCGGCTGCTGGCCATCGACAGCCGGCAGGAAATGCTCGGCATCATCGATGCGCGCAAGCGGAAGGGGTCGCCGGACAACATCGAGACGGTGCCCGGCTCGATCACCGACCCCGGCCTTCCGCCCGGCGCCGTCGACCTGTTCCTGCTCGCCGACGCCTACCACGAGTTCTCGCACCCGTTCGAGGTGTGCACGGCGATGGTCGACGCGTTGAAGCCGGGCGGAACCCTGGTGCCGATCGAATCTCGTGCCGCGGATCCGTTCGCGCCGATCAAACCGCTGTGCAAGCGGAGCGAGGCGCCGGCGGTGAAGGAAATGGGCGCGGCTGGACGCCGGCACCTGCGCACCGAGGATGTGCTGCCGCAAAAGAATTTCATGGTGTTCGAGAAACCGGCCGGAGCCGGTCGTCCGGACCGATCCACGAAGCAGGCCGATCCCGGCGAGGTGGGAACGACACTCGGGCGGATATCGGGAACCCCACATAACAAAACCCCGGTCTTCTGGAACCGGGGCTTGTCCGCGGATAATTTGAGATTGGAGCGCTAGCGCTGGTCACCTGATGCTCAGCAAACCCGGTTCCTGCGAACAGTTTCCACGTTTGCCGCCAGATCTCGCTGGATCGAGCCTTCTAGCGCCGCTTCACCCTTGTGAGGCTTCCGCGTCAGGATCAGATTGCGCCCGTTCCCACCCTGCTGTCAACACCTTTTTGCAGAAAAATCCGATTTATTTTTATAACTTTCAGCATCTTATGAACTTGCGGCAGGTTCTTGAAATCCGCCTCAAGAATGCCGTGCAGGATGTTGATTGTCGGTTTCCCGCCCCAGCGCGCCGCGCGCATTGTACGGCATGGCAGGAAACCGCGCCCGACAACCCGTCGTGGACACGCCGGCCGAACGAATGGCTTACGATACCTGCTCGAATCGACATCCACCGGGAGACCAGGCATCGTGGAGCCGGACAAGAACACATCATGGGTCGGGACCGCCGGCTTCCGTACCGTCATCGTCGTCGCATTGATCGCGGTCCTGACGCCGTTCTGGGTCTACCTGGTGTTCTTCACGAATCTCCCGGAGCTGGCGCTGGCCGGCATCGCCCTGGTCATCCTGCTGATCCTGTCGACGGCCACGGCCTGGACCGCCATCGCAGTGCCGAATCGTCAGTCCGACGACGACAGCGGCCCCATCGATTGAGTCGACCCTCGATCCGCCTGCCGCGGAACGCTGATCCGTTCGGGGTCGATCGCGTAGCAGTCGCAGATCCGACCGATCCGGTCGGTCAGGTCGTGGAAATCCTCCATCCCGAGGATGCCGGGTGCGACGAACAGCGGCTCGAACCAGGTGCTGTTCATGAACCAGTCGATCGGATCGCGGATGCTCGACAGCTCGAGGTACTGGTACTCGTAGGCCACGCGCAGCAGGTGCGTCAAGGCCTGCTCGGGCGCGTAGGCCAGCAGTCGCGATCCCACGTTGTTGCGGACGTAGGTGTCCATTTCCTGGTCGGTCAGGTAGTGCCGCGCCAGGCGATTGGCCTTGTAGTCGTCGATCCGCAGCAGCAGGCCGCGCAACATCCGCCGACCGGGTGTTTCGCCCGAGGCCCGGGGCGGGCCGAGCGCGGCGACCAGCGCCGGCTTCATCGAAACGGGTAGATCCTCCACGATCCGGTCGAGCAGCTCGACCAGCGCTTGTTCGTGCGCCCGGCGTTCGTCGATCCGCCGCGGATCGACCCGGACCCAACCGGATTCGGCCGCCTGGTGCCCCCACTCGTGGATCGTGCGCGCGGCCAGCATCAATCGCTCGTAAGGCGGTGAGACCTGCCACAGGCGACCCGGATCGTCGGTCAGCGAATAGGCGATGCGAAGCGTGTCACCGTGGAGGTAACTCAGGCCGCCTTCGCTCATCCAGGCCGCCGGCCGGGCAAGGTCGTCCGGGTCGGCGAGGGAGCGGAGGAACAAGCGGCTCTTGCCGTCGATGACCGCGAGATCCGCGAGCACCGAGCGTTCGGCTTCGGGCGACAGCCGCGAGGCCAGTCGGCCCAGCGCATCGCCGTCGGCGCCCGAGCCCGACCAGAGCACTTCACCGCGCTCGCCGGTCAGCACCAGGTGCGGCGACGCGGCCTCCAGCCACTCCAGCAGCTTGCGGCCGGACGCGGCCGATGGCGCGCCGGTCGAGGCGCGATGCGCAACGACCACCGACTCGATCGACGCCATCCAGCGCCGGTGCAGGGTGTCGAGCCGCTGCTGCTGCTCGGGCGTGACGATCAGACCGTTGGCCAGGCGCCGGTCGCCGGAACGACGCGGCACGGGCGGGTTGAACCGCTCGTGATGCAGCTCGCGGATCCATGGCAGCGCCTCGGCCAGCGCGCGGTAGCCTTCGGCGTCCGGCCGGGTCGTGCGCCGGCACCCTTCGAGGAAGTCCGCGAGCTGCTCGGCATTGAGGATCAGCAGGTACGGCAGGTTGGTCAGCAGGCTGGCACCGACCTGCTGCTGCAGGTACTGCCGCTCGGCCTGGAACAGCAGGAAGATCGCGAACTCGAGGCTGGACGTCGCCTCGGCGATGTCGTCGCTGTACAGCAACCAGCTGCTGGCGTGAAACGGCTGGAAGTACGGCCGCGTCCTGACCCCGTCGCGCACCAGGCACAGGTGCTGGACCCGGGGCGGAAACCACTGCCGCGAGGCCCCGGCCAGGGTCCTGGCGCGGGTGCAGTACGCGGTGATCATCGCGTCGATGCGCTCGCACTCGAACTGCGTCAGCAGGCCTCGCTCGAGCAAGGCGGTCCGTGCAACCGGGTCCAGCCCCGCCTCGGACAGCACCTCGATCGGCACCACCACCATGCCGGACTGGGAGGAGCAGTAGTCCAGCAATGCCTGCATCGCAAGGTGCCCGGGTCGTGTGGCTCGACGCGCCGCGGGGTCAGAGCGCTTCGATCACGCTTTCCAGCCGCGACCTGACATCCCCGGCCACGGCCGTGAGCCGTTCGTTCTCGATTGCCTGCATGGAGGCTTCCGGATCGACCGCGGAGACCTCGCAGCGACCGTCGCCGATTTCGCGAACGATGACATTGCACGGCAGCATCGTTCCGATCTTCGGCTCGTGCTGCATGGCCTGCCAGGCCATTTCCGGATTGCAGGCGCCGAGAATCACGTAGGGTGGCATGTCGCGGTCGAGCTTCTTCTTCATCGTCGCCCGGACGTCGATTTCGGTCAGCACGCCGAAGCCGGCATCGGCCAGTGCATCGATCGCGCGTTGGCGTGCCTGGTCCAACGGGACATCGATGATTTTCGAGATGTGGTAGGTCATGCGATTCTCCTGTTCGATTCGTTTGGCGATTCCCCTGGTCCGGAGCGGATCAATCGTCTTCGCTCTGCTCCAGGATGAGGCGGTGCGCGGTCAGGCGCAGGGCGTTGACCCGGATGAAGCCGCGCGCATCCTGCTGGTCGTAGCCGCCGGCGATGTCCATCGAGCTCAGGTCGGGGTCATAGAGCGAACTCGAACTGGAACGGCCTTCCACGATCACGTTGCCCTTGAACAGGCGCAGCCGGACTTCGCCGTCGATCAGCTCGGAGGACTTGCCGAACGCGGCTTCGATGAAGTCCATTTCCGGCGAGAACCAGAAGCCGTTGTAGATGATCTCGGCGAAGCGCGGCGAAAGCATGTCGCGCAGACGCCGCACTTCGCGATCCATCGCAATGCCTTCCAGGTCCCGGAGCGCGGCATGCAGGATGGTGCCGCCGGGTGTTTCGTAGACGCCGCGCGACTTGATGCCGACGAAGCGATTCTCGACGATGTCGATCCGGCCGATGCCGTGCCGCCCGCCGATCTCGTTCAGATAGCCCAGCAGCTCGACCGGGTCGCTGGTCTTCGTGCCGTCATCGAGATGCTCGACCTCGATCGGCATTGCATCCTTGAAGCGCACGACGATGCGGTCGGCCTCATCGGGCGTGTCTTCGAGCGCGCGAGTGAGCTTGAACATATCGGCCGGCGGGGCAGCGTCCGGGTCCTCGAGCATCCCGGCCTCGTAGGAACGGTGCATCAGGTTCTCATCGCTGGAATACGGTTTCTCGGCCGTCGCCTCGACCGGGATCTCGTGCTCGGCGGCGAAGGCCAGCAGGTCCCTGCGGCCCTGGAAGCGGGCCAGGAAGTCGGGGTCCTTCCACGGCGCGATGACCTCGAGATCGGGCGCCAGCGCGGCGAAGGCCAGCTCGAAGCGCACCTGGTCGTTGCCCTTGCCCGTTGCGCCGTGGGCGACCGCAGTGGCGCCGCAGCTGCGGGCGATCTCGACCTGCCGCCTGGCAATCACCGGTCGGGCCAGCGCAGTGCCGAGCAGGTAGCGATGTTCGTAGACCGCCTTGCCGGCGATCGCCGGCCAGATGAAGTCGGTGACGAACTCCTGCCGCAGGTCCTCGACGAACACCTCGCTGGCGCCGGTCGCGCGGGCTCGACGCTCGATGTCGTCGAAATCCTCGAGCTGACCGACATTCGCGACATAGGCGACCACGTCGTGACCCTGCTGGATCAGCGTCTTGAGGATGCAGGCGGTATCGAGACCCCCGCTGTAGGCAAGGACGACCGTTTTCGAAGACATTCTTTCGGGCTCGAGGTGAGAGGCACCTCGAGCATACCAAGCCGCTGCCCTGGAATTGACGGCCGCCTCGGTCGGGGCGCATTCGAAGCCGTGAAGCCGGCGCCACGCAGACCGCGTAAGATGATGCCGTAGCTGCGACCCGTCGCTCGCGTACCAGGCGTTGCGCGGGAAGCCGCCCAGACGAGGACCTTCGTGAGCAACCCGGCCGACACCACCCTCGCCAACGCGCTGCAGGGGAACACGCTGATCCAGGTCGGGCTGCCGATCTCGTTGTTCATCATCATGACCGGCGTCGGCCTCACGCTGCGCCTGCGCGATTTCCACAACGTGGTCTACTACCCGCGCGCGCTGATCCTCGGCACGCTGGCGCAGATCGTGCTGATGCCTGCGGTCGGCTTCGCGCTGGCCTGGGCGCTGCAGCTGCCGCCGGCGATTGCCGTCGGCCTGGTCATCATCGCGGCCTGCCCGGGCGGAACGACCTCGAACGTGTTCGCGTTCCTGGCCAGGGGCAACCTGGCGCTGTCGATCCTGATGACGGCCGCGGCCAGCCTGATCACCGTACTGACCCTTCCCTTGTTCGCCAACTGGGCGATCGAGCTGTTCACCGAGCGCAGCCTCGATTCGACGCTGCAGCTGCCGATCACGCAGACGATCGCGATGCTGCTGGCGCTGGTCTTCGTGCCGGTGATGCTGGGCATGGCCCTGCGGGCCTGGAAGGCGGAGCTGGCCGGCCGGCTGGAAGGCGCAGTGGGCGCCTTCGGCATGCTGGTCCTGTTCGCCCTGGTCGTCCTGATCGTGATCCAGACCCGCGATCATCTGGGCGAACTGCTGGTCGAGGCCGGGCCGTCCGTGATCGCCTTGAACCTGCTCGGGATCGGGGCCGGCCTCGCGATCGCGAAGTGGGCCGGCCACGACTTCGTCGACGGCCTGACGCTGGCCATGGAACTCGGAATCAAGAACTCGACGATCGGATTGACCGTCACGCTGACGCTGCTGGGTTCGGCCGACATCGCGATGCCCTCGGCGCTCTACGGCCTGCTGATGTTCGCCTCGGCCGGCGCGCTGGTCGTCATCGGCCGCCGCCACGCACACGTGCGCCTGCGCCCGGAAAAAGGAGAACTGCCGCTGCATGTCCCCGACGACGTCGGCTTTCCCGACGACCACGGCGGACGCCGGCCGGACTGAAAGAACCGAGCCGGGCCCGTTCGTTACTGCGCGGTTTCCAGCCCTCGGCCCGCCCAGGCCGAGAACGAGCCCAGGTACAGGTCGACGTTCTCGAAGCCGTTTCGCAGCAGCAGGCTGGCCGCGATCGTCGCGCGGCTGCCGCTGCCGCACATCACCGTGTAGTCGCGATCGCGGTCCAGGGTCTCGAGCCGCTCGGGCAGTTCACCGACGTAGGCGTGCACCGAGCCCGGCACACGACCCGATTCCAGCTCGTTGTCGTCGCGTACGTCGAGCAGGACCCAGTTCGGCGGATCCTGCTCCACCCGGCGCTTCACTTCGCCGGTGTCGATCACCGGCACGCGGTCGAAGCGGTGACCGGCCGCGGCCCAGTCGGGCAGCGACGGGACGAGATGGCCGTGAACCTGGTCGAAGCCGATCCGGGCCAGCGAGCGAGCCGCGCGCTCGGCCTGGTCGGCATCCTCGACCACCAGCAGCAGCTCGTCGTCCGGCGAAAGGAACCAGCCGGCAAAGCTGGCGATCATGCTCTCCGGAATCGCAAGGCTCGAAGGCAGGTGTGCGCCGAGATAGGCCGAAGCGCTGCGCACATCGAGCACGACCCGGCCATCGACTGCCGCCTCGAAGCTGTCGACGGCCATCGCCGCGGGACGAACCGGACGGACGATCGCCGATGCACCTTTCAGGTTGCCGGCCTCCATGTGGCGGAAGTACGGCGGCTGGCGGTGGTGTTCGGCAACCTTTTCGTCGATGAAGGTCTCGCGGTCGTCGATCTGCAGGCGGGGGTTGTTGAGACGCTCGTAGCCGAGCGTCGAGACCTCGCGGTCGGCCATGGCGTCGCCGCAGACCGAACCTGCACCGTGCGCAGGGTGAAGGACGGCCTGGTCGCCCAGCGCGAGCAGTTTCTGCAGGCTGTCGTAGAGCAGACCCGCGACCTCGCGCTTGCGATCGGGATAGAAGTCGGTTCGACCGACGTCGCCGACGAACAGCGTATCGCCGGTGAACACGCCCACCGCCTCGTCTCCGAACAGGGTGTCGTAGTAGGCGAACGACAGGCTGTCGTCGGTATGCCCCGGCGTTTCCAGCACGCGGATCCGTACACTGCCGATGTCGAATTCATCCCCGTCGCGCGCGGTCTCGGCATAAACGACGTCGCCGGCCGCGTTCGGTCCGTGGACGACCTTCGCACCGGTGCGCTCGGCCAGGATGCGGGCCCCGGACAGCAGGTCCTCGTTGCGATGGGTCTCGAAGACATGCGTGATGCGGCATCCATTCGCCGCGGCGATGTCGGAATAGACCTCGCAGTCGCGGCGGGGGTCGATGACCGCCGCCTCGCCGTCGCCGCCGATCACCCAGGAAAGGTGGGCAAGGCCGTCACTCTTGATCTTCTCGACGAACATTCGATTACTCCTTCGCGTGAATTCGCGATCGGGGTCGAACCCGAGGAAAGAAAAGGCGCGCGGCTGCGAACCGCACGGCCCGCCCAGGCTCAGGCCGTTCGAACGGTCTTCAGCGCGGGCTGCTTCAGGAACGAGCGGGCTTCGGCCAGTTCCGCGCTGGATCCGGCGTGCACCAGCAGCACCGACTTGCCCGCGGCCAGCGCCGAGCGGGCGGTGCGCAGGTAGGGCACCTGATCGGGCCGCAGCGACACCAGGCCGCCGACCATCAGCCCGAACAGGGTGAACACGTGCACGAACACCAGCACCGACAGCAGCGGATTGTCGACGACGAACCGGATATCGCCGAGCAGCAGGATCAGGAACAGCGCCAGGCCGAGCGTGGCGCCGGCCAGCCCAAGCACCAGGTGCGAACGCAGCACGGTCTGCCAGATGCCGCGACTTTCCGGTAGCAGGCGGCGATTGGCTTCCGCGCTGTCGGGGCCGAGCACGTCGATCTGGTCGGCACTCAGCGATGTTTCATCGACCAGCCGTTGTCGGGCCCGGTCGGTTCCCGTGGCCGTGTCGAACACCGCGGCCAGCTTGTGATTGCTGCGTTCTCCAGTGGGATCGATCGGATGACTCATGTCTGTCTCCTTATCGCAGGCGGATCGCGCGAAGTCAGGTGTACCCATTACCCTACGACACGCCGGCGCCGGAGGTGAACGTCGCGTGAATGCGATGCCGTGAAACCCATCGGCGTTGCCGTGAAACGCCTGCGGCGCGCGTGGCGGCGGCGTCCAGCGAAAATACGCGACGGCAGGCCACTGGCCATGGGTTCGGTGCGCGGTCGATCGGAACCGGCGCTTGAAGACCAGGGAACAGCTCGGCGCCGTGCGGCGTGCTGCGTGCTGCGTGCAACGCCGACCCCGGAGCGAACGAGCCGCATCGCTGCAGCGAACGCCGCCTCGGCAGCACGCACCGGAAACAGCAACGGGCGAGGCTGGATCGGCCGGGCGTTCGAATGAAGGAGCGCGTCCCTGGTGCTTCAGCGCGACGCGGTTGTCCGATGCCCGGACTCAGCCCTCCAGCAGGGCCTTCAACGCGGCGATGTTGTCGCGTGCAGCCCCCGCATCGACCTGCTTGCGACCGTCCTTGCCCGGCCAGTCGAGCAGCTCCCTGGGCAATTCGTCGAGAAATCGGCTGGGCTCGCACTTCCGGGACTCGCCGAACTGGCGACGACTGCGGCAGAAGCTGATCGTCAGCTGGCGCTCGGCGCGGGTCAGGCCGACGTACATCAGCCGGCGTTCTTCCTCGATGCGGCCCTCATCGACGCTGTTGCGGTGCGGCATCAGGCCTTCTTCCAGCCCGACCAGCCAGACCCGGGGGAACTCCAGGCCCTTGGCCGCGTGCAGCGTCATCAAGCGGACTTCGTCGGCGTTCTCGCGCTCGTCATCGGGGCCGGCGGCCAGCGTGATGCGAGCGATCAGTTCGTCGGCCGAGCTGCAGTCCTTCGAAAGCCGTTCGACCCAGCCGACCAGGTCGTCGAGGCTGCGCTTTCTGCGGCGCGCCTGGTCCGGGTTGTCGGCCTGTTCGTCCAGGAACTCGTAATAGCCGACGTGCTCGAGCAGTTCGCGGAACAAGCTGCCCAGTTCCTCGCGCTCGGCCCGCTCGGCCCGGTCGGAGAACTCGACCAGCAGGTTGATGAAACCTCTGAGTCCGCGCGCGGCGCGCTCGGGCAGTTCGCGCTGGAACGGGCCGTCGTCGGCCGCCGCCAGCAGGCTCTGCTTCGAGGCCCGGGCGAAGTCCAGCAGCCGGGCCAGCGAGCCGGAACCGACGCCGCGCCTGGGGGTGTTCAAGACCCGGATGAACGATGGATTGTCCTCGGGGTTGAACATCAATTTGAGGTACGCCAGCCCGTCGCGGATCTCGCGCGCATCGAACCAGCTGGGCCCGCCGCTGACACGGTAGGGAATGTTGTATTCGCGCAGCGCCTTCTCCAGTTCGCGGGCCTGGAAGTTGGAGCGATACAGGATCGCGGCCTGGCCCCAGCGCATCGTGGTTCCGCCGTGCGCGGCGGTCAGATCGCGCGCCACGCCCTCGGCCTCGTCGGACTCGTCGACATAGTCGCGCACAGCGATCAGGTCGCCCGGGCCGTGCTCGCTCCACAACCGTTTTTCGTGGGTGTGCGGATTCTGCGCGATGACCGCGTTGGCGGCATTCAGGATGTTGCCGACCGAACGGTAGTTCTGCTCGAGCTTGACGACCTTCAGCCGGGGATAGTCGACGCTCAGCTGGTCGAGATTCTCCGGCCGCGCACCGCGCCAGCCATAGATCGACTGGTCGTCGTCGCCGACCGCGGTGAACGCGCCGGACTCCCCGGCCAGCCGCCGCAGGAGCCGGTACTGCGCCGCCGAGGTGTCCTGCACTTCGTCGACCAGGAAGTAGCGCAGCCTCGCCCGCCAGCGGGTCCGCAGCTCCGGGTGGTCGAGCATTTTCGCCGGCAGCGCGATCAGGTCGTCGAAATCGACCGCGTTGAGTTCCTGCAGCCGCTGCTGGTAGGCCTGGTAGATCGTCGCGACCTGGCCTTCGCCTTCACTGGTCGCGTCGGCCAGCGCCCTTCCCGGCTCGATGCCGGCGTCCTTCAGCGCGCCGATCGCCGACATCGTCATGTAGAGCTGCTCGTTCTTCACCTGGCCGGGCAGCAGCTCGCGGACCAGGTCGGCCGAGGCGTGCTGGTCGAGAATACTGATGCCGCGCGCGCGATCTGCGGCCTCGGGTTCGGCCTTCAGGATCTGCCAGCCCAGACTGTGGAAGGTCGAGATCGTCAGGCCCTCGGCGGCCTTGCGCTTCAGCCGCTTGCCGATGCGTGCGCGCATCTCCTTGGCGGCCTTGTTGGTGAAGGTGATCGCGGCGATCTGGTTGGCCCGGAAATGCCCCTGGCCGATCATCCAGGCAATCTTCTCGGTGATCACGCGGGTCTTGCCGGAACCGGCCCCGGCCAGCACCAGCAGGGGCGTTTCGACGTGCTGGACCGCTTCGCGCTGCTGGGGGTTGAGTCCGGACATAGGCGCGGCATTCTACCCCGCCCGTCGCCGCCCGCCGGACTGGCGTAGACGGGAATTCACCATCGCCCGCGGATATACTCGACGGCATGATCCGATCGCTTCCCCTTCCCCCTTCGACCCCGATTGCGCGGGCGCTCCTGATCCTCGTTCTGTTCGCCGCAGCGTCCGTGGCGGCAGAGCCCGCCGAGGAGTGGATCGAGCTGGTCCAGAGCGAATCGGCCGTGCTGGAACACCAGCGCCTGCCCGGCAACGCGCGCGCCCAGGCCAAGCGACGCGGTGCCATCCGCAACGTGCCGCACCTGTTCGTCTACCATCGCGACGACTCGCCGGCCTTCCACATGGACGGTATCCGGACCGGCTTCGAGCGCCAGCTGAACCTGCTGATCGATGCCTTCCGCATCGACCGATCGATGGTCGAGCTCGAGGTGCTGCTGGAAAACGCCCGGACGCCGGACGGCGAGCCGGTCACCCGGGACGACCTGCCGAAGGAACGGATCGTACTGGTGCTCTACGGCCGCGCCGACTGCGCGGCCTGCGACGAACTGGTCGCCGAACTCGAGGCCTGGCTGGACGACCGGCCGGAACTGGACACCGTGCAGGTCTGGATCCGCATGCCCTGATGGCCAAGCTGTACTTCTATTACTCGACGATGAACGCCGGCAAGACCACGGTCCTGCTGCAGTCGGCGCACAACTACCGCGAGCGCGGCCTGCGGCCGTACCTGCTGACCCCGGCGCTCGATGACCGGGCCGGCCGTGGAACGGTGCGCTCACGCATCGGCCTGGAAGCCGAGGCCTTCGCGTTCGAAGCCGATGAGAACCTGCTGGCCACCGTCGAGGCCGACCTCGAGGCCCGCGGCCCGATCGCCTGCGTGCTGGTCGACGAGGCCCAGTTCCTGTCGCGCGACCAGGTCCACCAGCTCGGCGAGGTCGTCGACCGGCTCGGCATCCCCGTGCTGGCCTTCGGCCTTCGCACGGACTTCCGCGGCGAGCTGTTCACCGGCAGCCAGTACCTGCTGGCCTGGGCCGATGAACTGAAGGAACTCAAGACCATCTGCCACACCGGCTCGAAGGCCACGATGGTCGTGCGCGTCGACGACACCGGCCGCGCCATCACCGACGGCGCCCAGGTCGAGATCGGCGGCAACGACCGCTACGTGCCCGTCAGCCGGGCAGAATTCAAACGGGTGTTCTTCGGCGGCGAACGGGCAAGAATGCTCGAGACGCAGCGCAAAGAGGCCAGGGACTGAACAGCAGGGAGCCTGGCCGAGTCGACCGCCCACCTGCGTCCGATCCACCATGCCCGCGATCCATCATCTCGCGCCTGATCCCTGATCCCTGATTCGAACTCCCCGCCCCCATCCGGACCAAGGGATCAGCAAGCAGGAGCGAATGGTCGCGACCCGGCGACATTGGCCCGGAGGCGCCGGCGCCCCACTCGCTCCTGGTTGTTGACCCCTCGACCCGGGAGACGGCGGTCGCTCGAGGGCGTGCCCGGCAGCGCCCTTGAGCCCCGCCCCGTCGGCATCACCACGGCCCGCCGCGGACCAGCCGCACGACCTGCTGGGTGCCGGTCGAGGCCGGCTCGATGAGGCCGTCGACGAAGTCGATGCGCCAGGCCTGTTCGAGGCCGTCGGTCACCGGTGAGGAGGTCCAGTAGCCGTCGACCGGCGCGACCGGAAAGGCCACGGCATTCAGCGCGGGACCGAAGCAGCGGTCCTCCAGGATGGCGGCCAGCTCGTTGCGGTTCGGCACGCGCCAGTCGTCGAAGCCGGCCTGTTCGTGCGCCTCGGCCGCGGCCAGCGCCGCCGACCAGCTCAGCCGGGTCGCGGTCCCGGTGCAGGTCGTCCCGTCCCAACTCTGGCCCAGGGCGCAGCGCTGCCAGACGCGCCGGCTCGGGGTGTGGAGGACCGTGCCGTCGGCCTGTTCGCGGAAGTCCTCGCTCGGCGTGCTGGCCGGCACGAAGCCGTTCTCGTTGCCGCCGGCGCACTGGGCGAGGGCCGTCGGAGTCAGCGCCGCTGCAGCGAGCAGCAGTCCGAACTGCAGGGTCTTGTGGATGGTCATCATGGAATCTCCCGCACCAGCCGGACCTTCTGCCCGGTCGATTTCAGTTCCACCACCGCCGCGCCGTCGACGAAGTCCACCACCCAGGCCGAATCGGGCTGCGCGGCCATCGGCGTGTCGGTCCAGTAGGTCCCGTCGGTGAACGGGAAGTGGCCGATCGCGATCGCCGG
>NZ_JAAWWS010000168.1:0-92739 GCF_012272825.1 Wenzhouxiangella sp. XN79A | reverse complement strand
CGGACGAAGTCCGCGTGGCGAAACGCCTGTAGCCCGAACCCCGGCACAGCCGCCGGACACGGCTCCGGCAAGACGCGAAGAAAGCAAACCACCTCACAGCCGAAGCCTGTGGCCGACCAGCGGCGATCGGCCTTGCCCTGGCTTCGAGGATGCATCCGGGGCCACTGTAAACCGCAGCCGGAGCGAGCCCGGCCTCTTCGCAGACACCGGCCCACCGACGCAATCCGGAAGCCCCTTCGCGTTCCGCCGCCTTTGAAGAGCGCTTTTGCCTACTTTTGTCGCGACTGACAAAAGTAGGTCGCCAGAAAGCGGACGAAGTCCGCGTGGCGAAACGCCTGTAGCCCGAATCCCGGCACAGCCGCCGGACACGACTCCGGCAAGACGCGAAGAAAGCAAGCCACCTCTCAGCCGAAGCTTGTGGCCGACCAGCAACAGATCGGCCTGGCCCCGGCTTCTGGGTTGCATCCGGGGCCACTGTACCCCGCCGCCGGAGCGAGCCAGGGCGCGGGCCGAACACCGGCCCACCGTCGCTGCCCCGAAAGCCACTGCCCGTTCCGCCGCCTGTAAGAGCGCTTCTGCCTACTTTTGTCGCGACTGACAAAAACAGGTCGCCAGAAAGCGGACGAAGTCCGCGTGGCGAAACGCCTGTAGCCAGAACCCCGGCACAGCCGCCGGACACGGCTCCGGCAAGACGCCAGGAAAAGGAACCCTGCTCACGGCCGATGCACCTCCGCTTGATTCACATTAAGGATCACCGCGGTCCGATGCGTGAAACTCGTGTTCGAATTCTCACGGGACAGCCGCGATGGACATCGTTCGCGTGATCTTCGCCATCCTGTTGCCGCCGCTCGGCGTGTTTCTGCAGGTCGGAATCGGTGCGCAGTTCTGGATCAATATCCTGCTGACGCTATTGGGCTACATCCCGGGAATCGTTCATGCCGTCTGGATCATCGCGAAGCGGTGAACGGGACGGAGGCGCACTGTGCCGTCTTCTGCGTGCCCGTATCCGGCGGACGTCATTTCGAACCCATCGAGGACCGAGGAACATGGATATCTATCAGAAGCTGAAACGTGAGCACGACGACCACCGCGAGTTGATGCGGAGGATTGCCGATACGACCGGTGAAACCGATGAGCGCAAACGCTTGTTCGGCCTGCTGGTCCAGGACGTCGAGTCGCATGCCGCTGCCGAGGAACAGACGCTGTACTCGGAGTTGATCGAGGCGACCGAAGGTCAGCCGCAGACGCGTCACAGCGTCGCCGAGCACAAGCAGTCGAGCGATTACCTCGACGAGCTCCGGAAGACCGATATGAGCAGTCCGGCCTGGCTGGCGACGTTCAAGAAGTTCCGAGAGGCCCTGGAGCACCACATGCGTGAAGAAGAACAGCAGGTCTTCGGGCTTTCCGAGGAGCTGATCGACGATGAGCGGGCCGCCGAGCTCGGCGTCAAGTTCGACGGACGCAAGCAGGTCGAGCAGCGCCGCTTCCGGCAGTGAGCCCGGCGGAATGGTCGCCGGTCGGGGTGCAGAAGTGACTTCCGGGTCAGGCGCTGTTCAGGGTTCTTCCGGATAATCGATGCCACGATTCCAATTCCGGGAGGTGTTCGATGAACAAGCCGTTGAGCCGTCTGCTGATCGCGGCGCTGGTGCCGGTCGTGCTGTCCGGTTGCGTGGTGGCGATCGGTGCCGATGAGGTCGATCGACGCGACAAGTGGGCCGAGATCGAGCGCGAGAACCGGGATGCGATCACGTCGCTCGATCCGGGCATGGCGCGTGCCGAGGTCGAAGCGCGGATGCCGCATCCGCCGGCCCTGAGCGAGGCGTTCACGATCGAGGATTCCGTCTATACGGTGCTGTTCTATCGCACCCAGCGGGTCGACGGTGATGGACGGACCACGCGTGATGAGACCACGCCGCTGATCTTCCGCAACGGCGTGCTCGATGCCTGGGGCGAGTCGGCGTTCGTGCAGCTGACCGGCATGCCGCTGTCCGGGGGGCGCTGAGCCGGCTCGTGGCGCGCCTCGCCGAGGTTCGGCCAATTACTGGAAACGCCTACGTGGAACGTGCTTTCGGTCGGAGAAGGCTCGTTGCAGGGCCTCCGCCTCGTTCGGGCAGGCTCGTTCGGCCTGACCGAATCGCGCTGGTCCAAGTCGAGCCGGAGCCCTTGCACACGATGCGTTTCGCCCGCGCAGGCCTGTTCGGAGGCTCTTCAGGGTTTCTCGGGCCGGTCCGTCGGCCCGTATCCCCTGTCCGGCCGGTGCGATCCAGCCGGGCACCGGCGAGACGGAATGGCTGGATACCGATCTGTGTCGTTTCATCAACCCGCGCGGGCTACGAGGGCGAGGCGCCGAACTGATCGGGCGGCGGTCGAGGGCAGGGGTCAGGCGACGGTGTGTCGGAACCACTTCACGCGGCGCTCCAAGCCCCGGGACGTGCGCCCGATGTAGATGAACTCCAGCCCGGGGCGGTGCCAGGCGGCGCGGCGAAACCGGCGGCCGAAGGCCGGGTTCTCGAGTTCGAGGTAGACCCCGCCGGGGGTCGTCTCGGGGCGCGCCCGGCTGTGCGCCTCGAGGACGGCGACGGCGCGCTTGAGCAGCCGCAGCAGGATCATGCCGCCGCGATACGGCGGTGCGACGAAGGTCCGGTAGTAGTACAGGTCGTGGCCCAGGTCGGGAACCCGGATCGGCATCGCGGTGCACACTCCGGCGATCTCGCTCCCGCTGCGCGCCACCCCGACGACCTGGTCGACGCGCTGCCTGGCTGCGGCCTCGTCGCGCAGCGCGCCGTGGTGGTGCCAGAACGCGACGATTTCGTCGCGGCCGGTCTCGTCCAGGCGCATCCAGGTGGTCTGATACAGAAACTCCGACATGACGGTTGGTGCCCGGGCGTCCTGGCGGTATGGTAGCGCGAGTGGCAGGGCACACTCGCGACCAGGGACGGAAAGGACACGATGACCGAACGATCGAACGACGGCACGCCGACGCCGGAGCAGCAGGCGCGCAAACGGAAGGCCGAGGCCGAGCAGGCGCGGCGCGACGCGCTGGCCAAGCGGATTCGCGAGAACCCCAGTGACGCACTGAAGAGCGAATTTTCCGCCAGCTTCCTGACCCTGCTCGACAAGGGCCGGCTCACGGTCGCGGTGTCGACCTACCAGGCCGGCCAGGTCGTGCTGCTGCGCGCCGACGAAGGCAGCCTGAACACCCATTTCTGCTCGTTCAATCGTCCGATGGGGATCGCTGCGAAGGACAACCGGCTGGTCATCGGCACCAACAACGAGGTGTTCGAGTTCCGCAACACGCCGGCGGTGGCACCGAAGGTCGAGCCGAAGGGACGTCACGATGGCTGCTTCATTCCCCGCTCGGTGCACTACACCGGCAACATCGACATCCACGAGCTGGACTTCGCCGGCGACGAGTTGTGGATCGTCAATACACGCTTTTCCTGTCTGTGCACGCTCGATCTCGACCACAGCTTCGTGCCGCGTTGGCGGCCGCCGTGGGTCTCGGCCTACGCGATCGAGGATCGCTGCCACCTGAACGGGTTGTGCGTGGTCGACGGCCGGCCGCGCTACGTGACCGCGCTCGGGCAGACCGACACGCCCGGCGGTTGGCGGGCCGACAAGAACGCCGGCGGGCTGCTCTACGACATGGTCCGCGACAAGGTGCTGGTCGATGGCCTGTCGATGCCGCATTCGCCGCGCTGGTACCGGGGCCGCGTCTGGTTCCTCGAGTCCGGCTACGGCGCGCTGTCGTGGTACGACCCGAAGACGCATCGCTCCGAACGCCTGGCCCGGATGCCGGGCTTCACGCGCGGCCTGGACTTCGTCGACAAGTACGCGCTGGTCGGCCTGTCGCAGGTCCGCGAGACCAATACCTTCGAAGGCATTCCGATCACCGAGGATGGCTCGGAGCGTCGCAGCGGGGTCTGGATCGTCGACCTCGATACCGGCCAGACGGTCGGCCTGCTGCGATTCAGCGACGCGGTCGAGGAGATCTTCGCCGTCAAGGTGCTGCCCGGGTTGACCTTCCCGACGCTGCTCGAGCCCGGCCACCCGCTGATCGGCAGCTCCTACGTGCTGCCGGACGAGGCGCTGAAGGAAGTCGCCCAGCCGGCCGCCTGACCGGAAACCGGCCGAGCCGGTCGGTGCCGCCGACCCTGTCGCTCCCGATCCCCCGGTGAAAAAAAGGCCCGCGCCGTACAACGACGCGGGCCCGAATCGCCATGCGATCCTGCGGGGCGTGATCAGAACACCACGGTCACGCTGCTCGAGCAGACGTTGCTGCCGGCTTCGCAGACCTGGTAGGTCAGCGAGCCGCCGCCGTTGAACGAGGTGGCGTCGGTGAAGGCGCCATCGTTCGCGGTGCTGCTCAGCAGACTGCCGTCACGGTAGATATCGACGCTGGAGCTGGTCGCACCGGACCAGGTCAGGTCGGCATGCCAGCGGCCGCGGACCTTGTAGCCAGTCGCATCGAGTGTCACGCCGCCGCCGGTGGCGGCCTGGACGGTCACGGTCTGTGAATCCGTGCCGGTGTCGGTGCCGTCGCTGACCGTCAGCGTGACCGTGTAGCTTCCGTCCGCGCCGTAGGTGTGGTTGGCCGTCGCGCCCGTTGCCGAGCTGCCGTCTCCGAAGGTCCAGCTGTAGCTCAGCGCATCGCCGTCGGCATCGCTGGAGCCGGAGCCGTCGAACGAGCAGCTCAGCTCCGTGCAGTCGGCCGTGAAGCTCGCCATCGGTGCGGTGTTGCCGACGCTGGCCGAAACGGTCACGGTCTGCGATGCGGCGTCGCTGTCGGTGCCGTCGCTGACCGTCAGCGTGACGGTGTAGGCGCCGTCCCCGGCGTAGCTGTGGCCGACCGTGGCGCCGGTTGCGGAACCGCCGTCGCCGAAGCTCCAGCTGTAGCTCAGCGCATCGCCGTCGGCGTCGCTGGAGCCGGTGCCGTCGAACGAGCAGCTCAGCTCGGCGCACGAGAACGTGAACGTGGCCGTCGGCGCGGTGTTGCCGCCGCCACCGCCACCACCACCGCCGCCGGTGAGGAAGTCGAGCGCGGCCTGGGCCTGGACCAGGCCGAAGCCGTAGAAGTCGTCACGGCCGGGTGCGCCGAGGTCTTCGGCCGTGGCCGTCAGCGCGTCCCGGATCTGGGCGGCGGTCCAGGACGTGTTGTGCGTCCAGACCAGGGCCGCGACGCCGGCGACGTGCGGCGTGGCCATCGACGTACCGTTGTACGACTCGTAGCCGTTGGCCGGCGCGGTCGACTGGGTCGAAACGGTGGTCGACGCCCCGGCGCTGTCCAGCAGCGACTGGCCGTCGGCCTGGCTCATCGTGACCGCCGGAATGCTGTTGCAGGCGCGCCAGGACGGCCCGTTGCACTCGACCAGGGCGCCGAAGCCGCCGGCGACGTTGTTGTAGATGATCGCGGCAATCCCGCCGGAGGCCTCGACGTTGTTGACCTTGTCGGAAAACGAGATCGCGCCGCGCTCGCACAGCACGACCTGGCCGGACCATGCGCTGTCGGTCCCGTCGCAGAGTCCGCCGTTGGTGGCCAGAGGACCGGTCACGGTCGTGATCGCGGTGCGGTCGATCGGCAGCACCGAGAAGGTGGTGCCGGCCACGTCGACGATGGCGCCGATGTTGGGCACGGTGCTGACGGTGTCGACACCCGGCGCGGCGATCTCGACCGATGGGTTGTACTGCGAGAAGCTCGCGACCGTCCTGGTGCTGTCGATCGCGGCCACCGACATTACCGCCGGATAGCTGGCCGGGTAACTCGACGTGCTGTTGCCGTCGTTGCCGGCCGCGGCGATCGACAGGATGTTGGCGTCGAGCAGGTTCTGGAAGGCTTGCTCTTCGGCCGACGTCGGGGCGCCGCCGCCGAGGCTCATGTTGATGACATCGGCACCGGCCTGGGCGCACAGGTTGGCCGCAGCGGCGATGTCGGAACTGTAGCTGTAGCCGCACGAGCCCGAGGTCCAGTTGTCGTCGCCGAAGACCTTGACGATGTGCAGGTCGAGGCTGCCGTCGCCGACCACGCCGACCACGCCGGTGCCGTTGCCGCCCAGGGCCGCGACCGTTCCGGCGACGTGGGTGCCGTGGCCGCAGCTGTCGATGAACGGGTTGCCGGCGCCGTCACCGGTCACCCCCGCGGTCTGCAGGTCCTCATGGTCGATGTGGTAACCCGAATCGATGATGCAGACGGTGCGCTTGCCATTGCCCGGCTGGAGACCGCCGGCACCGGCCTGGACCATCGGGATGCCGAACGGCACCGACTCGGCCATCGGGTAGCGGCGCACGTCCTCTTCGATGAACGCGACGTTCGGATTGTTCCGCAGTCCGTTCAGGGCCGCTTCCGGGATCTCGATGGCGACGGCGTTGATGCCGGCCGGCGTCAGGTCGCGCTTGAGTTGTCCGCCGGCGTTCTGTGCCGCGGCGATCCCGGCCGAGGACTGGCCCGGGTTGAAGTGGACGATCCAGCGATCGTCTTCTGCAAGGGCGGAGCCGGCGAAGGCCAGGCCGATGGCGCCGCACAACGCGGCTACGGAGTTCGTGAAGTTACTCATCGGGAAGGAATTCCTCTTGTGTCTACGGGGAAGTGAGCGTGATCGCGCCGGCACGCACGGTGTGGCTCTCCCTGGGTGCGTGTCGGGCGATATGGATCTCACGAATCCGGCACGTCGAATCGACGGCAGGTCGGGTCATGCCCGTGAATGGCACGTGAAATCCATCGTCGGAGCATGACTTCCGGCAGGGGTGCGTGTCAACCCGGGCCGCGGGGGTGCGTGCCGTATCGGGTCGAGCGCAGCGAGTGAATCCGAATCGATGGATCCGCCGGCTTCGGTCAGTCGTCGAGTGCGACCGCCACGTGGGCCAGCAGGTCGTGGATGGTCCTGTAGTCGACCTGGCCGGTCTCGATCAGGATCCGCTCCTCCGGAGTCGAGCAGATGATTTCGCCCATGGTCTCGAAGGCGCCGATGACCCCGCCCAGGCCTTCGCCGCGCGACCGCCTGCGATGGCGCGGCACGAAGTACAGGTCGATCCGCTCGACGTCCTCGGCGCAGGTCGCCATCAGGTTGGCGGTGGCGTCGGCGGCCGCGCCGGCGTGGGCCTGCCACTCGGCCAGCCAGGGGCGCGCCCGGGCCAGCACCTCGGCGTGGGTGCCGCGCCAATGGGCGAAGTCCATCGGATACAGCCCGCGCGCGACCGCGCCCTCGCGGTGGCGGTCGGCGGCGCGCTCGATCGGCATCGGGCCCAGGCCGGGTGTCCGTGGCAGGGCGTGGTAGTGCAGGTGCGCCTCGATCGACGCCCCGGCACCGACGCCGTTGTAGAACAGGATCCAGCCCGGCAGGCGATGCGCGAACTCCAGCAGGTCCTCGACCAGCGTTGCAAGATCGATGCCGCCTTCCTGCCAGTGCTGCGGCTGGTGCTCGTCCGTGGCCAGGATCGCGTGGCCGACGGCCAGCGGAAACGGGTTCATCCAGGCGGTGTACGGCATCGACGCGCCGTCGATCGGGTAGCCGATTTCCCGTCCCTGCTGCTGCCAGGCGATGTTTTCGGCGCACAGGAAGCAGCGGTCGTGCACCGGCACCACGCCTTCGGGCGGCTGCTGGATGCCGGCACCGGCGAAGCGCCGCGCGCGGGCCGGATTGAACTGGGTCGAGAAACGGGCGCCGCTGCCGTCAGGCGCGCGGAAGGTGTGCCGAACGACTTCGCTGAGGTCGTCTCGAATGAAGCCGACCTCGACCTGGTGACGGCGCAGCGCCTCGAGCGCGGCACCGAGACCGTGCTCGCGTTCCAGTCCGCGCAGACGCTTGTCGAGCCGGAGCGGGACGCCGCGGTCGTCGGTGGCGGGGGTGCTGGGCATGCGTTGCTGCGATCACGCGGGGTTTCGCTAGTATAGGGCCACCACCGATCAAGGTTCCGTGCATGCAGGGCGACCGAATCGTCATCGAAACGCATCACCGCTCGGCGGCCGAGGCCATCGACCGCTGGCTGGTCGACCGCGGCTGGCCGGGCACACGCCGGCCGGTGATCACTGTCGCCGGTGAGTCCGGCAGCGGTAAATCCGAGACGGCGGCGGCATTGGCCGCGTGTCTGGAAGCCCGCGGCCACCGCCCGTTCGTGTTCCAGCAGGACGACTACTTCCGTCTCCCGCCGAAGAGCAACGACCGCCGCCGCCGCGAGGGTATCGACTGGGTCGGACCGGGCGAAGTCCGGCTCGACCGGCTGGATGCCGATCTCGACGCCTTCCGGGCCGGCGTCGTCGATCGGCCCAAGCCGCTGGTCCGCTACGCCGAGGACCGGGTCGACGAAGAGCGCGTGGACCTGTCGGGCTACGACGTGGCGATTGCCGAGGGCACCTACACGTCGCTGCTGAACGCCGATGTCCGCGTGTTCATCGACCGGGACTGGCAGCAGACCCGGGCACACCGCGAGAAGCGCCGCCGGGATGCATCCGAACTGGATCCGTTCATCGACCGTGTGCTCGAGATCGAACACACGATCATCGCCTCGCACAGGTCGCGCGCCGATCTGGTCATCGATTCCGAGTACAACGTCCATCCGGCCGGAGGCGAATCATGAAGATCGCGTTCCTCAATCCGCAGGGCAACTTCGACCGCGACGATTCCTACCTGACCGAGCATCCCGATTTCGGTGGCCAGCTGGTCTATGTCAAGGAAGTCGCGCTGGCCCTCGGGCGCCTGGGCGTCGAGGTCGACGTGATCACCCGTCGCATCGACGACCCGGACTGGCCGGGCTTTGCCGCGCCGCTGGACGACTTCGGCGAGCAGGCCGACCGGGTCCGGATCGTCCGGCTGGACTTCGGTGGCCCGCAGTTCCTGCCCAAGGAGACGCTGTGGCCGCATCTCCCGGTCTTCGTCGATGCGATCCGTGGCTTCTACGGCGAACGGATGATCGACTATGCGACCGCCCACTATGCCGACGGCGGCTGGGCCGGGGTGTTGCTGAAGCAAGGCGCCGGCGTGCCGTTCACCTTCACCGGCCACTCGCTGGGCGCGCAGAAGATCGACAAGCTGGGGGTCGATGCGGGCAATCTGGACGCGATGGACGCCCGCTACCGGTTTTCGCGCCGGATCGAGGCCGAGCGCCGGGCCATGCGGGGTGCCGATACGGTGATCACCTCGACCGATGCCGAACGTCGCGAGCAGTATGCCCACCCGCTCTACCACGGCGCGATCGATCCGGCCGACGATGCGCGCTTCGACGTGATTCCGCCGGGCGTGAACGAGCGGATCTTCCACGCCGATGCCGACGGCGACGACCCGGGCTTCGCCGCCACGCTGGCGGCGAGCGCGCCGGCCGACGCGCCCTGCGTGGTGGTTTCCAGCCGCCTGGATCCGAAGAAGAACGTCGGCGGCCTCGTCGAGGCCTGGGTCGCCGAGCCGGCCCTGCACCGGCGTGCCAGGCTGGCCCTGTTCGTCCGCGGTGCCGCCGATCCCTTCGCCGACGATGCGGCGCTCGGCGCCGGTGAGCGCGCCGAGCTGGCGCCGATCCGCGACCGCGTGCTCGCCGCCGGACTGCGCGATCGCGTGCTGTTCGTCGACGCCCGCTCGCAGCGACAACTGGCGACCGCCTACCGCCATTTCGCCCGGGCGGGCTCGGTGTTCGCGCTGCCGTCGCTGTTCGAACCGTTCGGGCTGGCGCCGATCGAGGCGGCGGCCTGCGGGCTGGCCGTGGCGGCCACCGGCAACGGTGGTCCGAGCGAAATCTTCGCCGACGGCTCCGGCGTCCTGTTCGACCCGGCCGATCCGGCCGATATCGCGCGCGGGCTGATCGAGGCGCTGGACCGGCAGGTCGAACTGGCTCCGGCCGGCCGCGAGCGGGTCCGGGCGCGATATACCTGGCGGCGCACTGCGGAACGCTACCTGGGCCGGATCGAAGCCAATCTGGCCACGCCGCCGCACCGGACAGTCGATGCCGGCAGCGAGCTCGATGCGCTCGAGCGCCTGACTGCCTGGGTGGCCCGGGCGCGCTGAGCTCCGTCCACCGGCGGGTGCTCAGGTTTCGCGAACGGTCCGCGTATCGTTCTGGCGCAGCAGGTAACCGTGGTCCTGGCCGAGCATCGCCCGGTTGACCACCACCACGCCGCCTTCGGTGACGTGGAAGCGCTCAGCGTCGGCCGCCGGATCTTCGCCGATCACGGTGCCCTCGGGCACCTGGCAGCCGTTGTCGAGCAGCACGTTGCTCAGTCGGCAGCTGCGGCCGATGCGGCAGCCGGGCAGGGCGAGCACCCGGTCGAGTCGACAGTGCTTGTTGACCTCGACATCATTGAACAGCAGTGACTCCTCCAGTCGGCTGTCGGCCACCCGGCAGCCGTTGGACACGATGCAGTCGCGCACGTGCACCCCGCCCTCGGGGCCGTGATCGGTAAAGCGCGCCGGCGGACTCTGCTGCAGGTTGGTGAAGATCGGCCAGTGCGGATCGTGGAGATCCAGCGGCGGATCGTCGCCGACCAGTTCGAGGTTGGCCCGGTAGAACGAGTCGACGGTGCCCACGTCGCGCCAGTACGGGCGGCCGGGAGCGGCCCGGTCGAGCGGGAACGCGAACACCCGGTCGCCGTCGCGCACCGCAGTGGGCAGGATGTCCTTGCCGAAGTCGTGGCTGCTCTTCGGGTTCTGCGCATCGACCTGGAGCGTTCGGTGCAGGTAGTCCTTGCCGAACACGTACAGGCCCATGCTGACCAGCGCATGCTCGGGGTCGCCGGGCAGGGGCTTCGGCCGGTCCGGTTTTTCCTCGAAGCCGACGACGCGATCGCGCTCGTCGACTTCCATGATGCCGAATTCCGACGCCTCGGCGATCGGCACGATATCGCAGCCGACGGTGACGTCGGCCCCGCTCTCGACGTGTGCGGCGAGCATTTCGCCGTAATCCATGCGGTAGACATGATCGCCGGCCAGCACCAGCACGTAGGTCTGGTGCCGGGCGTCGATGATGTCGAGGCTCTGGTAGATCGCGTCGGCGGTGCCGAGGTACCAGGACTCGTCTTCCAGCCATTGCTGGGCCGGCAGAATGTCGAGGAACTCGCCGTAGTCGTTGTTCAGCGTGTTCCAGCCTTCCATCAGGTGCCGGATCAGCATGTGCGACTTGTACTGGGTCAGCACACCGATCTTCCGGATGCCGGAGTTCAGGCAGTTCGACAGCGCGAAGTCGATGATGCGGAACTTGCCGCCGAACGGGACCGCCGGCTTGGCGCGCCAGTCGGTGAGCATTTCCAGCCGGCTACCGCGGCCTCCGGCCAGGATCAGCGCCTGGGTCTGTCGGGTGAGGCGGCTGACGAAACGGGCGGATTTCATGGTGCGTCCCCGAGCGTGTCCACCGTCATTAGACCAGATCGGCGACGGCCGCGGGTCGGCGCCGATCGGCCCTGTTCGAGAGGATGATCCGATGCGCGTGCCATGACCTCCGGCACAAGCCTGCTTCACGACCATCGGCTATCTTCGCCCACGCTTGCGGCCGGTCCGGGCCGCTGCACGTCATCGTTCTGGAGTTCCCCCATGCACAAGACGCTTCTCGCCGCCGCGGTCCTGGTCGGGCTGACCGGCTGCACCTCGGAGCCCGCGCCGCTGCCGGCGCCCGAATCCACCGCGGCACCCTCGTCCGAAGTGGTGACCGCGCCTGCCGCGGAGTCGACCGCCGCCGCGCGCATCGGCGACTGGGGCATCGACATCGCGCAGGTCAGCGATCGCGTTGCCGCCGGCGACGATTTCTTCGCCTACGTCAACCAGGGCTGGCTGGACAGCAACGAGATTCCTGCCGGTTTCTCCCGCTTCGGTGCCTTCACCGAGCTGTCGCTGGCCTCCGAAGAGCGGGTCGCCGCGATCATTTCCGAGGCCGCCGACGCCGACGCCGAACCCGGCTCGCCGCTGCAGCAGATCGCTGCGATGCACGGCGCCTTCATGAACACCGAGCGGATCGAGGCGCTGGGCCTGGAGCCGATTCGCGCCGAGCTCGATGCGCTGCTTGCGCTCGACAGCCACGACGAGGTGGCACGCTGGATGGCGCGCAACGGCACCGGGTCGATCATCGGCGCCTTCGTGACGCTGGATTCGGGCAATCCCGAGCGCTACCTGGTCCACCTCGGCCAGAGCGGCCTGGGCCTGCCGGACAAGGACTACTACGAGCGCGAGGACGCGCCGTTTCCCGACCATCGTTCGGCCTACGTCGATTACATCGCGGCCACCTTCGAGCGCGCCGGTATCGACGCACCGCGCGAGCGTGCCGACGCCGTCATGGCGTTGGAGACCGCGATCGCCGATGCCCACTGGACCCGAACCCAGCGGCGCGACCGCGAGGCCAACTACAACCGGATGACCCTCGAGGAGGTCAAGGTCTTCGCGCCGGGCTTCCCATGGGACGTGATGCTGGAGGAGCGTCGGCTCGACGGCATCGAAGAGGTCGTGGTCGGCACCGATACGGCCATCCAGCAGCTGGCCGCGCTGTTTTCGGACACCCCGGTCGAGACCTGGGCCTCCTGGCATGCCTTCCACTGGATCAACAACCATGCCTCGCTCCTGTCGGACGCGTGGGCCGACGCCCGCTTCGCCTTCTACGAGACGCGGCTCGACGGCGTCGAGGAACAGCGGCCCCGCGATCGGCGCGCGATCCAGTTCGTCAGCGCCCGGATGGGCGAGCAGGTCGGGCAGGTCTATGTGGCCCGGCACTTCCCGCCCGAGTCGCGCGAACAGATGCTGGAGCTGGTCGGCTATCTCGGCCGGGCCTTCGGTGAGCGCCTGAACGCGCTGGACTGGATGGACGAGGCGACCCGCACCGAGGCGCTGGCCAAGCTCGAGGCGTTCTCACCGAAGATCGGCTACCCGGATCGCTGGAACGACTTCGGCTCGGTCGAGATCCGGGCCGACGACCTGATCGGCAATGTGGCGCGCCTGGCGGACTGGTACTGGAACGATTCGCTGGCCAAGCTCGACGAGCCGGTCCGCACCTGGGAATGGTTCATGAGCCCGCAGCGGGTCAACGCCTACTACTCCTCGGCGCGCAACGAGATCGTGTTCCCGGCCGGCATCCTGCAGCCGCCGTTCTTCGACCCGAACGCCGATCCGGCGGTGAACTTCGGTGCCATCGGCGGCGTGATCGGTCATGAGATGGGCCACGGCTTCGACGACCAGGGCTCGAAGTCCGACGCCCGGGGCGTGCTGCGCGACTGGTGGACCGCCGAGTCGCGCGCCCGCTTCGAGACGCTCGCCGGCCGGCTGGCCGACCAGTACGACCAGTACGAACCGGTCGAGGGCATGACCATCAACGGCCGCCTGTCGCTGGGCGAGAACATCGGCGACCTCGGCGGCCTGGCGATCGCCTACCACGCGTATCGCATGTACGTCGACGAGCACTTCGGCGGCGAAGCGCCGGTGCTGGACGGCTACACCGGCGATCAGCGCTTCTTCATGGCCTGGGCCCAGGTCTGGCGGAACCTGCAGACCGAGGACTCGCTGCGCTCGCAGCTCGTTCGCGGCCCGCACAGCCCGGCGCCGTACCGGGTCAACGGTATCGTGCGCAACATGGATGCCTGGTACGACGCCTTCGGCGTGACCGAAGGCCACGAACTCTACCTGCTGCCGGAAGAACGCCTGAGCATCTGGTAAGTCGGATCCTCGAGCGCACTCGAAGGCCGCGGCCCCGCCCGCGGCCTTTTCTGTTGTCTTCGTCCGGGCTCGAAGCCGATTTCTGTCGATGATGAGCGCGAAGACGCGCGAAGACAGACGCAGAGGAAACCGAAACGCCCAGGCAACCGATGATCGGGGTTTTCTCGGAACAGGAGACGCTCAAGCTGCTCGAGCAGGGCCATTGCTCGGGAGATGACCGGTGAAACCCGGGATGCGGGGTCATCAGCCCCGGGGCCACGCCGGCCGCATTGCCGTTGCGGTTCCTGTCTCGTGAACGACTCTTCGCGCCTTCACGCTCATCCTCTGAAGGACTGGGCGGGACACCACGGCAACGCCTCGATCAGAAACCGTAGACGCTGAAGCCGCCGTCGACGGGGAGGACCTGGCCGGTGATGTAGCCGGCGCCGGGCATGCACAGGAAGGCGATGGTCGCAGCGACCTCTTCGGGACGGCCGATGCGCTTCAGCGGGGTGCGGGCCAGGACCTCGGCCAGGTAGTCGGGGTCGGACAGGACCTGGCCGGCCAGCGGGGTTTCGATGTACCACGGCGCCACGGCATTGACGCGGATGCCGTCGGCGGCCCACTCGCAGGCCAGGTTGCGGGTCATCTGGTTGATGCCCGCCTTGCTCATCGCATAGGCCACGCCGGTGCGCAGGTGGGTCAGGCCGGCGACCGAGGAGACGTTGACCACGCAGCCGGCGTCGGCGTGGCGCAGCGGGCCGTACAGGGCCCGGGCGAGCTCGAAGGCGCCGAGCAGGTTGGTGCGCAGGACCGACGCCAGGTCGTCGCCGCTCAGCTCGATGGCCGGCTTGCGGATGTTGAAGCCGGCGTTGTTGACCAGGATGTCCAGCGTCTCGGTGGCGTCCTCGAGCCGGGCCACGGCGCGCGCGCGGTCGCTTGCGCTGCCGATGTCGCCGGGCAGGGCATGGGCGCGGTGGCCGCGGGCCCGCAGGTCGGCCACGCGCTCGTCGAGTTCGGCCTCGCTCCTGGCCATCAGCCAGACCTCGGCGCCGCGTTCGGCGAGCAGCTCGGCGGTGGCCCAGCCGATGCCGCGGCCCCCGCCGGTGATCAGTGCGCGGCGATCGTCGAGGCGCCAGAGGGTCTTCAGCGTCGATTCGGGGGTGGTCATGGCGGATCTCCGGGGGTCGGGGCGGGTCGCTTCGCTGTCGGTCGCGACCTCGAACCCGTACAATGGGTGGATCAAAGAACAACAGGTCAGGGTAGACACCCCCATGGTAGACCAGTACTTCAACGACGACGGTCGTGATCCCGAGGACCGCGATCCCGAAGAAACCCGCGAATGGCTGGAATCGCTGGCCGCGGTGATCGACCGCGAGGGTGCCGAGCGCGCCCATTTCCTGCTCGACCGACTGGTCGAACTGGCCAGGCGCTCGGGTGCCCACCTGCCGTTCGACCTGACCACTGCCTACATCAACACCATCGCGCCGGCGCGCGAGCCGTCGATGCCCGGCGACGGCGCGCTGGAGCGCCGGATCCGCTCGATCATCCGCTGGAACGCGATGGCGATGGTCGTGCGCGCGGCGCGCCGCGGCGGTGAACTGGGCGGTCACATCGCCAGCTTCGCTTCGGCCGCGACGCTCTACGACGTGGGGTTCAACCATTTCTTCAAGGGGCCGGACCACCCGGACGGGGCCGACCTGGTCTATGTCCAGGGCCACTCCTCGCCGGGCATCTATGCGCGCGCCTTCCTCGAAGGGCGGCTCGACGAGGCGCAGCTCGACGGTTTCCGCTCCGAGGTCGACGGCAAGGGCCTGAGCTCGTATCCGCATCCGTGGCTGATGCCCGAGTTCTGGCAGCTGCCGACCGTGTCGATGGGCCTGGGCCCGATCATGGCCATCTACCAGGCCCGGTTCCTGAAGTACCTGACCAATCGCGAGCTCACCGACGCGAGCAAGCGTAAAGTGTGGTGCTTCCTGGGCGACGGCGAGACCGATGAGCCCGAGTCGCTGGGCGCGATCTCGCTGGCCGGCCGCGAAAAGCTCGACAACCTGATCTTCGTGGTCAACTGCAACCTGCAGCGGCTCGACGGGCCGGTCAGGGGCAACGGCAAGATCATCCAGGAACTCGAGGGCGTGTTCCGTGGTGCCGGCTGGAACGTCATCAAGGTGATCTGGGGCTCGTACTGGGATCCGCTGCTGGCCCGCGACACCAAGGGCCTGCTGCGCCGACGCATGGAAGAGGCGCTCGACGGCGACTACCAGAAGTACAAGGCGATGGACGGCGGCTATGTCCGCGACCACTTCTTCGGCGCCTACGACGAGCTCAAGGAAATGGTCGCCGACATGAGCGACGAGGACATCTGGCGCCTGAACCGCGGCGGTCACGACCCGTACAAGATCCACGCCGCCTATCACGCCGCAACCCACCACGAAGGCGCGCCGACGGTGATCCTGGCCAAGACCATCAAGGGCTACGGGCTCGGCAAGTCGGGCGAGGGCATGAACATCTCGCACCAGCAGAAGAAGCTCGACGACGAGGGCGTGAAGTACTTCCGCGACCGGTTCAACGTGCCGGTGCGTGACGAGCAGCTGGCCGAGGTGCCGTACTACCACCCGGGGCCGGACTCCGAGGAAGTTCGCTACATGAAGGCGCGGCGCGAGACGCTCGGCGGCTTCCTGCCGCAGCGCCGGGTCGAGGCGCCGTTGCTGGAGATTCCCCGGCTCGATGCGTTCGAGACCGTGCTCAAGGGGTCCGGCGACCGCGAGATCTCGACCACCATGGCCTTCGTCCGGGTGCTGGCGGTGCTGCTTCGCGACAACAACATCAAGAAGAACATCGTGCCGATCATCTGCGACGAGGCGCGCACCTTCGGCATGGAAGGGCTGTTCCGGCAGATCGGCATCTACGCACCGTTCGGTCAGCTCTACGAGCCGGTCGACTCCGACCAGCTGGCCTTCTACAAGGAAGACAGAGCCGGTCAGGTGCTGCAGGAAGGCATCACCGAAGCCGGCTCGATGAGCTCCTGGATCGCCGCGGCGACCAGCTATGCCTCGAACGGCCTGCCGATGATCCCGTTCTACACCTTCTATTCGATGTTCGGCTTCCAGCGCATCGGTGACCTGGCCTGGGCCGCCGGCGACATGCGCGCGCGCGGCTTCCTGATCGGCGGCACTTCGGGTCGCACCACGCTGAACGGCGAGGGCCTGCAGCACGAGGACGGCCACAGCCACGTGCTGGCCGGCACGATCCCGAACTGCGTGACCTACGATCCGAGTTTCGGCTATGAACTGGCGGTGATCATCCAGGACGGCCTGCGCCGGATGTACGGCGAGCACGAGGATGTCTACTACTACATCACCACGCTGAACGAGAATTACCGTCATCCGGCCATGCCGGAAGGCTGCGAAGACGGCATCCGCAAGGGCATGTACCTGCTGAAGGACTCGGGCTTCGAGCCCGGCGAGTCCGAGCGCCGCGCCGTGGTCCAGCTGATGGGATCCGGCGCGATCCTCAACGAGGTGATCGCCGCGGCCGACATCCTGGCCGAGCAGTTCAGGGTCGCCAGCGACATCTGGTCGGTGACCAGCTTCAACGAGCTGCGCAAGGAAGCCGTGGCGGTCAACCGCCGCAACCGGCTGCGCCCGGAGGAGCAGCCCGAGGTGCCCTACATCAGTGGGCTGCTGATGAAGCGCAACGGGCCGGTGGTGGCTGCCACCGACTACATCCGGGCCTACGCCGACCAGGTCCGCGCGTTCATTCCGCACCGCGACTACCTGGTCCTGGGCACCGACGGCTTCGGCCGCTCCGACACCCGCGAGAACCTGCGCAGGTTCTTCGAGGTCGACCGCCATCACATCGCCTATGCCGCGCTGGCCGGCTTGTACCAGCGCGAAGAGATCAGCCGCTCCGAACTCTTCGCCGCCCGTGACAAGCTGGGCATCGACCCCGAAAAGCCGCTGCCGACCTCGGTCTGAACTGCGGGAAACCGCAGAGTGCGCAGATTTCACTGATTCTGGAGGACGAACGACGCTGTGCAGCAGATTGGAAACGGGTCCGCAGACTGTCCGAAACGCCGACGACGGCGTGGACCAGCGTGCTTCAGTGAACTTCATTCTGCGTAATCTGCGAAATCTGCGGTTCCAGCGTTCGAGGCAAGGAACAAAATGAGCAAACGAATCGAAATTCGCGTTCCCGATATCGGCGACTTCGAGAAGGTGCCGGTCATCGAGGTGCTGGTGGCCGAGGGCGACACGATCGAGGCCGAGCAGTCGCTGGTCACGCTGGAGTCCGACAAGGCGACGATGGAGGTGCCGGCGCCTGCGTCGGGCCGACTGGTGACGCTGACGGTGTCCGAAGGCGATGAAGTATCCGAGGGCGACGTGATCGGCGAACTGGAGGTGACCGACGACAACGGCGAGTCCGGGGACGACGGATCGGGCGCCGCCGATGGAAGCGCCGGCGACTCGCCGGAGTCCGGCGCGGCGTCGGACGAATCGCCCGATGAATCGCCGGATGAATCGCCGGATGAATCGGCCGGTGGCACGTCCGGTACGTCGTCCGGCGGCGCGTCCGAGGACGAGGAGGTCGACATCCGCGTGCCCGACATCGGCGACTTCGACAAGGTGCCGGTGATCGAGGTGCTGGTGGCCGAAGGCGACGCGGTCGAGGCCGAGCAGTCGCTGCTGACGCTGGAGTCCGACAAGGCCACGATGGACATCCCGGCCCCGCAGAGCGGCACGCTGGTGTCGCTGGCGGTGCAGGTCGGCGACGAGGTCTCCGAAGGCGACGTCATCGGCCGGATGAAGACGGCCGCGCGCGGTTCGGCCGACGGGGCCGAGGACGACGCCGCCTCGTCGGGCCAGCGCGATGCCGCGCCGGCTCCGGCGCCCGCCCCGGCCGCCCCGAGGGACGGCGGCGACGACGCGGGCGACCTGAAGGCCCCGCCGGTGCCGTTCGCCGAGATGGGCCGCGACCCGTCGAGCATCCCGCACGCCTCGCCGGCGGTGCGCAAGCTTGCGCGCGAGCTGGGCGTGGATCTTGCCGGTGTGAACGGCAGCGGCGCGCACGGCCGGATCACCGAGACCGACCTGAAGCAGCACGTCAAGTCCGCGATGCAGAGCGGCGGGCGTGCCCGCGCGGCGGCGCCCGGCGGCGGCCTGGCCGTGGCCGAATCGCCGAAGGTCGATTTCTCGAAGTTCGGCGAGGTCGAGGAAAAGCCGCTGTCGCGGATCCAGAAGATCTCGGGGCCGAACCTGCACCGCAACTGGGTGACCATCCCGCACGTCACGCAGTTCGACGAGGCCGACATCACCGAGATGGACGCCTTCCGCAAGGCCAGCAAGGCCGACGCCGAGGCCGCCGGCACGAAGATGACCCCGCTGGTGTTCCTGATCAAGGCGGTGGTCGCGGCGCTGAAGGAATATCCGAAGTTCAATACCTCGCTCGGCGCCGACGGCGAGTCGCTGGTCTGGAAGAAGTACTTCCACGTCGGGGTGGCGGTGGACACGCCGAATGGGCTGATGGTGCCGGTGATTCGCGACGCGGATCGCAAGAGCCTGCTCGACCTGGCCCACGACCTGACCGAGCTGTCGGACAAGGCGCGCGACGGCAAGCTGTCGCGCGACGAGATGACCGGCGGCTGCTTTTCGATCTCCAGCCTCGGCGGCATCGGTGGAACCGCGTTCACGCCGATCATCAATGCGCCGGAAGTCGCGATCCTCGGGGTGTCGAAGGCCGAAACGAAGCCGGTCTGGACCGGCGAGGCCTTCGAGCCGCGCCTGATGCTGCCGCTGTCGCTGTCCTACGACCACCGCGTCATCGACGGCGCCGACGCCGCGCGCTTCACGCAGTACCTGGCCCACGTCCTCGGCGACATCCGCCGGATGATGCTTTGAATCGAACCGCAAACACTGCAACCGCAGATTACGCAGATTGCGCAGAGTGAAGAAAATCGGTTGTCCGTTGGCGCCGCCCCTGTTGATCCGGAAGCGCCAATCCTGGTCAAGCGGCCTGGTTCGAGCCTCGGCGAGCTTTTTTCCAATCGGCGTAATCAGCGAAATCTGCGGTTCCAGTCGTTGAAGTAAAGGATCCCAATGAGTAGACGAACCGAAATCCGCGTCCCCGATATCGGCGACTTCGAGAAGGTGCCGGTCATCGAGGTGCTCGTGGCCGAGGGCGATACGATCGAAGCCGAGCAGTCGCTGGTCACGCTGGAGTCCGACAAGGCGACGATGGAGGTGCCGGCGCCGGCGGCCGGCCGGCTCGTCGAGCTGAAGGTCGAGGAGGGTGATGAGCTGTCCGAAGGCGACGTGATCGGCGTGCTCGAAATCGAGGATGCCGGTCGCGCCGACGAAACCACCGCCGAGGAAGCGCCGCAGGAACCGGCCGATGCTGCCGACGGTGCATCCGATTCAACGCCGGATCGGGACGAGGCCCTGGAAACCGGAAACCGGGGCCCCGAAACCGGATCGCCGGACGGCGATGACGATCACGACGTCGACCTGGTGGTCCTCGGCGCCGGCCCCGGCGGCTACACCGCGGCGTTCCGGGCCGCCGACCTCGGCCTGAAGGTCGCGCTGATCGAACGCTACGAAGCACTGGGCGGGGTCTGCCTGAACGTCGGCTGCATTCCGTCCAAGGCCCTGCTGCACGTCGGTCAGGTGATCGACTCGGCCGCGCACCTGGCCGAGCACGGCGTGCGCTTCGGCGAGCCGAAGATCGAGCTGGACTCGCTGCGCGACTTCAAGCAGGCCACCGTCGACAAGCTGACCGGCGGACTGGCCGGGATGGCGAAGAAGCGCAAGGTCGAGGTGATCACCGGCCGGGCCGAGTTCGCCGGCGCCCACGAGATCCGCGTCGAGCACGACGGCGAAGCCCGCAGGATTTCGTTCGCACAGTGCATCATCGCCGCCGGCTCGCGGGTGGTGAAGATTCCGGGCATTCCCTGGGACGACGAGCGCGTGATGGATTCGACCGGGGCGCTGGAGCTCGAGGAGATCCCCGACCGCCTGCTGATCATCGGTGGCGGCATCATCGGGCTGGAGATGGCCTGTGTGTATCGCGCGCTCGGATCGTCGATCACCGTCGTGGAGATGATGGACCAGCTGATGCCGGGTGCCGATCCTGACCTGGTCAAGCCGCTGAAGCAGCACCTGGAGAAGCAGGGTGTCGAGTTCCACCTGGAAACGAAGGTCGAGGGCGTCGAGGCCGGTGAATCGGCGCTGACCGCCCGGTTCGACGGCAAGGGCGCACCGGAGACGGCCGAATTCGACCGCGTACTGGTCTGCGTCGGGCGTCGTCCGAACGGCGATGCCGTCGGCGCCGAGCATGCCGGCGTCGAGGTCACCGACCGGGGCTTCATCGAGGTCGACGGCCAGATGCGGACCAACGTCGACCACATCTTCGCCATCGGCGACCTGGTCGGCCAGCCGATGCTGGCCCACAAGGCCAGCTATGAAGGCAAGGTGGCCGCCGAGGTCGCCGCCGGCCACAAGCGCGCTGCCGATGCGCGGACGATCCCGTCGGTGGCCTACACCGACCCGGAAGTCGCCTGGGTCGGGCTGACCGAGAACCAGGCGAAGGAGCAGGGGCTGGACTTCGGCGTCGGCAAGTTTCCGTGGGCGGCCAGCGGCCGCGCGCTGGGCATGGATCGCCCGGAAGGCTTCACCAAGCTGCTGTTCGACGAGAAGACCGGCCGGGTCATCGGCGGCGGCGTGGTCGGGGTGCACGCCGGCGACCTGATCGCCGAGATCGGCCTGGCGATCGAAATGGGCGCGACGGCCGAGGACATCGGTCTGACCATCCACCCGCATCCGACGCTGAGCGAATCGGTGATGATGGCCGCCGAGATCTTCGAGGGTACGATCACCGACCTGTACGCGCCGAAGAAGAAGTAGGCAGGGCGCAGCAGGCGTGAGGGAGGCCCGGCCGGGCCGATGCGCCGTGAGACCGGCTCTTCGAGACCGTTGCATCGATCTCGGCGATCTCGGCGATCTCGGCGATCTCGGCGATCTCGGCGATCGTGGTGGGCGTGTCCGCGCGCTGCGTCGCTGGGGAGTCGGCCTGGGTGGTGCGCGAAACGGGCCCGCGCGAGTTCGAGCGATTCTGCGACCTGCCGGCATTCCGAGCGCTGCGCTGCGGCCGGGCTTTCAGTAGACTGCGGGTAGCCTGCAGGGCGGGGCGGGGCGGGTCATCCAACGAGGGAGTCGGACGGGAGTGAACACCGCGATCCACAGGTTCCGGTGGCTGCTGCTGGGCATGCTGTCGGCGATTTCGAGCGCGGCCGTCGGGCAGGCGCCGGTCGTGCTGCCGGTTGCCGGCGAAATCACTCGAGTGCAGGATTCCGCGTGGGTTCGACCCGACGACGGCAGCCTCGAGCGGCCTGCCGATGTCCTGGCCGCCGAAGGCTTTCAGCCGATCGACGCGCTCGAGGCATCGCCCGAGGGTCCGGCCTGGCTGCGGATTCCGCTGCAGGCGCCGGAACACCACGCCGGGTCGTGGAAGATCACGGTCAAGCGGCGCTATTTCCGTGAACTGGAATTGTTCGTCCCGACTGCCGACGGGGCCTTCCAGCGCTACAGCAACAGCCTGGCGGAGTATCAGCCGGTCGAGCTGTCGGCCTGGTTCATGGTCTATCCGCTGACGCTGGCGCCCGGCCAGCGCGCCGAGCTGGTACTGCGCGCCGAAACCCTGCAGGGCCCGCTGAGTCCGCTGGACATCTCGATCCAGACCGAAGCCGAGTACCTCGGCGAGCGCGCGACCGCGATGTGGGCCTTCGGGTTGTATTTCGGTGCGGTGATCGCGCTGGTCTTCTACAACCTGGTGCTCTATCTGAACCTGCGCACACCCGGTCATCGCATGTACGTGCTGGCGATGACGGCCGTGCTGTTGTTCATGGGCATGGACGCCGGCCTGCTGCAGAACCTGCTGCCCGAGGCCCTGCGCGAGCGCGAGTTGATGATCACCGTGACGCTGAGCTGCCTGATGATGGCGGCCACCATCCGGTTCTTCCAGGTTTTTTCCGGCTCGGCCGAGCGTATTCCGCGGATCAGTACCGTGCTGACGGTCGTGGCGCTGGCCTTCCTGGTCCTGGCCGGCATCACTGCCTTTGCACCGCTCGGCGCCGCGGCACTGTTCGGGCCGCTCGCCCAGCTCATGACCTCGATCATGGTGTTCGTGCTGATCGCTGCGGCGGCCCTGGCGGGCTGGCGCGGTTCCAACGCGGCCTGGATCTTCCTGGCCGGCTGGAGTGCGTTCCTGATCGGCGGATTCGTTCGGTCGCTGATCGGTGTCGAGGCCATTCCTCGAACCGAGATCGCCGAATATGCACTCTATGTCGGCAGCGTGCTCGAAGCGATGATCCTTGCGCTGGGCCTGTCGTATCGCGTCGGCCAGCTTCGGGAACAGCGGATCCGCGCCGAGCACGAACAGCATCGTGCGATGACCCTGGCCAATCAGGACGCGCTGACCGGCGCCTACAACCGGCGTTTCTTCGAGAACTACCTCGACACGCTGCTCGAGGACCAGCGGCGATCGAATTCCGAGAGTGCGCTGCTGTTTCTGGATATCGACTGGTTCAAGCAGATCAACGACACCCACGGCCACGAAGCCGGTGACGTCATGCTGCGGTCGCTGACCCGCCGTTGTCTGCGCGAGCTGCGCGAGGGCGACGTGCTGTGCCGTCTGGGTGGCGATGAATTCGCCGTCGTGCTCCGCTCGCTGAGCGGCCGCGCGGCGGTCGATGTGGCGCGCAGGATCCATCGATCCGTGACCGACGCGCCGGTGCACTACGATGGTCAACCGCTGGCCCTGAAGATCTCGATCGGTGTGCTGGCCCGCTTCGAGCCGGGGATGTCGCGTTCCGATGTCCTGCGACAGGCCGACCAGGCCCTGTATGCCGCCAAGCAGCAGGGGCGGAATCGGGTGGCCTGTTCCTCGAGTCAATGACCAACATGTCCCGACGACGCGGACGAACAAGGGAAGATGCAGCGATGACGGATCGACAACGCGCCGTGCTCGACACGGCGATCATCGGCGGCGGCGTCAGCGGCCTGTACAGCGCGTGGCGGCTGGCCGGCAGCGGCCTCGACGGCCGCGGCATCGCGGTCTTCGAAGGCAGCGACCGGACCGGCGGACGGCTCTACTCGGTCTGCCTGAAGGACGAACACACGATTCCGGCCGAGCTCGGCGGCATGTTCTTCAGCGATGCGCAGGACCTGGTCTACCGACTGTGCAAGGACGAACTGAAGCTGGAACTGCAGGCCGTCACCCCGGAGGCGGACTTCGCCTGGCTGCGCGCGACCCGCTTCCGGATGTCCGAGTTCGCCGAGCCGGGCGTGCTGCCGTACCGGCTGGCCGACGACGAGCAGGGCAAGCTGCCGCACGAGTTGCTGCTGTTGATCGTTCGCCGCATCGCGCCGGAGATCGACCGCTACTGGCCGTTCGCCCCCGAATCCTCGATGGCCGAGACCGTGACCTATCTCAGAGGCGTGACCTTCGACGGTCGAGCGCTGCACAGCTGGGGATTCTGGAACCTGGTCGCCCGCGTGGTCAGCAACGAGGCGCGTCTGGCCCTGGCCGATGTCGAGGGCACCTACGCGCTGTTCAGCAACTGGAATGCTCTCGACGCCACGTTCTCGACGCTGGCCGACCTGGTCGGCCACTGGTTCCGCTTGCCCGACGGCTATCAACGGCTGCCGGATCAGCTGCGCGCCCGGGCCGAGGCCGCGGGCGTCGAGGTCTGCACGGGCGCGTTCGTGCATGCGGTCCGGGCCGAGGGCGACGGCGTGCATCGCATCGAGTTCGCCGACGGTCGCGCGCCGGTGTACGCCCGCCGGGTGATCCTCGCGCTGCCGACCGGTGCGCTCGAGCGACTGGACTTCGACGCCGATCCGTCCGTCCACGCTGCGCTCGCCTCGTCGTTCGGGACACCGGCCTGCAAGATCTTCGTCGTCTTCGATCACCCCTGGTGGGAGCAGGTGCCGGACGGCCCCGGGCACATCGACCCGGGCCACTTCTCGGCCTCGCATACCGACCTGCCGATGCGGCAGTGCTTCTACCTCGGCCAGGATCCGACCACCGGCGACGGCCTTTTGCTCGGCGCGTTCGGCGACGAGCGGGCGGTCTCGTTCTGGCCGCCGCTGATGCGCGAGGACGGTCGCGGCGTCGAATTGACCACTCCGCTTCCTGAACGCGCTGCCGTCGAGCTGTGTCGCCAGCTGTCGGAAATGCACGGTGTGGAGGTGCCGCTACCGGTCGACGGCATCTTCGTCGACTGGGCCGCGCCGCCGTACTACGCCGGCTGGCACGCCTGGTCGCCGGGCTGGACGAGCTGGGAAGCGGCCGCGACGCTGCGTGGTGCGTCCGGCATCCATGTCTGCGGCGAGGCCTACAGCGCCTACCAGGGCTGGGCCGAGGGCGCGCTGACCTCTGCGGAGGTGATGCTCCAGGAGGTCTTCGACCTGGACGCGCCGGCCTGGCTCGGCGAGACCGACGCGCTGGCCCCGTATCGTTCCTGATCGCTCCACCCACCCCCCCCCATCCGAGAGGAGATCTGCAATGTCGAAGGAAAACCTGAGCAAGTTCATCCGCACCATGGCCGAGGACCCGGAAACCCGCAAGAAGTTCGAATCCGACCCGGAGGCCGTCATGGAATCGCATGACCTGTCCGATGAGCACAAGGACTTGATCCGCAGCGGCGACAAGAAGGCGCTGCAGGACGAAGCCGGTGCCGAAGATGCACACATGAACTTCATCGTTCTCTGAGCTCGGTGTCGGTTCGACCCGGCCGGCTCTCGGTGGTCGGCACGGGCATCCGCCTGGCCGGCCAGTTGACCGTCGAAACCCGTCACCTGGTCCGCCACGCGGACCGGGTGTTCGCGGTCATGGCCGACCCGTTCTCGCTCGACGTGCTGCGCGAACTGAACCCGGAGGTGGTCTCGCTGCAGGTGCACTACGCCCGGGGCCGGTCGCGCGACGAGAGCTATCGACGCATGGTCACGGCCATCCTCGAGCCGGTCCGCGCCGGTGCGCAGGTCTGCGCGGCGTTCTACGGTCATCCCGGCGTGTTCGTCTGGCCGGCCCACGAGGCGGTTCGCCAGGCTCGCTCGGAAGGGTTCGAGGCCACGATGTACCCCGGTATCTCGGCCGAGGACTGCCTGGTGGCCGACCTCGGAATCGATCCGGGCGTCAGCGGGCTGCAGACCTATGAGGCGGCCGATTTCCTGGTCCACCCCCGGCGCTTCGATCCGCGCACGCCGCTGGTGCTGTGGCAGCTGGCGGTGCTCGGCGACCGCTCGCGATCGACCTTCCGCACCGATCCGACCTGGGTGCGCGCGCTCGCCGACCTGCTGGCCGAGAGCTATTCCGACGCGCATGCCGTGATCGTCTACGAGGCCGCCGTCGGTCCGTTCGACGCAACCCGGATCGACCGGGTGCCGCTGAACCGGCTGCACGAGCTCGACCTCACCCAGGCCTCGACTCTGTACGTGCCGCCGATCGGCGCGCCGGAACCCGACCCCGCCCGTCTCCGCCGCCTCGGCCTGGACCCGACCGGCCTGGCCGAAGCCTCGTTCCAGAAATACCGCCGTCGGGGCTGAGCGATCGTTCGCGGCATCGGGCTGCGGACTTCAGATCATGGTCGCGAAGAGGGCAAGGAGCGAAGGACGCCAAGCAAAGCGTTCTGGTGGTGGAGTCGCGGCTTCGGGGGATCGGGCAAGGCCGTCGTTCGGAACGAGCGAAGATGGAGGTTCGCCCGAAAGGCATCGATCGAAGCACTTCGGCAGCGGCCGGTTCCCGCAGGGTCTCCACGGGTCGATTCCGTTTTCGCCCATCTTTCGTTGCGCCCTTCGCTCCTTGTCCTCTTCCCACTCATGATCCAGGGTGGGCGATCGACGCGCTGAGCTCATGACGAGCGGTGGAGGTGGCCGTGGCCCTGGTAGATGGGATCCAGGCCCAGGTCGCGGCTGTGTTCGACGAGCACGGCGCGGGCGCGAGCGCTGCGGGTGGCATCGGCGGGCAGGCCGGGGTAGTCGGGGTCGTCGGCCAACAGTGCGGCCAGGGCGCCGGTGACCTGGGGGGCGGCCATCGAGGTCCCGCCGTAGGCGGCCCAGCCGCCGCCGGGGACGGTCGAGATGATGCCCACGCCCGGGCCGGCCACGTCGATCGACTCGCCGTGGCAGCTGAAGTTGGCGATGAACACCGGGTCGGCGCGCAGCCGGGCATCGTTCGGAATCCGGTGCGCCGCCAGCGTGCCGGCCGGGGCCTGGTCGAGCCGGCCCAGCGCCGTGACGGCGACCGCTTCGGCCAGCGCGGCCGGGTATTCGACCGGGCCGGCCGTGTTGCCGGCCGCGCAGATCACCAGCGTGCCGGCCTGCACCGCATCGAGCAGCGCGTCGGCCACCAGCTCCGAACGGGACGCCGTGCCCAGGCTCAGGTTGACCAGGTGGCAGCCGCGGTCGTGGACCAGCACGTCCAGCGCGCGGGCGATGTCGGCCTGGTGGGCGCTGCCGTCGGGCCCGAACACACGGATACTGTCGATTCGGGCACCGGGTGCCAGCCCGGCGTACTCCTCGGCGCAGGTCGGTCGGGCCCCGATCGCGCCGGCCACGTGCGTGCCGTGGCCGCGATCGTCGCCGCCGTCCGCGCGGTGGGCGCCGTCGAGAAAGGCGCCTAGATTGTTGGCGTGAGCCAGCGCCGGGTGGTGGCCGAGGCCGGAATCGACCACGCCGACCGCGATCCCGCGGCCGCGCTCCGGATCCACCGCCTCCAGCCCCGCCTCCCGGTGCCACCAGCCGAGCCCGCCTTCGGCCGCAGGGAGCAAGGCGAGCCGGACCGTTATCTCCGGTCCGGCGCTGTGGTCGATGACCTGCGGCCACCAGCGCGAAGGCGGCGCGACCGCCAGTTCCAGCAGCGGCCGCTCCGGGTCGTGGTCCAGCCGCGCCGATCCGTCCGTATCGGTTCGGGTGGCGGCCTGGACGCGCTCGGTCGCGCTGCCGAAGTAGGCGAACACGTCCACGTCGGACACCGGCAGCCCGAGCTCGTCGACCACCCGGACCACCAGGCAGTCGGCGCTGCCGGTGCGCAGCGGGATGGCGATCTCGTGCGGCAGCGCCCGGCCGGTGTCGCTGGCGTGGCGAGCCCGGATGAAATGCCGGATCAGCGGCTCGCAGATCAGTTCCGGATGCCAGTCCACGGCGGCCACGTCGGCGGCGTCGGCCTCGAACCGGGCGACGTGTCGGGCGGTATCGTGATGTGGCCGGTGGGTCCGGACATCACCGCCGATCCGGTCGACGTGCCGATCCATGGCATCGGCCATTGCCGAGCGCGCGGCGTGGTGCTCGTGGTCGTGGCGCTTGCCGGCGCGTCGGTGGCTGAGGACATAGTGCGGCATCCGGCCATCATCGCCGGTTCCCCGGCCCCGGTAAAGGTCGGGGAAACCCGAAGCGGTCGTCGCCGGGACCCGGAGCCGCAGGAAAACTGCGAATGGACGAGAACAGACCGGTTCGATATGCACTGCGCGCCCGGCCGCGTTGCCTGCACTCACGGATCCGGAATGGCCTTGCGTCGCTGCGAGACCGGCTGTCGACCTGCCAACGTCTCGCACGCCGGGCTAGAATGCGCCGTCGCTTCCGAGTCTGCCGCCGAGAGTTCCGATCGCCGCTCCGCCCGATTCCAGCCTGATCCAGCGCGTCGCTCGTTCGACCAGTTCGCGCGCGACCTTCCTACGCTTCGCCTGCGTCGGCGGGACGATCGCGATCATCGATGCGGGGCTGTTGTACCTGCTCAAGGACCTGCCGGGCTTCAACGTGTATACCGCGCGACTGGTGTCGTACTTCGCGGCCATGTGCGCCGGGTACTTCCTGAATCGATATTTCACCTTCCACCACCTGGAGCGCGGCCGGGTGCTGTGGGACGAGCTGCTGCGCTTCTTCAGCGTGCATGCGCTCGGCGGCGCGCTGAATTTCGCGGTCTACGCGCTGGTCGTGACGCTGGCCGACCGGATGGGGGCAACCGGCCGGGTCGCGCTGTTCGCGCCGCTGGCCGGGGTCTGGGTCGGTGGCGTGGTGGGGATGTGCTTCAACTTCCTGATGTCGCGCAAGCACGTGTTCGACGGCCGGACGCGCTGAGCGCCCCGACCGGGCCGGTCAGCCGCCCTTCGGGCCGGTTCCTGCCTTGCCGTCGTTCGGGCCGTCGTCGCTCGGCGGCCTGGAGTTCTTCATGAACCAGACACCGAAGAACACGGCCATGCCGAGCATGAAGACGATCACGAACAGCGACAGCAGGCCGGTGAAGGTCGAGAACAGTTCGACGAAGATGTCCATTTGCGTTTCCTCATTGACGAGTCCCTCCGGCGTTCACGGTCGGCGCGCCGGCGGCCGGAAACCGGAGCATGGCACCGGTGCCGGGACCGCGATCTGACCCAGGTCAAAATCCGTGCAGGAGAGCCGGGTTCAGCCCTGTTCCAGCAGGCGCCGCAGGTCGATGACCGCGGCGTTGGCGCGGGCGATGTAGTTGGCCATGACCAGCGAGTGGTTGGCGAACATGCCGAAACCGCTGCCGTTGAGCACCATCGGGCTCCTCAATGGCCGTTGGCTGGCTTCGAGCTCGCGGATGATCTGGTCGAGGCTGGCCTCGGCGTTCTTGTTCTCGAGCACCGCGGCGAAGTCATGGTCCAGGGCCTTGAGGAAATGGATCAACGCCCAGGTCGTCCCGCGCGCCTCGTAGAACACGTTGTCGATCTGGAGAAAGGGCGTCTTGACCCGGACTTCGCGGCCGAGGTCGCTGGACGGCCGGGCGCTCCGGTCGCCGCTCAGGTCGGTGTTGCGGCGGCGCTCGCCGACGCTGGCCGAGAGCTGCTGGCCGATGTTGCCGAGCCGTTTCTCGACCACCGCCAGGTATTCGCGCAGGTTGTCGGCGCGGTCGAAGAACCGGGCCTGGCCGTTCGGCGTGCCGAGTCGGGCGAGGTACGCCTCGAGCTGGTCGACGCCCTTGCGATACTCGCCCTCGGTCGACGGCAGCCACCACGAGCCGTAGTCGAAGCTGAACTGCGGGTCGGCGATGGCCAGCGCCGGGTCCTCGGCCGACTGGGTCTGCGAGCGGCTGAAATCGTTGCGCAGCGTGCGGGCCAGGTCGCGGACCTGGAAGATCACGCCGACCTCCCAGGCCGGCATGTTGTCGAGGATTACCCACGGCGGCATGATGTCGTTGTTCAGGTAGCCGCCGCGCTTGTCCAGCAGCGTATCCATCACCTCGATCAGCGCGCTGGTCGTCACGTAGCCGGTGACGAGTTCGTGGCCGTTCCGCTCGGCGCGTGCTTCGGCAACCGCCAGCGGGTCGAAGCGATCCGGTTCATGATCCAGCCACATCAGGTAGGCGATGGCCAGCACCAGCAGGCCGAGCACGGCCAGGGTGATCGTGCGTCGGTGGCCGGTGCCGATCAGGGCGTGCATCAGGCGCATGGGGGTCTCCCGGGCATGGACGGGCGCGACGCGCGGCCGCTTCAGCGTCCAATCTGGCGTGTCCGGGCCTGTCGATCAAGTGCCGAAGGTCCCGATGACCGAATTTGCAGCCGGATTCCGTTCTCCAGTAGGCAAACCCTTTCGTTGCGCCGGCCGGTCCGGCACCAGGAACAGGCCGGCGGCGCCTTGTGGGTCGGTCGCACGCGGTGCTACCGTGGAACGAGAGGGGGGCGCGGGTCGGCGGCCTGCCGCGTACGCCGTCCCGGGTGCCGATTCCGGCGCAGGGTACGGGCGCGGCCGAGCAGCCTCTGGAGGCATGTCATGGGAGTCAATCACACATTCGCACGGTTCCGGGCCGGCGCGGTCCGCGGCCTGGTCGCCGCTGGGCTGCTGGCCGTCCAGGCCAGTGCATTCGCCGCGATCGCGGTCTTCACGGTCCCCAACGGCCTGGACGGCGTCGAGGGCGATTCGGCCAGTTCGTTGCCGTTCGGCGATACGGCCGCCTGTTCCAACGGGTTCCGTTACCAGCAGGTCATCAACGGTGACCAGGGGCTGTTCGGCACCATCGGCTCGATCGCGTTCCGGCTCGACGGCGGGGCCGCTCCGGTCGGCCCGCTGACCTACGGCAATACCACGGTTACCTTGTCGTCCACCGACCGCACCGCGGCGACGCTGAGCACGAACTTCGAGGAGAACGTGGGCCTGGACCGCCAGGTGGTCTGGAGCGGCGATCTGCAGATCGACGCGGCCATCGATGCCATCGGCACCAACCCCTTCGACATCCTGGTCGTCGACGGTGGCGGCTTCCGGTTCGGTGATACCGGTGACAACCTGCTGATCGACATCGTCGTCGAGGGCTGCCCGCTGGGCGCGGCATTCTTCATGGATGCCGTGGCCGGCAGCTCCGCGACCCGAGCCGTGTTCTCCGGCGACATCGACAGCGACGTCGGCAGCCCGGCCCAGGGCCTGGTCGCCGAGGTGGTCGCCAGCACGCCGCCGCCGGTGCCGCCGCTCTACGACTGCCCGGTCCGGGGCACGGGCGGCGACCGCCCGAGCCGCGGGATCTACCTGGAGAATTTCCCGACCAACCAGCTGGGCCGGGTCACCCTGAACTACCGGCTCTCGGATCCGGGCCAGTACCGGGTCGAGCTGACCGCCCGCCAGGGCAGCTACGACGGTGCCGTGATCGGATCGCAGGATCGGGTCTTCGCGGCCCAGGCTGCCGACGCCCTGGAACCGGTGACCTTCGATTTCCGCAACGCATCGGTCGCGCCGGGTTCGACGGTGACCTTCACCCAGCGCGTGATCAGTCAGCCGGCCGGGGCCGACATCTTCTTCGACCTGGGCGAGGGTCCGTGCACCGACGTGTTCGAGACCAACGGCACCGCGCCGCCACTGGACAGCTTCCGCCGCGACAGCGTCGGGATCACGGTGCTGCCGTCTTCGGCCGAGACCCGGCCGCTGGGCCTGGGCGGCAACTGGACGGTGGTCGGCCGCGACGCCGAGGGCTTCATGATCGATGTGACCGACCGCAACCAGCTGGTCGCGATCTGGTTCACCTACGACGACGACGGAACCCAGATGTGGATGATCGGGACTGCACAGCAGTTCGATCGCGCCGGCGCGGCCATGGACCTGTTCCGGACCGATGGCCCCACCTTCGAGCAGATCCGGCAGATCGGCTTCGACAACAGCCTGATCGACATCGAGCCCTGGGGCGGGATGTATCTGCGGTTCCTGGACTGCAACTCCGCGACCGTGGCCTGGCGTTCGACGACCGGCTTCGGCCAGGGCGATTTCGAGATCGAGCGCCTGTACGAAACCGAGAGCAATCTCTGTCCGTAGTGTGCCCCGCCACTGTTCGTGTACCGTATCGCGAGTCGGAGAGCGTTTGGCTGCAAGGCCTGTCTCGCAGGGAAGGGCAGTGTCCTTTCCAGGCGACAGAACGCCGCAGATCAATGCTCTCCGGCTCGCCCTTTTGAGGAGCGCGCCTGAACCGACATTGCGGCCTTGCGTCCCTTGTCGAGGGCTGGCCCTTCACTGCGGGCCGCGCCTTGCACTGTCGATTCAGGCGCACTCCATGCGTCACGCAATCAGTGGCGCAGTCCAGTAGCGGTCGACCGGACACCGACTCCGGCGCGCTCGAACGGCGCGCCGGGTCGGGCCCGGCCCGGGTGCATGGCCGACCGTCCGGGCCGCTGATGCGACGGGCGGTTCAGTCCCGATCCAGCGCTGCGCGGATCCGCTCCACCGGCTCGCGCGTCAGGGCCAGGTCCAGGCTGCGCGTCACGGCGCCGGCGGTTTCCGGCGAAAGGCGATTGCGCAGCAGGCCGAGGAACCGCGGCTCGGCGACCAGCGTCAGTCGTTCGAACCGGTTCTGCGTCCGAGCTCGTTCCAGGACATCGGCCAGCTCGCCGGCGAAGCGCTCGGCTTCCTTGCGGTGCGGCGCGTCGGTCTCCTGCATGTCGCTCTGGCCGTGGCCGTGCGATGCGAAGACCCGGCCGGGTCGGTCGCTCTCGAGGTCGCGTCCGTGCAGACGCGACTCGGGGTGGGCCCAGTCCTGCAGTTCGACCAGTTCGGCGCGTGGCGCCCGGCGGCTGAACAGCCGGGCCTGTGCCGAGTCGGCGACGAGAATCCACTCGTTGTCCATCGGAGTCCTCCTTGGGCGAGATTCGTCCGTCCACCCTACCAAACCGTGCCCGACCCGAATCCGCGGCGCGGCCGGCGGGCTGTGGGACAATGCGCGAATGGCATTGAATTCGACCACCTACAAGCTCCACCTGACCCTCAGCGATACCGACCGCGGTGTCTACGAGACCGTCCGTCGGACCCTCGCGCGGCATCCGTCCGAAACCGAGCTCCGGTTGACCGCGCGGATCCTGGCCTTCGGCCTGTGGTGGCACGAGCGGCTGGAATTCGGACGCGGCCTGTCCGATGTCGACGAACCGGCCCTGTGGCGCCGTTCGCTCGACGGCCAGGTCGAACACTGGATCGACGTCGGCCGGCCCGACGTCGATCGGATGACCCGCGCGGCCCGGCACCAGCCGCATGCCTCCGTGCTGGCCTATGGCAGCACCGAAGTCTGGCGCGAGAGCGTGCTGCCGAAGGTGAACCGGCTGCCGACCCTCGAGATCGCCGCCCTGCCGGAGGCCGAGACCGAGGCGCTGTCCGAAGCCCTTCCTCGGACCATCGACTGGTCCCTGATGATCACCGACGGCGTGCTCTACGTCGGCCGCGACGATCTCCAGCACGAACTTGCGCTGGACTGGCTGAAGCTTCGCGAAGATTCTCGCTGAGCGCTGACTCCTTAGGAATCGAGATCACCGCTGCCATGCTGAACATGGACTTCGACCGCCGCGTCGTCATCGACACCGCGGCCATGGACTGGACCACCAGCCCGGCCGGCGGCGTGGCGCGCAAGCCGCTGGCCCGCGAGCAGGCCGAACGCGGGCACGCGACCAGCGTGGTGCGCTACGCCGCCGGTGCGTCGTTTCCGCGCCACGAACATCCGCTGGGCGAGGAGATCCTGGTGCTGGACGGCGTGTTCTCCGACGAGGCCGGCGACTATCCCGCCGGCAGCTACCTGCGCAACCCGCCGGGCAGCGGCCACGCGCCGTTCAGCGAAGGCGGGTGCACGCTGTTCGTCAAGCTGCACCAGTTCCTGCCCGACGACCGGGCCGTGGTTCGCATCGACACCCGCAGCGCGCCCTGGCGACCCGGCATCGGCGGCCTCGAAGTGATGCCGCTGCACAGTCACGCTACCGAACACGTGGCACTGGTCAAGTGGCCGGTCGGCGAGGTCTTCCAGCCGCACCGTCATCATGGCGGCGAGGAGATCTTCGTGCTTTCCGGCGAGTTCATCGATGAACACGGGCGCTACCCCGAGGGCAGCTGGATCCGCTCGCCCCATCTCAGCCAGCACCATCCCCGCGTCGAGCAGGAGACGGTGATCTGGGTCAAGACCGGCCATCTGCCCGCATAGCCCCCACACACCGAATCGGCGCTCGCCGCCGGGTACACTGGGTCCGGGTTCTTCTCCGCACGAATTGCCATGACCGACCACCGTTCCATTCGCATCGAACATCCCGCCGATCACGTCGCCGAACTGGTCCTGCAGGGGCCCGGCCACGGCAATGCCCTGGGACCGGAGTTCTGGCGCGAGTTTCCCGATGTCGTGGCCGACCTGCAGGCCGATCGCGACATCCGCTGCCTCCTGCTGACCGGCGACGGCGATCATTTCTGCTACGGGCTGGACCTGCAGGGCATGGCCGCCGAGGTCAGCGGACACCTCGACGGCGGTGCGGCCGGGCGATCGGCGATCGTCGAGCAGGCCGCACTGATGGTCCGTGGCTTCGACGCGCTGGCCGCCGGCCGGCTGCCGGTGGTCGCGGCGATCGACGGCTGGTGCATCGGCGCCGGCATCGAGCTGCTGTGTGCCTGCGATCTGCGGCTGGCCACCAACGACGCCCGCTTCGCCCTGAAGGAAGTCCAGGTCGGCATGGTCGCCGACCTCGGCGGGCTCGGGCGACTTCCGTTCCTGATCGGCGAGGGCTGGACGCGCGAGCTGGCGCTGACCGGCGAGGCCATCGATGCCGGCACCGCGCGCGAGATCGGGCTGGTCAACCATGTCTTCGGCGAGCGCGACACGCTGCGTGCCGAGGCACTGGCCCGCGCGGCGCGGATCGCCGCGAATCCGCCGCTGGTCGTGGCCGGCATCCGCCAGGTGCTCGATGGGCGCATCGCCGGTGCGGTCCGCTCGGCCAACCGCGAGGCCGCGACGCTCAACGGCATGCTGATGCAGTCGGAGGATTTCGCCGAGGCGATGCGCGCGTTCATGGAAAAGCGCGAACCCGAGTTCAAGGGCCGATGAACGAGCGGATCGACGCCGACGACCCGGAACGCAGCGACGAGCCGAGCAAGACGCAGCGCAAGATCGAGGCGCGCGCATTGCGCGACCTGGGCCAGGCGCTGGCGGCGCTGTCGGTCGGCGATCGCGCCTCGCTGGATCTTCCCGAGACGCTGCGCGATGCGATCGAGCGCTACAACGCGACCCGCGCACACGGCGCGAAGAAGCGCGAACTGCAGTACCTCGGCAAGCAGATGCGTCGGGTCGACCCCGCGCCGATCCGCGAACTCGTCGAGGCCCGAGCCGCCGGTCGCCAGGCCGATGCCGCGCACCTGCACCGACTGGAGCGCTGGCGGGACCGCCTGATCGAGGACGACGAGGCGGTCACCGAATGGATCGACGACCATCCGGGCTGCGACGTCCAGCAGTTGCGCAGCCTGGTTCGCGCGGCTCGCCGCGAGGGCGGCGGCGACCCCGAACAACGCCAGGGAAAGAGCTATCGAGCGCTGTTCCGGTTCCTGCGCGAATCCACCGGCTGAGTCGACCGGACGCTGTAACGGCGGTGCTATTCTTCGCTCGATCACCCCGCCGTCGATTGAGCCCGTGTACTACGCCGCCGCCTGCCAGACCGACTTTCCCGCCCCGCGTCACCGCGACGAGATCGCTGCGCGGACCAGGCGCATGTGCGAGCTCGCCGAGCAGACTCTGGTCGGCTACGAACCGTTCTTCGACGTCCGTCTTCTGGCCTTTCCGGAGTTCGCCCACGCGGTGCCGATCCACGACGATCCGGCCAGGCTGCTGGCCGACCTGGCGGTCGAAGTGCCCAACGAGCACACCGAGGCCTACGCGAGGCTGGCGAAGAACTACGGCTGCTGGATCCAGACCGGCAGTTTTCTCGAGCGCGACGAGCGCTTCCCGGGCGCGGTGTTCAACACCACGGCGCTGGTCGGTCCCGCCGGCGTGCTGGCGAAATACCGCAAGCTCAATACCTGGATTCCGTGGGAAGTCCACACCAGTCCGCATGACCTGCCGGACTACCCCGACGAGATCTTTCCGGTCGTCGATACCGAGATCGGCAAGCTCGGCGTGGCGATCTGCTACGACTGGCTGTTCCCCGAGACGATCCGCGAGCTGGCCTTCCGCGGCGCCGAGGTGCTGATCCGGGTGTCGGCCTACATGGACCCCTGGGGCACCCAGCAGCCGATGGACTGGTGGACGCTGATCAATCGGACCCGGGCGCTGGAGAACACCGCCTACGTGCTGGCCGCCAACCAGGGCGCGCGGATGGAACACTACCCGCCGTTCTCGTGGCCCGGCGGCAGCATGGTGGTGGACTACGACGGCCGCATCCTGGCCCAGGTCGACCCGGGCCCGGGCGAGAAGGTGGTCGTCGCGCCGATCGACATCGATACGCTGCGCGCCGAGCGGCAGCGGCGGCGCGGGCACGACATGCGCAGCCACCTGCGCACCTCGGCCCATCGCTACATGAGCCGCGACTACCTGCAACCGAACGGCCCCGGCCCGATCTCGATCGACGGCCTGAACGAGCGCATCGCCGCCGGCCGGCGGAGCCTGGACGAGACCGACGACGAATGAGCCATCGAAACCGCCTCGCGGTGCTGGTCGCCGCCCTGATGCTGCTGGCCGGCTGCGCCGAGCGCACGCCGCCGATTTCCGACGCGGAGATTGCGCGCAACAACGAAGGCGTGGCGTTGATGGGGCAGTACCTCAACGAGGAGGCCCGCCAGCGCTTCGCCGCGCTGGCCGAGGCTCGTCCCGACTGGCACGAGGTCCGCGTCAACGAGGCCATCGCCACGCTGAATCGCCAGACCGAGGGCGACGAGCAGCGGGCGCTGGCGATGGCGCAGGAGGTCCTGGCCGCCGACCCCGGCAACGCCCGCGCGGCCTACGTCGCCGGATTGATGCACTTCTACCTCGGCGACGCCGAGGCCGCGCTGCCGCGCTTCGAGACCGTCCGCGCCGCCGCGCCCGGCGACGCCCACGTGGCCTATTTCACCGCCCAGGCGCTGGGCCAGCTCGGCCGCCACGACGAGGCGCTGGCGCTGTATCGCGAAGCGATGGACATCGATCCCTACCTGCGCAGCGCCTACTACGGCGCCGCGCTGACGCTGCGCCAGCTCGGCGACGCCGACGGCGCGCGCGCCATGCTCGAGGACTACCAGCGCTTCGCCAACAACCCGCGTGCGCACCTGGCCGAATTCCGTTACACCCGGATGGGGCCGCTGGCCGAGGCGCAGGCGGTCAGCCGAGTCGCCGGCGATGCCGCGCCGGTCGCGCCGGACGGGCCGCTGTTCGGCGAGCCGATCGACGCCGGCGACGGCGGCCCGGTCGGTCGGCCGGTCAGTCTGACCACGGCCGATATCGACGGAGACGGCGCGCAGGACCTGCTGCTGGCGGCCGGCAGCGGACAGGGCACGCGGGTGTGGCTGCAGCGCGACGGCCGCTTCGAATCGGTCGAGGATCACCCGCTGGCCGGGATCGAGGCGGTCGATGCGGCGGCGTGGGGGATTCCCGACGTGACCGAGAACCCGTCCGTCTACCTCTGTCGACAGGGCGAGAACCGGATGCTCCAGCGCATCGACGGCGCCTGGCAGGACGTCCGGGACGCAACGCTGGCCGACGCCGGTGCCTGCGCCGATGTCGCGGTTCTCGACGCCGATCACGACGGCGACCTGGACTGGTGGCTGGCCAACGCGGACGGCCCCAACGACCTGCTGTCGAACAACCTCGACGGCAGTTGGCGCAGCCTGGCGACCGAGGCCGAGCCCCTGCTGGCCGGCCCGGCGCGGGCTTCGTCGCAGCTGTTGGCCGCCGATGTGGACGGCGATGGCGACGTCGACTTGATCACGCTGCAGGCCCAGCCGCCGCACCAGGTGCTGGTCAACGATCGCTTGTGGCGGTATCGCGAAGTCGAAGGGTTCGAGGCCTTCCTGGCCCATCCGGTCACCGCGGTCGTCGCCGGTGATCCGCAGGCCGTCGGTCGAACCCGCCTGTTTTCCGTGGATTCGGCCGGGGACCTGCACGCCTGGTCGGCCGGTGACGACGACCGGTGGACGGCGACACTGCTGGTCGAGGACGTGAGTCGGGACCCGGCGCACGCAGCGCTGGCGCTGCAGGACTTCGACGGCGACGGGCGGCCCGATCTGCTGCTGCACGATGGCGACGGCTTCCGGGTGTTCGACCTGGGCGCCGAGGCCACGACGATGATTGCTCGTGTCGAGGCACCGCTGCGCGCGCTGGTCCCGGTCCTGCTGGATCCGGCCCGCGGTCCGGCGCTGGTCGGCCTGGTCGCCGACGGCGAACAGAACCGGCTGACCGTCTGGCCGGACGGACCGGGGCGACATGCGTTCCTTGCCATCGCCCCGAGCGGCCGGTCCGATGTCGCCGACGGGATGCGCTCCAATCCGTCGGGCATCGGCACCGAACTCCTGCTGCGGGTCGGCGATCGCTGGACCCGGGTCGACGCGTACGGAAACCATTCCGCACCGGGCCAGAGCCTGCAGCCGATTTCGCTGGGCCTGGGCGGCGCCGAGCGGGCCGACTTCGTCCGGCTGCGCTGGACCGACGGCGTGCTGCAGACCGAAATGGCGCTGGCCGGCGGCGAGCTGCACGCGATCGCCGAGTACCAGCGGCAGCTGTCGAGCTGTCCGGTGCTGTTCGCCTTCAACGGCGAACGCTTCGAGTTCGTCAGCGACGTGCTCGGCGTCGGCGGGATCGGCTTCTTCGTCGAACCCGGGGTCTACGCCGAGCCGCGGCCGTGGGAGTTCTTCCGTTTCCCCGACGGCACGATGGAGCCGATGGACGGGGCCTACCGGCTGAAGATCACCGAGCCGATGCAGGAAATCGCCTACATCGACACCGCCCGGCTCGACCTGTACGACCTGGCGCCGGGCTGGAACCTGGTGATGAACGAGCGGATGCCGACCGGCGAACCCGTGGCCGATGGCCGTCCGATCTTCTACCGCGAGGCCGCGTCGCTCGCGCCGATCCGGGCGACCAACGACCGCGGCGACGAGGTCGGCGGCGCGCTGGCGGCGGGCGACTTCGAGGCCGCCGACCCGGGCCGGCGCGACCCGCGCTTCCTCGGCCTGCTCGAGCGCGAGCACGTGCTGACGCTGGACTTCGGCGAGGTCATCAACCCGCCGGGAACGCGACCGGTGCTGAAGGCCTTCGGCTGGGTCGAGTATCCGTATTCGCAGACCGTGTTCGCCGCCTGGCAGGCCGGTGAGCGCTATCGCTCGCCGACGCTGGAGGCGCGCACGGCCGAAGGCTGGCAGGTGGTTCACCCGCAGTTCGGCTACCCGGCCGGCATGCCGCGCGAGATGGCGCTGCCGCTCGACGCACTGCCCGAGGGCACCACGGCACTGCGCCTGCGATCGAACCTGGAGATCTACTGGGACCGCATCGCGCTGGTCTATGCCGAGGAGCCGGGCGAGGCGCTGCTCGGCGTCCACCGGCTGGCCCCGGAGCGGGCCCGACTGGCCAAGACCGGCTTCGCCCGGCGCGACACGCTGGCCCAGCGCCGGCCGTTCTACGACTACCAGGACCGCGCGGCGTTCTGGGACACCGAGTACCCGACCGGCTACTACACCCGGCTCGGCCCGGTCGAGGCGCTGGTCGGCGAGGCCAACGATGCCTTCGCGCTGATCGGTCCCGGCGAGGAGCTGGACCTGGTCTACCCGGCGCCGCCGGTGGTCGACGGCGCGCGGCGGGTCGTGGTGCTCGACGTGCGCGGCTTCGCCAAGGACATGGACCTCTATACGGACACCGGCGGTCGGGTCGGCCCGCTGCCGTCGACGCCCGGGGTCGGCGACCCGGCGAAGCGCGACGCGCTGCATGCCGAGACGCTGACGCGCTTCAAGGGCGGCTATTGATGAGCGGACCGGCTGTCGCGACGCGGAAGCGGCCGAAGAAAGCGGTCGGCCCGCGCCTTCGCATCCTGCTGGTCGCGCTGCTGGTCGCCTTCGCACTGCTGGCGATCAACTCCGGCTACCTCGCGTCGGTCACGTTATCGGAATGGTGGACCGGCGAGACCTTCCAGGGCTACGCCTACCAGGTGATGTTCCTGTTCCACCTGGCCGTCGGGCTGCTGATCATCGTGCCGCTGCTGGTGTTCATGGGCATCCACGCCGCGCGCGCCTGGAAACGGCCGAACCGCCGCGCGGTCTACGCCGGGCTGGGGCTGATGGCGATCGTGCTGGTGCTGCTGGTCTCCGGGCTGCTGCTGGTCCGCTTCGACTTCTTCGCGATCAACGACCCGCTGGTCCGCAACGCGGCCTACTGGGCCCACGTGATCACGCCGCTGCTGGCGGTCTGGGCCTTCGTGCTGCACCGGCTGGCCGGCCCGAAGATCCGCTGGGGCATGGGGCTGAAGGTCGCCGGCGTCGGCGCCGTGTTCGTGGCCGCCATCGTCGTGCTCGAGACCCAGGACCCGCGCCAGTGGAACCGGCCCGGAGCCGAAGGCGAGGTCGACTTCACGCCGGCGCTGACCCGCTCGGCCACCGGCCGGCACATCCCGGCCGAGACCCTGATGATGGACGGCTACTGCCAGCAGTGCCATGTCGACGCCCACGCCCAGTGGAGCCAGAGCGTGCATCGCTTCTCGTCGTTCAACAACCCGGTCTACCTGTTCGCCGTGCGCAACACGCGCGAACGCTCGATGGAGATCGACGGCACGATGGACGCCGCGCGCTTCTGCGCCGGCTGCCACGACCCGGTTCCGCTGCTGTCCGGCGCCTTCGACGACCCGGACTACGACGACGTCAACGATCCGACCTCCCAGGCCGGCATCACCTGCACCGGCTGCCACGCGATCACCCACGTCAACAGCCCCAAGGGCAACGGCGACTTCACCATCGAGGAGCCGATCCACTACCCGTTCGCGCAGTCCGACAACGCGTTCCTGCAGTGGGTCAACGGCCAGTTGATCAAGGCCAATCCGGGCTTCCACCAGCGCACCTTCCTGAAGCCGTTCCACGAGTCGCCGGAATTCTGCGGGACCTGCCACAAGGTCAGCATCCCGGAGCAGCTGAACCAGTACAAGTGGTTGCGGGGCCAGAACCACTACGACTCGTTCCTGCTCAGCGGTGTGTCCGGTCACGGCGTGACCAGCTTCTACTATCCCCAGCAGGCCGAGCCGGGCTGCAACGGCTGCCACATGCCGCTGGTGGCGTCCGACGACTTTGCCGCCGATCGCAACGACGACAGCGGCCGGCTGACCGTCCACGACCACATGTTCCCCAGCGCCAATACCGCGATTCCGCACCTGCTGGGCCTCGACGAGGCGACCATCGAGGCGCACCGCGCGTTCCTCGACGGATCCGTGCGCGTCGACCTGGTCGCCCTGCGCGCCGACGGCGAGATCGACGGAAAACTGATCGGCCCGGTCCGGCCGAGCGTCCCGGCGCTGGAGCCGGGCCGGGCCTACCTGCTGCAGGCCGTGCTGAGGACGACGACGCTCGGTCACCTGTTCACCCAGGGCACGACCGACTCCAACGAGGTCTGGGTCGAGGTCGAGGTGCTGCACGAGGGCCGCCGGATCGGCCACAGCGGCGGGCTGGAGCCGGAGCGCCACGCGGTCGATCCGTGGACCCATTTCGTCAACGTCTACATGCTCGACCGGTTCGGCAACCGGATCGAGCGGCGCAATGCCGAGGACATCTTCACGCCGCTGTACAACCACCAGATCCCGCCGGGTGCGGCCGACGTCGTGCACTACCGGCTCGAGGTGCCCGAGGGCCTGACCGGGGAACTGGACGTGCGGATCCGGCTGAACTACCGCAAGTTCGATGCCACGATCATGGCCCACGTCTACGGCGACGACTACGTCAACGACCTGCCGATCAGTGTCATCGACGAGGACCGCGTGGTGTTCCCGATCGGCAGCGGACCCGACGCCGGCCGGGCCGTGGCGCCGCGCGACATTCCCGAGTGGCAGCGCTGGAACGATTACGGCATCGCGCTGCTGCGCAAGCCCGAGCGCCGCCAGTTGCGCCAGGCCGAGGAGGTCTTCGCCCGGGTCGAAGCGCTGGGCAACGCCAACGGACCGATGAATCTCGCCCGGGTCTACCTCGCCGAGGGCCGGCTCGACGAGGCGGCCGATGCGCTGGCGCGCGCCGGCGCGCACGAGAACCCGCCGCCGCCGTGGTCGCTGGCCTGGTTCTCCGGCCGGCTGCTGTTCGAGCGCGGACGGTTCGCCGAAGCCATCGAGCAGTTCACCGCGCTGGCGGAGACCCGGTTCAACGAAGCCCGACGGCGCGGCTTCGACTTCTCGCGGGACTACCGGCTGCTCAACCAGCTGGGCCTGACCTGGCTCGAAGTGGCCGGTCAGCAGGGCAACGAGGAAGACCGGCAGCTGGCGCTGGCCGAGGCGTCCCGCTGGTTCGAGGCCGCGCTGGTCCAGGACCCGGAGAACGCCGAGGCCCACTACAACCGGGCGCGCGCCCAGCGAGGCCTGGGCGATGTGGAGGCGGCGGACCGGCACGCCCAGGCGTACGAGAAATACCGCATCGACGACAACGCGCGCGACCGGGCCGTCGCCGCGGCCCGGCGCGCCGATCCGGCGGCCGATCACCTCGCCGACCCGGTCGTGATCCTCGACCTGCAGCGCGAGGGTCGCGCGATGTTTCCGCTGACCGCGCCGGAGGTCGGGCGGCGCCGCGCGCCGCGGGCCGAACCGGCCCTGGTCCAGGACGGCCGCTCGTCCGACGACGGAGTCTCCGGACCGTGACCGACCCACGGCGCGATTCCGATCCCGATGACGACGCGGTCCAGGACGACCGGGTCATCGGCATCGCCTTCCGGCGCTCGCTGATCGCGCTGGCGGCGATCGTCGCCGTCGCGCTGACCGCGTGGGCCGTGCTGACCTTGCGCACCGGCCGCGAGGATGCACCGGTCGAAGAATCGTCGCCGGACCTGGCCCGTCTGCTCGAGCGCGACGCGACCCCGGACGCCCCGCCGGCCCGTTACATCGACATCGCCGCCGAGGCCGGCATCGACTTCGTCCACGTCAACGGCGCGACCGGCGACCGGTTGCTGCCCGAAACCATGGGCGGCGGCGTGGCGGTGTTGGATTTCGACCTCGACGGCGATCCCGACCTGCTGTTCGTCAACTCCGGCCACTGGCCCGATGCCCCGGACGGGACCGCTGCGGTCGACACGCTGCGGCTGTACCGCAACGACGGCGGGCGGTTCGCCGAGGTGACGGCCGAAAGCGGGCTGGCCGGCGCCCACGGTTACGGCATGGGGGTCGCGGTCGGCGATGTCGACGGCGACGGCCGCGACGACGTGTTCCTGACCGCCGTCGGGCCCAATCGGCTGTTCCTGAACCGACCGGACGGCTTCGTCGAGGCCGGCGATGCGGCCGGCGTGGTCGGGGGCGAGACCGCCTGGAGCACCAGCGCCGGCTTCTTCGACGCCGACGCCGACGGCGACCTGGACCTGCTGGTGCTGAACTACGTCGAGTGGTCGCGCGCCATCGACTTCGAGGTCGACTACCGACTCACGGGCATCGGCCGCGCCTACGGCCCGCCGACCAACTTCGCCGGCACCCAGCCGTACTTCTACCGCAACCGCGGCGACGGGACCTTCGACGAGGTCGCCGAGGCCGCCGGCCTGCACGTGACCAACAGCGCGACCGGGACCGCCGTCGGCAAGGGCCTGGCGCTGATGCCGACCGATCTCGACGGCGACGGCGACCTGGACGTGGTCGTGGCCAACGACACGGTGCGCAACTTCGCCTACATCAACCGCGGCGACGGCACCTTCGAGGAGGCCGGCACGCTGCTCGGCCTGGGCTTCGACCGCAACGGTATGGCGACCGGCGCGATGGGCATCGACGCGGTCCGGCTCGACGATGCGCTGGCGATCGGCATCGGCAACTTCGCCAACGAAATGAGCTCGCTGTACGTGAGCCGCGACGGCACGACCTTCGCCGACGAGGCGATCGGCCGCGGCATCGGCGCGCCGTCGCGCGCGGCGCTGACCTTCGGCCTGTTCTTCTTCGACTACGACCTCGACGGCCGGCTGGACTTCATGCAGGCCAATGGACACGTCGAGAACGAGATCCACCGGGTCCAGGCCTCGCAGCGCTACGCCCAGTCGGCCCAGCTGTTCTGGAACTGCGGGCCGGACTGCCGGCCGCCGTTCGTGCAGGTTCCGGCCACGGCGATCGGTGACCTGGCGCGTCCGATCGTCGGTCGCGCGGCGGCCTACGCCGACTTCGACGGCGACGGCCGGCTGGAGCTGGTCCTGACCCAGATCGGCGGTGCGCCGTTGCTGCTCGACGGCGACCCGGCGCCCGAGGCCGGCTGGCTGCGGGTGTCGCTCGAGGGCCCGCCCGGCAACCCGCGCGGCATCGGCGCCGAGATCACGGTCACGATCGACGGGCGCGACCAGCAGCGCACGATCATGCCGACGCGCAGCTACCTGTCGCAGGTCGAGCCGGTGGCCAGCTTCGGGCTGGGCAATGCCGAGCGCGTCGATCGCATCCGGGTCCGCTGGCCGGACGGCCGGGTCGGTGAGCGGAGCGACGTCGCCGCCGACCGGACCATCACGCTCGTCCATCCGGGATCGGCATCGGCCTCCCCCTGAACCGGGTTCGCGGCCCGGACGCCGGGTCGATCTCGCGCCGGGCCGTGAACCGATCCGTCGTTTCGCCCGTCGTCTGAACGAGACCGGACCCGAGGCCGCCATGCGCGACGCCGAACACGACCTGCTCGTCCTCGACGCCCAGCGCGGCCGCCGCGCGGCGCTGGATGCGCTGGTGCGTCATCACCACGCCGACCTGGTCCGCTACGCGCACAGCCTGTGCCGGGAGCCGGCGATGGCGCGCGATGCGGTCCAGGATGCCTGGCTGACCGTGAGCCGGCGGCTGCGCCGGCTCGATGATCCGCGGGCGTTCCGCAGCTGGGTGTACCACGCGGTGCGCTGGCGCACGCTCGACGCGCTGCGCGGACGACAGCGCCGGGCCGAAACACCGTTGGACGGCGTGGACGCCGACGTGCTGGCCGGTCCGGACGACAGCGAGCGGCGCGAGCAGCGTCTGAGCATCCGGACGGCGCTGGACGCGCTGCCCGAACTCGAGCGCGAGACCCTCGAGCTGTTCTATCGCCGGGGCCTGGCGGTGCGCGAGATCGCGCACGTCCAGGACGTCCCGGCAGGCACCGTCAAGTCGCGGTTGTTCCGCGCGCGGCGGCAACTGCAACAGACCCTGGAAGGAGAATGACCATGAACGTCGATGACAGGATCCGCGAAGAACTGGTGCGGCGCGACGAAGCGCTGGGCGATCTCGGCACGGCCGAGCACGGCGTGTTCGGCGCCCTGTACCGGGTGTTCACCGGCACCTGGCGCCGCTGGGCGGCGTTCGCGATGCTGCTCACGCTGGCCCTGTTCGGGATCACGCTGTGGAGCGGCTTCGAGTTCTTCACCGCCGCCAGCGTCGACGACCGCGTGTTCTGGGGCGTGATCGCGCTGGCCGCGTCCAGTGGGCTCAGCGCGCTGAAGCTCTGGTTCTTCCTCGAGATGAACCTGGAGCGCGATCGCAACTGGACGGCGCGCGAGTTCAAGCGCCTCGAGCTGGCGCTGACCCGCGACCCGGGCCGCGCGCGGGACTGAGCCCGGCTTCGATCACCGTCAGAGCGCGTCGCGCAGCGCCTCGCAGACCCGGTCCTGGTCGTCCTCGGCCAGGTCCGGATACAGCGGCAGCGCCAGGCCGCGATCGCCGATGGACTCGGTGACCGGCAGGGCATGGCGCAGCTTCGTCCGGTCGTACGGCGAGAGTCGATGGGCCGGCTCGAAGTAGATGCCGGTCTCGATGCCGCGCTCGGCCAGCCGGCTCCGGACCCGGTCGCGGGCGGACCGGTCCGGCACCCGGATCGGAAAGGTGAACCAGCTGATCGTGCAGTCGGCGCCGGCCGGTGCCGGCAGTTCCAGCCCGGCGCACCCGTCCAGCCGCTCGAGGTAGCGCAACGCCACGCGCTCGCGGTCGGCCAGCGACGAGGCCAGCCGGGCCACCTGGATGCGGCCGACCGCGGCCTGCAGCTCCGACAGCCGCGTGCTCAGACCGGGCCGGGTCGGGTGGCGGGTGCCGGTCGCCGGATCCAGGCCCTGGTTGCGCAGCTGCCGGCAGCGGGTGGCCAGCTCGGTGTCGTCGAGCGTGATCACGCCGCCTTCGCCGGTCGCGATCGGCTTGTTCGGATAGAAGCCGAAGGTGCCGGCCTCGCCGAGGCCGCCGACCGGCCGCCCGCGCCAGCGCGCGCCGATCGCCTCGCAGGCGTCCTCGACGATCGCCAGGCCGGCCGGTTCGGTACTGGCCCGGATCGCGTCCATCGGCGCCGGGCGACCGAACAGGTGGACGACCAGCACCGCGCGGGTTCGCTCGGTGATGGCTTCGGCCAGGCGGGCCGGGTCGAGGTTCAGGCTGTCCGGCGCCACGTCGATCAGCACCGGCTCGGCGCCGGTCCGGGCAATTGCGTTGAGCGTCCCGATGAAGGTGTAGCTGACCGTGATCACCTCGTCGCCGGCCCCGATGCCGAGCGCTTCGAGCGCGATCTGCAGCGCGCTGGTGCCGGAATTGACGCCGACCGCGCTCCGGGTGCCGGCCACCCGGGCCAGGTCGGCCTCGAAGCCGGTCAGGGCCTCGCCGCGGCTGAGCACGCCCGAGCGAAGGGTTTCGGCCAGCGCCTGGAGTTCCTCGTCCCCCAGACGCGGCCGCGCGAGCCCGATGCGTGGCCTGCTCACTGGATGAACGCCGGCCGGTCGCCGTCGGCCAGGTCCAGCGCGCGCTTGATCCGCAGCCGGTCGTCGATCGGCGTCTCGGCCAGCACCTGCGCGATCAGCGCGCCGGCCGTGCCGTCGCCGTAGGGATTGCTCATGCCGGCCAGACCGGCCCGGAACGCCGGGTCCAGCGCGTGTTGGATCGCGGCCCGGATCGATGCGGCCTCGCCGGGGCAGTCGATGATGTTGGCGGCCCGCTCGCGTTTTTCCTGGCGCATGCCGATATTCACGCAGGGCAGGGCCAGCGACGGCGTTTCCATGATGCCGCTGGAGGAATTGCCGAGCAGCGCGGCGGCGTGCGTCAACAGTGCCCAGTAGTCGAGGTGGGCGAGGTTGGTCACCAGTCGTCGATCCGGTCGATCGCCGCAGAAGTCGCGGGTGGCCGCGACGATCCGGGCGTAGCCGGCATCGGCGTTCGGGTAGCAGAACACGATCGGTCGATCGACGGGTTCGAGTGCTTCGAGCAGCGCGCGGGCGTCGGCGGTCTCGTCGGCGGCCAGCGTGACCGGATGCATCGCGACGACCAGCGGCGCGGGGTCCAGCGGCAGGGCCAGCCGCTGTTCCAGGCCGGCCCGGTCGGGCAGGGTGCTGCGAACCAGGTGGTCCAGCGACGGCGCGCCGCTGACGTGAACCCGCCAGTCGGCCTCGCCCATCGCCAGCACCCGCCGGCGCGCGGTCGCGGTCGGTACGAAGTGAAGGTGCGCCATCTTGGTCAGTGCATTGCGTACCGCGTCGTCGATCGCGCCCTCGCTGACGTCGCCGCCCTCGATGTGGGCGATCGGAATCCTCAGCGCCAGCGCGACCGCCGCCGGGGCCAGCATCTCGTAGCGATCGGCGATCAGCAGCAGCAGGTCGGGCCGCAGCCGGCCGAACAGGTCGGCCAGCGACAGCACGCCGACGCCGATGGTCTTGGCCATGCCGACGTCGCTGTCGGAATCGAGCAGGCATTCCGGCGCGGCCTCCAGCGTGAAACCGTCGGCCTCGAAGGCCTCCACGGTGTGGCCGAAGCCGGGCGACAGGTGCGCGCCGGTGGCGACGATGCGCAGATCGACTTCCGGGCGTTCCTCGAGCGCGCGGAGTACCCAGTAGAGGTGCCCGTAGTCGGCGCGCGAGCTGCTGACCACGGCGATCCGGCGTCGTGCGGTCGGTTCGGGCTGGGCGGGCGTGGGGTTCGGCAAGGCGGTTCCGGGGCCGGGTGGGGCGTGTGATCGACTGCACGATTGTCCGGTATCCTGTCCGATGTCTGGTGAACATCGAGCCCGTCCTGTCATGCCCTCCCGTTTCTCGGCCGCCGTGCTGGTCCTGTCGCTGTCCTCGGGGGTCGCCGCGACTGCTGCGGCCGAGGACTGGTTCATCGACGTCACCGAGTCGGCGGGCGTGGACTTCGAGTACCTCAACGGCGCCGAGGGCCGATTCTGGTTTCCGGAGATCATGGGCGGCGGTGCGGCGCTGCTGGACTACGACGGCGACGGCCGGATGGACCTGTACCTGGTCCAGGGCGGCCGCTTCGCGCCCGACGTCGGGCCGACCGAACGGACCCGCGGCGACCGGCTCTACCGCAACGTCACCGAACCGGGCGGAGCGATCCGCTTCGTCGACGTCACCGAGGCCAGCGGCATCGATGCACGCGGCTACGGCCAGGGTGTGGCGGTTGCCGACTACGATGCTGACGGCGACCCGGATCTCTACCTGCTCAACGTCGGCGACAACCAGCTGTGGCGCAACGACGGCGGCGGCCGGTTCACCGACGTGACCGCGGAGGCCGGCGTCAACGACCCGCGCTGGAGCGTCAGCGCGAGCTTCGCCGACGTGACCGGCGACGGCCGGCTCGACCTGTTCGTCGTCAACTACGTCGACTGGAGCTTCGATTCGCACCGCGACTGTCGCGCCGCCGGCAGCAGCCGGCTCGACTACTGCTCGCCATCGGCCTATCCGCCGGCCGCCGATTCGCTGTTCGTCAACAACGGCGACGGCACGTTCCGCGACCGGTCCGGCCCGGTCGGCCTGCTCGACGATCCGCAGCCCGGGCTCGGCGTGGTGGCGGCCGATTTCAACGACGACGGGCGGGTGGATCTCTACGTGGCCAATGACGGGGAGCCGAACCATTACTGGCTGAACCAGGGCAGCGAACACGGCGTGCCGCGCTTCATCGAGGACGCCTTCCTGGCCGGCAACGCGGTCAACGGCGGCGGATCGGCCGAAGCCAGCATGGGCGTGGATGCCGGCGATTTCGACAACGACGGCGCGATCGACCTGTTCATGACCCACCTGATCCGCGAGACCAACACGCTGTACCGCAACGACGGCTCGGGCTGGTTCACCGACGTCACCGCGCAGCGCGGCCTCGGCGCGCCCAGCCTGCCGCGGACCGGCTTCGGCACCGCGTTCGCCGACCTCGACCGCGATGGCGGGCTGGATCTCTATGTCGCCAACGGTGCGGTCGTGCTGGAAAGCGCGCTGGCCGAGGCCGGCGACCCGTGGCCGTATCATCAGCCCGACCAGCTGTTCGTGCTGCGCGACGGCGACTACATCGACCTCAGCGCGGGCGCCGGAGCGGCGTTGCAGGCCTCGCACACCGGGCGCGGCGCGGCGTTCGGCGACCTCGACAACGACGGGCGGATCGACGTGGTGGTCGCCAACAATCGCGGCCGGCCGCAGCTGCTCCGGAACGTCACGCCCGATGAGCCGCACTGGATCGGCATCGAACTGCGCGGACCCGATGGCCAGCTCGACGTCCTGCCGGCCCGGGTCGAGCGGATCGGCCCGGACGGCGCGGTGGCGGCAACGGTTCGGGCACGCACCGACGGATCCTACGCCTCGGCCAACGATCCCCGGGCGGTCCTCGGACTCGGTCCGGCCAACGCGCCGGTGACCCTGCAGGTGCGCTGGCCGAACGGTCAGCGGGAACGGTTTGCCGATCTCGAGGTCGATCGCTACCATGTCCTGATCCGGGGTCAGGGCGTTCCCGAACCATCCTCCGACGAGTGATTCCATGATTCGAGCACTGATTCTTGCCACCGCCCTGCTGGGCGGCGTTTCCGTTTTCGCCCAGAGCGATGACCCGCTGCCGGAAGTCCCGGCCCCCGACCTCGGCGACGCGGCTGCACCGGTCCGCGATGCGCTGGCCGAGGCCCGCTCGGCGATGATCGATCTGCGCGCGCAGACCGACGACCCGATCACCCTGGCCAACGCCTGGCTGGCCCTTGGCGATACCTATTTTGCCCACGACTTCCAGCGCCAGGCCGAGGCGGCATGGCAGCAGACACTGGCCCTGCAGCCGGCCCGCTCCGACCTGCTCTATCGGCTCGGCGTGCTGGCCCTGCTCAACGGCGATTCCGCGACCGCGATCCAGCGCCTGAACGCGGCGCTGGAACTGGCCCACCCGGACGTGCTGGTGCCGGCCCGGATCCGGCGCGGTCGGGCGCACCTGAACGAAGGCAACATCGATGCGGCGCGTTCCGATTTCCAGACCGCGCTGCGGCTGCAGCCCGAGTCGCCGGCCGCGCTGGGTGGCCTGGGCCGGGTCGCGCTGGCCGATGGACGCGGCGAGGAGGCGGTCGACCTGCTCGGCCGGGCGCTGTCGCTCGATCCGGCCGGAACGCGGCTGTATTTTTCGCTGGGCCAGGCGCTGCGCGAACTCGGCCGGGTCGACGAGGCGCGCGAAGCGCTGCTCCGGGCCGGGGAGGGCGAGCCGCAGATCGAGGATCCGATCATGCTGCAGATCCAGCAGCGGTCCCGCAGCCCGCAGTTCTACCTCGAAGCCGGCCTGGCCCAGGCCGATCGCGGTGACTTCGAGGCCGCCGCCCAGATGCTCAGCCGGGCCAGCCTGCTGGACCGGGACAATCCGACCGTGGTCGCCGCCTACGGCAAGGTGCTGGCCCGCAACGGTCAGTACGAACTGGCCCGGGCGGCGCTGCGCCGTCTTCGTGAGCTCGGCTCGCTATCGGCCGAGGACTGGGTCGTGCTCGGTCAGGTCGAGGCGCGCACCGGCGCGATGGACCAGGCCCTGGGCGCCTATGCCGGTGCGCTGACGCTGGAGCCGGGGCTGGCCGCGGCCCGCGAAGGCCGTGCTCGGGTCTGGCTGCACCAGGGCGACCTGGAGCGCGCCGCGGCGACCTTCGCCGAGCTGGCCGAGGCGGCCGAAGCGCCGGACGAGCGGGCGCGGCTGCGCTACTGGCAGGGGTTGACTCATCTCGCCGCCGGTGACTGCCGTGCCGCGCAGCCGGTCATGGAACAGGCCTTCGATGCCGTCGAACCGCGTGACGTCGCGCTGCTGGGCGCGATCGCCCGGATGCGGGCAAGCTGCCTCGACGCCGATCCGGACGCACTCGACGAGGCGCTGGAATGGAGCAAGCAGATCTACGATCTGCGGGGCGGCGTGGATGCGGCCGCGACGCTGGCGATGGTCTCCGCCGCCGTGGGTCGCTTCCAGGATGCCGTCGACCTGCAGGCGGCGGCCATCTTCGAAGCGCTGAAGGCCGGCGAACTCGAGCGCCGCTCGGACCTGCAACCGAACATGCGTCGTTACGAGAGCGAACAGCGAGCGACCCGCCCCTTCCCGCCGGACGATCCCCGCTTCCGCTTCGACTGAGCGCGCGATCGCGTCGGCCTGCCTCTTGAGTCAACGAAAGCGGCCGGGAGGTCCCGGCCGCATAGCGTGACTGCCTGGTCGACGAGCCGTCAGCCAGTCGATCCGGTCTCGCGCCTGCGGAAGCCGAACCAGCCCAGCAGGCCCATCAGGCCACCGAGCAGGACCAGTCCCCAGCGACTCAGGGTCGGAATGACCAGCGGCTCGCCGGCCGTGCCCTCCAGGTTCACCGTGTCCGGGCTGCTCGGCGCATTGCTCAGAACGTCGAAGCTGGCCGTGTACACACCGGTCGCGAGCGGATCGAAGTCGATCTGGATGTCGCAGCTCGCACCCGTGGACAGGACGAACGGAGGCGCTGCGCACAGCGCCGCGCCGCGGGTTCCGAAGGTCAGCGAGAACGGGGCCCCCGGATCGGTGATGCCGTTGATGTCCAGGTCCAGCGAGCCGGTGTTGGTCAGCGTCACGAAGGCCGAACCGCCGACGCCGAGCGAGACCAGGCCGAAGTCGAGGTCGTTGGTGCTGAGTCCCAGTGTCGCGCCGCCGGTGCCGGTGCCGGTCAGATCGAAGGCATCCGGCGAGCCGCTGCCGTCGCTGGTCACGTTGACCGACTGCGTGAACGGCCCGAGCGCCACCGGTGCAAAGGTGTAGTCCAGCGTGCAGGTCGCGGTCGGGGCCAGCGAGAAGGGCGCGGCACCACAGCTGCCGCCGGCGGCCGCGAACGGCGCTGCGGCGGCATCGACGGCGCTGACGTCGACGTCGACCGCGCCGATGTTCTCCAGCGTGACCGACAGCGGAGCCGAAACGGTATTGACCTCGACGCCGCCGAAGTCGGCCGGGTCGGGCGTGATGCTCAGCTGGCCGAGCGCGCCTTCGCCGGTCAGCGTGAACTGGTCGGGTCCGTCGGCGTCGTTGCTCGTCACCGAGATGGACAGGCTGTCCACGCCCACCGCCAGCGGCGTGAAGGTGAACTCCAGCGTGCAGTTCTCGCCGTCGGCCAGGTCGAACGGCACCGGGTCGCAGCTGCCACCGGCGGCGGCGAAGGCACCGCCCGCGGCGCTGATCCCCGAAACGCTCAACAGACCGCCGCTGTTCGAGATCGTCACCGCGCCCGCGGCGCTGGTCTCGCCGACCTTGACGACGCCGAAGTCGACCGGGTCGGGCGCGAGCGCGATGCTCGGCGGCAGGCCTTCGGTGGCGCCCATGTCGATCCGGCCGTTGGCCACGCGCGGGAAGCCGGTGCCGCGCTGGTCGAAGTCCGGCGGCGTGGTGAAGGCCGGGTCGCCGGCGTCGGTCGCGGGGCTGCCGGGGCCGAGCAGGTGGGTCTCGGTCGGTCCGCCGTTGTCGGCCAGCGGCTCGAGCAGCGGATCGCTGCCGATGATGTTGCTGGCGCCGGTGATCGTGGCCAGGCTGTCGTTCTCGATCAGCGTGAAGTCGGCCTCGGCGCTGCCCGAAAGGTCGTAGCCGTTGTCGGCAAGTACGCTGTTGGCCAGCACCGCCAGGTCGCCGTAGCCCAGGCTCAGGCCCGCGCTGCCGCCGCCCCGGACGCCGACCGAGGTGTTGTTCGCCAGGGTCAGGAAGTCGGCCGAGAGCGTCAGGCCGTAGCCACCGCGCACCGGGCCGTAGGGCTGGACGCCGTAGAGTTCGATCCCGCTGCCGCCGAACGCCGAACTGTTGGAGCTGACGGTGCTGTTGGTCAGCTGCAGCCCGCGCGTTCCGCTGGCGTTGGCCGCGAAGCCGCCGCCGACCAGCGCCTGATTGCCGCTCAGCGTCGAGCCTTCGACCAGGATCTCGCTGAGCAGGGTGGGGCCCCTGCCGCGCGCTTCGGCCCGCCGTTCGTCGGAACCGTCCGCGCCGCCGAAGCGACTGGGGTCGGCCACTCTCGCCACGCCGCGGACCGGTTGATTCAGGGCCTGGCGGCTGATCGCGCCGAACCCGCCGCCGGCGAGGTCGGCCGTATTCGCGCTGATCGTCGTATCGCGGACCGTGAGCGATCCGTAGGGCGGCCCGTCGTAGAAGGATTCTTCGTTGAACATCAGCACTCCGCCGCCGATGCCGCCGATGCCGTACCCCGGTCCGCCCTGTGGGCCGCCGGGACCGCCGATGGCCGAATTGCCGCTGATCGTACTGGTCTCCACGACCACGTCGGAGCCGAAGGATTCGAACACCACGGCAATGCCGCCGCCCAGCCCGGCGGTATTGCCCGAAATGCTGGTGTCGCGGACCGTCATTCCACCGATGCCGTAGTCGTTGGCGAACAGGATGCCGCCGCCGACGCTCCGGCCTGCGCCGCCGCCGCGCAACGGCGGCGGGCTGACGGTCTCGACGGTGTTGTCGAGGATCTGGCTGCCCTCGATCACGATGTCGGAGATGTCCTGCTCGCCGTACAGGAACAGCCCGCCGCCGCCGCGAGTGGCCGAGTTGCCCTGGATCGTGGTGGTGCTGACCGTCAGCGTGCCGCGCGCGATGCCGGTGCCGTAGCTTCGGGTGCTCAGCGAATCGGCGTACAGCGCCAGGCCGCCACCGGACGAGGCGGAGTTCGACGAGATCGTCGAATCGGTGACCGTAAAGGCGCCACCGTAGTTGAAGACCTCGATGTGAACCCCACCGCCGTCACCGCCGCCGTAGTAGATGCCGCCGCCGTCGCCGGCCACGTTGCCGGTGACCGTCGACTGGCTGATCTGCAGCAGATCATCGCTCGCATTGCTGAAGAACCAGATGCCGCCGCCGTCGTACTTGGCCGTGTTGTTCTGGATCGTCGTTCCGGTGATGACCAATTCGCCCTGGGTCTGGGCGATTGCGCCGCCGTTCCCTCCGCCGCCGTAGTAGTACCCGCGCCCAGCGTCGCCCCGGACCGGTCCGTACGCGCTTTCGGCACGGTTGCCGGTCAGGATCGAATCGGCGATCGTCAGCCGGCTGGTCGCGAAGCTCTCGATCGCGCCGCCATTGCTGCCGTCGGCGAATCCGCCGGTCAGCGTCAGGTCGGAGATCGAGACCGTGGCCGCCTGGCTGGTGATGACGAAGATCTGCGAGTTGTCGTTGCCGTCGATCGTCAGGTCGGCGGCGCCGGGCCCTTCGATGCTGACGTCGTCGGTGATGGTCAGCTCGCCGTAGCTCAGCGTGATGGTCGACCCCGACAGCCCGGCGTCGAACTCGATGATGTCGGCACCCGGCGTGTTGTTGGCGTCGACGACGGCCTGGCGCAGTGTGCCCGGACCGCTGTCGCCGGCATCGGTCACCGTGAACGTCGCCAGCAGGCCCTCGAACTCGGACCGTGCGGCCTCGCCGAACAGCGGCGCGCGGGCGGCCAGTGCGGTCGAGCGTTCCAGCGTCCAGTCACCGCCGCTGGCGGCCGCGCCGGTCGGATCGTCTGACGCCGAAATCCGGGCGCGGGTGTGGCGCGCCAGCGCATCGATGAAGGCCAGGCCCCGTTCGTCGGCCGCCACGTCGCAGCCGTACAGCACGATCTCCGGACGCTCGACGCCGTCGAACCACCGCGCCAGTCGGTCGGCCGAGGCGGCCAGCGCGTCGGCATCGACCGCGCCGCCTGCGAAGTCGAGCCGGCCCGGTCCGCCGTGCGACACCACGTGCAGTTCGCGGGTGCCCGGGTGGGCCTCCAGCAGCATCTCGAGGCCGCGCAGCGGCGCCACGTCGGCCGGCAGCCGAGCGACCCGAACGCCGGTCGGCAGGTCGCGGGTCAGCACCTCGGCATTCTCGACGCCGGCGTCGAGCACCAGCAGCGCGCCGGCGTGCTGCCGCGCGTGGCTGCCGACCGTCGTAGCCGCGAGATCGACGTCGAGCGCCAGCGCCGGCAGCGCGGTCGCGCCGGCGCCGGTGGCCAGGCTGATCGAGGCCAGTGCGGCCGGTCGGCGCATGCCGGCCAGCGCGCTGCGGACGGCCTGATGCAGCCGCGTGGTGCGGAAGGATTCGGAGGTCATCTGGATGCGTACTCCCTGCTGAATTCACGGCCGAAGTCGGCCTGTTCGTGGAGCGAAAAAGTTTGAATTTCGTCACACTCCCCAGCGTGGATAATAGGCGAATTCTTCCGCCGAGACAATTTCATCGCGATGAAACTGCCCGCCGAGTTCCTGCAGCTGCCGCTGCAGTTCGATGCCGAGCGCCTGCAGGCCGAGATCGACGCCGTGCCCCACGAGGCCTGGCGTCCGCATCCGCAAGGGTTCCGCGACAACGACGCGCTGCTGCTGGTGACCACCGGCGGAGGGCAGAACGATGATCTGGCGGGCGCGATGGCGCCGACGCCGGCGCTGGCCGCCTGTCCGTATCTGCAGCAGGTCATGGAGGCCTTCGCCACGGTCATCGGTCGGTCGCGCCTGATGCGCATCGGTGGCGCGGCCGAGGCCAGCCCGCACTTCGACCAGAACTACTACTGGCATCAGCGCATGCGCGTCCACGTGCCGATCCGGACGTCACCGGGCGTGCGTTTCCACTGCGGCGACCGCGACGTCCACATGCAGCCCGGCGAATGCTGGGTGTTCGATACCTGGAAGGTGCACAGGGTCACCAACCCGTCGGCCGAGCCGCGTGTCCACCTGGTCTGCGATACGGTTGGATCCGGCCCGTTCTGGGACCTGCTGGCCGGGGCCCGGAATCCGTTCGCCGACGACGGCGGGTCGTTCCGGCCGCGCGCCGTTCCGTTCCTGCCCGAGCGCCGGCCGAAGCTGCACTTCGAGCGCAGCAACCGGCCGGCGGTGATGAGCCCGTGGGAACAGGAGAGCCTGCTGGCCAACCTGTTCGACGACCTGGTCGCCAGCGGCGCACCGCGCGAGACGAGCCGCCAGCTCCAGGCCCGGATGGAGCGGTTCCGCTTCCAGTGGCGCGGCCTGTGGGCGCGCTTCGGCCCGACAGCGGAAGGGCGGCCGGCCTATGCCCGCGCGCTGGATACGCTGAGTCGCGACCTCGATGCCTTCGAAGGGCAGCTGTCGTTTCCCAACGGTGCCGACGTGGCCGCGATGATCCGCGTGGTGATCGTCGACAGTGGCCTGGCCGAGGAGGTGGCTCCGGCCACGGCCGCCGGGCCGGCGCGTCCGGAGGCGTCGCCGGGCGCCGGGTCGGCCGCGCCGGTCCGGCCGCGCGTCCGGCTCGGTCGGACGGTCGTGATCGCCGCGGCGCCGCGTTCCGGCAGTACGCTGCTGTTCGAGTGCCTGGCGCGTTGCCCCGAAACCGTGTCGATCGGTGGTGAAAGCCATGGGGTGATCGAGGGAATCGAGGCGTTGAACCCGGCCGCCCGCGGCTTCGAATCCAATGCGCTGGCCGCCGCCGATGCCCGGCCGGCCCTGGTCGACGCATTGCGCAGCCGGTTCGCCGATGCGGTGGTCCGCCACGAGGGGATGGAGCGGCTGCAGGCGATCGATGCGCCGCGGCTGCTGGAGAAGACGCCGAAGAACGCGCTGCGCCTGCCGTTCCTGAAACAGGTCTTTCCGGGGATGCAGCTGGTCTACCTGGTCCGCCGGCCGCGCGAGAACATCAGCAGCATCATCGACGCCTGGGGGTCGGGGCGTTTCGTGACCTACCCGGAACTCCCGGGTTGGCAGGGTCCGCCCTGGTCCTTGCTGCTGATCCCGGGCTGGCGGGACCTGCCGGTCGATGATGTCGCGATGATGGCCGCCCGCCAGTGGCAGGTCGCGCACGAGGCCATCCTGGACGCGCTGGACGGCGGCGCGTTCGCCGATGCGGTGCCGGTGGTCTACGAGTCGCTGATCGAACAGCCCGAGGCGACGCTGAGTGCGCTGTGCGACCGCCTGGGCCTGACGCCGCCGCCGTTCGACGGCCAACTGCCGTTGTCCCGTCACACCCTCGACCGTCCGGCCCCGGACAAGTGGAAGCGCAATGCCGAGGCGCTGGAGCGTGTGCTGCCGCTGGTCGAGCCGACCCGGGCACGGATCGAGGGCTGGCTGGCCCGCCGCTGATGCGGCGCGGCGTCAGGCCGCGCCGACCAGTTGCCAGCCGACCCAGACCACCGACAGCAGCACCAGGAAGACCAGTCCGGCCCGGGCCAGCGCCCGCAGCGCCGGCCCGGGTCGCGCGGCCTCGGGCGTCCAGCGACCGGTCAGCAGGCGCAGGTTCAGCCAGGCGATGACCGGCGCGGCGAGGAACGATACCGTGGTGATGAAGTCGATCAGCTGGGTGAACGCACCGCCGAAGCGATCGATGATCACCAGCGCACCGAACGCGATCAGGACCAGGCCGGCCAGGTAGCGGGCCCGGTGCCCGGGTCGATCGGCAGCGCCGTGCTCCGGGTCGCCGGCATCGCCGGCGTCCTCGAGGATCGCGCGCAGCACCCGAGGGAACGCGTCGAGCACGGTCAGCGTGGTCGAGAACATGGTGGCCAGTGCAGCGGTCACGATCAGCGGCCGCCAGCCGTCGCCGAGTGCGGCGCCGTAGAGATCGGCGAACTGGGCGGCGAATGCGACCGCGCCGCCGGCGAACTCGCTGCCGCGGCCGTACATCGTCAACGCGCCGAGCAGCAGGAACGCCACCGCCAGCAGGGTTGCGCCGAGGTAGCCGAGCCGGAAGTCGAAGCCGGCCTCGTGCAGCGACGGGCGATGGCCGGTCTGGCGGGCCCGCTCCAGGGTCCACAGCGAGTGCCAGGCGGCAGCGTCCAGCGGGATCGGCATCCAGCCGAGCAGCGCCAGCACGAAGCCCAGCGTGACCCCGGTCCACAATCGCTCGTGCAGCAGACTGTCGCCGAGTCGGTCGATCGCGGCCGGCTCGCCGAGCGTCGCGGCCAGCGCCAGACCGACGGCCAGCACGGTGACCAGCGCCAGGCCGGCCATGACCAGTTTCATCACCCGGTCCAGCGTGCGGTAATGGCCGAGCGCCAGCAGCAGAGCGCAGACTGCCAGCACCAGCGCCGACAGCGTCGTGATCGACAGTTCGAGGCCGAGCAGGAGACCGGTCAGCCCCGCCGTCACCAGGGTCACCGCGGCGGTCACGATGAACATGGTGCTGACCGTGATCAGCGCGAACAGGCCCAGCGCCCAGCGGCCCATCCTGCGATAGCCGGCGATCAGGCTCTCGCCGGTGGCTGCAGCGTAGCGCGGGCCGAATTCGAGAAACGGGAACTTCAGCAGACAGCCGATCAGGACCAGCGCGACCAGGGCCAGGCCGTATTCGGCGCCGGCCCGGGTCGACTGCACCAGGTGCGAAACGCCGACCGCCGCGCCGGCCATCAGCAGACCGGGTCCGATCGCCGCGCGCAGGGCCGGCGTCGTGGGCCCGCGAAACGAATCCGTCATGGTTGTCCTCGTTTGGTCAGGAGCCGAAAGCGCATGGATCGGGCAGCGCGCGGCAAGTGTACGCGGGCCGGCTCGACGGGGTGCGGGATTGCCCGGGCCGGGCGGTGGCGAGCGGGGGCGCGGGTGGATTCGGGGCGGTCCGGCCCGATCGCCGCCTGCAGCGCAACCCGGTCGCAGTCCTGTGCGCTGGCGCACGAACTTCGGCTCACGTCGGTCTGCACGATGGGGTAGGCTGGTTTCCGATGAAAAGGGGAGGCTCGATAAACGCTTCGCGCGCTTGCATTCATGCAAAGCCTGTTCATATCATACGAGGGCGATTCCGTGCCGCTGCCCGTTTTCGGCCGGAGCCTTAAATATAACGACCGACAAGCTCATGCTTCGGGGAGAAAATCTGATGAAGTACCGTCTGATCCCGGCGTTCGCGCTGGCGTTGACCGTTCTTGCCGGCTGCGGCGGCAGCTCGAGCAGTGATCGCGCCGAGCCGACCACGCCCGCAACGAATCCGGACGGTGGGTTGACCACCGACGTCATCACCGCCAACTTCGATCCGTCCAATGGCGTCCTGCCGTTCCCGATCAACCTGCTGTTGCTGGGAACCACCGACCTGACCCTGAATCCCCCGGTCGCGGACCCGACGGACTTCGGCGATCCGGCCGTTGCGCTGAGTGCGCTCGACGGGTTCAGCACGGTCACGCCGTGGACCTTCACCTTTTCCGATCCGGTCAACCCGAACACGGTGATTCCGGGGTCCTCGGTCCGTCTGTTCGAAGTCCAGCTGGTCCAGGGCAGCATCGGCGTCCAGCAGGTCAATCGTGAACTGACGCCGGGGTCCGAATACGTGGCCACCGTCGCGTCGACCGATCCGACCGGCCGCACCATCGCCATCGTGCCGCTGGTGCCGCTGCAGGAAATGACCGCCTACATGGCCGTGGTCACCAACGGCGTCCAGGATCCGGCCGGCAACGTCGCGACCCCGTCGCAGACCTACTTCCTGACCAAGCGCACCGAGCCGCTGGTGACCGCCGGCGGCGTCAGCACCGAGCCGTTGCTCGACAACGCCACGGCCCAGGCGCTGGAACCGCTGCGCCAGATCGTCAATTCGCAGGAAGGCGCCGCGGCCGCGGCCACCGGCATCTCGCGCGACGACATCGTGCTGTCCTGGACGGCCACGACCCAGTCGATCACGCCGGTGCTGAGCGTGGTCCGCTCGACGCTGTCGCCGACCTCGGCCCAGGTCGCCCCGACCGGCCTCACCACGGCCGACGTGCTGCCGCCGGGCGCTTCGCCGGGGATCGCCGACGTGCTGATCGGGGTCGTCGAGCTGCCGTACTTCCTCGGTGTGCCGAGCCCGGACAACCCGACCGCGCCGCTGAACCAGTTCTGGCAGGCCGCGCCGGGCAATTACGTGCCGCCGTTCGACCAGTTCGGCCTGGATCCGACCTCGACGAACATCACGGTCGCCAACCCGCTGCCGGTCGAGCGTGATCGTCAGACGGTGCCGATCCTGGTCACCGTGCCGAACCAGTTCTCCGGCCAGGTCAGGCCGGCCGGCGGCTGGCCGGTGGTCATCTTCCAGCACGGCATCACGGGCAATCGTTCGCAGGCCTTGGCCCTGGCCGACACCATGGCCTCGATCGGCTACGCCGTCGTCTCGATGGACCTGCCGCTGCACGGCATCACCCAGACCGATCCGCTGGATCCGTCGCAGCCGCTGGCCGCGCTGTACGTCGACAACACCCCGTTCGGCCCGATCGCCAACGAGCGCACCTTCGACCTCGACCTGCAGGACAACGCCACCGGCGCGCCCGGTCCGGATGGTCGGATCGACGGCTCGGGCACCTACTTCATCAACCTGCAGAGCCTGCTGACCGCGCGTGACAACAACCGCCAGGCCCAGGTCGACCTGTCGACGCTGGCGCTGAACATTCCGGGCATCGATATCGACGGCGACACCGTGGCCGACTTCGACGGATCGAACATCAACTTCGTCGGCCTGTCGCTGGGCTCGATCGTCGGCACCGCCTTCCTGGCCGTCGAGCCGACCGTCAACAACGCCGTGCTGTCGGTCCCGGGTGGCGGGATCGCCAACCTGCTGGCCGGCTCGCAGACCTTCGGCCCGGTGATCCGCGCCGGCCTGCAGGCCGCCGGCGTCGAACCGGATTCGGCCGACTTCTTCCAGTTCCTGACCATTGCCCAGGCCGCGGTCGACTCGGCCGATCCGATCAACTGGGCAGGCAACGCCGTCCAGGCCAACTCGATCCTGCTCCACCAGGTCGCCGGCGACACGGTGGTTCCGAATGCCGTGCCGGGTGCACCGCTGTCGGGCACCGAGCCGCTGATCCGCGTCATGGGGCTGGACCCGATTACCGGCACCACGCAGGACGCGGCCGGCATCCGCGGTGCCACCCGATTCATCTCGGGTGGTCACGGATCCCTGCTCGACCCGACGGCCGATCCGGCCGTGACCGCCGAAATGCAGGGCCAGGCCGCGAGCCTGATCCAGACCGGCGGCACGACGGTGGTCGTGAACAACCCGTCCGTTATCGAGACCGACTGAGCGAGGGAGATCGATCCATGAAGAACATCAACAACAAGACAGGGCTGCCGCGTCGTTCGCTGCTGGCCTCTGCCATTGCTCTCGGTCTGGTCGCCGGACCGGCGGCCGCGATCGACCTCAGTACCGACGAGGTCAGCATTACCCTGGACACGACGATCTCGTATTCCATGGGTATGCGTGTCGAGGAGCGGGACGACGACCTGATCGCCAAGTCGGTCTTCAACCCGGCCATCTCGACCCTGCCGATCGAACAGCAGATCGCCGCGCCGGGTCGGTTCTCGGCCAACTCCGATGACGGTAACCTGAACTTCGATCAGTACGACCTGATCTTCAACCAGGCCCGCATCACTTCGGAGCTGGACATTGCCTACAAGAACTACGGCGCGTTCGTCCGCGGCAACTACTTCTACGACTTCACGCTGGACAACAAGAACCGCCTCAGCGACGACGCCAAGGACTTCGTCGGTCAGCGCGCTCGCCTGCTCGACGCCTACGTCTACGGCGACTTCACCGTCGCCGACAAACTGCTGACGGTGCGCGTCGGTCGCCAGGTGGTCAGCTGGGGCGAGTCGACCTTCCTGCCGGGCGGCATCAACGTGATCAACCCGGTCGACGTCTCGGCCATCCGGACCGCCGGCGCCGAACTGCGCGATGCCTTCATCCCGATCGGCATGGTCTACAGCTCGCTGGAGCTGACGCCGAACCTGTCGGTCGAAGGGATCTACATGTACGAATGGGACCGGGTCGAGCCCGAGCCGGCCGGTTCGTACTTCTCGACCAACGACTTCGCCACCGACGGCGGCCAGTACGCCATGCTCGGCTTCGGCCTTGTCCCGGACGACCCGCTGCCGATTCCCGGCTGCGGCGTCGATCCGCTGCCGCAGACCTGCTTCCCGCCCGGCAACCTGCCGCGCGGCCTGGACGAGCGGCCGAGTGATACCGGGCAGTACGGGCTGGCGCTTCGCTACTTCGCGCCCTGGCTCAACGACACCGAGTTCGGCCTGTACTACATCCGCTACCACAGCCGCCTGCCGGTGCTGAACGGCCAGTCCGTGACCAGCACGGACACCTCGACCGGTCGCGTCAACGTGGTCTATCCGGAAGACATCGACTCGTTCGGCCTGAGCTTCAACACCACGGTGTTCGAGACCTGGGCGCTGCAGGGCGAGATCAGCTACCGGCCGAACCTGCCGCTGCAGATCGACGACGTCGAGCTGCTGTTCGCGGGGCTTTCGCCGCTCAACGCGGTGCTGCCCGAGCCGGCGCTGCGCTTCAACAGCCAGCTCGGTCAGTTCGGCCCCGGCGAGTCGATCACCGGCTTTTCGCGTCGCGAAGTGTCGCAGGCCCAGTTCACACTGACCAAGCTGTTCGGCCCGAACAACCCGATCAACGCCGACCAGGTCGCGTTCGTGACCGAGTTCGGCGCGACCCACGTCTGGGACCTGCCGAGCCAGAACGAACTCCGGTTCGAAGGACCGGGCACCGACACCGGCGGCGGCATCGGAAACCAGCTCACCGGCGGAGACCTGCGCAACCCGGTCACCACGACCGACGGGTTCGCCACGCCGTTCAGCTGGGGCTATCGCCTCGTGATCGCTCCGACCTACAACGCGGTGTTCGACTCGGCGTGGAACATGACGCCGCGTCTGGCGTTCAACCACGATGTCACCGGAACGTCCCCCGGGCCGGGCGGTAACTTCGTCGAAGGCCGCAAGTCCCTGTCGCTGGGGCTGGGTTTCTCGTACCTGGCGAACTGGCGGGTCGATTTCGGCTACACCAGCTTCTTCGGTGCCGGCATCAACAACCTGATCGGGGACCGTGACTTCGTCTCGGGCTCGATCAGCTACTCGTTCTGACGCGGAGGATTCAACGGATGACGACCATGACCAAGAACCTGATTGCCCTGCTGGCAGCAGCGGGTCTCGCCATCACGCTCACCGCGTGCGGTACGACGCCGGATGACGGGATGAACACGGAGCAGGCCGCTGCCGAGCAGGCCGACGCCGAACAAGCAGCGCGCGCCGAAGCCGAGCGTCGCGCAGCGGCCGAAGCCGAAGCCGAAGCACGCGCAGCCGCCGAAGCCGAACGTCGCGCAGCGGCCGAAGCCGAAGCACGCGCAGCGGCCGAAGCCGAAGCCGAACGCCGCGCCGCCGAAGAGGCCGCCCGGGCCGAAGCCGAGCGGCGTGCCGCCGAAGCGGCTGCGGCTGCCGAAGCCGAGCGCGCGGCCGCCGAGCAGGCCGCTGCCGAAGCCGCCGCTGCGGCCGAAGAGCAGGCCGCCGCCGGCCGGATGGCTGCCGAGCAGGCGGCCGCGGAGGAAGCCGAGCGGGTGGCCGCCGAGGCCGCGGCCGCGGAGGAAGCCGAACGGGTCGCGGCGGAAGCCGCGGCTGCCGAGGACGCTGCCCGCGCTGAGGCCGAACGCCTGGCTGCCGAACAAGCCGCTGCGGCCGAGGCCGCTGCTGCACGCGCTTCTGCGACCACGCAGGCCACCGGTACGGCGGCCGATTCGGCTGCGGCCGAGGGCGTGATTCCGCGTACCCCGGAGAACATCGCGCGGCTCGGCAACGACCTGACGCCGATGGGTTCGGTCCGTGCCGGCAATGCCGAGGGTACGATTCCGGCCTGGACCGGCGGTATCACGCGGGACGACTGGCCGGCCGGCTTCGAGCCCGGCGACCGTCACCCGAACCCGTTCCCGAACGATCGGCCGGAGTTCGTGATCACCGGCGAGAACTACATGGACTACGCCGACCAGCTGTCGGCCGGCCAGATCGCCACCTTCCAGCGTTACCCCGATACCTATTACATGCGCATCTATCCGACGCGTCGCTCGGCGTCGTTCCCGGAACGCACCTATGAGATGAGCATCCGGAACGCCAGCACCGCGCAGCTGGTGTCGGACGGCGAAGGGATCACCAATGCCGCTGAAGGTTTCCCGTTCCCGATCCCGCAGAACGCCTACGAGCTGATGTGGAACCACAAGCTCAAGTACAAGGGCACCGGCGGCACGCGTTACAACAACCAGGTGGCGCCGACGGCCGGAGGCAATTTCCAGCTGGTGAAGCTGCGCGAGGAAATCCTGGGCCTGTACTACAAGGAAGGCGTGACCATCGCCGATACCAACAACATCCTGCTGTACTTCTTCCAGGAAGTGGAGTCACCGGCCCGCCTGGCGGGCAACATCCTGCTGGTCCACGAAACTCTCGACCAGATCCAGCAGCCGCGTCAGGCCTGGATCTACAACCCCGGCCAGCGTCGCGTGCGTCGCGCTCCGAACGTCGCCTACGACAACCCGGGCACGGCGTCCGACGGGCTGCGCACCAATGACATGACCGACATGTTCAACGGCGCCATGGATCGCTTCGACTGGCGGATCGTCGGCAAGAAGGAAATGTACGTACCGTACAACTCCTACGACGCACACGGTTCCGACGTGACGCCGGAGGACCTGGTCATGGCCGGTCACCTGAACCCGGAATACATGCGCTACGAGCTGCATCGGGTCTGGATCGTCGACGCCACGCTGAAGGAAGGCACGCGGCACATCAACTCGCGTCGTACCTTCTACATGGACGAGGATTCCTACCAGATCCTGCTGATCGACCACTACGACCAGAACAACGAGCTGTGGCGCGCGTCGGAAGCCCACTCGATCAACTACTACGAAGTGCCGACCTTCTGGAGCACGATCGAGACCCACATGGACCTGCTGTCCGGCCGCTACGTGGCGGTAGGGATCGACAACCAGGATCCGGTCAACACCTTCAACGTCGAGCTGGCGCCGAGCAACTACACGCCGCAGGCGCTGAGGACGCGCGGTCGCCGCTGATCGCGCTGCTCGTTTCGGGCATGCCTCTTGCGGCCGGTCCCCCGGGCCGGCCGCTTCCGTAGTGCAGTTTCCCTCGGAGTGCGGTGATGAAACACCTGTCCTGTCTCTTTGTTTCGATCGGTCTGCTGCTGTGGGCCGGTTCGACGTCGGCCCAGCAGGTCGAAACGACGATCGAACCGGAACCGGCGCTCGAGGCCCGTCTTGCCGACGAAAGCCTGTTGCTCGACCTGACCCGGTTCAACGGTGGCTTCGTCGCGGTCGGGCAGCGCGGCCACGTTCTGTTGTCCGACGACGGTCGGACGTGGACCCAGGCCGACCAGGTCCCGGTCCAGTCCACGCTGACTCGCATTGCCCGCGAGGGGCGCCGGATGTGGGCCGCTGGCCACGACAGCGTGATCCTGTCCAGTGCCGACGGCGGTCGCACCTGGTTCATCCAGAACTGGGACCCGGAAGCCGAGGAGCCGCTGCTCGATATCGAGTTCCTGACCGCGTTGAAGGGCTTCGCGGTCGGCGCCTACGGGCGCTTCATGAGCACCGCCGACGGCGGAGTGACCTGGGAGACCGAGCATATCCAGGACCGCCTGTCCGGCGAGGCGATCGACTGGGCGGCGATCGCCCGCGCGCAGGGCGGCATCGATACGATGTCCGGTGATATCGATGTTCCCGCCAACCAGGAAACCGCGGCCGGCGAGGAGATCTTCATCGACAAGGGCTGTTACGAGTTCCTCGAGTGCCACCTCAACGATCTGCTGGTCCTCGAAGACGAGCGGATGATGATCGCCGCGGAGCGCGGATACGGGTATCGCAGTACCGATCTCGGTGCGACCTGGGAAAGCTTCCGCTTCCCCTACAGCGGCTCGATGTTCGGGTTGATCGAGCTCGACGGCTGCATCATCGCCTACGGGTTGCGCGGCAACATCCAGAAGAGCTGCGATTTCGGCGACAGCTGGGAACGCCTCGACTACCCCGGCGACCAGACCCTGATGGGTGCGACCTACCTGCCGGACGGACGCGTGCTGATGGTTGGCGCCGCGGCCACCCGGGTGACGCTGGACGCCGATGGCAATCTCGAGATCGAAAGTGATCGGCTGGGCAGCGACTATGCCGCCGTGCTGGTCGACGACGGCCACCGGATTCTCGTCGGCGAGGACGGAGTGCGTTATGACTGAACCGAAAGGCTTTGCGGCCCGCGTGGCGGATGCGATCTTTTCGATCCGTCCGCTGATCCTGCTGATCTTCCTTCTCGGCAGTGCGGTGATGGCGTATTCGATGCTGCAGTTGCGCGTCGATGCCGGTTTCAAGAAGCAGCTGCCGCTCGATCACGAGTATATGCAGACCTTCCTCGACTACGAGCGCGAATTCGGCGGCGCCAACCGCATCATGGTGGCGTTGATGGCGCGCGACGGCGAGATGTTCACGCCGGAGTTCATCCAGGCCTTCGAGGAAGTCAGCAACGAGGTCTTCCTGCTGCCCGGCGTCGATCGCGCCAGCGTGCGGTCGATCTTTACTCCGAACGTTCGTTTCGTCGAGGTCGTCGAGGACGGCTTCGCCGGCGGCAACGTGATTCCGGCCGATTTCGAGCCGAGCGAGGAGATGTTCGACCGCGTTCGCTCGAACATCATCAAGTCCGGGGAGGTCGGCCGACTGGTCGCCGAGGATTTCTCCGGCGCGATGGTCTGGGCCAACCTGCTCGAGGAAGACCCTTCGACCGGTGAAACACTCGACTACCAGGATGTCGCCGACCGATTGGAAGCCATCCGAACCGACTACGAGAACGAAGCGCACACGGTCCACATCATCGGCTTCGCCAAGATCGTCGGCGACGTGGCCGACGGGGCGCGCGGCGTGGTGGTGTATTTCGGCGTCGCGTTCGCGATTACCGCGATCCTGCTGTTGCTGTATTCGAAGTCGGTCTGGTTGACGGTTCTTCCCCTGGTCTGCTCGACCGTCGCCGTGATCTGGCAGCTGGGTGCGCTCAGCCTGCTCGGGTTCGGCATCGATCCGATGAACATCCTGACGCCGTTCCTGGTGTTCGCGATCGGGGTCAGCCACGGGGTACAGATGATTTCCGGCTGGCAGGCGGAGAAGTTCTTCGGCGGTCGATCTCCGGCCGGTCTGCACCATGACGGCATCGATCTCGGCGCGATCGAGATCGCCAGCAGTCTCGATGCGGCCAAGGCGACCTTCGCCCGCCTGCTGGCACCGGGCTCGATCGCGCTGTTGTCCGACACCATCGGCTTCCTGACCATCCTGCTGATCAACATCCGGATCATCCAGGAGCTGGCGATCACCGCCTCGATCGGGGTTGCGATCATCATCTTCACCAACCTGGTCCTGCTGCCGATCCTGCTGTCCTACGTGCGCATGCGCAACGGAGAGAAGTACCGCCAACGCGCCTTCGCCAAGGCCGCGACCACCTCGTTGATCTGGCGCTTCGTCGCTTCGTTCACCCGCCCCGGCGTGGCGGCCGTGACCATCGTGGCCGGTGTCGTTCTGTTCGCCGGGGCGCTGTACAAGTCCCAGGACATGCAGATCGGCGATTCCGAGGCCGGCGTGCCGGAACTTCGCCAGGACGCCCGCTACAACCAGGATGCACGGTTGATCTCGGATCGGTTCTCGCTGGGTACCGACCTGATCTCGGTGATTGCCGAGACGGTTCCGCAGGCCTGTACCGAGAACCCCGAGATCATGGACGCGATCGACGACTTCTCGTGGCAGATGCAGCAGGTCGAGGGCGTCCAGCAGGTGATTTCACTGCCGATGGCCGCGAAGATCATCAACGCCGGCTGGAACGAGGGCAACCTGCGCTGGAAGGTCCTGCCGCGCAATGTCTTCATCATGCGCCAGAACCTGCAGAACATCGAGACCGACTCCGGCCTGCTGAACCGCGATTGCAGCGCGATGCCGATCATGATCTTCACCGAGGACCACAAGGCCGAGACGATTGCCCGGGTGGTCCAGCGGGTCAAGGAGCTGCGCGCGGAGTTCGCGGTCGACGGCCTCGAGTTCCACGGGTCCGGTGAAGTGGTCGAAGGCCTGCTCGAACAGGACGCACCGGTCTGCGAGGAGGATGTCTGCTTCCGCCTGGCCACCGGCAATGTCGGCGTCATGGCCGCGACCAACGAAGAGGTGCGGGCTGCACAGACGCCGATGCTGCTCTACGTCTACGGTGCGATCATCCTGCTGTGCCTGATCACCTTCCGTTCGGTGCGCGGCACGATCTGCATCGTGTTGCCGCTGGTGCTGGTCAGTTACATGGCCTACTCGTTGATGGCCTTCATGGGCATCGGCCTGAAGGTCAACACGCTGCCGGTGGTCGCGCTCGGCGTCGGCATCGGCGTCGACTACGGCATCTACATCTACAGCCGAATGGCCGGCCACCTGAAGGAAGGCATGTCGCTGGATGCGGCCTACATGCAGACGCTTCGGCTGACCGGCAAGGCCGTGTTCTTCACCGCCATCACCCTGGCCGTGGGCGTCGGGACCTGGCTGTTCTCGGACCTCAAGTTCCAGGCCGACATGGGCGTGCTGCTGGCGTTCATGTTCATCTTCAACATGATCGGCGCCATGCTGCTGCTGCCGGCGCTGGCCCGCTGGTTGCTGCGCCCGCGCGAAGCGGCCTGATCGCGGTCCAGATCAACATCCTGATCAACGTACTGATCCGCACCCGGGCCGGCCGCCGGCCCGGGTGCTCCTCTTCGAATCACAGTCGCCCGAGCCTCCGCAGCGCCGTCCTTGCTACGGGAACCCGATGAAGTACGCCGACGACCTTGCGCTGATGTTCAGCGGCGGAAAGGACTCGATGGCTGCGTTCATGACGCTGGCCGAGACCGCCGCCCCGCGCTGGCTGGTCACGACCTGCAGCGACCACGATCGCAGGATCGCGATCCACGGAACGCGGGTCGAACTGGTCCAGCGCCAGGCCGAACGGATGGGCTGTGAACTGGTGATCGTCGGGCTGCCCGACGGCTGCGACAACGCGACCTATCGGACCCGGATCGCCGCTGCCGCGGAACCGCTGCTCGAACAGGGCCTGCGCCGACTCGCCTTCGGCGACCTGTTTCTCGGCGATATCCGCGCGTTCCGAGAGACCCAGTGCGCGGCGCTGGGCCTGAAGGCCGAGTTTCCGATCTGGGGTCGCGACCCGCGCGACCTCGCCGAGCGACTTCCCGGCGAAGGACTCGACGCCCGGGTCTGCAGCGTCGATGCCGAGCGCATCGACCCGGCCGAGCTCGGTGCGCGCTGGTCGCCGGACTGGCTGGCCCGGCTCGATTCCTCGATCGACCCCTGCGGCGAGAACGGTGAATTTCACACCCTGGTGGTCGACGCGCCGCTGTTCCATTCACCGATTCGTGTGACGCCCGGCGAGGTCCGGATCAGCGTCCAGCGTTTCCACATGCTGGATCTGTGTCCGACCTGAAGGGTGCCAGCGCAGCACACAGCCGGTCGGCCGCATCGAGAATGCGCGGCGTCGGGCGGACCAGCGGTGCGGCCTCGACCCCGACAACCGGCCTGCACTCGGTCCCGAGGGCCGGATTGACTCGGGCCCGGGCGCGTTCGCCGGGCCCTTGGGGGGTGTCGCCGGCCGGCTCCAGGCCCACCAGCAGGAGGTCCGGCGATGCGTCGAGCACGGCTTCGGCTCCGACCGGAGCGGCCTCGACGTCGAGGCCGGCGAACACGTTCCGTGCACCACACAAGCCGAACACCTCGTTGATCACGTGTCGCCCGCCGAGGGTGAACAGCGGTCGCGCACTGACCTGGTAGAAGATCCGTAGCGGCGCCCGGTCGGGCCGGTCGGCTTGCCGACGTTCCTCGAGCGCCTCCCGGTAACGCCGGGCCGCCCGTCGTCCGACTTCGGGCCGCTGTCCGAGCGCGCCGAGCGTTTCCAGCGCGTCGCCGATCTGGTCCAGCGTCCGGGTCTCGATCGAAAGCACCGTGATGCCGAGGTTCTCGATCTGCTCGATCGCCGCGGCCGGCGTTCCGCCGGTCCAGGCCAGCGCGTGGGTCGCGTCGAGGGCCAGGATGCGCTCGGCGTCGAAGCGGAACGCATCGCCGATCCGAGGCAGTTGGCGTGCCGCCGCGGGGTGGTCGCTCCATTCCACCGCGCCGACCAGGTGATCGCCGATGCCGGCCTGGTAGGCCAGTTCGGTCAGGTGCGGTGCCAGGCTGACCACGCGCGGCGATTCGGCGCGCGCGCCGGCCGCCAGCGCCAGCGCCAGCGCAAGCACGACCCCGAGCCGGGCCGTCACCGCAGCGCCTCGAGCTGTTCGATCAGTGCTTCGAGCCGATCGGCCGGCGCCAGGCAGCCGTCGACCGTACACGCCCAGGCCGTCGCCGCGGTGCAGTCCGCGGCCTGCTGAAGCAACGACGGCAGGCCGGTCTGTCCGGCCGGAACGACCAGTACGTCCAGGTCGACTCGCCGGCGCAGGCGCCGCGCCCAGTCACGGGTGATCTCCAGCGGTCCGCCGAGCACGACCCGCGGTCGCGGTCGATCGAGCGTGCGCAGGGCCCGCAGCCAGGTGGCGTGCGCGCTCGGCTGGGTGCCCAGATCGGCCCGGATCGCATCGATCGCCGATCGGGCGCGGTCCAGCTGCTCGAACTCGTCGGTCAGCCGGGCCAGGTCGATCCAGCCGCGCACGGCCAGCGCCGCGCCAGCCGGTTGGGCGTCGTCCTGGTCGGCGCGTGGGCGCATGACCACGACCGGCTGGCCGAACGGCGTCAGCGAGAAGCGTGAGGCATCGGCGTCGAAATGCAGGCGTTCGATCGCGCCGGCCTGGTCCCGGGCCCGCTCGAGCCGATCGGGATCGAACCGGGCATGCAGCAGGGCCAGCTCGGCGTCCAGCAGCGCGGCCCGGTCGTCGAGCAACAGCGGATGTTCGGCGCGATCGCCGCGGAGCACGGCACGCGGTGGTCGGTGGGCCAGCAGCGCGGAATGGATGCGGTCGAGCGTCCTGGCCGCGGCGTCGATCCAGTCGTCCCGGTCCATCCGCGCACCGGCCCGGGCCAGGGCCGCGGCCGTCAGCGCGTTGTAGCCGGCGCGCAGCTGTTCGTCGCGGGCCGGCGGCGGCCGCCGGGCCCGGAAGCGCTGGAGGCGGCCGCGGACGCGGTCCAGTCCTTCGCGGATGGCCTCGGCCGGTCGACCGGGGCCGACCAGTTCGTCGACGCTGCGCGCCAGCACCGGATGCCAGCCTCCGTCGGGGCGGTTGCTCGGCCCGTCGAAGCCGAACCGGGCCGCGGCCAGTTCGGCGTCGTCGGGTTCGAGCGCGCTGTCGACGTCGCTGCGGTACCAGCGATAGAACGCGCCCTCGGCCATCGGCACCTGGCCGGGCCGGAGCGGCGAATCCGGGTCGCGATGTTCGGTCGGCATCGGGCTGTCGGCATCCAGGCTGGTCGCGAAGCCGCCGCCCGGCAGGCCGAGATCGCGCAGCAGGAAATCGGCCGTCCGGGTGGCGGCCTCCCGCAGGCCGGCGTCGCCCCAGCGCGCTGCTGCGTCGGCCAGCAGGGCCAGCAGCTGGGCGTTGTCGGTGAGCATTTTCTCGTAGTGGGGGATTTCCCAGGCCGCGTCGGTGCAGTAGCGGAAGAAGCCGCCGCCGATCTGGTCGCACAGGCCGTTGCGGACGATCGCCTGGAGCGCGTCGGACAGCATCCGCTCGGCCGTCGGATCGTCGTCGGCGCGCTCGGCCAGCCACGCCAGCAGCGGTGCCTGGGGGAACTTCGGTGCGGTCCCGAACCCACCGTGGCGTTCGTCCTCGCGGGCCTCGAGCTGGCCGACCAGGCGATCCTCGGGGTCGTCGTGCGCGTCGGTCGACGCGGCGTGCGCGGAGCGGGCCTCGACCAGCGACAGCGCTTCGGTCATCCGGCGGTTCTGCTCGCGCAGGGTGTCGCGCTGCGCCAGCCAGGCGGCGTGGACCCGCTCGAGGAATTCGCCGAAACCGATCCGGCCGCCGCGCGATTCCGGCGGAAAGTAGGTGCCGGCGACGAACGGCACCAGGTCGGTCGGGTCGAGCACCGCGGTCAGCGGCCAGCCGCCGCCGCGGCCGGTCAGCAGCTGGTGGGCCAGCTGGTAGGTGCGATCGAGATCCGGCCGGGCCTCGCGGTCGACCTTGATATTGACGAACCAGTCGTTCATCTTCCGCGCGATCGCGGCGTCGTCGAAGCTTTCGTGCGCCATCACGTGGCACCAGTGGCAGGCCGCATAGCCGATCGACAGCAGGATCGGCTTGTCGTCGTCGCGCGCCTCGCGCAGCGCGGCGTCGTCCCAGGGCTGCCAGGCGACCGGCTGGTCGGCGTGCTGTTCGAGGTACGGGCTGGTGCTGCCCCGCAGGCGATTGGGCATGGTGCGGCTCGGCGTGACGGGTTCGGCGACTCGGTCCGCGAGGATACCGCAGCCCGGGTCGGGACCGGGCCGGCGGCCCGAGCCGGACACGCCTCCAGTACAATCCGGACTGGTTCCGCGTGGACGCCCGGCGCATGTCGCTCCCGTACCTCGTCGATTTCGATCCGGTCGCGCTCGACCTGGGCATGATCCAGGTCCACTGGTACGGCATCACCTACCTGCTGGCCTTTGCCTCGGCCTGGGCGCTGCTGCGCCATCGCGCCCGCCAGCCGCACTGGCCGATCGAGCCGGTCCAGGTCGGCGACTACCTGTTCTGGGGCATCGTCGGCGTGATCGCCGGCGGACGGCTCGGCTACGTGTTGTTCTACGGCCTCGACCGCTGGGCCGACGACCTGCTGTTCCCGTTCAAGCTGCAGGACGGCGGCATGTCGTTCCACGGCGGCCTGGTCGGCGTGCTGGTGGCCATGGCGCTGTACGCCCGCCACCTCGGGATCGGCTTCCTCAAGCTCGGCGACTTCACCGCCCAGGTCGTGCCGCTGGGGCTGGCCTTCGGCCGGATCGGCAACTTCATCGGCGGCGAACTGTGGGGCCGGGTCAGCGATGCGCCGTGGGCCATGGTGTTCCCGGCCGCGCTCGATCGGGCGTATTCCAGCCCGGCCGCGCTCGAGGCCGCATGGCGTGCCGGTGAGCTCAGCGACCAGGCCCGCCATCCCTCGCAGCTCTACCAGGCCGCGCTCGAGGGCCTGCTGCTGTTCGCCATCGTCTGGATCTTCGCCCGCAAGCCGCGCCCGACCGGCGCGGTCGGCGGGTTGTTCCTGGTCGGCTACGCGCTGTTCCGGATCTTCGCCGAGTGGTTCCGCGAGCCCGACGCACACCTGGGCTTCGTCGCGTTCCAGGCGCTGACCATGGGCATGCTGCTGTCGCTGCCGATGCTGGCCGCCGGCGTCGCACTGCTCGTGTACGCCTACAGGAAATCGGCATGAAGACCTACCACGACCTGCTCCGGCACGTCCGCGATCACGGCGTGCGCAAGTCCGACCGCACCGGCACCGGCACGCTCAGCGTGTTCGGCTACCAGATGCGCTTCGACCTCGACGACGGCTTTCCGCTGGTCACCACCAAGAAGCTGCACCTGCGCTCGATCATCCACGAACTGTTGTGGTTCATCCGAGGCGACACCAACGTCGGCTACCTCAACGAGCACGGCGTGACGATCTGGGACGAGTGGGCCGATGCGCAGGGCAGGCTGGGGCCGGTCTACGGCGAACAGTGGCGCTGCTGGCCGACGCCGGACGGCGCGTCGATCGACCAGCTGGCGCAGATCCTGGAGCGCATCCGCCGTTGCCCGGATTCACGCCGCCACGTGATCTCGGCCTGGAACCCGACCGTGCTGCCCGACGAGAACCTGGCCCCGCACGAGAACCCGGCCCGGGGTCGCATGGCGCTGGCGCCGTGCCACACGATGTTCCAGTTCTGGGTCGCCGACGGCCGGATCAGTCTGCAGCTCTACCAGCGTTCGGCCGACTGCTTCCTCGGCGTGCCGTTCAACATCGCCTCGTATGCCTTGCTGCTGATGATGGTCGGCCAGGTCACCGGCCTGAAGCCCTGGGAGTTCATCCATACCTTCGGCGACGCCCACCTGTACCTGAACCACCTCGACCAGGTCGAAGAACAGCTCGCGCGCGACCCGTATCCGCTGCCGGAAATGCGCCTGAATCCCGAGCGGACCCGGCTGGAGGACTTCGTGTTCGACGACTTCGAGCTGGTCGGCTACCGGGCCCATCCGTCGATCAAGGCGCCGATCGCGGTATGAGTGCAGCTGTCGTATGAGAGATTCCGACGACCGCCCTTCCATCGTCCTGGTCGCCGCGCTGGCGCGCAACCGGGTGATCGGCGCCGACGGCGCGATGCCGTGGCACCTGCCCGCCGACCTGGCGCACTTCAAGCGGGTCACGCTCGGCCACCCGGTGATCATGGGTCGGGCCACCTTCGAATCGATCGGCCGGCCGCTGCCGGGACGGCGTAACATCGTGCTGAGCCGTTCGGGCTTCGAGGCACCGCGCGGCGTGGAGTGCGTGGAGTCGCTGGATGACGCCCTGGACCGGCTCGAGCCGGACCGGTCGGCGATGGTGATCGGCGGCGGCCAGGTCTACGCCGAGGCGCTGCCGCGGGCCGCTCGCATGGAGCTGACGCTGGTCGATGCGCGACCCGACGGTGACACGCTGTTCCCGGACTGGCCGAAGTCCGACTGGCGGCTGCAGGCCAGCGAGGCCCGGCCGGCCGATCCAGACAATCCGCACCGGCTGGTGTTCGTCACGCTGGTCCGGCGCGAGGCCTCACAGGAGAGCGAGGATGATTGAACGAGGGTTCGCCTGGCCCGTTGCGCTGCTGGCGCTGCTGCTGACCGCCGGTTGTCAGGCCGATGGGCCGTGGGTCGAGGTGGCCGGCAAGCGCTACCAGGTCGAGATCGCCGACGACGACGCCAGCCGGGCGCGTGGCCTGATGTTCGTCGATTCGATGGCCGACGACGCCGGCATGCTGTTCCTGTGGCGAAACGCCGAGCCGCGCGCGTTCTGGATGCGCAATACCCGGATTCCGCTCGACATTCTCTACATCGGCGCCGACCGGACCATCGTCTCGTGGTCGCTGGACACGCCGCCGTGCCGCACCCGGCGCTGCCCGAGTTACCCCAGCGGCAAGCCGGCGAAATACGTGCTGGAAGTCAACGGCGGCCAGATGGAGACGCTGGGCGCGAAGATCGGCGACCCGGTGGTGTTCGGCAACGTGCCCGGCGAGGCCGACGGCTGATCGTTCAGTCGCGGTCGGCCGCCTCGTCGGTACCGCGTTCGGCCGAGCCATCCTTCCGCCCGCGGTCGCGGAAACTGCCGACGATCAGCGTTCCGATCAGCAGCAGGATCTCGTCGATGAACGGCAGGGGATCGGGCACCGCAAGGTTGATCAGGAACAGCACCGCGCCGATCAGCATCAGCGTCGGGAACCGTCGTCGGCGCAGGAAGCGGCGGATCGCGGGCAACAGCATGGCGTCTCCTTGGTGTCGGGAACGGCAGTTCCTCTCGAATACGCTACTAGAATAGGTCATCGATTCCATCGGAGAGTGCTCGATGTCCGGATTCCGTTTCGTGGCCGTGCTGGTCACGGTCCTCTGGCTGGCCGGCTGCGGCGGGCGCGACGATGGACGCATCGCGCTGGGTCCGGACGACCAGGCGGCTGCCGAGGACGAGCTGTACCCGGCATTCCGCGCCATCCAGGTCGATGTCGAGCCGCCCGGCGAGGCGCTGGACGCGCTGTTCCGGGCGGCCTTCGAGCCGCTCCAGGCAGGCCTGCCCGAAGGCGCTTCACCGGTGCTCTGGACCACCGGCGAAGCCGACGCCGATGCCGGCTGCCTGGCCGGTGGCCGGATCTTCGTGACTCAGGGCCTGCTGGCCTGGATCGAACACCCCGATGAACTGACCGGTGCACTGGCCGCGGCGCTCGGCCAGTGCCCGGCGGCACGCCGCGCCTGGGAAGCGCGCGACCGCGCCGAGCTGGCGCCGGTCGACGGTGAGCACGCGCTGCTGGCTCGCTACCGTGATTACCGGCTGCCCGAGAACGCCGCGCTGATGGCTCAGCTGATGCTGCGCGGCTGCGGCGGGCGCGACTGCTTCGCCGCGGCGACCGAGCGGCTGGAGGCGGCCGGGCGCAGCGCCGACGGCCTGGCCCGGCTCGGCCAGCGGCTTGCCGCTCAGCGCCCGGACGCGGCCTGGCTCGACCGCCTGGGCCGACGCGCGTTTCCGCCGGCCGCGGCCGCCGTCGGCAACGGCCTGGCCGGTGTACTCGACGACGTTCATGCCAAGCGCGAGGGGCTCGGGCAGCTGGCCGAGGTCAAGCGTGCGATGTACGCCGGCGAGCTGGGCGATGCCTATCGACGGGTCCTGCGGGCGCGGCGGGCGCTGGACAACGAGTTCGAAGCCGAGTTGGTGTTCGCCGAGCTGAGCCTGCTGAACTACCACCCCGATTCGGCCGAGCGCTCGATCGAGCGACTGCTCGCCACCGGGCGCGAGCTTCCGCAGGCCGATTTCCTGTGGGGCGTGCAGGCGGCACAGTCGCGCCGGGTCGAGCTGGGCCGACAGCGGCTCGAGGCCAGCCTGTCGACGTTGCCGCGGGTCTTCGCGCATTTCCAGCTGGCAATCCTGCTGCACCGGTCCTGGGAGACCGACGCGGCGCTGCCGCACTATCGGATCGTCGCCGCGGCCGAGCCGGGCCATCCCAGCTCGGCGCCGGCGGCGTCGTACATCGCACAGATCGAGGGTCAGGGCCAGTGACCGCGGTCACCCGCGTGCTGCAGGTCTCCGACTGCCACCTGGCCGCCGACCCCGACGCGCGCTACCGCGACCAGTCGGCCGACCGGAACCTGGCGGCGCTGACGCCGGCCGTGCGGGCCTTTGCGCCGGACTGGCTGGTGCTGAGCGGGGACCTGTCCGAGGACGCCAGTCCGGCCAGCTACGCTCGGCTCATCGACTGGGCTGTGCAGTTCGGCAGCCAGGTGGCGTGGTTGCCGGGCAACCACGACGATCGATCGGTCATGGAGCCCTTGTTCACGGCGGCCGGATTCGAGGCCGGTCCGCTGGTCGAGCCGGTCGGGCCGGGCGAGGGCTGGCAGCTGGTCCTGCTGGATTCGGCCCGGGTCGACGACCCGGCCGGCCGGCTGAGCCCGGATCGGCTTGCGCCGCTGTCGGGCGTCGATCCGGCCCGTCCGCTCGGGGTGTTCGTGCATCATCAGCCGCTGCCGGTCGGCGCGGCATGGATCGACAAGGTGCCGCTGCGCGAGCCGCAGGCCTTCTGGGCGGCCGTGGAGACGGCCGGCGGGGCGGACTTCGTCGCCTTCGGACACGTCCACCAGCGCTTCCGGGCCCGCTATCGCGGCACGCGCTGCCTGGCGGCCCCGTCGACGGCGGCCAACAGTTACCCGCGCACGTCACGGTTCACGCCGGGCGAGACGACGCCGATGGCGCGGGGCTATCTGCTGGCCGACGACGGCCGCTGGAAAAGCGGCCTGGTGGGCGGCTGATTCAGGGTGAATTGCCGACGGGATGACCGATCGGAGTGCCGATCAGGCGCCGGAAATCAGAACTCCACCATTTCGAAATCTTCCTTGCCCGCCGCGCAATCGGGGCAGACCCAGGACTCGGGCACGTCCTCCCAGCGGGTGCCGGGCGCCAGGCCGGAGTCGGGGTCGCCGAGTTCCTCGTCGTAGATCCAGCCGCAGATCACGCACATCCACTTCTTGTACGGTTCGGATTCGCTCACGGATTCTTTCCAGAGATCGAACAAGCCGGGCATTCTAGTGCACCCCGCCATTCATCGTGTGACGTATAGCGAGCCGGAGAGCATTCATCTGCGGCGTTCTGTCTCCTGGAAAGGACGCTGCCATTCCCTGCGAGACAGGCCTGGCAGCCAAACGCGCTCCGGCTCGCTATACGTCACACGATGAATGGCGGGGTACACCAGTGGATGCGGCGTCATGCTGCCGAGCACCATCCCGGCCCGGAACGCACGCCGGTGCAGTACCCTGTGCCCCGAACCGCTGTTCTCTCTTTCGCGTGCCGATCCTGCGGCGGCGATGAATCACAGGACGAACCCTCCATGAACCACGCCATCAGCCACGAACTCTTCCTCCGCGCCTGCGCCCGCATTCCCGGCGGCGTCAACTCGCCGGTCCGCGCCTTTGCCGGCGTCGGCGGCGACCCGGTATTCTTCGAGCGCGCCGAGGGCGCTTGTCTCTACGATGTCGACGGCACCCGCTACATCGACTACATCGGCTCCTGGGGGCCGATGATCTGCGGCCATGCCCACCCGGCGATCATCGAGGCGGTGCAGCGCGCCGCGGCGAAAGGCCTGAGTTTCGGCACGCCGAGCCCGGGCGAGGTGACGATGGCCGAACGGCTGTGCGAACTGGTGCCGTCGCTGGAGCGGGTCCGGATGACCAACTCCGGCACCGAGGCGGCGATGAGCGCGCTGCGCCTGGCCCGTGCCGCGACCGGGCGCAAGCGTTTCGTGAAGTTCGAGGGCAACTACCACGGCCACGCTGACAGCTTCCTCGTCAAGGCCGGCAGCGGCGCGCAGACGCTCGGCGTGCCCACTTCGCCCGGCGTGCCGCCTGAGCTCGCCGAACTGACCCTGAACGCGACCTACAACGACCTCGACTCGGTCCGCGCGCTGTTCGAGCGCTATCCCGACGAGATTGCCTGCGTGGCGGTCGAGCCGGTGGCCGGCAACATGAACTGCGTGCCGCCGGTCCCGGGATTTCTCGAAGGTCTGCGCGCGCTGTGCGACGAACACGGCGCCGTGTTGCTGTTCGACGAGGTCATGACCGGGTTCCGGGTGGCCCTGGGTGGCGCCCAGGAACTGTACGGCGTGACGCCGGACATCAGCTGTTTCGGCAAGGTGATCGGCGCCGGCATGCCGGTCGGTGCCTTCGGCGGCAAGGCCGAGGTCATGAAGTTGATCGCTCCCGAAGGCCCCGTCTACCAGGCCGGTACGCTGTCGGGCAACCCGGTCGCCATGGCCGCCGGCCTGGCCAACCTGGACCTGATTACCGAGCCGGGCTTCTACGATCGGTTGACGGCCAGCACGCTGCGCCTGGTCGACGGCATCCAGGCCGCCGCGAAGGAGGCCGGCGTGCCGATGGCCACGACCGCGGTCGGCGGCATGTTCGGGTTGTTCTTCACCGATCTGGAGCGTGTCGAGAACTTCGAACAGGCCGCGGCCTGCGATCTCGACGCGTTCAAGCGCTTCTTCCACGGCATGCTCGATGCCGGCGTCTACCTGGCCCCGTCGGCCTTCGAGGCCGGCTTCGTGTCCAGTGCCCACGGCGAGCGGGAGATCGACGACACCATCGCCGCGGCCCGCAGGGTCCTCGGCGCCGATTGACCGGTCGGCGTCCGGTTCAGTCCAGGAACAGGTCGGGCGCCAGCGGCTGTCCCGGTTCGACGGCGTAGCGCTCGAAGTCGGTCACGCCGGCCTCGCGCAGCACGTCCTCGTCGATCAGGAACTGGCCGGTGCGGTTCGACGGCGGGGCGCTCAGGATCGCGTGCGCTGCGTCGGCCATGATCTCCGGCGTGCGGCAGTTCTTCGGGTCGACCATGCCGCCGAGCATCTTCAGCGCCGCCGTCGCGATCACGGTCTTCGGCCACAGCGCGTTGACCGCGATGCCGCGGTCACGGAATTCCTCGGCGTGCCCGAGCACGCACAGGCTCATGCCGTACTTGGCCATGGTGTAGGCCACGTGCGGCGCGAACCACTTCGGGTCCATGTTCAGCGGCGGGGACAGATTTAGAATGTGCGGGTGGTCGCTCTTCTCGAGCCAGGGCAGGGCGGCCTGGGTGCAGACGAAGGTGCCGCGGACGTTGACGCCGAACATCAGGTCGAAGCGCTTCATCGGCACCTCCGGCGTCGGTGCGAGGTAGATCGCCGAGGCGTTGTTGACCACGATGTCGATGCCGCCGAAGGTCTCGGCCGTGGTCTTCATGGCATCGGCCACGGCCGCTTCGTCGCGGATGTCGAGTTTCAGTGCCAGCGCGCGGCCGCCGGCCTGCTCGATGGCCTCGGCTACGCTGTGGATGGTGCCGGGCAGCTTCGGGTGCTTGCGGTCGGTCTTGGCCGCGATCGCCACGTTGGCGCCGTCGGCGGCGGCGCGCAGCGCGATCGCCTCGCCGATGCCGCGCGAAGCGCCGGAGATGAACAGGGTCTTGCCGGACAGGGTGCTCATGACGCGTTTCCGTTCGAATCCGGGTTGGGTCGGTCAGTGTAGCCCGCCGCTGGAAAGGCCGGGTCGGCCGTGATGGACCGGCTCGGCCAGTTCATCGAGCCGCTGCTGGCCGATCCGGCGATGCTGCTCGCTGCCGGCTTCCTGATCGCCTTCCTCGAGGCGCTGGCGGTGGTCGGGTTGATCGTGCCCGGCATTCTCCTGCTGCTGCTGATCGGCGCCGGCATCGGCTGGGATCCGCCGCTGATGGCGGCCCTGAGCGCGGCCTTCGCGCTGGGCGCGATGCTCGGCGACGGGCTCAGCTACCTGCTCGGCCGTCGCTACCGCGACCGGCTGGCCGCGCTGCCGCCGGAGTCGCGCACCGGCCGCTGGCTGGGTCGGGGTCGTGCGTTCTTCCGTCGCCACGGCGGACGCAGCGTGTTCATCGCGCGCTTCGTCGGTCCGCTGCGCCCGATCGTGCCGGTGGTGGCCGGCTCGCTGGGCCTGCCGGCGCGCCACTTCCTGCCGCGGATGGTGATCGCCTGCCTGCTCTGGGCGCCGGCGATGGTCGTGCCCGGCGCGCTGTTCGGCGAGTCGCTGGAGCTGGCCGCCGAGTTCGGCGGGCGGCTGGTCGTGCTGCTGCTGGTGCTTCTGATCGGCGGCTGGCTCGCGATCAACGGTGTGCGGATCGGCTATGACCTGGCTTCGCGGCGGAGCACCTGGTGGCTGAAGCGGCTGGGCCAGTGGCTGCGCCGGCATCCGCGCCTGGGCCGCTTGGCCGGTCCGCTGCTGGTGCCCGGGCAGCGCGAGGTGATCCCGGTGCTCGGCCTGGCCGGCGTGCTGCTGCTTTCCTCGGCCGTGTTGCTGACCCTGCTGACGCTGGCGCTGCTGACGGCCTCGCCGATGCTGCCCGAGCGGGTGGCGGCGACCACCCTGTCCGGCAGCCTGCGCACGCCGCTGGCCGACCCGGTCTTCGTCGTCCTGGGCCTGGCCGGTTCACCGGTGGTGGTGCTGGTCGTCGGGCTGGGGCTGGCGGCATTCTTCGCCGCGGCCGGCCGCCGCCTGGCGTTGATCCACTGGGGCCTGGCCGTCGGCGTCGGCAGCCTGTTGGCCTATGGGCTGGCAGCGCTGCTGGGCGCACTTCCGATGTACGTGCCCGGTCCCGACCTGCCGTTCGCCGCCCTGGTCCTGCTGCACGGCTTCGCCGCGGTGATCGCGGCCAAGGACCTGCCGGCGACCCGGCGCAAGTGGCTGTACCTGGCGGTGACCGCGGCGCTGATGCTGTTCGGCTTCGCCCGGCTCTATCTCGGCCAGGCCCAGCTGTACTCGCTGGCCATCGCGCTGGCGCTGGCGGTCGGCTGGGTCACCCTGATCGGCATCGCCTACCGGGTTCGGGTGGGTCCGTCGCCCCGACGCTGGGCGCATCGGTTGATCGGCCTGTTCGTGATGTTCGGGCTGGGCGGCGCGGTGGCGGCCAACGCGCTGGGCTACGGAGCGCTGCTCGACACGCAGCAGCAGCCGTTGCCGAGCGTGGTCGTCGATGCCGAACGCTGGTGGACGACCGGGGCCCGGGCCTCCGGCGAGACGCTGTCGAGCCGCCGCACGGTGCTCGGCAGCGCCGCCGTGCAGCGCTTCGACGTCCAGCTGGCCGCCCGGGCCGAGACGTTCCGGCGCGCGCTCGACGCGGCCGGCTGGCAGCCGCTGCCGCCGCTGGACGCCAATGCCCTGCGCGCGGTGTTCCGCAGCCGGTTGGTGCCGGAGGCGCTGCCGCACCTGCCGCGCGACTACAACGGCCAGGCCCAGCAGATCGCACGGCGCCTGCCGCTCGGGGACGGCCGCTGGGTGGTGCTCCGGGCCTGGCGGTCGAGTTGGCGGCTGAGTCCCGACGAGCGGCCGGTCTGGCTGATCCAGATGCGCCTGGTCGAGCCGGTCACCGTAGCCGGCCTGTTCAACACCTGGCGGCGGCTGGACGACCCGGCCGATGAGGCGATGCAGCGGTTGCGCGCGGCCGGCGAGGCATGGCGCTGGCGATCGGGCGCGCCGGACGGACCGTGGCGCGCTGACGCACGCGGCTCCGACCTCAGCGGGTGATCAGGTCGCGCTGGGCGTAGGCGGCTTGCCAGTGGTCGCCGCGCTTGCGCACGACTTCGGTATCGAAGTAGTGGAGGAAGCGGCGCCGATCGTCCGGCGCGTCCTTCAGCGCGGTGCCCAGCACGAAGTGGATCAGGTTGGCCACCGTCATCCGACCTTCGCCGTAATAGTGCGCGTGCACGCTGAGTGCATGCGCGACGTTGACCGCCTCGGCGGTCGACATCGTGGCCGCTTCGAGCCGATCGGTGCTGCGGCCGTCCAGCGACTGACCGTTGCGCAGTTCGTGGAAGATCGTCACCAGCACCTCCATCACCTCCGGATCGATCTCGATCTCGATGCCGGAGCGGGCGTTGCGCTTGCCGACTTCCCGCACCACGATCTCGATCTCGGCGTCGAGCTGCCGGATCGGCTTGACCAGCTCGAAGTTCAGCCGTCGCTTCAGCGCCGCGCTCATCGCGTACAGCCCCGCATCGATGCTGTTCGACGTGGCAATGATGTTGAAGCCGTTGCGCGAGTGAACGGCCCCGTCCTCGCCGGCCAGTTCCGGAATGGTGATGACGCGGTCGGACAGAATGGTCAGCAGCGCGTCCTGCAGCGGCTGCGGGCAGCGCGCAAGCTCCTCGAAGCGCACGATCCTGCCTTCACGGATGCCGCGCAGGACCGGCCCCTCGACCAGCGCCTCGGGCACCGGTCCGCGTTCGCGCAGCATCGCCTCGTTCCAGGTGTAGAGCAGCTGGTCGATGCTCGACACCGCGCCGCCCTGGACGGTGATCGACGAATCGCCGGAGATGGCTGCGGCCAGCAGCTCGGAGAACCACGACTTGGCCGTGCCCGGCGGCCCGACCAGCAGGCAGCCGAGGTCGGTGCACAGCGAGATCACGACCCGGTTGACGATGGCCGGGTCGGTGACGAACTTGCGCTCGATGGCGAGCGCCGGGTCGCCGAGCACGAACTTCTCCACGGCGATCGGCGACAGCTGCCAGCCCGGCGGCTTCGGATGCGGATCCCAGTCGGCCAGCCGGCCCAGTTCGTCGGCATGCAGGATCTCGGCGGGGACGCGCTGCAGCCCCTTCGGTGGTTTGCGGGTAGTCATTCGGGTCGCAGTCCTCCGCGCTGTTCGGGCGCCATGCGTTCCTGCGGCAGCAGCCGCGGCAGTTCGCTGAGCGGGATCACCCCCTCGATGACGTGGTCGAGCGCGCTGTCGCGCATCGTGATCAGCCCCGAGTCCAGCGCACGCCAGCGCAGTTCGCCGATCGGGGGCTGTTTCGCGATGTGGTTGCGCACCGCATCGTTGACGTGGAGGTACTCGACGATCGCGATCCGGCCCCGGGTGCCGCGGCCGCCGCACTCGCTGCAGCCGCGGCCGATGTAGCTGCGGAACCCGGTCGGCGGGCCATCGGGGAACAGCTCGCGCAGGATCGCCGGGTCGGGTTCGACTTCCTCGCGGCACTTCGGGCAGATCCGTTTGGCCAGCCGCTGGGCGATCACCGCCAGCAGCTCACCGGCGATCGAGTTCGGGTGCACCCCCAGGTCGTACATGCGCTGCAGCGCATCGACCGCGTCGTTGCAGTGCAGGGTCGAGAGCACGATGTGGCCGGTCTGCGAGGCGCGGATGGCTTCCATTGCGGTTTCCATGTCGCGGATCTCGCCGACCAGGATCACGTCGGGGTCCTCGCGCACGAACGCGCGCATCGCGTCGGCGAAGTTGAAGCCGATCTCCGAGCGCACCCGGGTCTGCTGGATGTTGTCGATGGAATACTCGATCGGATCCTCGACGGTGATCACCTTGCGTCGCCCGTCATCGGCCAGCTGCTGCAGGCCCGCGTACAGCGTCGTGGACTTGCCCGAACCGGTCGGGCCGACCACCAGCACCAGTCCGGAGGGATTGTCGAGCAGCCGTTCGTAGGCGTCGGCGACCTGGCGCGACATGCCCAGTTCGCGCAGGCCCAGCGCCCGGCCGGTCTGCGACAGCAAGCGGATCACCGCGTGCTCGCCGTGCAGCGAGGGCTGGATCTGCACCCGCAGGTCGAACGCCGACTTGCCGACCCGCATCTGCGAGCGGCCGCCCTGCGGCAGCCGTCGTTCGGCGATGTTGATCTCGGCCTGGACCTTGATCACGTTGATCAGGCCGGCGTGGTCCTTCGGGCCGAGCTGGTAGTAGTCCAGGTCGTGCAGCTCACCGTCGATGCGCAGCCGGATCCGGATCCGGCGGCCGTAGCGCTCGATATGGATGTCGCTGGCTCCAGCGCTGACCGCGTCGAGCAGGATCGCCTCGTAGATCGAGACCAGATGGTGACTGAGCTCCCGTTCCGGATCGTTGGAGTCGAGCAGGTCCTTGATCCCGCCGTCTTCGGTGTCCCGGCCGCCCCACTGCAGCAGGTCGCTGCCGCGGCGGGTCAGGTCGATGTTCGACCACAGTCGGCGGAAGTCGGTCGGCGTGACCAGCACCTTGACCACGTCGTTGGCCGGTTGGATCGCGCGCAGGTCCTCGGTCTGCGCGTCCGGATCGTCGGTGGCCACCGTCAGTGCGTGGTCCTCGATGCGGATCGGGATCAGCCGCTGGTTCTCCAGAAACACCGACGAAAAGCTCTGGAACAGCCGGCTGTCGAGCCGGTTCAGCAGGTCGTCGGCGCGCGCGAACTCGATGCCGTGCTGGCGGGCCAGCGAGCGATACAGGCCGACGTCTTCGACCCGCAGGTTGCGCCGGATCACGTCGAGCACCGAGACCTGCCGACGCTGGGCTTCCTCGCGGGCCTTTTCCAGCGCGTCTTCGTCGATGTAGCCCAGATCGATCAGGATGTCGCCGGTCTTGCGTTCGAAGCTGATCGGGCCGAGCGAGCGTCGGATCACCTCGCCGTGATGCTTGCGGTACTGGACCAGTTCGGGCTCGTGCTGACCGACTCGCTCCAGTGCGATCAGGCTGCCGTTCAGGGTCAACTGTTCGATCAGCCGCGCGTTGCCGGCCAGGCTGCACATGGTCAGCACCAGGTCGAACGGGCCGGCGTCGGCCGCGCCGTCCTCGCCTTCGCCGACCCGCACCTCGACGTTGTCGATGCCGGCGGCTTCGAGACTGCGCCGTGCGATCCGGGCCACCGGCTCCTGGCGTTCGATCGCCACCACGTGCCGGGCCAGCCGCGACAGCACCCCGGCCAGGTAGCCCGAGCCGCAGCCGACCAGCATCACGTAGTAGCTCGATTTGACGCGCGGGATGCGTTCGAGGATCTGGCGGACGGTCTGCTCGCCGGGAATGCCGTGGCCGGAAAGCATGCCGCGCAGATCGTCGGAGGCCACGAACTGGCGGCGCGGCAGTCGCTGCAGCACGAGGTCGATGCGCGGATCGACGGTGAATTCGGACACTCGACGCCCCTTGTTCGTGGCGAGTTGCCAGCAGGTTTCGCGAGCCAGGCTCCGGCGCCCCCGCGCGGGCCGCGAAACGGTGAATGAGTGAAGTTTAATATACCGGCGCTGGGCACGTCGGGGTCGGGCTCAGGTGCTGTCGAAATCCTCCGGCTCGATTTCTTCTTCGGGCTCGTCGTCCGAATCCGGCGCCAGCAGCCAGCACAGCGCGCGCAAGCGCTCGATCGGGTCGGTCACGGCCAGCAGTTCCTGGGCCTGCGGCGGCTCCAGCGGCAGGATGCTGGCCAGCGCCATGCCGAGCTGGCTGGCGTTGTCGCCGTCGACGTCCGGCAGCTGGGCGTGGGCGACCTGCACGACGATCTCGCGGTAGAGCGAGTCCAGCGCGGCGTATTCCGGCCCGACCGAGCGCGCCGGCTCGGCGGCCAGCCACTCCACCTGGCCGATCAGCAGCCCGTTGTCGCGGGCCGAGGTGCCGTGGATGCGGAACCGCCGCCGGCCGCGCGCCTGGATGCCGAGCAGGCCGTCGTCCAGGGTCGAGAAGTCCTCGATCAGCGCCTCGGTCCCGATGCTGGCGTGGCGGGCCGGCCGGTCGTCGCCGGCCGGTTCGAGCAGGATCACGCCGAAGCCGCTGCCGGTGCGGCTGCACTCGCGGACCATTTCCAGGTAGCGCGCCTCGAAGATCCGAAGCGGCAGCGGTGCGCGCGGAAACAGCACCGTCTGCAGCGGGAACAACGGCAGTTCGTCCAGCCCCTCAGCCACGTCCGTCGCCGCCGTCGAGGAAGATCCGCTGGACGTTGCCGAAGCCGCGATTGCTCATGAACACCAGGTGGTCGCCCGGGCGGGCGTAGTCGCGCAGGTCGGCGACCAGGTTCGGGATCTGGCTGCGGAACCGGCCGTCGGCCTGCAGTTTGTCGAACACCTCGCCGGGGTCCCAGTCCAGGGTGTCGGACGAGTACATCGCGACGTAATCGGCGGCGGCCAGCGCCGGCGCCAGCTGGTCGAGGTGGTGACCCTCGCGCATGGTGTTGCTGGCCGGTTCCAGCGCCACCAGCAGGCGCGCCGAGCCGATCGAGCGGCGCAGCCCCTCCAGGGTCAGCCGGATCGCGGTGGGGTGGTGGGCGAAGTCGTCGTAGACGCGCACACCGCCGACTTCGCCGAGAAACTCCATCCGTCGCTTCACGCCCTGGAAGTCGGCCAGCGCCTCGACCGATGCGGCCGGGTCGACGCCGGCCGCCGCCGCAGCCGCCGTGGCAGCGATCGCGTTGAGCGCGTTGTGGCGACCGGTCTGCGTCCACTCGATCGCGCCGAACGATTCGCCGCCGTGGAACAGGGTCAGCCGGCGGCCGGCCGGGTCGTCCATCCGGACCTGCCACTGGGCATCGCATTCGCCGAAGAGGCCGAAGCCGGCGCGATCGCTCCAGCAGCCGCGCTCCAGGACCCGCTTGAGGTCCGGATCGTTCTGGTTGTGGATCACGCTGCCGTTGCCCGGCACGGTGCGCAGCAGGTGGTGGAACTGGGTCTCGATCGCGGCCAGGTCCGGATAGATGTCGGCGTGGTCGAACTCGAGGTTGTTCAGGATCGCCACCGACGGACGGTAGTGGACGAACTTGGCGCGCTTGTCGAAGAACGCGGTGTCGTACTCGTCGGCCTCGACCACGAACCACTCGCCGCCGGCGCGGGCCGAGATGCCGAAGTTGTTCGGGATGCCGCCGATCAGGAAACCCGGTTCGAGACCGGCCCGGTCGAGAATCCAGGCCAGCATGCTCGAGGTGGTGGTCTTGCCGTGGGTGCCGGCCACCGCCAGCACCCGGCGCCGGGCCAGGTAGTTGTCGCCCAGCCAGCGCGGCCCGGAGGTGTAGTCCATCCGCCGGTTCAGGACGTGCTCGATGGCCGGGTTGCCGCGGCTCAGCGCGTTGCCGATGATCACCCGATCGACATCGTCCGGCACGGCCTCGGCCGAGTAACCCTCGTGCAGCTCGATGCCCAGCGCCTCGAGCTGGGTGCTCATCGGCGGGTAGACGTTGGCGTCCTGGCCGGAGACTTCGTGACCGTCGTCGCGTGCCAGCGCCGCGATGCCGCCCATGAAGGTGCCGCAGATGCCGAGGATGTGAAGTTTCATGCGCCGAGTCCGATGGCTTGCAGGGTGACGATCTGGAGCAGGAAAACTAGCACAGCCACGGCCAGGCCGCCGGCGTACGGCAGCTCCAGCGAGTGCCGCCAGACGTGGCCGTCCACGGCCAGGCTCCAGCACAGGCCGGTCAGCGCCAGCAGCACCAGCGGCGCCGGGATCGGCGGGCCGGGCGCCAGCCACAGCGGCAGGTTCAGCAGGCCGATCAGCGCACCGGTGCCGAACAGCGCCTGGGCCGATTGCGCGAAACGCTGTGGCCGTCGGTTGACCAGCAGCACCAGGTGGATCAGCGCCAGCTGGATCGAGAAGGTCAGCAGCGCGTCGAAGAACGGCAGCGGCTCGGGCGCCAGCAGCAGCATCGGCGCGACCAGCAACCACCACATCAGCAGCGCGGCGATCAGCGGGGCCGAGCCGCCGGGCAGGTCCTGCGGGCCGGCGCGCAGCAGCGCGACCTGGACGATCCGTTCCAGCCAGGCCTTCATGATCGGACCGGTTGGGAAGGGCGAACCGGGCAAGCGGTCATCGATGGGGCTCTCGACAGGGCAGAATAGGGCAATGGACGATTCCGAAGTTCGCGGTGCCGGGGCCGACGACGGGCGAGCCTGCGACCGGCGGCTGGACGCGACCGGGCTGATCTGTCCGGAGCCGGTGCTGCGCGCCCGCGCGTGCCTGGCGCGGATGGCGGCCGGCGAGCGGCTGGAGATCCTGACCGATGACCCGATGGCCGAGCTCGATTTCCAGGTGTTCTGCGACCGCACCGGTCACGTGCTGGAAGCCAGCCGCCAGCGCGGCGAGGTCCGGGTCACCCGAATCCGCAGGCGTGCCGGGTCGGGTCCGGCACCGGACTGACGATTCAGCCGGCCTGCAGCGCATCCAGCAGGCGCTGCTGGACGTCGTCGATCGCGCCCATGCCGTCGATCTCGCGCAGCTGGCCGCGCGCGGCGTAGTGGCCGGCCACCGGCGCGGTCTGCTCGGCATAGACGCGCAGGCGATTGCGGATGACCTCTTCGGTGTCGTCGGAGCGGCCTTCCTCGATCGCACGCTTGCTGAGCCGGTCGACGATTTCCTGCTCGTTGACGGTCACCGAGATGGCGACGTCGACCGGTTGGCCGATCCGCTCGAGCACCGCGTCCAGCGCCTCGGCCTGGGCCAGGTTGCGCGGGTAGCCGTCGAGAATGAAGCCGTTGGCCACATCGGGCTGGCCGAGGCGTTCCTCGATCAGGCCCAGCATCAGGTCGTCGGGAACCAGGTTGCCGGCGTCCATGTAGCGCTGGGCCTGCTGGCCGAGTTCGGTCTGTTGATCGACCGCGTCGCGCAGCAGCGCGCCGGTGGAAATGTGGGCCAGGTCGAGCCGTTCGTGAAGGAGGGCCGCCTGGGTCCCCTTTCCGGAGCCCGGAGGGCCGAGAAGTACGATGCGCATCGGTCTGAGCTTACGGTGTGCGGGACAAGCGGTCAAAGGTAGCCCGCCCCCGTCGGCCTGTCAAATGCCCGAAGCCCTTCCGGCGCCGGCGATTCGCGCCGGTCGGTCCGGCCGCGCGCAGGAACGGGTCGGGGAACGGGGCGGGAAACGGGCCCCCGATTTCGATTATCCTTGCCGATCAAGCGATTCCAGCAGCGGCGGATCATGCCCCGGAACAACATCCTCTACGCGCAGTCGGGCGGCGTCACGCCGGTCATCAACGCCACCGCCGCGGCGGTGATCGAGACCGCGCGCGGCTTTCCGGACGATTTCGGCACCGTGTTCGGCGCCGCCGACGGCATCATCGGGGCGCTGGAGGAGCGGCTGATCGACACCGCCGCATTCTCCGCAGACGACCTCGTCGCCCTGGCCCACACCCCCGGCGGGGTGTTCGGCTCGTGCCGCTACAAGCTGAAATCGCTGGACGAAAGCCGGCGCGAGTACGAGCGGCTGATCGAGGTGTTCGATGCGCACGACATCGGCACCTTCCTCTACAACGGCGGCAATGACTCGGCCGACACCGCGCACAAGGTCGCGCGGATGGCCGAGCAGTTCGGGTATCCGCTGCGCGCGCTCGGCGTGCCCAAGACCATCGACAACGACCTGGCGGTGACCGACAACTGCCCCGGCTTCGGCTCGGTGGCCAAGTACGTGTCGGTGTCCATCCTCGAGGCCAGCCTCGACGTGATGTCGATGGCCTCCAGCTCCACGAAGGTCTTCATTCTCGAGGTCATGGGCCGGCACGCCGGCTGGATCGCCGCCGCGGCCGGGCTGGCCCAGCGCGGCGACGGCGACCCGCCGCAGATCATCCTGTTTCCGGAAGTGCCGTTCGATCGCGAGACCTTCTGCGCGGCGGTCGAACGGTCCGTGCGCGAGCACGGGTACTGCTCGGTGGTCGTCTCGGAAGGCGCGCGCGACGCGGCGGGCACCTTCCTGGCCGATGCCGGCAGCACCGACGCCTTCGGCCACAAGCAGCTCGGCGGCGTCGCCCCGGTGGTGGCCGACATCGTCGAGTCCGACCTCGGCCACAAGGTCCACTGGGCGGTCAGCGACTACCTGCAGCGCTCGGCCCGGCACATCGCCTCGGCCACCGACGTGGCCCAGGCTCGCGCCGTCGGCCGGGCCGCGGTGGAGTTCGCCCGCGCCGGTCAGAGCGGCGTGATGCCGGTGATCCGTCGCATCGCCGACGACCCGTATGACTGGGACATCGTCAGTGCGCCGCTGGCCGACATCGCCAATCACGAAAAGACCCTGCCGTCGGACTACATTGCCGACGACGGCTTCGGCATTACCGACAAGGCGCGGCGCTACCTCGAGCCGCTGATCCGCGGCGAGGACTATCCGCCCTACGACGGGCACGGCCGGCCCGACTACTTCCGGCCTGCGCTGGAAACGGTGCCCGGAAAGCTGGCCGGGTTCCGCCCGGCATGAGTTCGAACAAGGGGGCCGTGCCGGGCCCCGTCAACGCCAACGAAACCCACACCCTCTGGAAGATCGAATGACGACGAGCCTCACCGCCCTGGCCGAATGGGTCGATTCAGTAGCCGCACTCACCCGCCCGGAACGGATCCACTGGTGCACCGGCAGCGCCGAGGAGAATGCCGGGATGATCAACGGCATGCTCGACACCGGCGACCTGATCGAGTTGAACCAGGCCACGCACCCCGAGTGCTACCTGCACCGTTCCGATCCGCACGACGTCGCGCGCGTCGAACACCTGACCTTCGTGTGCACCACGCGCGAAGAGGACGCCGGACCGAACAACCACTGGATGAGTCCCGACGACGCCCATCGGAAGATGGACGCGCTGTTCCGTGGCTGCATGGAAGGCCGGACCCTGTACGTCATCCCGTACTGCATGGGCCCGATCGACTCGCCGTTCGCCCGGCTGGGCGTCGAGATCACCGACAGCGCCTACGTCGTGGCCAACATGCGCAAGATGACCCGGATGGGCGCCGACGCACTGGCCCGCATCGAGCAGGAAGGCAGCTTCGTTCGCGGTCTGCACTCCACCGGCGAGCTCGATCCGGATCGCCGCTTCATCATGCACTTCCCGGAAGAGCTCCAGATCCAGAGCTACGGTTCCGGCTACGGCGGCAACGCGCTGCTCGGCAAGAAGTGCCACGCCCTGCGCATCGCCAGCCACCAGGCCCGCAACGAGGGCTGGCTGGCCGAGCACATGCTGATCGTCGGCATCGAGAACCCGCAAGGCGAGACCCGCTACGTGGCCGCCGCCTTCCCGTCGGCCTGCGGCAAGACCAACCTGGCCATGCTGATCCCGCCCGAGCCGTATCGCTCGGCCGGCTGGAAGGTCCACACCGTCGGCGACGACATCTGCTGGCTGCACCCGGGCGAAGACGGCCGCCTGTACGCCATCAATCCCGAGGCCGGCTACTTCGGCGTCGCGCCGGGTACGTCGACCAGGACCAACCCGAACGCACTGGCGATGCTCGATCACGATGCGATCTTCACCAACGTGGCCGTGACCGACACCAACGAGCCGTGGTGGGAAGACCTTGACGACCGGATTCCCGCGCTGGACTGGAAGGGCAACAAGTTCGACCCGACCACGGGCGCCAGAGCCGCGCACCCGAACTCGCGCTTCACCGTGTCGATGACCCAGTGTCCGAGCTACACCGACGAGGCCGAGAACCCGAAGGGCGTGCCGATCGACGCGATCATCTTCGGCGGCCGCCGCGCCACCCTGGCGCCGCTGGTCATGGAGGCCCGCGACTGGACCCACGGCACCTTCCTCGGCGCGGCCATGGCCTCGGAAACCACCGCTGCGGCCACCGGCAAGGTCGGCGTCGTGCGCCGCGACCCGATGGCCATGAAACCGTTCTGCGGCTACAACTTCGGCGACTACTGGGCCCACTGGCTGAACGTCGGCGAAAAGCTCGAGCATCCACCGAAGATCTTCCAGGTCAACTGGTTCCGCCGCGACCAGGACGGCAAGTTCATCTGGCCGGGCTTCGGCGAGAACCTGCGCGTGCTGGAGTGGATCCTGAAGCGCTGCGCCGGCGATGCCGAGGCCGTCGACACCCCGGTCGGCCGCCTGCCGCAGCCCGACGCCATTTCCACCGACGGCCTGAACGCCACACCGGACATGGACACGCTGCTGGAAGTCGACCTGCCGGGCTGGAAGCACGAGCTCGAGGACGTCGAGAAGCACCTGGCGAAGTACTCGCCCCGCACCCCGAAGGCGCTGGTCGACGAACTGCACCGCATGCGCCACGAGATCGGCTGATCCGTGGCCGCGGGTGGACGCACGTGGGAAAGGCAACGGCTTTTACCGCAGATGGACGCGGATGAAGGCCTGAAAGAACAGCGCTGAAGCGCGGCTTCGTCGGACTCCGGGAAACGGCTCGCTCTTGCGGGCCGTTTCTTGTAAAGGCTGTTTGTCCACAGATGAACACGGATGAACACAGATGGGAAAAGCAGAAGCGAACCACGTTCACTGTCGATGAGATAAACGGCGGCGGACGACGTTTGCGGTCCACTGAATCAGTCGGTCATTCACCAATCGTCTTCCTGATTACGCACGTTTCTCAGCCACGATTGCACCTCGTCCCGCCAAGGGTGCGATGGAGCGGGCGAAGGCCTGAGCCGCCCCTTTCCGCGATCTGACCTTGCTCTTCGCGCGCAAGCGCCCTCCAACAGGTGGTGGCTTTGATGAGCACCCGGAACAACGCCCCGACTGTTGGAGGCCGCT
>NZ_JAAWWS010000167.1:68681-102200 GCF_012272825.1 Wenzhouxiangella sp. XN79A | reverse complement strand
GGCGCCCCGGGATGACGAGGAATGGAAAAGTGACGCCCCACCCACACCTCGTCGTCCCGGGGCCGGCGAAGCCGGAACCCGGGACCTCGTGACGCAATCGCCCGTCGGACCCTGGCGCCAGCCCAGGGAGACTCCGGGACTACTGCGGCTGGCACCGGGCTCGGGTCGGTCCATGCGATCGCCGTGTCCGGGCCGGATTCGTATGCATCCGGTGACGAAGTCACAGCGCCGGGCACCAAACGCCGGCACGATCATCGGCCCAAGCAGGTACATTGATCGAAACCGGCCGCTTCGATCAGCACGATTCACCCCCATGACCGCATGCATCGTCCGCCATCCGCAGGAATCCATGGCCGCCGTCCTGAGGGAACTGGCCGCGCGCGCCGAGGGCAAGACCGCACCCGACATCTACGGCACGGGCGAGTGGATCGACGCCTTCGAGGCCCGGATCGCCGGGATGCTGGGCAAGCCCGCGGCCCTGTTCCTCCCCAGTGGCGTGCTGGCCCAGTCGATCGCGCTGCGGATCCACTGCGATTCACGCGACAAGCGAACCGTCGGCCTGCACCCCACCTCGCACCTCGTGCTGCATGAAGAAGACGGCTACCGCGAGCTCTGGGGCCTGTCTGCTGAATTGCTCGGGAATCCCGAACGCGTTCCGAGCGTCGCCGATCTCCAGCGAGCGAACGTCGATCCACTCGGCGCGGTGGTCCTGGAGCTGCCGATGCGCGAGATCGGCGGCCAGCTGCCCGAATGGGACGACCTGGTCGCGCAGGCGGCCTGGGCACGCCGGCACGGCATCGCGGTGCACTTCGACGGCGCCCGGCTCTGGCACTGCCCGGCCCACTACGGTCGCAGCCTTGCCGAGATCAGCGCGCTGGCCGACTCGGTCTACGTCAGTCTGTACAAGGACATCGGCGGCATCGCCGGTGCCGTGCTGGCCGGTGAGGCGGACTTCATCGAGACTGCACGCGTCTGGAACCGACGCGCCGGCGGCAACCTGATTTCCTTCTATCCCTACCTGCTGGCCGCGGAACGGGGCTTCGACGATAACCTGGCGAGTATCGACCGGGCCGTCGCCTATGCGCGCGACCTGGGCCCGATGCTGGCCACGCTACCCAGGGTCCGGGTGAACCCCGACCCGCCCCAGTCGGCGATGTTCCACCTGCACATCGACGTCGATCGCGACGCATTGAACGACGCGATCCAACGCTACACGAAGGACCACGACATCATCGTGCTGCCGCCCCCGCGTGCCGTGGACGCGAAAGATCACAGCGTCTGCGAGATCAGTGTCGGACGCAGCACGATGACACATCCGCCCGCGTTCTGGCGGGATCACCTCCGCGCCGCGCTGGCAACGCCGCTGGCCCGGGTTCGTTGACCGTTCGCCTCCGGCAGGCCCTTCGCCGGCAAGCGCCTCCAACAGGCCTTCGATCGGGCGCCGCCGCAGGTTCGACTGTTGGAGGGCGCTTGCGCGCGAATCCGACGGGCCGCCGTTCGCCGACCTGTCCTTCATCGCGCCCTCCGCACCTTCACGATCCGGCCGCTGGCCGTCTACAACCGAAGCGAGCCGGAGAACGTCGATGCGAACCTCGCCGCGACTCGCAGCGAGCGTCCGCCGGCCTCAGAGCTCCCGGCAGGCCGCCAGCGTGACCGGCTGGCTCGTCTCGCCGCTGCGGCTGCCCACGGCTTCCATGGCCTTGACCACGTCCATGCCCTCGACGACCTTGCCGAAGACCACGTGCTTGCCGTCGAGCCACGGCGTGGCCGCGACGGTGATGAAGAACTGCGAGCCGTTGGTGTTCGGGCCGGCGTTGGCCATCGACAGCAGACCGGGGCCGGTGTGCTTGAGCTCGAAGTTCTCGTCCGGGAACCGGTCGCCGTAGATCGACGTACCGCCGGTGCCGTTGCCGCGGGTGAAGTCGCCGCCCTGGATCATGAAGCCCGGGATGATGCGGTGGAACGGGCTGCCGGCGTAGGTCATGCCCTCGCCCTTCTCGCCGGTGCACAGCGCGCGGAAGTTCTCGGCGGTCTTCGGAACGACGTCGGCGAAGAGTTCGAAGACGATCGTGCCGGCGTCTTCTTCACCGATCTTGACGTCGAAGGCGACTTTGGGGTTCTGGGGTTCGGTCATGCGAGGCTCCTGGTCAAGGGGCGATAGGGGGAAATCGTCAGCGGCGTAGTGTACTGCGTAGGGCCCGGCCCGACGCACACCGAGGAGTCCGGCGATCGGTACGCGGAATGCTCCACGCCCACGCAGGGCTCGCCGTGCGGGGTCGTGGCCCCGCCGCCGGAAGGCTCGTGAAGACAGAAACCGGGCGAGGAAACCGCATGGTGTAGCATTCCGGAACGACGCGATACGTTCGAACAAGCTCGCCGAACGGCTTGACCCCGGAGGCATGCCGCGATGCACAGACTGCTGGTCGGAATCGTCAGCCTGTTCTACCTCGGTGCAGGCTCGCTTCCCGCGGCCGCACAGGCTTCTGTTTTAGGGCGTGCCGGTGAGTTGAGCGGTCACTGGTACGACCCCGAGTTCAACGGCCAGGGTCTGACCTTCGAAGTACTGGAAAACGGCGACGGCCTGGTGTTCTGGTTCACCTACGACAACGCCGGGAACCAGATCTGGATCCTCGGTCAGGGCCCCATGGAGGGCAACCGGCTCGAGGTCGACGCGGCGTTGATCACCAGCGGCGGACGATTCGATGTGCCCAGTTCCCAGCAAGCCGCGGCGCTGGAAACGTGGGGTTCGATTGCGCTCGACGTCCACGATTGCTCCAACGCGAGCTTCGAGTATTCCGGGCCGCCGGACTTCGGTCAGGGCACTCGCCGGATGGTCCGCCTGTCGACGATCGACGGCCGTGCCTGCAGCGACCGGCGGCCGTTTCGGCTGGGCTTCACGCCGTTTCCGGCGGCCGTACCGACGGCAGATGGACAAGCTCTGGCGGATGCCTACGCACTGCTGCGCGACAACGCCGACCTGGTCGCACATCACTTCGACGACGGCATTCCCTGGCCCGAAGCCCTGGCCGGCGGAGGCTTCGAGAGCTACCCTGCCGACCTGCAGGCGGACTGGGCGTTTCGACGATCGATGTCGCCGGCCGGCCACCAGGTCTATGTCGCGATCACGCCGATCAGCATTTCAAGAGACCAGCTCGCCCCCTACCGCGGCGCCGCACCCGATACACCGCTCGACCAGCTCGGGCCGGAGTGGGCGAATGCCGATTTCGACAGCGAGATCGTCAGGACGGCCTTTCTCAACCATGCCGTGACGGCCATCGAGTTCTTTCGGCCCGACTACCTGGCCATCGGCATCGAAGTGAACCTGCTCAAGAAACTCGATCCGGAGCGCTGGCCCGCCTACCTCGACCTGCATCGCCACACCTGGTCGGAACTCCGGACCCGTTATCCCTCCCTGCCGATCTTCGCCTCGATCACCGCCGCCGACATGCTTGGCGGCCTGACCGATGCCGATGTCGACCAGCAGCGCGACGCGCTGGCCGATCTCGAGCCCTACATGGACCTGATCGGTATCTCGTTCTATCCGTTCCTGTCCTCGCTGGGGACCGGCCCGGTACCGCGCGAGATCTTCCAGCAGATCGATCAGCTCAGCACGACACCCAAGGCCATCGTCGAAACCGGCCTGCCGGCCCAGTTCCAGTCGCTGGAGATCGACCCCGGCGCGCCGCCGTTCGTCATCGACGGCACACCGGCGGCACAGCAGGAGTTCATCCGGGCCCTGTTGACCGAAGCCCAGCGCTACCAGTTCCGCTTCGTGGTCAACTTCATCGTCCAGGACTACGACGCCCTGTGCGATGCGATCGAGTGCCTCGGGTGGCAACGGCTGTGGCAGGACACCGGCCTCTGGGACGAAAACGGACAAGCGCGCCCGGCCCTGTCGGTCTGGCGCGAGCACCTGGAACGCGAGGTCGTCAAGTAGCCGGCCGTTCAGCCACCGTCGTGCAACGGCCGTCGGCGCCGTTCTCCACTGCCCGGAAAACGGGCCGGCTGCCACAGCGCTTGCCAACGGCACGTCTCCACCTCTGCGCCCACGCCGTCCACCGGCGGCCATTGTTCCGGACCGTGTCCAGGCGACACGGAGCAACCGGCGAGACCCCTGCGCCGTCCGCCAAACCCGGTGCCGGCACAGGTCGGGCCGGAACAGCACGACGCGACCGAACAGGTTCAGGATGCTCTTCTCGCACCGGAACTCGCCACCGGCCCGCGGCTTGACCAGTCCGCAGTCGAGTTCGTCGAGCCGACCCTCGGCGACCCTGTCCACGTGCGGCACGATCGCGCGGCCGGCCGAATAGCGCACGAGGTAGACCGCGAAGCGCCTGGACGGGCAGAAGAGCCGGTTCCTGACGTACTCGGGCGCGAAACGGGACCGGCCTGCCGATTGCGGTCGGGTCAGTCGCCGGTGACAAAGCGCGTGTCGGGAACGCGGGCATCACGGCAAGACGGACTCGCAGGTTTCCTCCCCGCCGGTCAACCCGTACCCGGAGTGCAGGGACCCGGGAGCCTGTGGCGGCCGTTGAGCCCGACTGACGCTACCGCCGCCCTGCGTTACCCTTGGGGCCAGTCATGCATCGTCGTTTCGCGGCGATCGGGAGTACAGGATGGAAGGCGTCGATGATCTGATCGGGATCGAGTTCTTCTTTCGCCGAACAGAGCTTCTGATCACGTTCCTGGTCATTCTGCTCGGCCTGGCGTTCGGCAACCTCAAGATCAAGGGGGTGGGCTTCGGTGCCAGCGGCGTGCTGATCATCGCCATGGCCTTCGGCTACTTCTACCAGTTCGACCCGATCGACATCCTGGCCGATCTCGGCATCGTGCTGTTCCTGCTGTCGGTCGGGCTGGAGGCCGGCCCCAGCTTCTTCCGTTCGTTCAAGAAGCACGGCAAGCGATTCATCGGCAACGTGCTGGTGCTCCTGGCCGTGTCCGGCGTGACGACCGTCGCCATCATCGTGCTGGCGTCGATTCCCGTCGGCGTCGGCCTGGGGCTGTTCGCCGGCTCGTTCACGTCCAGCCCGGCGCTGGTCAGCGCCCTGCAGTTCAGCCCCGAGGAGGAGGTCATCTTCGGCTACGGCGTGGCCTATCCCTTCGGCCTGATCAGCGTGATCCTGTTCATTTCGATCGCGACCCGCCTGCTGCGACGCTCGATGCTCGAGGAGGTCGCCGCGCGCAGCTCCCTGCACACCGGCGTATTCAAGGTCACCGACGAGCAGATCGACGGCCAGGCGCTGCGCAACATTCCCCTGCTTCGCAACAAGGACGTGGTCGTCTCCGGGATCCTGCGCGACTTGTCGGTGCGCACGGCGTCCGGCTCAACGGCGCTGTTCGTGGGCGATGTGGTCAAGCTCGAAGGCACGCACGACGCTGTCGAGGCCGCCGGGGCGGAGCTGGGCGAGCCCATCCATGACGACTTCGAGCAGGAATCCGAGCTCGACACCCGCAACATCGTGGTCGAAAACATCTCGGTGGTCAATCGAACCATCAACGACCTCGGCATCCGCCTTCGCTACAACGTCTCGATTACCCGCATCATCCGTTCCGACGTCGAATTCGTGGCCCGCGACGACCAGGTCATCGAGTACGGCGATGTGGTGGTGGCGGTGGGCACGGCCTATCAACTCGACCAGCTGGAACTGTTCCTCGGTCACGAACACCACACCGTCCAGCCGCGCGTGGATATCGCCTCGCTGGCCGCCACGCTGTTCCTGGCCTTCGCCATCGGCGGCGTGGTGATTCCGATTCCCCAGCTGGGCCCGTTTTCACTCGGGCTGGCTGGCGGGGCGCTGATCTCGGGGTTGATCTTCGGGCACTTCGGCCGGATCGGCAACTTCATCGGCCGCTTTCCGCGCAATGCCACTTCCGTGCTCAAGGAGCTGGGCCTGGCGCTCTTCTTCGTCCAGATCGGCTTCGAGACCGGCCAGAGCTTCGTCGAATCGCTCGACATCCAGGCGCTCCACTACGCCTTCTATGCCGTGCTGATCGCGATCGTTCCCATGGCGGCGAGTTTCCTGTTCGGGCACTACGTGCTCAGGATCTCGGTCAGCGAATGCTTCGGCGTGGTCTGCGGTGGCATGACGTTCACGCCCGGGCTGAACGTCATCGCCGAAACCGACGCCTCGGAGCGACCGATCGTCGCCTACTCTTCGGTCTATCCCGTCGCCCTGATCCTGGTCATCGGCCTGGTCCAGCTGATGTACCTGGCCGTCATCACGCTTGCCGGCTGATCGACGGACCCCGATGTCAACAGCCCTCGACCCGGTCGGCCCGCGACGTCGAGCGCCGATGACGGACCGTCACTTTCAAGGCGGTTTTCGGCCAACCCATGCGTTCGCGGACCCGTTCCGACCGCTTTCGGACACGAGCATCGAGGACGTCCACGGCACCGGAGATCGGCTAGGCGAGCTCCCATTGCATCGGGACGACTGCTGATCGGCCTGGATCCGAATTGTCGAGAACAGAGCGCGTGGAGTGAATGGGTGCCACCCGGTGCACCCCGCCATTCATTGGGTAAGGAATGGCAAGTCGGAGCGCGTCCGGCTGCAAGGCCTGTCTCGCAGGGAATGGCAGCGTCCTTTCCAGGAGACGGAACGCCGCAGATGAATGCTTTCCGGCGCGCCATAGGTCACACAATGAGTGACGGAGTACATCAGCGGCCCGCGGAGAGCCGGCCCAGGACCGGCTCCGCGCACACCTGTTCGGAGGTTCCCCGGGTCGTTGCCCGTGTCGTTCCCGATACCGGGCACGGGTCGTGTTCGCGAACCCGACGGCCGGCCGGCATCGACCCGGGGTCGATCCGGCCGGCGTCGTGTGTTCGAAGCCGCTCCGCAGAGCAGCCTGGCGCCTATTCGACGGTGAACGGTCCCCGCATCACCGAGTAGTGGCCCGGGAACGTGCACACGTAGGCGTAGTCGACGCCGTCGGCGAGATCATCGAGCGAGAACGTCACGCTGGTGCGCTCGCCGCCGCCGATGATCTCGGTCGCCGCGACGATGCGGTCGTCGTCCGGCACGTAGTCGTTGTCCGCACCGGCCGACATGCCTGCCTGGCCGATTGCATCCAGCGCATCGGCGGGGGCCAGGACCCAGTTGTGGCCCATGGCCTCTTTCGGCAGCGAGCCGGTGTGGGCCAGGTTGATCGTGACCGACTCACAGCTCGACGGAACGGCAATGCTGTCGACGCTGAAGGCGAGCGAGTCGCCGACCTCGACATCGACCACGCAGGGATCGCCGGCGTCGCCGCCTGCCGTGGCGTCATCGTCCATCGACCGGGAACCTTCGGCAGCCGCCATCGCTTCGTCGGCCCGATCGCCCGCCTCGCTGGCGCCCTCGGCCATGTCCCGAGCCTGCTCGGCCGCCTCGTCCGCCATCTCGCCGGCTCGATCGGCGGCGTCCTCACTCATGTCCTCGGCCCGATCGCCGGCGTCCTCGATCGCGTCACCGGCTGCTTCGGCGCCTTCTTCGGCGCTCTGCGCGGCGCCTTCGGCGTCCTGCTCGACGTCCCATACGGGTTCGGTTCGATCGGACGACGACGCCGCGTCATCGGCGGCGTCCTGCTCGCTGCCGCATCCGGCAATCAGCGCGGCGAGCAGAAGCGCTGCGGCTGTATTCGAGATGTTCGTTTTCATCAATCATCTCTCTCGTTGTTTGTGGACCCATCAGTCTACATGACGCGACAACGCCGCCCATGATCTCCCGATGAGTGGCTCCGGACAACGATCCCGGACAGGACGCGGCAGTTGTCCACCGGGACTGCGAAACCGAGGATCTGCATCGTTCGGCCGAAGCGGCCGGGATCGAGCGACGCCACGATCATCGCGGCACAGGCCGGCGTCGACCGAGCTCGACTCGTCGGCCGCGTATACTTTCCGAATGTTCATCGACTCGGAGCCGACATGCTGCTGCGCCGGATGATCGAGCACGTCCAGACGCAGAACTGGACCGCCGTGGCCCTCGATTTCCTGATCGTGGTCGCCGGGGTATTCATCGGCCTGCAGGTCGCGAACTGGAACGAGGTCCGCAAGGAAGGCATGCTCGAACGTGTCTACCTGGAGCGACTGCACGACGAGGCATTCGTCGGCATCACCGGCATCCTCGAAACCACCGACATCGCCTTCACCCGGCGGCGCGACGCGATGCATTCGGCCTACGAAGCGGTCTTTTCCGAAGCGTCCGACCGCAGGTCGCTCGACCCGGCCGAATGCAACGCGATCGCCAACGCGCACAACATCATCGCCCCGCCGCACCAGTTCCCGAGCCTCGAGGAACTGAATGCCAGCGGCCGGTTCGGGATCATCCGCGACCCGGCGCTGCGCAACGAACTGACCGGGTACGCGCTGATGCAGGAAAACAGCCGATCATTGGTGGACTACTTCACCGCCGACCATTTCGTGATGCCGCTGGAGTTCCCCGAGCATTTCCGAACCCGCCTGCGCGCCGTCGATCGCTCCTGGGGCGAAAACCAGGTGGTGACCTGCGCGCTCGACGCCATGCGCGAGGATGCCCGCTTCCTGAACGCGCTGACCGAAGCGGTAACCCGGTACAACGGGTACTACACGCTGGTCCTGCGGCCGGAAATCGATCGGGTCAAGACGATCCACGGGTTGCTGGACGAGCGGCTCGGCATCGACCACCCGGCCGTCCCGTCGAGCGTCCCCTGACCCCGATTGCACATTGTCGAGAACCCCCATGCTCAAGCTGTTTCGTATCGCCAGCCTGGCCGAAGGCGTCTCCCTTCTGGTCATCCTCAGCGTCACCGTCGGATTCATCAGCCGCGACTACGTCTTCGTGCTCGGCATGACCCACGGCGTGCTGTTCATGGTGTATTTCGTGCTCACGCTGCTGGTCTCGCACCGGCAGGGCTGGTCGGTCCTGACCTGGCTGGCGACCGTGGCCGCAGGCATGATCCCGTTCGCCTTCATCGGGATGGACATGTTCCTGAAAAAGGAGCAACAAACGAGTCGCGCACCCGCCTGAACGCGATCTTGCCGGGCGGGCACAGGGACGCGCGAACGTGAACGCGCCGTCGCCTCCGCTACGTTTCGCGTTCGGCCCGAGCCCTGAACTCGGCGAGCTCCTCGGCCGCTTCGAGGGCCCACTCGGCATCGGCGCCCATGGTGTTGGTGAGCAGTACACGCGCTTCTTCCATCACTGCGGCCGCCTCGGCATGACGGTTCATCAACGCAAGGATTCGTGATCGCGTCATCAGGAACCGTCCGAGATAGACAGGCGGTGCAGACACACGGGCCGCGGCGACCGCTTGATCGGCGCGACGCAGAGCGCTGTCGAGGTGACCGAGATCGCGCTCGATGGAGGCGAGATTGTTGAGCCAGATCAGCGCGTCTTCGGTCTCGCCGAACGCCCGGAGACCGCGCTCGACGACCTGCGCGAGCAAGGACTGCGCCTGGCCGAGATCGCCCCGCTCGGCAAGCAGAAGACCCAGATTGCTCATCTGCCTGAGCGTATTCAGGTCGTCCGGCCCCTTTGTCTGGGCAAAGCCGGTCATGGCTTCCCGGTACAGTGCTTCGGCGTCGCCGGCACGGCCCGCGGCCTCGACGACGGCGGCCAGGTTTCCCAGCGCCGTGAGCGTCTCATGATGTCGCTCGCCCAGCGCGCGGCGGTAGCGCTCCACGGTATCGGTCAGCAGGCGCGCAGCGTCGTCCAGCCGGTTCTGGGCCTGGAACAGGGCACCCAGGCCGTTGGCCACCTGCAACGTGATCGGATGGTCCTGCCCATGGATGCGGCGCGAGTCAGTCAATGCCTGCTGAAGATACGGCTCCGCCTCGTCCAGTCGGTACTGTGCCCATAGCGCCAACCCGAGGTTCTGCCTGGATTCGAGCACGTCGGGATGGTCTTCGCCCAACGTCGCCAGGCGTTTCTGCAGGGCTTCGCGAAACAGCGCCTCGGTCTGCTGCCATTCACCTCGGTACTGGTGGATCAGCGCCAGGGTGTTGATCACCTGCAGTGTTTCCCGGTGCTTGGGACCGAACACCCGCTGCGCTTCTTCGCGTGCCTGGCGCAGGAGCTGCAGCGCTTCGTCGAGCCGATTGAGCCTGCGGTATGCGCTGGCAAGGTGGATCGCAGTCCGGATGGACGGTGCGTCCCCGACCGCGCCGAGTTCGTCGAAGCCGTCGAGCGAAGCCTGCAGGTGTCCGACCGCACCATCGACCCGATCCATCTGCAGCATGACCTGTCCGAGGGCTGCGCGCGACCGGAGGGTGTCGACGTGGGAGGGGCCCAGCGCGGCCAGGCGCAGCGCATGGGCCTGCTGGATCTGACCCAGGCCTGCATCGTAGAACCCGAGACCGGCGTAGACCTCACCCACGGTCTGGAGCAACCCGGCCCGGATCGTCGGCTGGTTCGCGAAATCCTGTTCGATCGCCGAAACCGTACCCCGCAACAGCGCCTGGTCGAGCATCTGCCGCGCCAGGTCAGTCGCATTGATCATTCCGATCGCCAGCTGGTAGCTGGCTCGCAGGTTTCTCCGCGCCGCCTCCGGCACCGGTTCATCCGCGAGCGCGTGCTGCAATCGCTCGTTCATGTCTGCAATCAACGATTGGCCGATGCGCTCGGGGTCGAGCTGTCCGAGCAGGCTGGACTGGAACGTCACCACCTGCGAGAGTTCTTCGGCCCGGCGGAGGGCGTCCTCGCGGGCCTGTTCGGCCAGCTCGCGTTGATTGCGCGTCTCGTTCAGCGCGAGACCGGTCGCGACCACGCCGGCGACCAGCGACAGCAATACCAGCCCGGCTGCAGCGACCGGGACACGGTGACGATGCACGAACTTCGACAGTCGATACCCCACGGAAGGCGGCCCGGCGGTGACCGGCTCGTTGCGAAGGTAGCGCTGCAGGTCGAGGGCCAGCGCATTGGCCGTGTCGTATCGGCGCGCACGGTCCTTCTCGAGGCACTTCATGACGATCCAGTCGAGGTCGTTCCGAAGCTCGCGCTGCAATCGATTCGGATCGGTCTGGCGTCGATCGGCAATGCGCTGGCGCCTGGCCGGATCGATGCCCGATCCGGCGGTGCCCTTGCCGATGCGCGCGCTCGGCCGTTCCGGTTCCTCGTCCCTGAGCACGCGGATGATCTCGCCGATGCCCGCGTTCCTGATCCCCGCGCCGTGCAAGGGTGTATTCCCGGTGAGCAGCTCGTAGAGCACCACGCCGAGCGCATAGATATCGGCCCGGGTATCGATGTCCTGGCCGCTGGTCCCGGCCTGCTCGGGCGCCATGTATTCCGGCGTGCCGATCAGGTCGCCGATGGCCGTGTACAGCGGCGTATCGGTCAACGGCCGGTCGAGCGACTTGGCCACCCCGAAATCGATGACCTTGGGCCGGACCTGGGCACTGCTGCCCTGGTCGGCGTACTCGACAAGGATGTTGTTGGGCTTGAGGTCGCGGTGGATCACGCCCTTCATGTGGGCGTGCTGAACCGCTTCGCAGACCTGGATGAACAAGCCGATCCGCTTGCGGAGACTCAGCCGCTGGCGATCGCAGTGCTCCGTGATCGGCACGCCCCGCACATATTCCATCACGAAGAATGGCCGGCCGCCCTCCGTGGTCCCGGCATCGAACACGCGGGCCACGGCCGGGTGGTCCATGACCGCAAGCGCCTGTCGTTCCGCTTCGAATCGCGCGACCACCGCTTCGGAGTCCATGCCCGGCTTGATGACCTTGACGGCCACCCGCCGGCGAACCGGCTCGGTCTGCTCGGCCAGGTAGACCACGCCGAATCCGCCCTGGCCGAGTTCCGACAACACTCGATAGCCGCCGATCCTGGTGGGCAGGACCGGCGCGTCCTCGGCCGGCATCACCTCGGTGGTCCCGCAGTCCCGAGACCGATCTTCCGACTCGCTCATGCTGCACGCTCCGCGATAGAAAGCACGATGGAAAACCGAGTATAGCCACGGGATCGCTCGCGCCATGCCGGTTCGTCTCCGGAGGGCGACGTCCGACCGGGTCGATCGAGCCGGTCCCGACACGTCGAAGCAAGCCCGGCCGGCGATTCGGCCGGCCCTGGTGCGGCGGGTTTCAGGGGTCCAGCGAACGGGCGCGCGATCGGGCCCACTCTGCCCGCACGCCCTTGTCTGGACAACGCCTGTCAGTCGTCCGGCTCGCCGGACTCCAGCTCGCGCATCCGCGCCAGCCGCTCGTTCTCTTCCTCGCGCGCCGCGTCGATGATCGCCATCAGTTCGCCGAGGTTCACGTCCTCGTGGCCGGGGCGGTAGACGCCGGTCAGCTGCGTGTCGGCGTCGAGCGCGCCGGAGGCGAACCGCGACCACATCTCCTTGCCGTAGTCCGTGGCCTTCAACTCCGGGGCGAATCGTCCGAAGAAGTGCTTCATCCGGTCGACGTCGCGCACCAGCATCATCGCCGCACTGTTGTTGGCCGCAGCATTCACGGCCTGCGGCAGGTCGATGATCACCGGCCCCTGCGCATCGATCAGCACGTTGAACTCCGACAGGTCGCCGTGGATCAGGCCGACAGACAGCATCCGGACGACCTCGGCGATGATCCGGTGGTGGAACTCGCGTGCTTGCGCGGCTTCGAACACCAGGGCGTCGAGGCGGGGCGCGACGTTGCCGTCGCCGTCGGTAATCAGTTCCATCAGCAGCACGCCGTCGATGAAGCCATGGGGCTGCGGCACCCGGACGCCGGCCTGCGACAGTCGGTACAGCGCGTCGACCTCGGCGTTCAGCCAGGCCTTTTCCTGCTCCTTCTGGCCGTAGCGGGTGCGCTTGTTCATCGCCCGCGCCCGTCGGCTGTTGCGCACGCTGCGGCCTTCCTGGTATTCCGCGGCCTGCCGGAAGCCCCGCACGTTGGCCTCCTTGAACACCTTGGCGCAGCGAAGCGCCCCGCCGCAGCGGACCACGAACACGTCGGCCTCCTTGCCGCTCTTGAGCGGACGGAGCACCTCGTCGATCAGGCCGTCATCGGCCAGCGGTTGCAGGCGGGCGGGGATTTTCATGGGCCGGAGTATGCCACCGGCCCCGCGCGCGGCGAGAGCGCCCGGGTCGGCCGGTGCGTGGCTCCGGTCTCGAGCGACCCGGGAATCGCCGACCACCGGGTGCCCGATACGTCCTGCACCGCGTTCGGACCAGGACAGCCCTGGACAAGATCTACGCGGGCGCAACGCTGCTGTTGCCGCGAGGCTCCGGTTCGGGCCCTGCGAGCGCGGTTGGCCTTGTTCCAACACGCCAGCGCGAACGAGGCGGAGGCTCCGCAAAGCACCTGCCCCGAACCGGATCCGGGCCGCTCCCGCCCGGCGATCGTCATGACGATCTCCGGCCTTGCCCAGCCAAGCGCCCCCGTCCGGTCAATGCAGGAACCCGGACCTGAACCGGTTGCGTACACAAAAAAGATCGCCGCGTTATCGCGCCGCGCGGCCAAGAGTCTCCATCTGCGCCAGCAGCTTGTCCACCGCACCGGGCTTGGGATGCGAGGCCGGCGCGAAGAACGTGACCTTCACCGGTTTGAAACCGCAGAAGCCGAGGATCTGGCCCTTGAGCTGGCGCAGGATGGCGTTGCCGTAGGCCAGCCACAGGAAGCTGCGCGGCGTATCGGAGGTAACGAGAACGCGCGCCGACCGGCCCTCGAGCAGCGGCGCCGGCAGGCCCATCGCCGTGGTCCGGTCGGTCGTGAAGGTCCGCCCGTTCAGGAACACGCGGTCGATCCAGCCCTTGAGCTTGGCCGGAAACCCGCCCCACCAGAGCGGAAACGCCAGCACGAAGTGCGAGCACCACTCGAGGTTCTCCAGCGATTCTTCGAGCACGGGCTCCAGCGGCTTCGGGTCGTCATAGCCCGCCTTGCCGCGATCGGGGTCGAAGACGAGGTCCGCCAACTGCACCAGGCGCACCTCATGGCCGGCCGCCGTTGCCGCGGCCGCGTATCGGGCTACCGCTTCGCGGGTGATCGAGCTCGGCCCCGGGTGGCCGTTCAGAATGAAGATGCGTTCGGACACGTTGTCTCCGCGAATTCACGCGCTCGGTCGTGGGCCGAAGCGAGAGCCACTCCACCGACACGGGTACATGCCCGAGGCCTGCAGGAGCGTGTGCCGGGAGTCTACCGGACGCGGTCCATCGGAAGTCGGGGATCGGGGCACCGGCATCGTTCGGGCCGCGTTGTTGATATACGATGAACCGCTCGACGGGCGCGCTATTGATCGACGGGCGGGATCTCGATGACGATCCGATCCACGCTGCCGTCTTCCTGTTCCGCCTCGATGACCATCGGCGTGAACGCGAGCTCCGGATCCCGGTTCAGGACGCGCACCGATCCATCCTCGTCCTGTGCCACCGAGATCTCGACCTCCGGCGGGATCGCGAAGGAGACGTAGCGCGGGTGCAGCCGGGCTGCGGCGGCGTTGCTCCCGGGCTCGTCGCCCGCGTCCGCGGGAGGGTCGTTCGACGAGAAGCGCGCTGCGAGAGAGGCTTCGAGCCGCTCGACCTCGGCGCGGCGCTCGTCCAGCACCTCGAGCCCTTCGTTCAGTCGGACCCACTGTTCATCGAGCCGCCGTTCGCGTTCCTCCAGCGCGGCGACATCCATCGTCCGAGCGCCGTCGGCCGACCGCGCCGAAGACGCCGCCGAATCGCGATCGAGAAGCGGCCGCTCCGTCTCCGTGCCCGGACCGCTGCGGAACAGCGCGACGGCGGCCAATGCGAGAGCGAGGACCGCGATCAGGTCCGATCGAGTCATTCGGGCAGGATCCGTTGACAGCCGTTGCTGTTGGAGGCGCGTCGCCAGCAGCGGAAGTAGCCGATTTCTCCGCTCCGCTCGACCTGAACCAGCATCGTCGAACCGGTATCACAGAAGGTCGCGCTCAGGGTTTCGCCTGGGGAAAAGGGAAAGCTATAGACCTGCCGAAGATCTGCCTGGCCGGAGATGGGGCTCGTTGCGCTGCAGCTCACCGGATGAGTGAATGCGAAGGTATAGAAACCCGATTCCGTGACTCGCAGCTGCAGCGTGCCGGCATTCAGAGCTTCCAGTACCCAACCGTCGCCGGTGAAGTGCGTGATCGGGCCCGTGCCGAAGATCGCGAGAGTTGCCGGGGGCGCCTGGAACGCGCCTGCGGGACCTTCCGGACCGACCGGTCCTTCGGGACCGACCGGACCCGGCTCGCCCTGGGGGCCCTGGGGACCCTCCGGCCCCGCCGGCCCGGGCAACCCCTGCGGGCCGGCCGGACCGGGCGGGCCGGCCGGACCGGGCGGGCCCTGCGGACCTTCGTTCCCGTCGAGGGCGTAGGCCGCGAACGGCGCCGAGGTCAACGGTTGCGGCGGAGACAATGCGGTGAACGGCCCGGTGCCGGCCTCGCGAACCTCCAACTCGATCCAGGCCGGTGCGTCCGTGAACACGGCGCCGAAATCGACCTGGGCGGTGAAGCGCCCGTTCTCGACGTCGACGTCGGCGACGGCGTCCGTGGCGATCACCAGCGCCGTCGCCGGATCATCGCCGTCGAGCAGGTTGAATTGCATGTCGAACAAGCCGTTCGCCGGGACCCCGTTCTGGAGCAGTTCGCCCTGGTAGGTGAAGGCCGGGGACTGCTGGGCATGCCCCTGCGCCGCGACCAGCAACAGAAGAACAAGCGTGAGGCGCATCAGCATGAGTCGATCCTCCAGAAAGAAAGCGTTCATCGCGTGATCGGGAAACTCTCGAAGCCGTCGCGGAAGATGATCAGATCCAGGTTCGTCGTGTCCGCCGAAGGCCAGAACCCCGCCTTGACCGTGAAGTCTTCGCCGATCATGACGTGGGCATCCGGCTGGCCGAAGGTGCCCTGTACGTCGTAGTCGAGAGAGCGGCTTCTGCCGCCGCCCCCGTCGATCGACGACCAGGGCACGGCAAAGGCGCCGCCGGCCTGTCGAACGGGCGGCGAAGAACCGGCGGCATCGTCGACGTCGCCTTCGGCGTGGCCCGACGGTGGCCACCCGACCGCCAGCACAGTGCCGATCAGCAGGAGTCCGAGCGTGGAACGACAGAAGCTGGGCACCGCACGGCCCCGCGTGCAGAAACAGGATTCAGGTGACGTTCCGGGAATCGCAGCCGACCGAGTAGTCCCGCGCATTCTTGCCAAGTTCCATTTCCGAAAACAGGAGCGCGGCACGGCGAGCGCCGCCCGCGCTGGTGTCGGCAAAAACATACCAAACCGGATTCGGCCGGTCAATCACGCAGCTCCCGGCCGGAATGGCGCCGGGTCACGATCTGCGACCGTTGCGTGGCCGCCGAGACGATCAGCCACGACGATCAGCCACGACGATCAGCCACGACGATCAGCCACGACGATCAGCGGCAGCGAACCCGACCCTCGGAAAACGGACGCGCAGCTACCGGACACCCACACGGGGATGTGCTTGCCGACCACGCCCGATACGGTCTGCTCCGAAGAAGGCGTTGCCGAATACGGAGCCTGCAGCGTTGCAGAAAGCAGCCCGGCAACGAACATCGCAACAAGTCCGGCAAGAATTCTCGACGTCTCCGACTCCTTCCTGTTCGGCGAGACACGCCTTCGCTCGTGAGGACACTGAGCGTCTTCTTCCCATCGCGCCGGCATGCTGAAGCTCGATGCTCGAATCCCGGCGGCTCGCATCGGCCGCACTGGCCTGCTTGTCCACCTTCACGTTGACCACCTTCACATTGACTGTCCATTCGTTGCGGCCAGCGACGCTATTGCGTTACCACCTTCACGTTGACTGTCCACTCGTTGCGAACGTCGATCCGCTGCTCGACCCCGATCGCCGACCCGCCAGCGGCGCTATTGCGTTACCGTAGGTCGGCATGAGCGGTGAGGCCGGAAACAGCGCCCTGAAACGCGAGGTCGGCCTGGTTCAGCTGACCTTCTACGGCACCGGGACGATCCTCGGCGCCGGCATTTTCGTTGTCATCGGCGAAGTCCTGGGAGAGGCAGGCGGACTGGCGCCGCTGGCCTATCTGCTGGCCGCCGTGGTCGCACTGACCACGGCGCTGAGCTACTCGGAAATGGCGGCGCGGGTGCCCACCGCCGGCGGTCCCGTCGACTACGTGGAGCGCGCGTTCGGTCTGCGCTGGCTGGGTTCGCTCGCCGGCTGGGCGCTGATCGTGGCCAACGTCGTCTCGGCCGCGACCATCATCACGGGGTTCGTGGCCTACCTGTCGAGCTTCATCGCAGTGAGCGACTGGCTGGCAACGATCCTGGTCGCACTCGCGGTCGTGGGTGTGGCCGCGGCCGGAATGAAGGAAAGCGCCTGGCTGATGACGGCCACGACCCTGATCGGGATCGGCACGCTCCTGGTCGTGCTCTGGGCGCTGCGCGACGGCTTTGTGGTCGCACCGCAAGCCATCGCCGCGGCGCCGGCGCGGATCGACGGTTCGGCCGGGGCCGCGCTGCTGGGTGGCGCGTTTTTGGCGATCTATTCGTTCATCGGCTTCGGCGACATGGCCCAGGCGGCCGAAGAAGTGCGCGACGTCAAGCGCGTCCTGCCCAGGGCCATGCTTCTGTCGCTGGCCGTGGTGGTTCTGTTCTACCTGAGCGTATCGGCCGCGCTCGTTGGCGTCGGCGAACTGGAGGAACTGGCCGCGGCCCAGGCGCCGCTGGTGCTGGCAGCCGAGCGCGAAGGCTGGCCGGCACTGCCGATCGCCCTGGCCAGCCTGGCCGTGATCGTCAACGGCGCCCTTACTCAGGTGATCGCCTCGTCCCGTCTGCTGTTCGATGCCGGCCGCGACGGCCGCGGTGCGCCGGCGACCCTGGGAAGACTCAGCGCGACAACCGGTACCCCGCTGGCGGCCACGCTGACCGTGGGCGGCATTGTCCTGGGTCTCGCGCTCCTGGTACCGCTCAAGCAGCTCGCCACGGCGACGGGGTTCGCCATTCTGGTGGTCTTTATCGGCGTCAACGCTTCGCTGATCGTGTTCAAGCGCCGCGAACAGCCTGACGATGTGCCCGACGTCCCCATTCTCGTCCCATGGATCGGGGCCTTCGTCTGCTCAGGCGCGTTGATCGGCCAGCTTGCGCTGTACCTGGCTTGAGCCGACGGCCGCGCCCGTGATCTTCGGGTTCAGCGCGCTGTGCAAATCCGGGGCCAGGTCCGGTGTCCTGCGTCGGTTCGGCCCGGGGACCAAGCCGGACCGGAGCCCGCCACCCTGCCGAGCGGCCCCTCGGGCTGACCCCGACCGCCGACGGCGAGCGTGTTCTCGGCCGGAACGAGCACTCGGTCCAGCTGTGTGGCGAGCACCGGCCCCGGCGTGCGGCAAGGCCGTGTGGACGTCCGACTCGAGGTCGCCCGCTGCAAGCACCCACCCTGTGTACCGGGCACGCCCTGCGCGCCGAAGTGCTGCCTGCAGCAGAACCCGCGGCAAGCGGCAGAAGGGAGTCTGGGCTTGATTCACCCAACCTGTGCAGCGGCGCGGGCCGCGCGCCAGGCGTGCAGTTTCCGGTAGCTTTCGAGCAGGCGCTGGTGCTTCTCCAGCCCCTCCAGGTTCATGCTGGTCCGCGTCAGGCCGTGGAACCGTTTCGAGCCCTCGACCAGGCCCACCACATCGTCCATCACCGGCTCGCCGTACATGCGTTTCAGGTTGGGCAGGTAGTCGTCCAGCTCGAGGTCATCGTCCAGGGCAATCTCCAGCACGGCGCTCACCGCCCGGTAGAACAGATTGCGCTGCGCGGTGTTGTCGTTGTACTGCAGGAACATCTCGACGTGGTCGAGCGCGTCCTCGTGCCGCTGCAGGGCCAGGGAGATCATCAATTTCAATTCCAGGATCGTCAGCTGGCCCCAGACCGTGTTCTCGTCGAAGTCGATCCCGATCAGCGTGGCGATCAGCATGTAGTTGTCGAGCTGGCTTTCTTCGAGCCGCGCGAGCAGGTCGGCCAGTTGCTCGTCGCTCAAGCAATGGAGGCCGAGAATGTCTTCCCGATAGTCCAGCGCCACGTTGGTGTTGTCCCAGACCAGGTCCTCGACCGGGTAGACCTCGGAATAGCCCGGCACCAGGATCCGGCAAACGGGCGCGCCGAGGTCTTCTTGAACGGCGACATAGATCTCCTTGCCCATCGCCTCGAGAATGCCGAACAGGCGCGCGGCTTCTTCCTCGTTGCTGCCGGAGAAGTCCCATTCGACGAACTCGTAGTCGGCCCGGGCGCTGAAGAAGCGCCAGGACACGATGCCGGTGGAGTCGATGAAATGCTCGACGAAGTTGTTGGGCTCGGTCACGGCCTGGCTATTGAAGGTCGGCGGCGGCACGTCGTTCAGGTTCTCGAAGCTGCGCCCCTGCAGCAGCTCCGTCAGGCTGCGCTCCAGCGCGATGTGGAAACTGGGATGCGCACCGAAGGAGGCGAACACGCCACCGGTCTTCGGGTTCATCAGCGTCACGCACATCACCGGGAACTGCCCGCCGAGCGATGCATCCTTGACCAGGACCGGAAAGCCCTGGGCCTCCAGCGCCCGGAGGCCCTCGACGATGTCGGGATACTTCGCCAGCACGCGTTCCGGCACGTCCGGAAGCGCGATCTCTTCTTCGATGATCTGTTTCTTGACGGCCCGCTCGAAGATCTCGGACAGGCACTGCACCTGCGCCTCGGCGAGCGTATTGCCGGCGCTCATCCCGTTGCTCAGGAACAGGTTCTCGAGCAGGTTCGACGGGAAATACACCACCTCCTTATCGGACCGGCGCACGAACGGAAGCGCCACGATGCCGCGGTCGGCGCGGCCCGAGTTGGTGTCGATCAGGTGGCTGCCCTGCAGCTCGCCGTCGGGGTCGTAGATGGTGCGGCAGTGGGCGTCCAGCAGGCCCGCCGGCAGCTCGTCGTCGGGCCCCGGCAGAAACCACTGCTCGTTCGGATAGTGGACGAACTCGCTGTCGGCAATATCCACGCCGAAGAACCAGTCGTTGTAGAAGAAGTTGCAGCCCAGCCGCTCGATGAACTCGCCGAGCGCGGAACACAGGGCCGCTTCCTTCGTCACGCCTTTTCCATTCGTGAAGCAGACCGGCGAGGCCGCATCGCGGAGGTGCAGGGACCACACGTGGGGCACGATATTGCGCCAGGACGCGACCTCGATCTTCATCCCCAGGTCCGCCAGGGTCCGCGTCATGTCGGCAATCGTCTGCTCCAGGGGCAGGTCCTTGCCCTCGATGAATGTCTGTTGTTCGCTCAACGCCGAGCGCATCAACAGCGCCTGGGCGTCCTCGGACAGGCTCTCGACCGGCTCGATCACGAAGTCCGGGCCGACCTGGATCGCTTTCTTCACCGTGCAGCGGTCGATGGAGCGCAGAATGCCTTCGCGGTCCTTGTCCGAGAGATCTTCGGGAAGCTCGATCTGGATCTTGAAGACCTGCTTGTAGCGGTTTTCCGGATCAACGATGTTGTTCTGCACCAGCCGGATGTTGTCCGTCGAAATCCCCCGGGCCTTGCAGTAGACCCGGACGAAATACCCCGCACACAGCGCCGACGACGCCAGGAAATAGTCGAAGGGACTCGGCGCCGAGCCGTCGCCCTTGTAGCGAATCGGCTGGTCCGTGACGACGGTAAAATCGTCGAACTTCGCCTCGAGTCGGAGGTTGTCGAGAAAATTGACCTTGATTTCCATGGACGTGGGGACCTGGGCTGGATGGGCTGGATGGCGCAAGAACAGCGCGCCGCCGTTTTCCTAACCCGCCATTATCCGGGTTTCAGGGAAGCTCGTCTCGGAGGCGACTCGTCAGGCAAGCGTCATACCGCTTGTCACACCCTGCCGAGGCCACCCCACGGCAGCCGAACGCAGCCGACCTGGGGACGATCCAAAGAAGAATGAACAACGAAGAACCCACCCGGCCATCCTGGTGGATCTACATTCTGGACTGCGACGGCCGCCTCTACACCGGCGTGACCACCGACCCGGAGCGTCGCCTGCGCGAGCACCGCGCCGGACGCACCCGGGCCGCACGGTTCACACGGGGCGCGACATCCGTGGAGTTGCGCTACGCCGTAGCCGTGGGCGGGCGGTCATTGGCGCTCCAGGCCGAGTACCGGCTCAAGCGCCTGCCGCGGGCCGAAAAACTGACGCTCTGCGAACGATCGCCTTCCGCTGTCGAGCTGCTGGAGCGAATCGCGCTGACGCGCTGATCCCGACCCTCCCGCTCACGGGTTGCTGAATCTGGCGTTCAACCGGATCCAGCGTCCGCATCGAAGAAGCGAAGATTTGCAGCCACTCGTTCGCGCTCGCTGGCGGGCAGCGCCTCGCCCTCGAGCAGCTCGCGGGCGAGACGGGCTGCGAGACCGGCCTGTCCGGTCCAGTAGCTGGCCACGGACAGCTCGTCCTTCGCGCGCCAGCGATAGACACTGGCGTCGACGAACAGAAGGTCCGCTGGACGCGGCAGAGCAGCGGCTCGCTCGGCATAGAGTTGGGCCAATGCATGCTCTTCTCGCTGCCGATGGATCCGGGCCAGTTCGACCAGCGGCTCCGCCCGCGTGGGTCGAGCGTTCCAGGCGTCCAGGTAGGCGCTGATGACCGATGCATGCCCGGCGGATGCATGCGCAACCGATTGCCGCTCGAGCAATCGTGCCAGCTCGAGCAGGGCGCAGAATCGCTCTTCGTCCCAACCCTGCATCTCCGAACGGCGACGATAGGCATCGATGGCCGCTTCGATCTCGCCGGCGTCGCGCAGGCTCTGCGCCAGGTAGAACTGGTAGCGCGAGTGATCGGGCTCGCGCTCCAGGGCCTTCTTCAGCACGTCGGCATCCTTCAGATACTTCTGGCGTTGGGGCTGGCGATTGCGCGCGCTATCGAAATGGCCGATCTGGGAAAGCCCTTCGAGGGTCGATTGCCGGAACGGCACATCGCAGGCCAGGTATTCGTGCAGCACCCCTTCGAAGCGCCAGGGCCGGTCGGCACGCAGCAGACGAGGCAGATGGAATTCGGTGGCCGTGTTACCGGGGCGCTGCAGAATCTGCCAGGCATCGACACCGTCGGACTCCGGAAGAACGAAGGGCGGATCGATGACCAGCTCCTCGTCGGCATCGATCAGCAGCAGCCAGTCCCCCTGGCCTCGCGCCAGGCGCATCGCCTCGCTGCGGTTATGGCCGAAGTCGATCCAGGGCCGGTGATGGAGCGCGCCGGGCAGACCCGCCAGGGCGGCTTCGATGATCGTAGGCGTCCGGTCCGTAGAGCCCGTATCGACGATGCACCAGCGTCCGATCAGCGGCATCACCGAGCGCAGGGAGCGCTCGATCACATGCGCCTCGTCGCGGACGATCATCACCAGGCAGATTTCGGGCATGGGTGCTCTGATCACCGAGAATCAACTTGTGAGGGGCAGCAGAGGTGAAGTATTCTGTCGTCCTGGTGTTCTTCCTACAAGGGGCATTCACGTGCGATCCGTTCTGGTCAGGCTGACCCTGCTCGTCTTGCTCAGCCACGCGACAACGACGTTTGCCTCGATCACGATCGACAGCGGGGGATCGATTTCGCTGGGCAACGGCCTGCTCGACCTTGCGGGCGGCGACCTGATCGTCGATGGCCAATTCAACCTGCAGGACGGCGATGTTTCCGATGCCGGCAATGTCGTCATCACCGGCGGCCTGGACGGCGGGACAGGATCGCTTCTCGTGCTCGGCGATTGGATCAACAATGGTTCGTTCATCGCCCAGACCGGCCAGGTCACCCTCTTCGACTCGGTCGGCGGCAGCGCGCAGATGGTCGGCGACTCGATCTTCTTCGGCCTGAGCCTGCTCAGTCCCGCCGGCGGGCGCTTCGTGCTGCAGAGCGGATCGGTCCAGCAAGTGATCGATGCCCTGACGATTCTCGGCGCCCCGGGACAACCGGTACAGATCGAGAGCAGCAACCCGCCGCAGATCGCCGAATTGGTATTGCAGGCCGGCGGCAGTCAGAACATCGACTTCGTCGGCGTTTCCAATGTCTATGCCACGGGCGAGCCCCTGGCGCCCGATGGGACCAACCAGGGCGGCAGCGGCAATGCCGTGGGCTGGTTCGGCTTCGGCTCCTTCGACCCGCTGCCCATCCCCGCGCTCTCGATCCCGGGCCTGCTGCTCATGATGCTCATGATGGTGGCCATCGCGCGCGTCGGTCGTGCCCGCGTCCTCTGAACGATCGAACAACAAAAAAAGCTAAGGAAGACCCATGTCCAGAATCATTCGACTGACGCCGCTGGCAGCCGCCATCGGCACCATCCTGCTGGCCCAGCCGGCCACCGCCCAGAACGTCGTGATCCAGGCACCTCCGGGCGGCACCGTGGAAGTGCAGGATGCGGCCGGCAACGCCATCCACCTGCAGGTCAATGACGACGGCACGCTGGTGCTGCCGGGCATTTCCGGCGATACGGAACAGACCACCGTGCTCTGCTTCGAAGCCGGCACCGGGACGCTCGGCCCCTGCACACCGACCGCCGCCATCGGTCCGACGGGACCCGCCGGACCGCAGGGCGCCACCGGCCCTTCCGGGCCGGCAGGCGCCACCGGACCCACGGGCCCGATCGGTGCAACGGGCGCGACGGGCCCGCAAGGACCGATCGGTCCCGTCGGCGCGACAGGACCGCAGGGTGCGACCGGCCCGACCGGACCGATCGGTGCCACCGGTGCACCCGGCCCGACCGGCGCACAAGGCGTTCCCGGACCCACGGGACCGATCGGCGCGACGGGACCGATCGGCGCGACCGGTGCACCCGGCCCGACCGGGCCGCAGGGCGATGCCGGTCCCCCGGGACCCGCCGGCCCACCAGGACCGATCGGCGCGACCGGCCCGACCGGACCGCAAGGCTTTCCCGGACCGATCGGTCCGACCGGCGCCGCCGGCGCCACGGGACCCACCGGCCCTCAGGGTGTTCCCGGCCCCACCGGACCGACCGGGCCCGCGGGCCCAGGAATGAAATTCGACGTGCTGGTCAACGGCGTTTCGATCGACGACCCGAGCAGGGACCTCGCCTACGTGGGTTTCACCGGTGACGGACTGGCCTTCCTCACGAACCAGAATTACCTGTTCGAGGAGCTCGACGGCGAACTCGAGCCTGTCTTTCTGCTGTATCAGAACGCCAATTGCGCCGGCACCGTCCGCGCCTACGCCGACAACTTCCCCCGGGCGGCCAGACCGGGAGAAGTCTTCCAGACCGATGGCACGATCTACTATGTGGATGCAGCTGCAACCGTCAGCAGCTTCGCCTACGCATCCTTCTTCAACGTCCAGACCGGCGTTTGCGACAACAACACCGGCAACGACCCGGCAGCACCGTTCCTGGCCAACAATCCTGCGGTGACCGGATACTCGTTGGGCATTCCGTTGGCGGTCGAATTCCAACGCAACTGATGGACCACCGACGCTAGACCGTTCAGCGCCATCCGATCGGGTGGCGTTGTCGTTTCTGGGACGGAATAAACACGCAGAAAACGGGAAGGATCGCGTCGCGGTTCGCGCGCCGGTTCTTGAAGGGTGGGTGTCCACTTTGTTCCTGCATGTTCAGGTTGTTTAACTGATGCAAGAAACAAGACGTGACCCCAGCCCACTGATCACCAAGGGCAAGTGTGGGCGAATCGGCCCGTACCGAACCGCAACGCTTTCGCCGGCATCGACGCCCGCCGGCCGATTGACAAGGTTCGAGCCCTGGGCCATGGTCTCAGCCTGATCTCGGGGAATGACACCGCATGGAATCCGTGGTCGCGCTGTTCCTGCTCGGCTGCCTGCTGTTGGTCCTGGGCGGCATCCTTGGCCTGGTTGCCTTCGCCAGGACGAACGCGCTGAAGCGGGAGGTTCAGGATCTCAAGGACCGCGTGGCGTTTCTGGCGCAGCAGCGGCCGAAGGAACGAGACGGCGACGCCGAGCCGGTTGAGCCGCCCGAGCTCCGACGGGCAACCCCAACTGCCGCGCCCCCGCCGTCCCGGCCGGCCGAACCCGCACCCGCGCGACCGGCCACGATGGCGTCGGACAGCACGGCAGCGGACACGGAACAGCCGACCACCCGATCGCCGAAGGTCGAACCCACCCGCGAAACCGATCCAGCGGCCTCGAGCACCCGTCCGTCAGCCCCTGCACCACCGGCTCCGCCCACCTCTTCGCTCGTCTTCGACCCCTGGCCGTTCCTGCGCGCGCTGCAGCGCAACTGGATGGCCTGGCTGGGCGGGCTCTCGATCGCGCTGGCCGGCATCTTCCTGGCCCGGTACGCCATCGAGCAGGGACTGCTCGGGCCGGGCGCGCGCATTGCATTGGGGCTAGGCACCGGCGTTGCGCTCCATGCCGGTGCCGCATGGCTGCTGAAGAAGAGCGGCAGCCACCCTGCCCTGGCGGCCATGGCCGGCGGCGGCAGCATCACGCTGTTCGCGACGCTGCTGGCCGCGCTGCATTCCTACCAGATGTTCAGCCCGACGCTGGTGTTCGTCGTGCTCGCCCTGGTCGCCCTGGCCACGATGTGGCTGGCCGTGTCCCACGGCCCGCTGCTGGCGATCATCGGCATGCTCGGTGCCTACGCCGTGCCGATCCTGGTCTCCACGGGCAGCGGCAAGCTGTTCGCCGCGTTGGTCTACGCCCTGATCATCACCGGCTCCGTGCTGCTGCTGGCGCGAGTGGTGCGCATCGGCTGGCTGTGGTGGGGCGCCGTGCTCGGTGCGCTGGGCTGGTGGTACCTGTCGCTGACCGGCACCCAGGTCGACGGCTTCCGCGGGCTCTACCTCGCGGTACTGGCCTACCTGCTGATGGCGGTCTGTTCGGGCAACTGGCGACTGGCGCAGGCGCACCCGGGGGAGGTCTGGCTGCTGGGTCCGGCGCGCGGCCGCTCCAACGACCCATCCCGCGACGGGACCGACGAGGACCACCCCCCATCCGCGGTCTGGGAACAAGGCCTGCCCATCGCCCTCCTCGGCATCGTGGGCGCGCAACTCGTTTCCGTGCTGCACAGCGGCTGGGTGGGCCATTGGCCAACCTTCCTCGCCCTGCCCGCCCTGCTGCTGTTCGTCAGCCTGGGCCAGCCGCGCCTACTGGCCCTGGTCTGGATGCTGCTGCTGGGCAGCCTGGCCTGCATCGGCGTGCTGTATGCATCGTTCCCGAACGCGGACATCGGCCGACTCGTGGACATGCGCGGGCTGAACGAGCCGCTGACGGATCCGTCCGGCTTGCTCTTCTCGCTGGCCTGCCTGGGCCTCCTCTACCTGCTGGCCGCGTTCTGGGGCGACCGCTACGGCCGACAACGCGCCTGGTGGGCCTCGTTACTGGCCATGACGCCGACGCTGTGCCTCCTGACCGCGTACCTGACGGCCAGCCCGATCACCAGCACACTCTACTGGACGCTGCTGTTCGCCGGCGTCGCCGCGGTCCAGATGGCCATTGCCGTCATCGCCTCGAACCGCGTCAACAAGCAGACCACCGACCAGCACCACGGGCAGTGGATCGGCATCTGGCACTTCATCGCCGGGCACTTCGGCTACGCGATTGCCGTGGCCGTTGCCTTCGAGGCCGCCACCCTGACCCTGGCCCTGGCCGCGCAGGTGCTGTCGCTGGCCTGGCTGATCCAGCGCTTCGACGTCCGCGCCCTCGGCTGGCTGTTGAAACTGGTCGTCCTGCTGGTCGTCGTGCGCCTGACCGCGAACCCCTGGCTGGTCGACTACCCCGCTACCTGGCACTGGCCGCTCTGGACCTACGGCGGTTCGACATTGCTGTGCTGGCTGGCCAGCCGCCAGCTGGCCGGCTACCCGAAGCTGCGCGAGTGGACCGAAGTCGCCAGCCTGCACCTGTTCGTGCTGACCGTCTGGGCCGAGGCCCGATACCTGCTGCACGACGGCCGCGCGTTCTTCGCCGACTACAGCTTCTCCGAGGCCACCCTGTACATCGGCCTCGCCGGCGCCCTGAACCTGGTCTACCACTACCGAGCACGCATCAGCGGTGAACTGGCGCGCTGGTATCACGGCTATTCGATCTTGTTGCTCGCCTTCGGGCTGCTGAACTACCTGGGCATCCTGATCAACCTCGCGAACAGCGAACCCTGGGCGGTCACGGCCATCGGCGAACAGCCGGTATTCAACCTGCTGACGCTGGCACTGGGCCTGCCGATCGTGTTCGGAGCGCTGTATGCCCGCTACTACGGACACGCAGGAAGCCGCGCAAGAAAACTCGCGGCGCTGTTCGTGGGGATCGCGAGCTTCCTCTTCGTCTCCTTCCAGGTCCGCCATCTCTGGCAAGGGACCGTCTCGCTCCAGACCGGCACCTCGTCGGGCGAGCTGTACACCTATTCGATCGTCTGGCTGGTCATGGCCGTCGCCGCCATGCTGCTGGCCGGCGTACGCCAATGGCAGAACCTCTACCGCGGTGGCCTGGCGATGCTCGCGGTCGTGATCCTGAAGATCTTCCTGATCGACCTCTCCGACCTGGACGGCCTGCTAAGAGTGGCCTCGTTCATGGGCCTGGGGCTGGCGCTGGTGGGGATTTCGTTCCTGCATCAGAGGATCAAGCCGGGGACGAGGGCCACAGACACCTGAGTCTCTTGCTGGCGTAGTGGATCGCTTCAAAATCGTCCTTGTTCCTGGACAGAAGCGCGGATGTCCGGGTGCTCTCATCCCGACATTCGGTGCAAGCTGTTGGCCGTTTATTCCTCGAAGCCGTCGACAAACACGCCGTCCACGAAAGCGCGCAGCAGTACGATTTCAGGCGCAATGGTCGAGTTATACGGCGCGATGACCTGGCCGGTGAACAGGCCGGGCTGATCGAGCTGAACGGTCACGTCGAAGGTGCATTCATCGTTGACGCCAACCAACGTGCCCAGCGGCTGACCGCTGCATTGATCGTTGGCAAGGCTGAACCGGTTCGAGCCCTCAACGGACAGCGACTCCAGAATCACGATACCGCGACCGACATTGCTCAAGGTGATTGTGAAGTTATCCGAGCCACCAAGCTGCACCCCACCGAAATCGGCCAATGCCTGGTCTGCACGCACTTCGATTCGGCCCGTTCCCGGCCCGTCATTCCCGCCAAACACCACGTAGCTGCTGCCGGAAACGCTGCCGTTCGGATCGGCAAACGGCGCTCCGATCAGCAGATCGTCGACGCCGTCGCCGTTGACATCGCCTGCGGCGCTGACCGCGATGCCGGATTCGTTGCCCGCCGACGCACCATCGAGCCGAAAGCCGGTCGTGCCGTCCAGGCTGCTCAGGGCCAGCGTCGGATCGAACCCCGTGGTCCGGCCGAACACCACGTAACTGCTGCCGGAATCGCTTCCATTCGGATCCGCGCCGTATGCGCCGATCAGCAGATCGTCGACACCGTCGCCGTTGATATCGCCGGCGGCGCTGACCGCGCGGCCGGATCCGTCGGCCGACGCCACGCCGTCGAGCCGGAAGCCGGTCGTGCCGTCCAGGCTGCTCAGGGCCAGCGTTGGATCGAACCCCGTGGTCCGGCCGAACACCACGTAGCTGCTGCCGGAATCGATTCCGTTCGAATCGGCAAGCCATGCCCCGATCAGCAGGTCATCGACACCGTCGCCGTTGATATCGCCGGCGGCGCTGACCGCGCGGCCGGATCCGTCGGCCGACGCCACGCTGTCGAGCCGGAAGCCAGTCGTGCCGTCCAGGCTGCTCAGGGCCAGCGTCGGATCGAACCCCGTGGTCCGGCCGAACACCACGTAACTGGTACCGGAATTGCTTCCATTCGGACCCTCGCCGTATGCGCCGATCAGCAGATCGTCGACGGCGTCGCCGTTGACATCGCCTGCGGCGCTGACCGCGATGCCGGATGTGTCGCCCGCCGACGCACCATCGAGCCGGAACCCGGTCGTGCCGTCCAGGCTGCTCAGGGCCAGCACTGGATCAAATCCCGTGATCCGGCCGAACACCACGTAACTGCTGCCGGAAACGCTGCCGCTCGGATCGGCAAACGGCGCTCCGATCAGCAGATCGTCGACGCCGTCGCCGTTGACATCGCCTGCGGCGCTGACCGCGCTGCCGGATTCGTCGCCCGCCGACGCACCATCGAGCCGGAAGCCGGTCGTGCCGTCCAGGCTGCTCAAGGCCAGCGTCGGATCGAACCCCGTGGTCCGGCCAAACACCACGTAACTGCTGCCGGAATTGATTCCGTTCGGGTCGGAAGTTGGTGCCCCGATCAGCAGATCGTCGACGCCGTCGCCGTTGACATCGCCTGCGGCGCTGACCGCGATGCCGGATGTGTCGCCCGCCGACGCACCATCGAGCCGGAACCCGGTCGTGCCGTCCAGGCTGCCCAGGGCCAGCACTGGCTCAAATCCCGTGGTCCGGCCGAACACCACGTAGCTGCTGCCGGAATTGATTCCGTTCGAATCGGCAAGCCATGCCCCGATCAGCAGGTCATCGACACCGTCGCCGTTGACGTCGCCGGCGGAGCTGACCGCCTCGCCGGATCGGTCAAATGACGCCACACCATCAATCCGGAAGCCGATAGAGCCATCCAGCGTGCTCAGCGGGATGGTGGCTGGAAAATCCTGCGCAGCCGCCCTGTCAGCCAGCATACCGCCTGCCATCAAGGCCGAAATGGCCAACGCAAGGAGTCGCTGGCGCACGAGAACGTGATGGACGGGCCGACTGGACGATTGTGTGGGCTGCGGTCGGGTTGAATCGTGCATAAGCAAGCTCGCGCTACTGGTTCAATCGAGAACGTTTGGCAAGACCCCCACTTCTGGCGGAACGCAAAAGTAGAGTTCAGGCCACAGTGGCCAACTTCTGTTTCGAGGTCAAGCCTCCGAGAGCCATATTAGGCCGTTCGTTATTTTCGGTCCAGAGCCAGCGCGTGGCGAACTCAGAGTGGGTGTCCACCACCTACCCAAGCCACGTCAGAAAAGCCTCGAATTCCTAGTAACGTTTTCTGCCGTACAGGGTGCGGTCGATCTGCCAGAAGAATGTGTGGAGCAATTTGAGCGTCGGCAATTTCTGATTCATTAAGCATCCCCGCCTTCCTGCGGAGAATCATCATCAGCTTCCGCTTCAGATCCTGCCCAATCACTGGTGATTTTCTCCCAATCGATAGTGACTTGGGCTCAGGTCTTGTTTCTTGCATTTCAAGAGTTGATGCAAGAAACAAGACCTGACCCCCTTTTTCCCATTCGAGATGGCCGATCGGTGATTGATATTGCGAACTTCGACGGAGGCTGTCCAGGAACGCTGATAGTTGGTGTCCAGCAATTTCCCCGTCATTCGTTCTACAGGGGGCGTTCAGGTTGTGGCCAAGATCATCGCGCTCAGTCGCCGGCGTTCCAGCAGAGATCTGCATAATTCGATATCGAGTAGCCTGAACTCACTACCTGGCCATCAGGCCGCGGAGCTACGGCCAGGGCGAACGGAAACTGTTGATCCTCGCCGAATCCGCATCCATCCTCATGCACGCCGACGCGCCCCGTTACCGACCAGATCTGGAGCAAGCCATTGTAGGAAACGTCCACAATATGAATATTCCCGGTCGCGTTCTGACGCCGACCGGAGGAAATCGCGACGAGAATCTCGGAGCCAAAATCAACCAGATCGATCAGATCCGCGAGCTCGTCTTCTGAAACCGATGTAGCGAGCCAGGAGCCATGAACGGCTTCCGCTGACTCGAACGTATCCGCCACGGACTTGTCGACCCCTCTCATGCCGGAATAGATCTGGCGGAAGGTATCCGATCGATCCGGCCTCAGAACAAGCTCGTTGATCGCCATATCAACGGGCCGAGATGGCGCTTGATCTCGAATGCGGGTGGCAACGCGCGCGATGATGTCGCTCAATTCAACGTAGCGATCATAGTCCGGATCGTCCGGCACAAGCGAACCTCCGTTTCGCTCCATGATCTCCTCGGCCTCGACATACGCCGCAAAGTATTCGTCGTCCTGAACAATCTCGGACTGTTCCGCAATCGCCAACAGCATTTCAGTACGATTCAACCCAATCAGCATCTCGTAATCGGCGGGATCGATGTCGTTGCGAAACTCCCACCCCGGGCGATAGTCGGGCGCCAATCGAGGCACCCACACATTGATCCTTGCTGTAAGCCGCTGCAAAAATGACGGATCTCGCAAAAGTTGCAGAGTTGGAGAATTCCCATAAGCCACTGCTTGAGCCATCACGAGGGCAGCAATGACCAGCTCGTCCAGATCGCCGAGCGGCTTGAACGCCTGACTATCCGCGCCGCTTCTAATCTGTCCGGCGACCGCGAGAAAGGCACGGTCTTCCTCATCCGAGCAGGTCTCTGAAGCAGCCAACAACTGCGGCGCATTCAGAGCTTCAGACTCCAGCAGGGCCTCAGCGCAGGTCTTTGTCGCATCCTTCCAGAGCTGCGCCTCTGCCTGCGTGAAGACATCCTGCAACGGCTCCGAGGAACCCAACGACGATGACGACAAGCCAAGGAAGATGAAACAACATGTCAGAATCTGACAATTACCCATAAGACCTCCACCACTCAAACCAGGATCGCCCACCTGCATCACGACTTTATCGTACTCAGCGGATTCGATTCAAGGCATTCTTATGGCTTGGGGTCAGGTCTTGTTTCTTGCATTTCAAGAGTTGATGAAAGAAACAATATGACTTGGGGTCAGGTCTTGTTTCTTGCATTTCAAGAGTTGATGCAAGAAACAAGACCTGACCCCCTTTTTCCCATTAAGCATCCCCGCCTTCCTGCGGAGAATCATCATCAGCTTCCGCTTCAGATCCTGCCCAATCACTGTTGATTTTCTCCCAATCGATAGGGCGAGGTTCTTCGTTGGTCCAGACATTCCAGAAATCCGGGTCGTCAGAGGCCGGTCTCTGGCCATCCTCCAGATGTTTCACCTCGAACAGACGCTGGGAGGCCGGCAGGCCTGACCACGAATCGGCCGAACGGCTGGACATCCACCCCGAGGTGCATAAAAGTAGGTGTCGCGGTAATGCGTAAAGGCAGGTGTCGCTTGACAACTGTCGGCGACGTGGAATTTTTCGATGGCGGCAATGGTGTCGCCGCCGCCGGCCAGGGTGAAGCCGTCGCAGGCGGCCACGGCCTGGGCGACGGCGCGGGTGCCGGTCTGGAAGGCTTCGAATTCGAACACGCCGACCCGACTGCCTCTACGATCGTCGTCGGCAAGACCGACTGAATTCCCGCCGCGGCGGCGACAGGGAGTTCAGGAAGGCGATGGCTGCCCGGAGTCCGTCTCAGTGACCGGAATCTGCCTCTCAGGGCGCGCGTGAACCAGCTCAGCTCCCGACCAGCAAGCGGGAACGAGGTCCGGCCATCTTGCGGATCGCGGTGATCATCAGCAACGACAGGGCCAGTGCCGCGACGAAAAGCAATGCGCCGTGCAACGCGATCTCCAACGGAGTCAGGGTGGCGCCGCGGGCGACCAGCGGAATGCCATAGCCGAACACCGGAAACATGTGCAGGAAATAGATCGCGAAGGCATCGTCGCCGAGCCGTTCCAGCGGCCGGCAGCGCCAGTGCTCGAGCCGACGGAACATCAGGATGACCAGCACGGCGAGGCTCATCTTCTGCGCGTAAAAGACCTGAGTACGCCATTGGTCCGGAATGTCCGGCAGAAGGCCGGCCGGGTCGCCGATCGCCCATATCGAAATGAGCAGTGCCGTCAGGACGAACACCCAGAAACCGCGCGCCAGAATGCGCGACCGCGCGTCGTACGCTGAACCCAGCCACACCCCGAACAGGTAGGGTGCGCCGAAGTGTGCGACGTTATTGAAGGAAAACTCGGGCCATACGCGTGGGAAGAACAGCGGAAGCAGCATGACCGCCGCGAAGAACGGGGTCCCGAAACGCGAGTGCAGCACCGCGGCGGCCGGCGGCGTGAGCAGGAACAGGATCAGGATGACCGGGATGTACCACAATACGGGCATGGTCGTTCCCGTCGGCACGCCTACCGCGTAGCGGTACAGAAACTCGGTCGGGTGCGCCGCCCATTGCACCCCCTCGACCAGCGACAACCCCAGTAGAGCATAGGGAATAGAGACCACTAGATAGGGTACGAGCACGTTCAGTGCCTTGGCGCGGTAGAACTCACCAATCGGCTTCCGGGCCAGCACCAACGAATAGAGCAGGCCGGAGATCAGCGCGAACATCACCGTGGACTGATAGAACAGCAGGTTCTGGATCGCCGCCGTGACCGGGAACGACTGCCCGGCGATCGAACTGACTGCTAACGGGAACGCGGTGGCGTGAGTGGCGACGATCCAGGCAATCGTGACGCCACGCAGCAGGTGGATATGCTGAACGTAGGTCGACGTCCGGTCGGATGTCATCACTTCCTGCTTTCTCGCAATGCCAGATCGCGGCACCGGAAGTATAAGCACTGCTTCATGGCATTACCACTGGCACTCAGCGCAGACGCGCGGAAGGCCTGGCATCCGGACTCTTGCCAGAAGTGTTCTCGTCCAGATCACCGGTTTCAGTCACTTCGGATTGCTGCAACTCGATGAATGGCGACTGCGCGCCCTCGAACGATCGGCGCAGCCAGACCAGGAGAGGTCTTCCCGACCGATGGCACGATCTACTATGTGGATGCAGCTGCAATCGTCAGCAGCTTCGCCTACGCATCCTTCTTCAACGTCCAGACCGGCGTTTGCGACAACAACACCGGCAACGACCCGGCAGCACCGTTCCTGGCCA
>NZ_JAAWWS010000167.1:65096-68631 GCF_012272825.1 Wenzhouxiangella sp. XN79A | reverse complement strand
GGCGTTTGCGACAACAACACCGGCAACGACCCGGCAGCACCGTTCCTGGCCAACAATCCTGCGGTGACCGGATACTCGTTGGGCATTCCGTTGGCAGTCGAATTCCAACGCAACTGATGGACCACCGACGCTAGACCGTTCAGCGCCATCCGATCGGGTGGCGTTGTCGTTTCTGGGACAGAATAAGCACGCAGGGAACGAGAAGGCTCGCGTCGCGGTTCGCGCGCCGGTTCTTGAAGGGTGGGTGTCCACTTTGTTCCTGCATGTTCAGGTTGTTTAGCTGATTCAAGAAACAAGACGCCCCCCCCTAAGACCCTCTAGGAGATAGAGCCAGGCAGTCTCTTGTGCGTCATCAGGACCAACCTACAAAACAAGAACGGACCCCAGAGCATTCAAGACAAATTCGAGTAAATCAATCCCACAGAAACACTGACAGCAGCAAACCAACGAGCAGGGGAACCGTATTGTTCCAAATATGAGCAAAAATCGTCAGAACTATAGAGCTAGAGTAGTGCCTGATCAAGAAAAGCACCAGACCCAACGTAAAAACAGTGGGTAAATAAGCGTGCGCTGCCGATGCTTGTGGGTTGAATATGTGAACAAGCATAAAAAACCAGCTTGAGGCGAGACAGACAAGCCAAGTGGGCAAACGGTTAATGGTTCGCTTATAAGCCCATTGCCGAAATACGGCTTCTTCGAACACCGGAGCAATAAGAATCAAGTAGAAAATCGCCGAAGGTAACATCATGATCTTTGGCAGAGACTCGGAAAATCCAGCGCCCCCTGGAAAGATCAAACTAAATATCGAGACCATGCTCAGCGTAAATGCTGGCAGTGCGACGACAGCCCAAAAATATGTTTTAAAGAAATTTAATCCGTTCCTTAAATCCTGCCGAAAATCAACATCCCTCAAGAACCAAGCAGCGATAGAAAGCGGAAACATCGCAAACAGTAAAACCCACCATTTCGATAGCGGAAGCTGCTCATAGCCAGCGTCGATCTCAATTCCTGTAATAGCTACACCATCGAACCTTCCAAGCTCTTGGTCAAGCGAGCTATCGCTATCCATTAGACAAGTGAAGACAATAAAATTCTCTTGCTGCTCTACAGTCTCTTGCTTAATGCATCCAGAAGACCGAAGTAGGTCACTTAATTGGGCAATTAGTCCTTCAACTTTCCCCGAAGAAACACCTTCTATGTCATAGGAGATTCTGTAGAGATCTCTTGTTTCTGATAACAATATCGCAAAGATCCCAAAAATAATGCCCACAGACATCGCAACAAGAAATGACTGTCCGAATGGAGCAGCGCTTTTAAGAAATTTGGACATCAAACCTCCGATAGCCAAAAACCGCAGCCTTGAAATTCAAGACTGCGGCTTATGGCCCGATTGTTACGACCTGTTATGGGGTTTGCAAATGATGGTTAGGGTGGAAGCAATGGCCAGAAACATTACCGCAACCCGATACGCCATTAAGGCTAAACGTCATTCCTTGTGAATTACATGCATTCCTGAGCCGCCGAATGTTGGCGCTGGCGCGAACCTCACAAACAAGGGCAGCAACGAAACCACCAACGCTGCAGCCAGCTGCAGCCCAAGGACTGGAGAAGCAAGGAAGTGGAACGCCTTGAGCATAGTACTCGTCCAATGCTGCTTGAGGAATTGAGCCAGCAAGAATTTCCCCATCCGAGGTTGTAACCATCCACATTTCTGAGCCGAGGTCGACCTCGACGTCCTGAACACCACCCCAGTCATCAACCAATTCGTAGACTACCGTTTCAGCAGCAGCGTTTGCTACTACAGAATGCTCATCAAGCTGGCTAGACAGATCAACCTGCTGCGCCATAACATTTTGCGACCCTGCCGCCAATACGAGCGCAGCCAAGAAAAACTCAATGTTCATAAAGGACTGAATAGAAGTTCGCATGTTCATTCTCCCGAATGTGTTGAAACCATGTTTTGCGAGCACAGTTTCGCGAGAGAGACAATGCAATAAAATCAGAATTCACTGTTATTTTTGGTAGGAAAATCGCTCGATCATGTAGGAAAATGCCTGATCAAGGAAGGCGATTCAGGACCGGAGCGCTACCAACGCCGGCAACTCCTTCCCCTCCACATACTCCAGAAACGCCCCACCCGCCGTCGAGATGTAATCCACCTTCCCCGCGACCCCGAATTTCTCGATCGCAGCGATGGTGTCGCCGCCGCCGGCCAGGGTGAAGCCGGAGCAGCTGGCGACGGCGTGGGCGATGGCCTTGGTGCCGCCGGAGAAGGCATCGAACTCGAATACGCCGACCGGGCCGTTCCAGATGACGGTGCCGGCGCCCTTGATGATCTCGGCCAGGTGGCCGGCGGTCTCGGGGCCGATGTCCAGGATCATCTCGTCGGCGTGGATCTTGGATACGTCGCGCAAGCTGGCGTGGGCTTCCTGGTGGAAGCGCTCGGCGGTCATCAGGTCGGTGGGCAGCGGGATGGCCGCGCCCTTTTCTTCGGCCTTCTTCATCAGGGCCTTGGCGGTGTCGACCAGGTCGGGCTCGTGCAGGGACTTTCCGATGCGGTGGCCGGCTGCGGCCAGGAAGGTGTTGGCGATGCCGCCGCCGACGATCAGCTGGTCGACCTTTTCGATCAGCGCTTCGAGCACCTGCAGCTTGCCGGAGACCTTGGCGCCGCCGACGATGGCCACCATCGGCCGCGCCGGGTCGGCCAGGGCCTTGTCCAGTGCGTTGACCTCGGCGGCCAGCAGCGGGCCGGCGCAGGCGGACTTGCTGTGACGGATGACGCCCTCGGTCGAGGCCTGGGCGCGGTGGGCGGTGGCGAAGGCGTCCATGCAGAAGATGTCGCACAGCGCGGCCATCTTCTTCGCCAGCTCGTCGTCGTTGGCCTTTTCGCCCTTGAGGAAGCGGACGTTCTCGAGCAGCACCAGCTGGCCGGGTTCGACGTCGACGCCGTCGATCCAGTCGGTGACCAGGTCCACCGGCTGGCCGAGCAGCTCGGTGAGCTTTTCGGCGACGGGCTTCAGCGAAAACTCATCACTCGGCTCGCCCTCGGTGGGGCGGCCCAGGTGGCTCATGACCATCACCGCCGCACCGGCGTCCAGCGCCTGGCGCATGGTCGGCAGCGAGGCCTGGATGCGTGCTTCGCTGGTCACGCGGCCGTCGGCGATGGGCACGTTCAGGTCGGCGCGGATGAGGACGCGTTTTCCGGAGAGGTCGAATTGGTCGAGGGTTTTCATAGGGGCAGTCGTCGGTTCTCAGTCGTCAGTTGTCAGTGGACAGCGAAATGCCGCCGGACGCCGTTGGAGGGCGGGCTCGCGGGCGGTGATGCGGTCTGGATCGGTTTGCGGTCTGCCATGCCGAGCACCCTGCGCGCCCCCGCGCTCCGGTCAGTCCCTGAGTGAAGGGTGCCAGATTCGGGCGGGCGGTGCCAGTCGGAAGGGGCTGGCGCCAGGGTTCGATGGGCGATTGCGTCACGAGGTCCCGGGTTCCGGCTGCGCCGGCCCCGGGACGACGAGGTGTAGAAGGCCGGCGCCAGGGT
>NZ_JAAWWS010000167.1:56007-65046 GCF_012272825.1 Wenzhouxiangella sp. XN79A | reverse complement strand
GGACGACGAGGTGTAGAAGGCCGGCGCCAGGGTTCGATGGGCGATTGCGTCACGAGGTCCCGGGTTCCGGCTGCGCCGGCCCCGGGACGACGAGGAGTAGAGGGTCGGCGCCAGGGTTCGATGGGCAATCGCTTCACGAGGTCCCGGGTTCCGGCTGCGCCGGCCCCGGGACGACGAGGAATAGAAGGTGGGCCACGGGACGACGAGGTGTAGAAGGCCGGCGCCAGGGTTCGATGGGCAATCGCTTCACGAGGTCCCGGGTTCCGGCTGCGCCGGCCCCGGGACGACGAGGAATAGAAGGTGGGTCACGGGACGACGAGGGGTTGTCAGAAACGAAAACGGCCCGGACAGTGCCGGGCCTTTCGAATCTTGCTCCTTGCTGCCGATATCAGCCCTGCTGATCTTCACAGCGCGTTGCGAGCGGGTGGCTGGCGGTGGCCGCCAGCGCGGAGGAACCGGAGTGTGCTCACAGCACATGAGGATTGCGAGCACTGCTGGACGCCGCCAGGCGCCCGCGCAGCAGCGCTGCGGCGTTCAGCCGACCTTGCTGACGGCCAGGGCCGTATCCAGCATGCGGTTCGAGAAGCCCCATTCGTTGTCGTACCAGCTCAGGACCTTGACCAGCTTGCCGCTGACCTTGGTCAGGGTGGCGTCGAACACCGAGGAGTGCGGGTTGTGGTTGAAGTCGATCGAGACCAGCGGGTCGGTGTTGTAGCCCAGGATGCCCTTCAGCTCGCCTTCGGCGGCGGCCTTGACGGTTTCGTTCACTTCCTCGACGGTGGTGTCGCGGCTGGCCACGAAGCTCAGGTCGACGACCGAGACGTTGATCGTCGGCACGCGCATGGCGAAGCCGTCCAGGCGGCCGTCGAGTTCCGGCAGCACCAGGCCGACGGCGGCGGCCGCGCCGGTCTTGGTCGGGATCTGGCTCATCGTGGCCGAGCGGGCGCGGCGCAGGTCGGAATGGAAGACGTCGGTCAGGACCTGGTCGTTGGTGTAGGCGTGGATGGTGGTCATCAGGCCGGTCTCGAGGCCGATCTTCTCGTGCAGCGGCTTGACCAGCGGCGCCAGGCAGTTGGTGGTGCAGCTGGCGTTGGAGATGACGTCGTCGCCGTCCTTCAGCACGCCGTGGTTGACGCCGTAGACGATCGTCGGCAGGTCCTTGCCGGCCGGGGCCGAGATGACGACCTTGCGGGCGCCGGCGGTCAGGTGGGCCGAGGCCTTGTCCTTGCTGTTGAAGATGCCGGTGCATTCCATGACCACGTCGACACCCATCTCGCCCCAGGGCAGCTTGGTCGGGTCGCGCTCGGCCAGCACCTTGATGCGGTCGCCGTTGACGACCATCGCGTCGCCGTCGACCACGACATCGGCGTTGAACTTGCCATGCGCGGTGTCGAAACGGGTCAGGTGGGCGTTGGTCTCGGCGTCGCCGAGGTCGTTGATCGCGACGATCTGGATCTCGCTGGTGCGCTCGTACTCGTACAGCGCGCGCAGCACGTTGCGGCCGATGCGGCCGTAGCCGTTGATGGCAACCTTGATGGTCATGGCGGTCTCCCGGAGGCGGATGGATGTGAAAAAGCGGTACCGGGGAAAGATTTTACCGGCTCGGGACCGCCGGGCGGGGCCGGCGCACGGCGCGGCGGCCGAGTGCTGCCCATCGGGCTGCTGAAGGGGGCTTGCGCGCGAATCGCCAGGGCCAGCCTTCGCCCGGCCCGGCCGGCACCCATCATCACCTCGTCGTCCCGGGGCCGGCAAAAGCCGGAACCCGGGACCTCGTGACGCAATCGCCCATCGAACCCCGGCGCAGGCGTTCTACACCTGGTCATTCCGGGGCCGGCGCAGCCGGAACCCGGAATCTCGTAACGCGATCGCCCGTTGAACCGTGGCGACAGCATCACGAAATCCCGGGCTCGCCTTCGGCGCCCCGGGATGAGGGGAGTGGGTGGGAGATATCTCGACTCGATCGAGTCTCGGGGTGGTCAGGACGAGTTGCGAGCAACTCTGACCGCTCCGGGTCCGCCTACTCGGCGCCCGGGATGACGGTGAAGTAGGGGCCGCGGCCCGGGATGACGAGGAGAGGAAAACGGCGCCTCGGGACAGCAGAGAAGTGGTGTACCCCGCCCTATCCACCTGTTGGAGAGCGTTTATGCGCGAATCGACCAGGCCAGCCTTCGTCTGCAAGACGCCTCCGACAGGCCTCCGGTCAGGCGCCCTTGCAATTTCCTGCCGGGATTTTTCACTGGAAACTGTTCACTGCTTACGCCACTTGCGCCGCGAGCGGACAGCTCCCCTTCGCCTGGCACAGCCACCTGCCGGCAGTGCGCCGGCCCGGCGTTGAAGCGACCGGAATCTCAGCCGACCAGGCGCTCCAGGGCCGCTTCATCCAGCCGATACACGGTCCACCCCGACTGCGGCTGCGCACCCAAGGACTCGTAGAACTCGATCGCCGGCCGGTTCCAGTCCAGCACGCTCCAATCCATGCGGCCGCAGCCCCGGTCTCGGGCCTTCCGGGCCAGTTCCAGCAGCAGGGCCTTGCCGATCCCCCGTCCGCGCTGCGACTCGCGCACGAACAGGTCTTCGAGGTACAGGCCTGGCTTGCCGGTCCAGGTCGAGTAATTGTGGAAGAACAGCGCAAACCCGGCCGCCTCGCCGTCCCACTCAGCCACCACGGCCTCGGCCGTCGGCGACTCACCGAAAAGACCCGCATGGAGCAATTCGGGGGTCGCCTTCGCCGACTCCGGCTCCTTCTCGTAGATCGCCAGTTCCTTGATCAGGTCGAGCAACAGCCCGACATCGTCGGGCGTGGCGGGGCGCAGTTCGAGTCGAGCGTTGTCGGTCATGATCCGGTCCAGAAGTCGTCGAGGTCGGCGCGTCGCCCGAATGGACTTTGCGCATTTCTGCGCTACAATACACGGCTACGCGCCCGTAGCTCAGCTGGATAGAGCGCTGCCCTCCGGAGGCAGAGGTCAGGGGTTCGAATCCCTTCGGGCGCGCCATCCAGGAAAAAAAAGGTCGCCATCGGCGGCCTTTTTTTTCCTGGATGACTCGCCCGAAGGACCACGATTCAAACCCCCGGGTTCGCCTTCGGCGCCCCGGGATGACGGTGAAGTAGGCGCGGCGCCCCAACCACACCTCGTCGTCCCGGGGCCGGCAAAGCCGGAACCCGGGACCTCGTGACGAAATCGCCCGTCGAACCGTGGCGCCACCTTCGGGAGATCCCGGGTTCGCCTTCGGCGCCCCGGGATGACGGTGAAGTAGGCGCGGCGCCCCAACCACGCCTCGTCGTCCCGGGGCCGGCAAAGCCGGAACCCGGGACCTCGTGACGCAATCGCCCGTTGAACCGTGGTGCCAGCCCAGGGAGATCCCGGGTTCGCCTTCGGCGCCCCGGGATCACGGTGAAGTAGGCGCGGCGCCCCACCCACACCTCATCTTCCCGGGGCCGGCAAAGCCGGAACCCGGGACCTCGTGACGCAATCGCCCGTCGAACCGTGGCGCCACCTTCGGGAGATCCCGGGTTCGCCTTCGGCGCCCCGGGATGACGGTGAAGTAGGCGCGGCGCCCCAACCACACCTCGTCGTCCCGGGGCCGGCAAAGCCGGAACCCGGGACCTCGTGACGAAATCGCCCGTCGAACCCTCGCGCCAGCTTCGGGAGGTTCCGGGTTCGCCTGCTCGGCGCCCCGAAACGACGAAAAGATCTTCGCGCGGGATCCGCCCTCCCACAGTCGATCAGGGCGGTTTCCCGGGTCTGTCTGTTGGAGGCCGCTTGCGGGCGAAGGTCGAACTCGGCGATTCGCGAGCAAGCTCCCTCCAACAGGAGAATCAGCGCCGGTGCTGGATCGAAGGCCTGTGGGAGGCCGGCTGGGCCGGGGGAAGATCGGGCTCGACAACCGCCGAACGGGCGGTCAGGCCAGCAGTGCCTCGCCGCGCTCCAGCCGCTTGCGAAGGACGCTGTTGCGCGGGAAGTGCTGGACGAGGAAGTCCATCTGGTCGGCCAGGATGCGGCGGCCCTGCAGGTAGACGTATTCGGCGTGGGTGGGCGCGAAGGGGATGGCCAACAACTGCATGCCGGCTTCTTCGGGCGTGCGCGAGCCCTTGTGATTGTTGCAGCGCTTGCAGGCAGTCACGACATTCGTCCAGGTGTCCGCGCCGTTCTGGGCCAGCGGGTGGACATGGTCGCGCGACAGGTCGCCGTCCCTGAACTTGTTGCCGCAGTAGAGGCACAGGTTCTGATCACGACGGAACAGCGCGCGGTTGGACAGCGGCGGGGTGTAGTCGTAATAGAAGTTCTTGCCGCCCGGATGGGCGCCGTGGGTGGCCAGGATGGCGTTGACCGCGATCTCGGTCCGGCAACCGGTGTGGGCATTGATGCCGCCGTGCAGGCAGTACAGCACCGAGCCGAGGGAATAGCTCACCTGCTCGAGGCAGATCAGCTTCACCGCATCCTGGTAACTGATCCACTCCAGCGGCATTCCCGCGACGTCGGTCCGCAGCACCTGCTGGCTGAGGTTCAACATCTTGGGCAGTTCGTTCCGTGTGTCCACCACATGTTGTGACACCGTGAACAGGGCCTGTCCGTATCTTTGCCTCAAATGCGATTGGTTTGCAAGCCCTGTCGGGTGACGATTCGGTGACAGGGCGGGTTGGGGTTTCAGGTTTCCGGTTTCCGGTTTCCGGTTTCAGGTTTCAGGTTTCAGGTTTCAGGTTTCAGGTTTCAGGTTTCAGGGTTCAGGTTTCAGGTTTCAGGTTTCAGGTTTCAGGTTTCAGGTTTCAGGTTTCAGGGTTCAGGGTTCAGGGTTCAGGGTTCAGGGTTCAGGGTTCAGGGTTCAGGGTTCAGGGTTCAGGGTTCGGGGTTCGGGGTTCGGGGTTCGGGGTTCGGGGTTCGGGGTTCGGGGTTCCGGGTTCAGGGTTCAGGGTTCAGGGTTCAGGGTTCAGGGTTCAGGGTTCAGGGTTCAGGGTTCCGGGTTCCGGGTTCCGGGTTCCGGGTTCAGCCTGGACTGTGAACTGGCCCCGATTCTGTCGACACCTGACGCAATCACCCGTCGAACCGTGGCACCGGCTTTCTTCACCTCGTCGTCCCGGGGCCGGCGAAGCCGGAACCCGGGACCTCGTGACGGAATTGCCCGTAGAACCGTGGCGCCAGCTTCGGGAGATCCCGGGTTCGCCTTCGGCGCCCCGGGATGACGAAGAATAGAAAAGTGACGCCCCGGAACGACGGTGAAGTAGGAGCGGCGCCCCACCCACACCTCGTCGTCCCGGGGCCGGCGAAGCCGGAACCCGGGACCTCGTGACGGAATCGCCCGTCGAACCGGGGCGTCACCTTCGGGAGATCCCGGGTTCGCCTTCGGCGCCCCGGGATGACGGTGAAGTAGGCGCGGCGCCCCACCCACACCTCGTCGTCCCGGGGCCGGCCCTCTACACCTCGTCGTCCCGGGGCCGGCCCTCTACACCTCGTCGTCCCGGGGCCGGCGAAGCCGGAACCCGGGACCTCGTCACGCAATCGCCCATCGAACCGTGGTGCCAGCCCAGGGAGATCCCGGGTTCGCCTTCGGCGCCCCGGGATGACGAGGAATGGAAAAGTGACGCCCCGGGATGACGGTGAAGTAGGAGCGGCGCCCCAGGATGACGGCGAAGTAGGCGCGGCGCCCCGGGGATGACGGGGGAATGAAAAGGCGGCCTTCAACAAAGCGGACGACCCCCTCCGGAAATTCATTGAAACTTGCCGAGCCCGACCGTATCCAAAGCACCGCGGCGGGCGATCGGCCGTCGCGCCCGATTTCCTGCACCACGCTCGAAGGAGACGCTGCCGATGCTGGCGAAGCCGAACCCGCTGCTCATGACCCTGTTCATGGCCCTGGCCCTGACGGCCCTGGCGCCGGCCCGCGCGGCGCTGCCGGCCTCGGTCGACGGCCAGCCGCTGCCGTCGCTGGCGCCGATTCTCGAGCGCACGACGCCGGCGGTGGTCAACATCTCGACCCAGACCCGGGTCCGGGTGCAGACCAGCCCGTTCTTCAACGACCCGTTCTTCCGCCGCTTCTTCGACACCCCCAGCATGCCGCGCGAACGCGTGCAACGCTCGCTGGGTTCGGGCGTCATCGTCGATGCCGAAGCGGGGCTGGTGCTGACCAACAACCACGTCATCGACAACGCCGACGACATTTCGGTGACCCTCAACGACGGCCGCGAGCTGGTGGCCGAGTTCATCGGCGCCGACCGCGACACCGACCTGGCCGTGGTCCGTATCGACGCCGACGACCTGGCCGAACTGCCGCTGTTCGATTCCGACGCGCTGAAGGTCGGCGACTTCGTGGTCGCTGTCGGCAACCCGTTCGGGCTGGGCCAGACGGTGACCTCGGGCATTGTCTCCGCGCTGGGCCGCAGCGGCCTGCGCGGGCTGGAGTACCAGAACTTCATCCAGACCGATGCCTCGATCAACCCCGGCAACTCCGGCGGCGCGCTGATCAACCTCCGAGGCGAGCTGGTCGGCATCAACACCGCCATCTTCACCCCGAGCGGCGGCAACGTCGGCATCGGCTTCGCCATCCCCGCCAGCACCGCCGAGTACGTCATGAACCAGCTGGTCCGCTACGGCGAGGTGCGCCGCGGCAGCCTGGGCGTGGACGTCCAGGACTTCACCCAGGAGCTGCGCGAGGCGCTCGACGCCGGCGACCGCGCCGGCGTGGTCGTCACCCGGGTCGAGGGCGACAGTGCGGCCGACGAGGCCGGCCTGCAGGCCGGCGACGTGATCCTGGCGCTGGACGACCGCCTGATCGACTCGGTCCAGACCCTGCGCAACATCGAGGGCCTGATGGCCGTGGGCCGCGAAGTGGAGGTCGAATACTGGCGCAACGGCCGCGAACGCCGCGCCGAACTGGCCATCTACGAAAACCTCGACGCCCGCATCGCCGGCCAGCGGCTGGACCCGCGGCTCGACGGCGTCGTACTGGTCCGGGTGCCCGAGCGCGCTCGCGCCGTCGGCGTGCTGGTCCAGGACGTGCGCCGCTCGACTCCGGCCTGGGAATCCGGCCTGCGCCCCGGCGACCTGATCGTCGCCGTCGGCCGCGACCCGGTGCGCAACCTGCCCGAACTGCGCAAGGCCTTCCCGATCGAGGCCGACGACGAACTGGCCTTCGAAATCCGCCGGCGCGGGCGGGCGTACCTGGCGGTGATCGAATAGAACCCGGCCCCCGACCCGCCGGAACACACCTGTAGGACGCCGCTTGCGGGCGAAGACCGGCCACGCCGAAGCGCGCGCAGGCGCCCTCCAGCAGGCGATCCGGCCACCCCGTGGCCCGGCCTACGGGAAACGCACCCGGGGATCCCCACGCGAACGATCCCGAGGGTCGCCGCATACCGTCCCCGGGTCCCGGCTCGGAGGCCGGGATGCCAGGAAAAGAAGCCGCGCCCCGGGTCCTGGCCACGCCGATTCGCGCGCAGGCGCCCTCGAAGTTTCAACCACTCACCGCTCACCGTTCACTTGCGCTCTCCCCGTTCCCCGCTCCTCGCTCCCTATTCGCCGCTGCCCGTTCGCTGCTCCCCGCTCCTACCGCCTGGAACCCGAACCCTGAAACCTGCTTTCCCCGATCCCTCCCCGCCCACCTCCATCCCGTACACTGATCGCTCGGCCGTCTGCGATCCGCGCCATGCTGACCGACCTCCACTGCCACCTGATTCCCGGCATCGACGACGGCTCGAAATCGCTCGAGCAGTCGCTGGCGATGGCGCGGATTGCGGTCGAGGACGGGATTTCGACGACGGTGGTCACGCCGCATCACCTGAACGGCGTCTACGACAACCCGGCCGACGGGGTTCGCGAGGGCTTGCGGGTGCTGAAGGAAGCCCTGTTCCGCGAACGGATTTCGCTGCAGCTGCTGCCCGGCTCGGAGCTGCACCTGGTGCCCGAACTGCCCGGCCAGCTCAACCGCGGCGAAGCGCTGACGATTGCCGATCGCGGCCACGCGGTGCTGGTCGAGCTGCCGGTGCACACCGTGCCGGTCGGCGCGGAAAACATCCTCGACCACCTCATCGCCATGGGCCTGACCCCGCTGATCGCCCACCCCGAGCGCAACAGCGAACTGCGGCGCACCCCGGAGCGGCTGGCCGGCTGGGTGCGGATGGGATGCCTGGGCCAGGTCACCGCGCAGTCGTGCACCGGCAACTTCGGCGAACCAGTGCGCGACGCGGCCCGGACGATGATCCGCCAGGGCAGCATCCACGTCGTCGCCTCCGACGCCCACCGCGACGCCCGCCGCGTGCCGCGCATCACCATCGCCCGCAAACCCATCGAACAATGGGCCGGCAAGGACGCCGCCCGGCTGCTCATCGAAGCCTTCCCCGCCCGCCTCGCCGACGGCGAACTCCCCGACCCCGGCCTGCTGATCGACGTCCTCCCCACCCGAACCCGCAAGCCGTGGTGGCGGAAGATGTTCTAGATCGGTGATTCTGGGCGACGATCGCCGCATTTTCGGCGATTTTGGTGGGAGTTACGGCTGCACGATGAACTTCGACCCGTTCAACGCCCGGCCGACCCGGGACCGGCCACCACCACCTCGTCGACCCGGGGCCGGCCACCTACACCTCGTCGTCCCGGGCCCGGCCCTCTACACCTCGTCGTCCCGGGGCCGGCGAAGCCGGAACCCGGGACCTCGTGATGCGATTGCCCGTCGAACCCTGGCGCCGGCCCTCTACACCTCGTCGTCCCGGGGCCGGCGCAGCCGGAACCCGGGACCTCGTGACGCAATCGCCCGTCAGAACCCTGGCGCCAGCCCAGGGAGATCCCGGGTTCGCCTTCGGCGCCCCGGGATGACGGTGAAGTAGAAAGGGCGCCCCGGGATGACGAGGAATGGAAAAGTGACGCCCCGGAACGACGGTGAAGAAGGCGCGGCGCCCCACCCACACCTCGTCGCCCCGGGGCCGGCCCTCTACACCTCGTCGTCCCGGGGCCGGCGAAGCCGGAACCCGGGACCTCGTGACGCAATCGCCCGTCGAACCCAGGCGGCAGCTTCGGGAGATCCCGGGTTCGCCTTCGGCGCCCCGGGATGACG
>NZ_JAAWWS010000167.1:53918-55957 GCF_012272825.1 Wenzhouxiangella sp. XN79A | reverse complement strand
AGCCGGAACCCGGGACCTCGTGACGCAATCGCCCGTCAGAACCCTGGCGCCAGCCCAGGGAGATCCCGGGTTCGCCTTCGGCGCCCCGGGATGACCGTGAAGTAGAAACGGCGCCCCGGAATTACGGTGAAGTAGAAAGGGCGCCCCGGAACGACCGTGAAGTAGGTGCGGCACCCCGATTCCCCGTTCTCGGCCCGTTCTCGGCTCCCCGCTCCCCGCTCCCCACTCCCCGTTCCCCGTTCCCCGCTCCCCGCTCCCCGCTCCCCGCTCCCCGCTCCCCGCTCCCCGCTCCCCACTCCCCGCTCCCCGCTCCCCCCCACACCGCCACTGCCCCGCCGCTGCCTTCCCTTAAACCTGAACCCTGAACCCTGAACCCTGAACCCTGAAACCCTTCTTCCCCCAGCTCACCCCACCCCGCGCCCCGCCGCTGCCTTCCACTGAAAACTGAAAACTGAAAACTGTTCACTGTCAACTGTTCACTCCCCCCTAAAAACTTCCCCCTCCCTTTTTTGCTAACGTATCGAAAGCTTTGGCGAGCAGATAGGGAGACCCCCATGTACATCATCACCAACCGCAACTTCCGCAAGTACCGCAACTCCGACCTCTACACCCTGACCGACGACCCCAACCCCAACGGTTCGAAGGAGCTCCGGCTGTTCGAGGCCACTCCGCGCGACGCCGCGGGCGGGAAGTGGGACATCCACATCATTCCCGACCGGCCCGAGGAGGCCGAGTTCGAGGGCCTGGACACGGATTTCATCCGGCCCTGGAACCGTCGCCGGGTGGGCTCCGACCTGGTCGCCGCGCGCCTCATCCCGAAGCTGCGCGAGAGCGGCCGCAACCTGGTGCTGTTCATCCACGGCTACAACACCACCATCGAAGACGCGCTGAACCGCGCCCGGCGGATGGAGCAGGTGTACGACGTGGAGGTGCTGGTGTTCAGCTGGCCGTCGAACGGCGGCGGCGACAGCGCGCTGGAAGAGTTGCACGGCGTGGCGAGCTACCTTTCCGACAAGTCCGACGCCCGCGAGTCGGTCGGCGCGCTGGACCGCGCCCTGTGGCGCATGAACGCCCTGCTGCAGGACCTGAACGCCGGCGTGTTCGACGCCGCCCGCGACCATGCCCGGGCTTCGAGGCCCGACAGCCGGGACGAAGAGCGCCGGCTGCTGGCCAACTACCTGCGCGAACACGCCTGCCCGTTCAACATCTCGCTGATTGCCCACAGCATGGGCAACTACCTGTACAAGAAACTGCTGACCAGCTCCAGCGAGCGGCTGTCCTGCGCCTGCACCTTCGACAACGTCATCCTGAAGGCCGCCGACACCAACCACCACGACCACGCCGAGTGGGTGCAGCGCATCCGTGCCCGCAAGCGCGTCTACATCCTCATCAACCAGGACGACAGCGCGCTGGGGCTTTCGAACCTGAAGATCGGCGAAGCCCAGAAACCCCGCCTGGGCGCCACCATCGCCCAGCAGAACGCCCACAACGCCGCCTACATCGACCTGACCGGCACCCTGGACCGCGAGCACAGCTACTTCGACAACCAGGACACGAAACGCACCGTCCCCAACCTCGAACCCGTCATGCGCGAACTGCTGAACGGCCGCATCGCCCACCGCGACCTGCCCTACGAAGTCGGAACCAACACCTACCGGCTGGATTGACGCCTCGTTCCTCGGTTCGTTTTTTGTGCCTACTCCTCCGTCATCCCGGGGCGCCGCAGGCAAACCCGGGAACGAAATCGCAACAGGTGATCGGGGGCGGTTTCGCTGCTTTTCCTGTTGGAGGCCGCTTGCGGGCGAAGGTCGGCCCCTACCTCGTTCGCGCGCAAGCGCCCTCCGACAGGTGATCGGGATGGGCGCTCGATCGAAGGCCTGTGGGAGGCCGGCGTTGCCGGGCGAAGGGTTGCCCGACCGGTTCGCGCGGAATCCGCCCTCCCACAGTCGAAACCGACGGAGCACCCCTCTACGCCTCCGTCATCCCGGGGCGCCGCAGGCAAACCCGGGAACGAAATCGCAACAGGTGATCGGGGGCGG
>NZ_JAAWWS010000167.1:0-53868 GCF_012272825.1 Wenzhouxiangella sp. XN79A | reverse complement strand
TGATCGGGATGGGCGCCGGCTCGGAGGGCCTGTGGGAGGCCGGTTGTGCCGGGCGAAGGGTTGCCCGACCGGTTCGCGCGGAATCCGCCCTCCCACAGTCGAAACCGACGGAGCACCCCTCTACGCCTCGGTCATCCCGGGGCGCCGAACGCGAACCCGGAGCGGTCAGAGTCGCTCGCGACTCGTCCTGACCACCCCGAGACTCGCCTGAGTCGAGACATCTCGTGACGAAACCGCCCTGCGAACCCAGGCCCCGAAGCGATCGAGCATTGAAGCAACCGTTTGATCGGACCGCAATGCGTCCGGCTACTCGGATGATTCGAAGGTCTTCCCGCCGGCGCGCTGCATGGCACGCGCCAGCCGGGCGTCAAACGTCGCCAGGGTCGAACCCGTGCGCATTGCCAACTCGAGGTAGGTTGCGTCATAGGTGCTTAGCTGAAACTGACGGCCGAGGGCCATGATGATTTCCTGGCGACGCGAGATCTCGGCATCGTCCGTGACGATGGGCAGCTTCGAGAGCCGCTGCAGGTAGTCAACCACCTGAGCCTCTTTGGCAACGCCGCGCCGTTCGGCAACCAGCAATGCATTGGCCACCTCGATGTGCCAGAGGCTGGGGACCAGGACGGGCTGGACGGCGATGGAATCAAGCAGGTGATCGGCCAGGGCGACCTCGACCGGATCCGACCGCTCGAAAACCCAGGCAAGGGCGGCGGAGGCATCGAGCACCAGGCTCATCGGCGGCCTTCGTCGATCCAGCGTTCCAACTCGGCGGCGTCCACGCCCTTGATTCTCGGCAGGGCGCGCATCGCCGCGACCGCCCGCCTGATATCGTCCTCGCCGGGACGTCCCACCGGCACGAGGTCCGCGACGGGCTTGCCGCGAAGCGTGATGGTGTAGCGACGCCCCTCGCGGACCTCGCGCAGCAGTTCCGGCAGTCTGGTCTTGGCGTCATAGGAGCCGATTTCGGGGTACATGGTGACGACCTCCGTAGACTGGTCTATTGGTTGGTCTATAATACGGCTTTTCTTCGCTGAGTTTCGGAAATTGGGTCGGCGGGCCGTCCGGTGATTGGCTGTCCTGAAAACGGGCACTCGGCCCAAACGAAAAATGCCGCCCAACGGCGGCCTCTCGATCTGCCATCCCGGCCCCCGAGCCGGGACCCAGCGACGAAGCGGCTTTCTGTCATCCCGGGCCCGACCCGGGCCCTAGTTATTCAGGATTTTTTTCTGAAAACTGAAAACTGTTCACTGAAAACTTGATTTGCCCTGCTCACTGAAAACTTAGTTTCTCCCTGCTCACCGTTGACTCCGACCCCCAGAACCTGCGCGGCACGGCCAACCCTGCGAACCGCCCTGATTCCTCCCGGCGTCCGCACGCCGCTCTTCAACTTGACACGAATCTCGTGTATCACTAAGATCGTGTCATGAAGAACGTCACCATCACCCTCGACGAGGAAACCGCCCGTTGGGCCCGCATTCAAGCGGCCAGACGGAACACCAGCGTTTCCAGAATGCTTGGAGAGGTGCTCCAGGAAATGCGCGATCTGGAAGAGCAGCGCGGGACCGCCGCCGAGCGATTCCTCGGACGGCCAACGGGCCCCCTGCGGGAAACCGACATGCCGTATCCCGACCGCGAATCTCTGTATGACCGACCGCTACTTCGTTGATACCAACATCCTGGTGTACAGCCGGGATACCCGAGATCCGACCAAGCACCGAATCGCGCGGCGCTGGCTTGCCGAACTGTGGTCATCAGGGAACGGTCGAATCAGCACACAGGTGCTCAAGGAATACTATCAGACCGTCACCCGCCGTCTGAAGCCGGGCATGGCCCGTGACGATGCGCGTGCCGACGTCCGTGACCTACAAACCTGGAAGCCGCTCGAGTTGACCGCGGCCACATTCGAACAGGCCTGGTCGATCGAGGATCGGATGAAAATCTCCTGGTGGGACGCCCTCATCGTCGCCGCCGCGCGGCAAACAGGCTGCACGTTCTTGATCTCCGAAGACCTCCAGAGCGGCCAGATCATCGAAAACCTGACCATCATCGACCCGTTCAGCACAACACTCAACGAGCCCTGATCCCTGAGCCCTGATCTTCGATCGCCACCCTTCGCCCGCCAGGCCCCGCACAAACGAAAAAGGCCACCCAACGGCGGCCCTGCTTCCTGTCGTCCCGGACTCTACCCCGGACCTAGTTGTTCAAGCCGTTCCTGAAAACTGAAAACTGTTCACTGAAAACTTGATTTCATCCTGCTCACTGAAAACTTCGCTCCTCCTGCCCCCTGAAACCTGAAACCTGAAACCTGAACCCTGAACCCTGCTAGCTTCCTTTCCCCGCTCCCCGTTCACGCTTTCTTCCGCTCTCCCCGGCTCTCCCGACCCCGAACCACCGACCCATCCCGAACCCAACAACGCCGCCCGCCAGATTCATCAGCCCATCCATCATCCGAACCTGATGCCCCGCCGACCCCCACTGCAGCACCTCCAACGCAATCGCCAGCCCACAGACCAGCACCAGCCCCGCCGTCGACCGTACGAAAACCCCAAAGACACAGCCCATCGCGAGAAACAACACGAAATGCGCCACCTGATCGAACCACCCGAATCCCAGAGCGTCCGCGACCCCCGGCACCTGTCGTGCCACCCCAAGCACCCACTCCTGCGGCAACAGCAAGATCCCCATCAAGACCACGACCGCGGCCAATACGGCCACACGCCCAGCCGTCGCCCACCGAGCGCTGACGCCGATCAAGACAGCAACCACCAACAAACTGCCAAACAGCGTCGCCATCCACATCACGATCGTCCGCAGCCGGAGGCAATCGAACCAACCCCACAACGACCATTGATCGTCAGCAACATACCCTCAACACTGTCGCCCCGAACGGGTCCCGGGGCCAAATTTCCTTGAACTGCCAACTGAAAACCGCTCACTGAAAACTTCGCTTCTCCTACCCCCTGAAACCTGAACCCTGCTACCTGCCTTTCCCCCGCTCACCGCCTCTTGACAAACTGCCCCACCTTCGAAACATTCTTCCAGACCAGCGCGCCGACACCCCCCAACGCTCCGACCCCGGTCTCCCGCATGGCCCGAAGATCCTCCCGCGACTTCCGCACGATGTTCTTCAACGACCGATTGCTGGCCCCGCCCACGCGCATCTTCACCAGCACTTCCGGAATGTAGGCCACCCGAAGGTCGTCCTGCGACAACAGCCTCAGCATCCACTGGTAATCGGCGGCAATCGAATATCCAAGATCGAACCCGCCCAGTCGCTCGTACCAGGACCTGCGCACATACAACGTCGGATGCGGCGGCATCCAGCCCCAGCGCAGCCGGGCGGGCACGAACTCGCCCGAGCGCCAATGCCGGATCACCCCACCAATATCGTCGCTCTTCACGTACTGCAGATCCCCGTACACGGCCCCCACGGCGTCATCGGCAAACGCCCCGGCCACCCGCGAAAGCACCGAAGACCCGGAGAACACATCGTCGGCGTGCAGAAACCCCACCACGTCGCCGGACGCCATCGCAACGCCCTTGTTCAGCGCGTCGTAGATGCCCCGGTCCGGCTCGCTGACGAAGCGGTCGATCCGATCGCGATGCCCCTCGAGCAGCTCCACGGTCCCGTCCGAACTGGCCCCGTCGACCACCACGTGCTCGACATTGCCATGGCCCTGCCCGCGTACCGAGTCCAGGCAATCCTGGACCGTGCCCGCGACGTTGTAGGTTGCGGTAATGACCGAGATCTTCACAGGTGTAGCCATCCCCGGAGCGATTTCCGGCCCAGCCGCTTATTTGAGGGCCGAGCGCTAATATCGCTGCTCCCGATGCCAATGCCACGCCGATTCGATGATCGCCTCGAGATCGGTGATCTCCGGTTGCCAACCCAGCTTCTTCGCCGCCAGGGCGCTGCTTGCGACCAGTACCGCCGGATCCCCCGCGCGCCGTTCGGCAACCTCGTAGGGAACATCACGCCCGACAACCTTTCCGGCCGCCTGGATCACTTCCAGCACCGAAAAACCCTGGCCGTTGCCCAGATTGAACGCGTGGAAGCCCTCCTCGCGCGTCATGAATTCAAGAGCGGCAAGGTGCGCGCGCGCCAGGTCGTCGACGTGGATGTAATCCCTTACACAGGTGCCGTCTCGGGTGTCGTAATCGGTGCCGAACACCTTCAAACGAGGGCCGCTTCCGGCTGCGGCCTTCAGCACATTCGGGATCAGGTGCGTTTCCGGGTCATGCGACTCACCGATTCCGCCGGCAAGCGAAGCACCAGCAGCGTTGAAATATCGAAGCGCCACCGCCCGCAAGCCATGCGCTGCAGCCACATCGGCCAGCATGCGCTCGACCATCAGCTTGCTGTGCCCGTAAGGGTTCAAAGGGCTCTTCGGATGGTCCTCGTCGATCAACTCCGACTCGGGCTCGCCGAAAACCGCCGCCGTGGACGAAAATACCAGCTTGTCGACACCGTGGCGCTGCATCGCCTGGACGAGGGAGATGCTGCCGCCGACGTTGTTTTCGTAGTACTCAAGCGGTTTCAGGACCGACTCGCCCACCAGCGACTTCGCGCAGAAGTGCATCACGGCTTCGAATCGGAACGCACCGAACAGTGCGTCCAATGCCGCGGCATCGCGCACATCGCCCTCCACCAGTTCGACATTCGCTATGGACTCGCGATGCCCGGTCGACAGATCATCGAATACCACCACTTCGAAGCCGCGATCGGCCAGCAACCGCACCATATGGCTGCCGATATAGCCGGCGCCACCGCAGACAAGGATCGTCCCAGTCAACGGTTCAGCCTCGGAAGGAATCCTGATTCTCCATGTACCACCGATACGTCGCTTCGACCCCTTCCCTGAGCCCGATGCTTGCCCGCCATCCCAACGCATTGACTCGCGACACGTCCAGCAGCTTTCGAGGCGTGCCGTCGGGCTTGGAAGGGTCGGTACGGATCTCGCCCTGGAACCCGACCACTTCGGCCACCATCCGGGCCAGCTCCAGGATCGAGATATCCTCGCCCACACCCACGTTGACGATCTCCTCGCCGGAGTAGTGCTCCATCAGGAACAGGCAGGCCTCGGCCAGGTCGTCGACATGCAGAAACTCGCGTCGCGGCGTGCCGGTGCCCCAGATCACCACTTCGGAGGCATCGCGCTCGCGCGCTTCGTGGAACCGCCGGATCAGCGCCGGCAACACGTGCGAGTTCTCCGGGTGGAAGTTGTCCCCGGGCCCGTAGAGGTTGGTCGGCATCAGACTGATCGCGTCGAAGCCGTACTGGCGGCGGTAGGCCTGGCACAGCTTGATACCGGCAATCTTGGCCACCGCGTACCACTCGTTGGTTGGCTCGAGCGGCCCGGTAAGCAGGTGCTCTTCCTGCATCGGCTGCGGCGCGTGCTTGGGGTAGATGCACGAAGAGCCCAGGAAGCAGAGCTTCTCGACGCCGTGCTTCCACGCCGCATGGATCACATTGGTCTGAATGACCAGGTTGTCGTGGATGAATTCCGCCGCGTAGCTGTCGTTGGCATGGATCCCGCCCACCTTGGCCGCCGCCAGATAAACCTGCACCGGTCGATGCTCGGCAAACCAGGCATCGACGGCCGTCTGATCCAGCAGATCCAGCGCATCCCGACCCGGCGCCAGCACCGGGCCCTGCCCGCTTGCCTCAAGCGCCCGACAGATCGCACTGCCGACCATGCCCCGCCCGCCGGCGACAAAAATCCGATCGTCAATAAGTTTGGAGACCTGACTTGTCATTGACCCTCATTACTGAAAACCGAAAACTGAAAACTGAAAACTGTTCTTCTCATTCCCGGAAGCTGTAGGTCTGGTACCCGTGGTCGGCGACCAGGGCATCGCGCCGGGCGCGCTCCAGGTCCTTCTCGACCATTTCGGCGACCAGTTCATCGAAACTGATCTTCGGCGTCCAGCCGAGTTCCGTCCTGGCCTTTGTCGGGTCGCCCAGCAAGGTATCGACCTCGGCCGGCCGGAAATAACGTGGATCGATCGCGACGACCTCCTTCCCCGGTTGCGCCGCGCAGTCACCCGGCGCGGCGGCCACAACACCAATCGAGTCCGCGCCGCTGCCGGACCAGTCCAACGTCATGCCCAGGCGCCCTGCGGCGGCATCGACGAAATCGCGCACCGAATGCTGCTCGCCGGTCGCAATCACGTAATCATCGGGCTGGTCCTGCTGCAGCATCAGCCACTGCGCTTCGACGTAATCGCGCGCATGGCCCCAGTCGCGCCGCGCATCCAGGTTACCGAGATAGAGGCAATCGTCCAGCCCGACGAAGATTCTCGCCAGGGCACGGGTGATCTTGCGGGTGACGAAGGTCTCGCCGCGAATCGGCGATTCATGATTGAACAGGATTCCGCTACACGCGAACATGCCGTAGGACTCGCGGTAATTGACCGTGATCCAGTGTGCATACAGCTTTGCCACGCCGTAGGGCGAGCGCGGATAGAACGGTGTGCTCTCACGCTGCGGAATCTCCTGCACCTTGCCGAACATTTCCGAGGTCGAAGCCTGGTAGAAGCGAATCCGATCTTCCATCCCGAGGATCCGGATCGCCTCGAGCAGGCGCAAGGTACCGATCGCGTCCGCATTGGCCGTGTATTCCGGACTTTCGAACGACACCGCGACATGGCTCTGTGCGCCCAGATTGTAGATTTCATCGGGCTGCACGTCCTGAACCACTCGAATCAGATTGGTCGAATCGGTCAGATCGCCGTAATGCAGAATCAACTGCGGCGCCGGCACGTGCGGGTCCTGATACAGATGATCGATCCTCTGGGTATTGAACTGGGAGGCCCTGCGCTTGATGCCATGCACCTCGTAACCCTTGGCAAGCAGGAACTCGGTCAGGTAGGCGCCGTCCTGCCCTGTTATGCCAGTGATCAGTGCTTTTTTTCTCATCATATCTCTACTTTCGCCAATGGCCGAACAGGCATTAAAGCCCAGTTAGATATCGTGTGAAACCTGCGGTCGAACATCAATCTGCAAGACGTCCAGAATCGCTTTCTCTACGGAAACATCATTGGTCTTCATATAGCGACCCACCTCAGCGACCTTCGCATCCACAAGGTACCGGTACCAGAAGCCCTGGAGAAAGTGAAAGGCCAAGCCAGCACGCCCATCGAGGAACCCAAACCTCAGAAAGTACCGGTAGAAAAAATAAGCGAATGCTCGAAATCCACCTGGGAGACGAGCATAAATACGCTCCTTCAGCCATCGCTTTATACCGGCTTGAGACCCGTCGCGGATGTTTGCAACCGAGTCATGCGGCATGAAGCCGTATCTGAGATTGAGAAGGTCGACGGCTTCTCGACTCGCATACTTGTTGTGTTTCTCGGTCCACCAGGTCAACGAATTCAGGTTGTCGTCGATCAGTTCGCCCCGAAAATTCGCTGTGGCGCCTGCCACCTTGATGTGCTCGTCCATCCAGCGGTTTTCGCACGCACCCCGGCCGGGGCGGAAGAGCCGCAACACCCGTACCGGGAACAGCCCGCCGTGGCGAATCATCCGGCCTTGGAAGGTCATGCGCCGGCCCACGTACACCCCATCGATCTCGGGCCCCAGGGTCGGCAACCGCTCGCGAATCTCCGCCGCCAACTCTGGCGTGAGGACCTCGTCCGCATCAATGCGCAGCACCCAGTCGGTATCCGGGTCGAGTTGCGTTAGTGCCCAGTTGAACTGCGTGGCGTAATTCACCCAGGGCTGCTTTACCACCCGTGCGCCGTGGGCCTCGGCGATGGCCAAGGTTTCGTCCGTGGAGAAGCTATCGGCCACCAGAACCCCGTCCACAACGCCGTGCAAGCCCTCCAAGCAGCGGCGCAGATGCCGGCTTTCGTTCAAGGTGAGGATGACGGCAGTGAGCTTCACGAAGCGATCAGGGCTTGCGAGCAACGGCAATCATCGACTTGGCCAGCGCCGGCACCCGCCCCACTCGTTCGAACCGGATGTCCACCAAGCCGGCCTCGCGCAGCAGCACATTCAACGTCCGCATGGACCAGAACTTGATGTGCCCGTGATCCCACAGCGCCGTGAAGTGGGCGTCCATCTTGCCCGTCAGCGCAAGCGCCAGGTTGTTCAAGTAGCCATGGTAGGGCGTCGAGAGGATGGCTGTGCCTCCTTCCGAAAGGAGATCGAATACAGTACGCACAAAATCTCGAGGCGCATAGACGTGCTCGATCACTTCCAGACTAAGGACCACTGGAAACTGACCGTACTTTCCGGCGAGGTCGTCGTATGCAGAGCCTTCGAAAAGTTTCAGCTCAGGGTAGGCTTCCCGTGCGTGACGAATTCCCTGCACAGACGGGTCCACGCCCGTCACATCCCAGCCCAATCGGGTCAGCGCATTCGCCACACTGCCATTACCGCAGCCCAGCTCAAACACCCTTCTCTCGCTTGAGCGGAGCGCCAGCCTTTCCAGAATATATGTCACACTCGGTAGGAGGTAACCGTGCGAATGGGTGTGTTTTGAATCGGCATAGCGATAACCATTGATCGGCGCTTCATTCATGCTTAGCAACACTCGCCGCTTGAGGTGCATTTGTCGGTGAATCCCTGAGGATTCGTGTTTTGATAACTCTTGCCGGGTTGCCGGCCACAATCTTCCATGGTGCAACATCCTCCATTACGACAGCGCCAGCCCCTACAATCGCGCCCTCGCCCACTTTTCGATCTGGCCCTACAAACGCGTCTGCGCAAATCCATGCCTGAGGGCCGATTTCAATCGGGAGCCGCAGCAACGGCAGAGTGGGATTCCGGTAGTCGTGGGTGCCCGCACACAGGTGCGCGCGGTGCGAGATTGTCGCTCCTTCGCCTATGGTCACCGGCCCCAGATTGTAAATCAATGCCCATTCTCCGATGCTGGCCTCAGCGCCCAGTTTCAGGTTCCAGGGCAGATAAATCCTGGCGCTTGGGTAGATATGTGCGTTCTTTCCAATCTGCGCTCCGAATAGTCGTAACAACATACGGCGCCACCCGAAAAACGGCCGAGGACTGAAACGGAACACAGGAAAAGCCAGGCTCCAAAGAATTCTAAGCAAGTATTCTTTCCGGCTATACGGTCGCAACCTGCGACAGGCACCGATATCCAGCTGTTTGCCATCGCGTTCCGTCATTTAAGGTCTTACCCTTATAGCAAAACTCATGATTCAATCCAGATAGACGCAGTCCCGCCTATCCCCCCTGCCCAAGCAGCAAGCGATATATATCCAGCGTCATCCGGGCTATTCTCTCCCAGGAATATTCACGTTGCATCCACTCACGACCAGCCTGTCCCATTCGGGAAAGCGACGTAGCATCCATTGCCATTGCTTGGCGCAGCGCGGCTTCGATGTCGGCCACCTCGGGATCGATCCACCATCCACAGCCGTGTTCTACCAGACGCTGCCAAGGCGCTCCGCGCGTACAAATGACGGGAGTTCCCTCAGCCAGCGCCTCGCCAACAACAAGTCCAAAGTTCTCGTTCAGGGTCGGAAGCACGAACACTTCCGCCCTCCGGTAAGCTTGTTGCTTATCGTCACCGTAGATCGGACCTTCGATGGAGACCCGTGTCGCACCTAGCGCTGTCGCCCGCCGTTCCAGCGCCTCGCCGTAGCCTTTTTCCGACGGTCCGATGATACGCAGAATCCAGTCCGGGAAGTCCCGCTCCACGCGAACCCATGCATCGATAAGACGATCGACCGCCTTCTTCGGATGTAGGCGTCCAAGATGTAGCAGTTCGCGGAAGGGGCCCGTCGCCAAGACTGGGCGATTGTCCGGTGGGTCGTCCGGCGGTAGATGAATCCCATTTGGGACGTTCACGACGGGGATGCCGCTTACCTGCGACCGGATGTCGGCGCACTCTTCCTCAGATGTTCCTTGCAGACAGGCCGCTGTCCGCAGGACCCTGTCAGCGAAAAGGAGCCGCGCAATTCGCTTCTTGGTCGGGCTGAACGAGAGCGCCACTGGCGACAGCATGCCGTGGGGCGATAGCATATAAGGACGGCCGGTGCCTCGAGCCCAGTCAGCGACGGCCTTGGACGGATACATCCAGAGACCATGCAAATGCACGAGATCCGGCGCAAGCGAATTCAGCCGGCGAAACAAATCCGGTGCATGACCGTAGACACTCGGTCCGCGGACATTAAAGACCTCTGGCGAGGCACCGCACCACAGTCCCGCGTCGCCAGCGGACCAAGCCTCAGTCGCGAGCCCAAGCACGCGGACATCCGCGCCCTGTGCCGCCTGGGCGGCGGAAAGGCCCTCGACGACGGCCTTGACGCCAGCACCCTGAGTGCACAATGCGGAAGTGACATGAACGATATTCAAGGCACGGAGTTTCTTTTGGAATCGAGCCGCGCGGTGTTCCAGATGCCCAGAAACCGCCCCGGGACCAGTTCATCGTCAACAATACGAAGGTCGGGCGAGGGAAACCGAAACGGCGCACGCTGAAGGTTTAGCATCCGAAAGTCGCCCGACGGGATGTCGCTATTGAACCAAATACCCGAATCACTCGTAACGATGACCCATCGCGCGTGACGCCTGATGTTATCAAAGGCAAAACGCGCATCCTCAAAGCTCAAGTGGAACATCACTTCCCGGCATAACACAGCATCGCAATCCGGCAGCTCTTCGGTGACAGCATCCAACTGTTGGAAATTGATGAGATCGGTGCCATAGTTAGCTTCGTTACGGTTGACAACCGCTTGAACGATGTCCAGCCCAAGATACCTGCAGGGCAGTTGAATTCGTGACATCCACGTCCAGTCCCCGCAGCCCAGATCGACCAAGCTTTTGACATTGAGCTCCGTCAGTATGCCGGGAAGCTCACTCCTAATCATCTCGGTAACGGCCAGCTCAGAGCCGAGGCCGGAGTCAGCGACCTGACCGTCTGAATGCCGCCAGACACCACGTTCATAGATTTCGTCGAACCGTTTCGCACGGTCACCAAGGGTGAGATGCTCGGTTATGAAGCCCCGTCTCTGTCGATGCTGAGAAAGGAGAGAAAAGAGGCCCGCGCGATATAGGACGTGTCGTATTACCTCCTTGATGCTCTGCTTATGATTCCAGCCAGTAAGCCTCAGGCCATTCATGGAAGCGATGCGCCTCGGAATATGCTATTTCCTTGCTTTATCTGCGACGCTTTACGCGCGGTGTCTTGAAAAACGGAGCGTTCCGGCGGACGCGCAGCTTTCCAAGGCGGCGCGGGCGGCGACGCGCCGGCCGCCGCAGCATCGAACAATCCCGATAAATAATCTGCACCGCGATCGGCGCTGAAAGCATGCGCCCAGCCGGCCAGTTGCGACCGGAACTCCGCGGAGACGCGGCCTCGCGCAAACTCGCTCTCTATGGCAGATTGAAGTGCCGTGACATCGCCAGCGGGCACTACCTCACCGCAACCGCTGGCCTGAACGGCCTCAGCCGAACCGCACCCCGCCGTTGCGATCGCTGGCGTCCCAACCATCAACGCTTCAGTCACGACCGCCCCCCACCCGTCGAATCGGCTCGGGAGGACAAAAAGATCGGCATTAGCCATCAATGCCGGGATTTCGTCGATCTTTCGGCTTCCCAACCAACTGACCAAGCCAGATACGCCGAGACGCTCGGCCATGCCCTTTAGTGCCCTCTCTTCCGGCCCCATCCCGACGACGAGAAGCTGGATGTCATCGCTGTTGGCCTTCAATCGCGACAAAGCTGTCAAGAGGACATCCAATGCCTTACGTTCTATCAGCTTGCCGACAAACATAATCCGATAGGGCCCTGGGGAGCCTCGCGCAACTGGAAGACTTCGACGTTGATCAGGGAGGAAGTAAGTGAAGGGGAAAATGCGCGCTTCGGGCATGCCTCGATCTATTACCCAGCGCGGCATCGAAAAGCCCGTTGCAAGGACCCCCTGCAAATGAGGATTCCAACGCGCAAACATGCGCCGATAGTAGGCGCGCCGCGCGAGGCACTTCCAGCCGCGGTCGTCCACCGTCTCCAGAAAGACCCAAAACGACAGGTTGCGACGTCCGAGCGCCTTGTAAGCCTGGGCCAGATAGCCGTTTCCGCGAAACCCCTGAAATAGATGCTCGATTCCCGCGTGTGCCGTATACGCCAAGCGTTCCAGCGACCTCGGGGTCGGGCAATGGACCAGCTCCGCCCGACCAAGGGACGGCGGTGTCCAGCCCAGCTCGGACCTCTCCGCAAGAGAGAGCTGCTGCGCGATATATCTGACCCGATGTCCGCGCTCCGCCAAGGCTGCCGCAAGCGGCGCCATATGTGGTGACAACACGTTCTGCCAGATCCATATCTCTCGCCTCATGTCGCCCCTCGCTGGTGTCGCCCTGAACGAGCACTGGACACAATCCAGCCGATCATAACGATCGAGAGCATCCCCATGCCACCTGAAGAAAACAGGCTTGATTCACCAAGATTCAGCGCCAAGATCGTGCTCAAGCACGCAAGCGGAGCGAGTCCACCGCGCGCACCACTCACGACCAGATACCAGCCCCATAACGCTATTAACGAGGAGCCCACGATTCCCAACTCTTCGAGAATCGCTATCGGCGTGACGCCCTTCTCAATAGCCGCAGACACCGGGATACCGGCGAAACGTTCAACCTCCATTGCGTTTGGATCGGAAGCGATCCCGAACCCAATGCCGAACATCGGCCGCTCGCGAATATTCGCCAACATAACGTTAATCAAATCGCCTCGCGACTCCTCATAGGCTTCCAGCACTGAATCCGCTTGTCTGCCCTTATTCAAAAAGCTACTGACGTTCGAGGTAATCGCCTCCATCCATATGCTGGCGAGAAGCAGGCTGACAATGGACAGCAATAAAATCGAACGACTCTTGAGGGCCGGCGCCGCCTCAAGCAGTCGTTGGCGGGACAGCGCCGGTGTAAAGACGACGCCGAGAGCGAGGCCGAGAATGGCCGCCAGAAGCGCAGTGCGGGCGCCGGTGAGAAAAATCAATGGCACTATGATCGTCAGGATGACGATTCGCGGCCAACTTGCACGTTGCAGAAGTAACGCTGACGTCCATGCTGCCAGAACCGCGAGCGTTGGCCCAAGCGCCTGTGAATGTCCAAGCACACCACGAAACAATGACTTCCCGGGCATATATGAGACTGGCGCGGGAAGCAATAGCAGGCTTGTAAACGCGATCAGCAACAGCACAAGGAATATTTCATTCGCTGTCCGATTCCGGCTCTCGGGAGTCAGCCCTTCCCACGCAGCAAGCGACGTCATTATCGCGAGCGTCCAAGCAACACCCTTCAGAACCGATATTGTAGGCTCTGGGCTAATCAGGATCGAGTGCAGAACGATGAATATCCCGAGCACCATGGTCATCGCAAACAGCCGGCTCATACGTAGGCTATTACGGATAAATGGGGACCGCAGGAGAACTGACGCTGCGGCACATAACAGCACAAGATACCGCATGACGGTTGTAGCCGGAGGCGTGGGCGCAATTGCAGGATTAAGCATCAAAAACAGCCAGGAAAACAGTAGCGCGTGGATTGCCTGACGTCGACCTAGCAATGCATAGGCGCCGAGCAATGCAAAACTCAGCGTCGCTGTTGCCGGCGAGGCGAGGCGAAGCGCCACCAGCGCACTCAATGAATATAACGTTGGATTCCAGATCCAGATCCTTGGAACGGTCAACGTGTTCACTAGAAGCCTAAAAGTTTGCTGATCTGGAGCGCATTACGCTTCCAAGTAAGTTTTTCCGCCGTCCTCCGCCCCTCGGCCGCGATTTCGGAGAGGCTCTCCGGATTATCCCAGAGCATTCTGAGCGCCTTGGACAAAGTGGCCGGATCTTTAGGTGGGACCAGTATGCCGTCTCTACCGGAAACCACAAAATCCGCGGGACCGCAATTGTCGCAACCGATCACGGGACGGCCGCGGGCCATCGCCTCCAGATATACGATTCCGAATGGCTCGGCCCAGCTGGGCAGACAAAAAAGGTCGCATTGCTCGAATGCTGCCAGCGTCCCGCTCCGATCAAGCCGCCCGACAAACCGAACATTTTTCACGATTCCCAACTGCTTTGCGAGCAGCTCCAGCGCTGTACGTTCCTCCCCGACCCCGACGATGCAAAGCTCCCAGTCAGCAAGCCCGAGATCGTTCTTGAGGAGAGCCAGCGCCCGCAAAGTGTCGTCAACCCCCTTCCATGCACATAGCCGGGAAACGCTCAGAATGCGCTTCGGTCCTGCCGTGGCATAGTTACATGAACGATAATTCGCAGGCACTTCCGTTCCATTCAAGACCAGCTGGAATTGAGATGCATCCAGCCCGATTCCTGACAGATGTCTCGTCAGAAACATACCAACTATCCCCACCGCGCTCAGTTCCTTCAGTCCGTCTTTGAGCGCGCTCAATATCGACTGATCCAGCGTCCCCTTGTCGAGCACTGGATCTACGCCATGTACCAACCCGACCGCTGGTGCTTTCAGAACCGGGCTCCAAATCGGCGCACTGGCGATCGCATAGCGCAGATCCTGCGCCAGCGCCCCATCAAGCTCGACACCCGCATCTCGGATCCTATGTATCGCATCCGCGATGAATCGGCCCGTATTCCGCACGTTCGCCCGAAAGAAGAAAGGAAGATGGCTCAACCGCTCCGGTGCCCGAATAAACAGCGGCGACAGAAGCTTCACCGAAGCGCTGTCCAGACCCAGATCCTCCAAAGAAAGTAGCCGCCGCCGTCGACCAAATGCTTGCCCAACCATGACCCAAACATTGTGGCCCAACTCGGTAAAGGCGCGAATCTGCTCAACGATGAAGATGCCGCTGATCGGGTCCTCCTCAGTTGGCCAATAGCCGCTGATTACAAGAAGATTCGCCATCCTATATTTTCAGTCCAAAGATTTTCGGTTTGGAATATTGAGCCCGAAAAGGCGACGGATGAAAGACCGGCCATTTCGCGCGGACTGGGCAAGTGGACCCCGTGCGATGAAATGCCGCTCATCGCGGATCAATAAAGGACGCGCATCTGCTGGAGTTTGTCCCGTCATCTCTCGCAAAATGCTAGTCACACGGCCGAAGACATTCTGCTCGTTCAGCACGAGGTCCCGGGCCGATCCGATAGCGGCCCGCTTTTGTTCATAAGCATCAGCCTCCAGAACATCCTCGATCGCACCTGCCATTTCGTCATATCCGTCAACTGGCAGCGCCTCGAACGCGTCACCCGGCAAATAATCTGACAGATTCGGGCATCCCCAATACAACGGATATGCCCACCCAAGATAGGCGTCAGCGAGTTTTTCGCTCCAGTAATCTTTCTCTCGGCAATTTTCGAGGACGAGATGATACTTGTAGGGCAATATGGCGTCGAGTTTATCCGGAACAGCTTTGAAACCGTTCCCGTAAACGTCGAGAACGCCTGCAAAGGTCTCTTTAAGACGCTCGACAGTCTTCAACCGTCGCTCGTGTTCACGGGTCATCACCTTGCGCGACGAGACCAGCGAAATGAGCTTCGTCTTCTTCGGCGCGGACATCCCCGCCAAACTGTCGTAGTCTTCTGTGACGCCCAGGTCGGGCCAACTCAGGCCAGCAAACCATTGCTGGCCCTGGGGGCCGTAGGTGACGCCCGGGTGCTGGATGTTTCGCTGGCACGTCAGGATCGCGGCGAACTGACCAAGAAAAAGAGGGTCGTATTCATGAACCGATGACGGCTCATAAGTAACGAAAAGCGTTCGATTGGGCGGACAGATACAGCGCTCCGCATCGAACATCCCCGCAGAAACAACCCAGAAATCTGCCCTCTCGACGGGGGCATTCACATGAAACTCGAACTCTCCCCAACGCGGGCCGCGAAGCGGCAGCTGGCGTTCGATAGGCCAATCCGGGAAGATGGAGAACTTGACTTTGTATACCATTTTGGGTTGCGTCAAGTAGTCGGCGCGCGGATCCAGTCACGCAAGTAGCTTGCCGCCCGATATCCGTGCTTCTTCACGGCCAGCACCGTGCGGTCCCGTCCACCGATTTCCAGGTCAACGAGTTTCTTTTCAAATTGCTTCGTGGCGGTATCCAGAATCGTCCGATCCGCCAACACTCGCTCTTACAGCGCCGCAAGGACTTCGGGCGCGAGCTGAGGGTCCCGCCCAACCCCGCGGTTGACATTCGCATAATATTGAATGCCCCAATCGAATAACTTGCAGCAGCACAGCAGAAAGTCGTCGAAGCGATCTACAGGTGCCGCAAGAGCAAAATGGTCGTCAAGATTCTGTAGAGCCATCGCAAGCACTTCCTCGTCGGAGCGGTCAGCAACGAATGTCTTGCGCGAATACGTCTCGACCGGCATCAGCCCGCTGAGCCACAGCGCCTGAAGATTAAGGCGTCCCGTTTCATCGGTGAAGTCAACGAAGTCAGCAAATGAATATTTTCCGGAATAGACTCTCTCGTGGTCCGGGTAGTCTTTGCGGGTCCGGACAAATTTGTAATTAGAAACCAACCTGTCGACTGGATCCCGAAGAAGTGTCACGTAGGTCCACCCCCCCCAGATATTCATGGAGCCAGAACGGGACGTGGCGCTGCACTGCAAAATAGGCGTTACGGTCATTTTCCGAGAGCTCGAAGAAGCGGTCAAGATCCGCGCGCATAGTCCGGGGCCTGGAAATCGTATACACAGCCATGCCCACAGCATCGCCACAATATCGATTTGAATGTTGATCCCGCAGCCTTCGGGATATGCATGAAGATCGGTTTCTTGGTCACGCGAGAATATCGCTCGTCAGTTGCCCGGTAGGCTGCCGCCACAGCTCTTTCGTTTGCGGAAACCGCTCATTGCAGTAATCGTAGACATCGCTGTAGAAGTCCCGGATCATAGCCGCCGTTCCGGGGTCCAGTGAACTCTGATGTTTCGGCGACGCGTTCACCCTGTTCTTGGTAAAGTCTAGGTTGGCTGGAATGCCAAGAAACGCCGACAATTGCCGTACTTCAGGTTCGGAGAACATGGTTTCGTACAATCCGATCCAGGTATCCTCACGGGGAAACACCGCCTCCAGGTTAGTAATCGTCTGCTGGTATCTCGTCCTGAATTGCATCTGGTCGGACCTGAAGGCACGGCGAAGATGGTCTGTATCGCGTTCCGTCTTAAGATGCCCGCCAGAGAGATTCAGCACCCGACGATGATGCCGAACAGCGCTCCAGCAACGTTCGACCGGATCGCTAAGCAAAAATACAACCTTAACTCGGAACCCCTTGCTTTCCATACGGGTCTTGATGGTTCTAAACGTATGCGGGTCTAAACCCGCATAACATGGGGTTATATCTCCGGCAATCCGGACGCGGCCACGGGCGAGGTTCGAGAAATAGTGTTCATAGTATCCCTCAAACCGCTGCATCAAAAAGCGAATGAGGAGTTCTTGCGACGGGTAGGGCAGGAATGCGAGGTTTGGTTTTGTCCGAAAGATCTTCTTAAGCGTCAGCTTCTGATTCGCGCACAAGTCGTGATGGAGCGCATTCCAGATGTGATACTCCTTCCCGACACCCATACGGACTTCGGCAAATGAATTTAGGTACCGGTGGAGCCACGTCGTTCCAGCCTTCTGTGCTCCCACCCCAAGTACGAAAGTGCGTTCCGGTTCAGCCGCGTTCATATCGAACCCCACCGTAGCCCTTTCACCATCTCAGTAATTCTTTTTTTCAATGTCAACTCAATCGAGCGTTCTCTCAGCAGCGGTGGCTGCGCTAAAGGAAAGCGGCTTCGTAGCATTTCCATCCGCGCTGCTCAGAGACACAGTTCCAGGAAATGTATCCAAGGCCTCCTACGAGAAATGCCGGTTTTCTTCGGAGGAAATAACTTACTAAGTCGGCCGTACGCGCTCCGAGCCTGGAACGATGCCCCATCCTCGCGCGGCAGCCAGCGAGTGCCGTCACGCTTTCGGCCTCGTAACGGGCTGCCAAGGTTTGCGACCGCTGACCGAGACGCGACCGAAACGCGGCCAGCGGTTGCGCAACGCAACACACTTCGGACTGCATGAAAAACGCGCACCATAATTCAAAGTCTCCCGCCGTCCCGCAGGTCTGCCCAACGGCTGCGCCGGCTTTTTCCCAGAGGCTGCGCCTCCAAAAGGTAGATTCTTGCTGAATATAGCCAGTGTTCCGATAACCAAACCCCAAGTGGCGCCCGTCAAGAAAACTTTCGCGCGACACACCGGGCAATGTGAAGACTCCAGTCCACATCTCGGTTTCTCCGATCTGGGGCTGGGTAAGGCTGGTGATCCAGGCGACCTGGGGGCAATCGCGGAAGATCTCGCCCACGGTTCGCAAAGTCCAGGGCAGATAAATATCGTCGCTATTGATCCAGCCCATCACGTCGCCGGTGGCATGGGCAAAACCGCGGGTTACTGCGTCGTACTGTCCCTTATCTTCGGCACTTTCCCAGTGCGCGAGGCGATCTGCGTAACGCTCGACGATCTGCAAGCTGCCGTCGTTCGAGCCGCCGTCCATCACTATGTAATCGAGATTTGGATAGCCCTGGTCCAGCACGGAGGCCAGTGTCTGCTCCAGAAACGGCGCCTGATTGTAATTCGGCGTCACAACCGATATGCGCGGCAGATCAGTGTTCATTCAAAGCGGTAGTTGAAAAAGGCAATATCACGCTCATAGGTCTTGCGGATCAGCTCAGCCGATCTGTCGGTGTAATAAGTTCGATAGTCCCGCCCGCCGCGATTTCGTGTGATATTGACCTGTGGGAGCTGCGAGGGGACACCGATTCGTTGGCAGATTTCGTTGAAGTCGTCAGCTAGATTCTCAAACCGGCCAATATAATCGACCAGCGGATCATCTTTTTCGTCTACTAGATAGTTTCTCTGGTAGTAGAGTGGGGGTGTATCGGCTCTCCACTGAGCGTATTCTTCAAATCGCATCTTGCTGACCAATTCGTGGAGAATATGCTCTGGGTGGTCTCGATACCAATGGTACAACGATACCTGCCAGTCCCAGGGGTTTCGGACAAAGGTGAACTTGAAAGCGTTGTCAAAGAACTGCGCAGGCACGCGATCGCGTAGGCGGCTCGCCCAGATATGGACGGGAAATTCGCGGTACCTGCCCGGCAGTCGTACATCAAGCCCCAGCTTTCGAATGATCCGGTTGGGCAGGCGGGTTTCGGGTCTGTTGGCATAGGGCGTCAGACTGGCCGTAACGCTTGAACCAGCCGCCTTCACAATATGTATGAATATGAAATTGTGGCTGCACGATAGGAGCATGGCGGGCTGGTCCTTTAACTCGAGGTTTTTTGTCTAAGGGCAGACGGCACGGCGGCGTTGGTTTCCAACACAGATGCGTAAAGCCGCCGGTATTGCTCGGCCACGACTGGCGCGGCAAATTTTGTTTCCGCATGCAGTCGCGCAGCTGACCCGAGGGGCGTTGAAAGGTCGCGCCGCCTTTGCGCCAAAACCCACCTTATGCCGCGAGCCAGGTCGGCGCCGTCTTGCGCGCGCGCGAGGTACCCAGTTCCTTTATGCAGAATCAGATCGGACATGCCGCCAACGTCGAATCCGACAAGCGGTGTACCGCAGGCCAAAGCTTCGACCCCGGTATTCGGCAGATTGTCCAGCCTCGAGGGAATCACTAACATGTCTGCGGCGCTATAGACCAAACGCAAAGACAAGTCGTCCCCCAAGTGCCCAAGATACCGCGCTGGGAACTCAAGTTTGGCAGCCTCTTTATTCGGCCCACCTCCAAATACGAGCAGCATGATATCGAGGTCGGTCTCCGCAGAGAGCCCGCCGAGGGCATCTTCAAGAAGATCAAATCCCTTACGTGGATCTGCGCCGCCGCCCATCGCACCGAATAGTACCAGCGGTACATCGTCCGGCAGACCCAGCGCCTGCCGGGCCACACGCTTGTCAACCGGCGCCCAATCGTTCGTGTCGATAGCGTTAGGGATGACCTCGATGGGCCAATCTGCCATCAGCGCACTACGCTGCGCCAAATCAGCCAACCAGCAGCTTGGCGCAACGATGTGCATAGGACGCTTCCAGAGGCGGCGTTTACGGGCCCAGACCCATCGATTAAGATCAAGGCCACCTTCGTGCGGCGGGCGATTGTGCCGAGCGTACCCTGCCCGCCAGCGCGTGTCGTCGGCATAGTGTTCCGCGCCGCAGAACGCCCACATGTCATGCAGTGTCCAGATTACAGGCATCGGAAGTTGAGCGATAGCTCTTATAGAGAGCATGTTGTCCGAAACCCAGTGCAGGTGCGCGATATCCGCACCGGAATTTCGCAGCTGGCGGGCACAGGCGTTAGAGAACAGAGCAGGCTCGTGCGCCACAACATTGCCCGTCTTGAGCAGGCCGGTGACTCCCCGCGTCATCCACCGCCGCACCGGTCCGGACAGCCGTTCGCTCCGATTGGACGTTGTTTCTGTCGCCGGATCACCTTGGAGCGACTGCGCGACAAGCAAGCAGCTGTCTACGCCGTTCTCTCGCACCGCGTCGTGGATTCTTGCTGCCGCCTTGGCAGCCCCGCCAAGTGCATCCGACTGATTGACATGAATGACTTGCAACGAATCTTATCTCGTCGGTTTTCGTGCTTCGACATACATCGAGCCTGTGCCCTTTCGCGGCTGATTGTTTTGGTCCAGATCCAGCGCTTCGACAGGGAATGCAGGGATTCTCGAACTCCGGCAATCGCACCGTGCTATATCCACGAAATCGCAGTCCAAGAGCACAGCCCGCAACATATGGAAGTCCCACACCCATTGATGCGTCTCACCAATTTCTGCCAGACTGACATTCTGCGACCGAAAGCCCGCGGGAAGCAGAGCGAGCCCGACCCGCAGCCTGAGGGCGGAAAGCTTTCGAGAAACGCGAGCCGCGAGACCGGGCTTTTTTTTGGAGCCGCATTCCTCAGCGACCCCGAACTCAACTAGGTTGTGGCCGGTGCGCTCGGCCACAAACGAAACCATGGCCGGTTGGTCTGCCATACGCTTGGTCAGGTCATCATAATACTGGCCTAGCTTTCCGCCACTCTCCTTGCGGACGCACTGGTCGATAAGCTCCAGTGCTACAAAATCAGCGCGGTCATCCCGCCCGGCATCTCGCTCGGCGAGATACGTCCGGCAGATGTCCTCGAGATCGGGCACCACTATGCGCAGGGAGCCGCCGGGCTTCAGTACGCGGCGGCACTCCTCCAGGAATCCAGCGACACTGTTGCGCGGCACATGTTCCAGGAAGTGGGACGTGTAAACGATGTCGGCACTGTCGTCATGGATCGGCAGGGACTGCAGGAGATCGGCCTGCCGCACATTGGGGGATAGCGGCGCAAAATCAAAGTTCACCCACCCGTCGCCGTCAACGTAGGTAGAACCGCAAGCAAGGTTCAGCTTCATTTCATATGTCCTCGTGCCTTGTCTCGCGACGCACCGGGGCCATCCTGCAGGCTCTTCGTCTGCCGCAGGTCGACATCGTACCGCTCATACAGCTGCGCCAGATCCTCCGCAAAGTACGCATCCAGCGCGACACGTGTCGCCGGCTGCATCGGCGGCGGCCTGCGATTCGTCGCGCACAGCGATAGTAGAATGTCCCTCGCCCTTTTGGTCTGGCCGAAACGCGCCGGCAACCGGGACGATAGCTTCTGCTGTACTTGGCGCGCGGCAAAGCTCAGCCGTGGGCTGATGACCTGCATCGATGGGTTCTCGCGCTCCAGCGTCAGGGCCGCCCGCTCGACCCGCAGAAATTCCTGTATCCGCGCCAATTCCACGGCAGGCCGGGCTACTAATTCGTGGAAATTCACCAGTAAAACGTTTTGTGCAAATAGCTTTGTGAAACGCTGCACCTGATCGGCATACAGCCCCGATCTGCGGTACATGTAATTCCAGAAGTACTGCGGCATGGACTTGCGATCTTGAGGATTTGCAGCGCGGGTGTCCTCAAGATCGAGCGCTGCCTCGAAACTCGGGGCCCATTCGTAACCCTCCGCCACCATCCAGAGATAGAGCGAATAGGCGCGTGAGCCGGGATTGCGCAAGACGATGATTATCCGTGCATGAGGGTTGTAGTCGTGGATCGCAGCCGCCGACTCCGGCGTAGCCAGATATGCGGTAGAACTGTCCATTCGATAGGCCCGGTCGCGGCCCTCCCGAAACAGACTTTCGTACCAGTACGTCCCACGCCCAGACGCGATGGGCGTAAAGAAAGATGGCTCCTTTTGCAACTCGTCCGCCGGGGCGAAGATATCGGGATGTCCTCTGAGTGCGGCCCACAGACTCGACGTGCCAGCCTTCGCTGCGCCCACGATAAAAAGATTGACCAAAGGCACCTCAGCCTTCCGCCGCAAGCTTGGGAACCCATCGCAAAACTAAAAAAATACAAATGATTGATTTCGCATTTGCAATTCTTATTACCGACGGCACCATCACTTTTCTGCTCCGGAAATTATGCGGCAAGCCAGCGATACCGAGGTCATTTGATCGGATGGACCGAACTACCGAGAGATTTGTAAATCTCGCAAAGCACTTCGAGATAATCAGATCGCGCGCTCGGCATCTGGGCAATGACGGTGCGCATTAACACCATTCAAGAGGACTCAGCTGCGCCGATAATCAATACGAAATTGATTTCGAGCATAACGGAGCACTCAGGTCTGCACATCTGCCACCGCGCCAGCGGCTTCAGCCCCGATTACGTCCTCGTAGGTGCCAACCGACGCCAATCGACCCTCCTCTAGTCGGATAATGAGGTTGCACTTCCGCAGCGTCTGAACCCTGTGGGCGATGATGAACAGCGTGAGATCCGGATCCAGGTTATCGACGGCCTCCATTACCGCGGTCTCCGTATCTGCATCCAGCGCACTGCTGGCCTCGTCGAACACCAGCACATCCGCCGATTTGTACAGGGCCCGAGCTATCGCGATGCGCTGACGCTGACCGCCCGAGAGTTGGACGCCGCGCTCGCCGACGCGGGTCTCATAGCCGTTGCGTCCAGACTCGATGAAATCGGCGATCTGCGCCTGTCGCGCAGCACTACGGACCCGGTCTTGGTCGATGTCATCCGGGTGGACTCCGAGGGCGATGTTTTCAGCAATCGTCGCATCGGAGAGATAAATGTGCTGTGGTACATGCGCGATACGGCGCTGCCAGTCGCGTCGGTTACCTCGATGTACGCTGACCCGATCAACTCGAATCTGACCGGCCGTAGGTTCAAGGAGCCCCATAACCACATCCATCAACGTCGACTTTCCTCCTCCGGTCTGGCCGACTATACCCACGCGGCTACCCTTTGGTATCTTCAAGGAGATATTCTGCAAAATCTCGGGCTGATCTGGCGCATAGCGGAAGCCGACATCGTCAAGTTCAATCGACTCTGAGAACGCAAGGTGAGTGCTTTTCTCGACCAATGACTCATCGACGGGCAACGCCAGGCTTTCCAGCACATCCTCCAGGACCTTCACGTTACCGGTGAATTGCGCCCAGGCCTGATAAATTTGCTGCACGAGCGGCAAGAGTCGCTGGGCCGCCAGTGCCAGCGCTGCCAGAACCGGTAGGGCTGCAACCAGGCCACCTGACTGAAGCGACAAGGTGTAAGCCAGCGCCACGATAAGCGCGATGCCGATGGCCTCGACAACAAATCGTGGCGCCTGGCCGAGAAAAGCATTAGCAGCCTGGGCATTGCGAAATCCGCGGTCCAATTCGGAGAAGGTGTGTGTGTAGTGGGCCTGGTTGCCATCGAGGATTACATCGCGAATTCCACCAAGCCCTTCCTGCACGGCACGAACGCGGCTGCCCTGCGCGGTGGCGATGACGGCACTGTTCCGTCGCAGTCGAGTGCGGAAAAGGCGGATAACCACTAAATAGATGATCACGAAGAGCAGGCCCGCAGAAAGTGCAGTAACAGCATCGACGAGCAGCAGAGCCACCAGAATGGCTACACCCAGGATGATCGCGATTACACCGTCCATAAAAGGACGCAGCACCGTGCCTAGCACGATCTGGACCTTATTTATGTCGCCAACCACCTCGCTGGTATTTCGCGAAATATGGTATGCATAATGCTGGTGGAGCATTACTGAATAGAGGCGAATACCGAGATCATGTCCGATTGCGAACACCAGCTTATTGCTAACGTAGGCAAGAAGCAGACGAATGCTGGTGGCAAAAGCCACGATTGCTACGAATACGATACTCATTGGAAGGACAAGCGAGTCGGGACGGTGCCAGCCTAGAGCGCCGAAAAGGTCTTGTAGCAATGGGTATTCCATTGCCATCCCCGGATTTGCCATGAGCGAAATGAAGGGCACGACTGCGCCGATGGTGATGATCTCCGACATCGAGCCGAGAAACATGAGCCCCAAGAGCATTGCCAGTTGCTTTTTGCGGCGCGCTGGCAAATGGCCCGCGAGCTCTCGCAAGAGTCGGGTATAGGATTTTTCTGAAGAAAACAAGTCGGCTTGTTCGCTAATTTACTCGTGTGTTTGGTTGTTATTCACGGTCGGCAAGAATGTCCGCCCCTTCCGGCTTCTGACTTCTGAGTTCCGACCACCGATTACCGGCCTTACCCGCTTTCCCCGGTCAAATACCCAAAGTTCTCGAGCTTGAGCAGTATCTGCTGCACGGCATGATCCGGCTGCACCAGGCTGGTGTCGATTGTCAGTTCTGGATGCTCAGGTTCTTCGTAGGGGTCGGAGATGCCGGTGAATTCTTTTATTTCCCCTGCCCTGGCTTTTTTGTAGAGACCTTTTCGGTCTCTCTGTTCGCAGACTTCCAGCGGCGTGCTGACGTGGATTTCGATGAAGCCGCCGTGGGGTTCGATCAGGTCGCGCACTTCGCGTCTTGTTGCGGTGTACGGCGCGATGGGGGCGCAGATGGCGATGCCGCCGTTCTTGGTAATTTCGCTGGCGACGAAACCGATGCGCTGGATGTTCAGATTTCTGTGTTCTTTCGAGAAGCCGAGTTCGCTGGACAGGTTCTTTCGAACGATGTCGCCGTCGAGCAGCGTGATCTGCCTTCCGCCCAGCTCCATCAGCTTGACCTGCAGCGCGTTGGCCAGCGTGGACTTGCCTGAGCCGGACAGGCCGGTTAAGAAGATGGTGATGCCCTGCTTCGCCCTGGGCGGGTGCGTCTTTCTGAGTTCGGCGACGACTTCCGGGTAGCTGAACCAGTCCGGTATTTCCAGGCCTTCGGCCAGGCGGCGGCGGACTTCGGTGCCGGAGATTTCTCGCACCGGTTCGTCGGGCTTCAGCTCGTCGACCGTGACGTACTGAGCGCGGCCCTCGGAGTATTTCATCTCGTGGAACGACACCATCTGGATACCGGTTTCATCTGCGTGGTTGCTGATGAGCTCCTGGGCCTCGTACGGGCCGTAGTATCCATCGCCGGTGGCTGCATTGCGGGGCCCTGCATGGTCGCGGCCGATGATGATGTGCGTGCAGCCGTGGTTCTTTCGGACCAGCGCGTGCCACAGTGCCTCGCGCGGGCCGGCCATGCGCATGGCCAGGTTCAACAGCGCCAGTTGGGTGGTCTGCTCCGGGTACCGCTTGATGATGTGCTCGTAACAGCGCACGCGGGTGTAGTGGTTGACGTCGTTGGGCTGGGTCAGGCCCACCACCGGGTGGATCAGCAGGTTGGCTTCGATCTCGCGCGCGGCGCGGAAGGTGAGCTCCTGGTGCACGCGGTGCATCGGGTTGCGCGTCTGGAACGCGATGACCTTTTCCCAGCCGCGCTTGGCAAACAGTTCCTTCAGCTGCGCCGGGGTATAGCGCAGGTGCGGGAAGTCGTAGTGGATCGGCGCTTCGACCTGCTCGACCGGGCCGCCGACGTAGACCGGCTGCGTGCGCTCCAGCAGGTGCGCCACGCCCGGGTGGTTGCGATCCAGCGTGCCGAACACGGCCTCGGCTTCGAGTTCGCGGTCGGGTTCCCAAAGATCCTCGATGGTCATGGTGGCCAGCAGGACGCCTTCGGGGTCGCGGAGGCCGAGGACATCGCCTGCCGACAGCCGTTCGGCCATATCCTCGGATACGTCCAGCATGATCGGCATCGACCACAGCGTTCCGTCAGCCAGGCGCATGCGCTCAAGCACCGACGCGTAGTCGGCCTGGCCGAGGAAGCCGGTCAGCGGCGCAAACCCGCCGTTGGTCAGTAGCTCCAAGTCGCATAGGTGGCGTGCTGTCAGGGGGAGATCTAAGGCGATCTCCTGAGATTCGGCGGGCCAAGGGCGGCTGTTTGGCGTCGAATGATTCATGAATTCGGTTTCGGGTTTACGGTTTCCGGGTTCCGGAACTGCGAGTCCGGGCTTTCCTCGACTTCCTGGCGCAATTGCTCGATTTCCTGCTCCAGCGCTTCGTATTCGGCCTGCTTTTTTGCGAGAAACGCTCGGGCGACCTGCGCCTTGGCGGCAATGCCGCTGGGGGTCAGGTTGTACATGTAGGCCGCTTTGTTCTTGCTGTTCTTGAAGTTCCTGGCTTTCACCCAGCCTTTGTCGATCAGGGCGCGGAGGCAGTAGTTCGTGCGTCCGAGGCTGATGCCGACTTCGGCGGCGAGTTCTCGCTGCGAAGCCTTCGGGTTGGCTTCGAGGGCGGTCAGGATCTGGTATTTGAGGTCGTCAGACAACAAAGTTTTCAGTGAGCAGTTTTCAGTTTCCGGTTAACAGTTTTCAGTTGTCAGTGGTGAGTCTTCAGTTGTCGGTTTTCAGTTTTCAGTCGCCAGTTTTCGGGCTTCGGAAACGAAGTCGAGGAGCTCATAGCCGGCGGCTTCTTCGCCAGCCCTGGTTTCGGTGCTGCGGATCAGGGACTGGAGCATTGCGTTGATTTGTCTGGCCTCGTCGATCAGTCGAGTCACAGTTTCTGCGTTGATCTCCCCTACTTCGCTGGCGATGCTCAGTTGGGTGCGGAGCTCTGCCGTTGAGCCCTTGGCGATGTAGAGGAAGCGAATGAATTCCTTCGTTGTTCCGCGCTCGTGGCCTTCTGCGATGTTCGAGAGAACGGAGACAGCCGAGCGGGTGATCTGGTTCTTCAAGCCCCAATCGTTACTGGATCGGAAGGCTGCGTAGATGTCGACGGCCAGTTTCTTTGAGCGCTTCCAGACGTCCAGATCTTCGAAACCTCGGTAGGGCATAGGGGCTTGTTTTCAGTTTTCAGTTGTCAGTTTTCAGTGGGCCACGGGACCAGCGTCGTGATGCGCGGGCTGCGGTTGGCCAGGACAGGGGCAACAGGCCGGCCAGGGACTCTTCGGTTTCGCCGATGGGTACGCCATCGAGTTCGATCCAGGCGTGGGCCAGGGGCTCGGATGCGCCGTCGCGGGTAGACGCTGGCCGGTAGCCCATTTTCAGTTCGGGGTCGAGGCCCTCGCTGGCCATCCAGCGAGCGAGGGTCAGGGACCTGGGTAGGCAGCGGCAGTTGGGCAGGCGCGTGGCGATTCGGTGGATGGCCCTGGCGCGGGTTTCCCAGGGCTCGACTTCGCGGCTGCTCGTCCGCGCGCCGGGCGCAGTGGTCTGCTCGACTTCGCGTTCGCTCGGTGTCGCGGCCTTCGGGGGGCCGGGCTGGAGGCGCTTGATGCCCAAAAACGGAAGCAGGGCCCAGACGAACAGCAATCGGGGCGCGGCGGCGTACAGGGCGCGGCGGTCGTCGGGCGGAAGGGCGGAGAAGCGTTTGAACACCGTTGTTGGTTATTGGTTGTTCGTTGTTGGTTGAAAATCCAATTCTTCGTTGACCTTGCCGGTGTTTTCGGCGGCCTGCTTCGAAGAGAGGTAGTGGATGAACCCGGAAATCTATCGCCCGGTTACCTCGGCGCTGCTTTGGAGCGCGGAGAACTCGGCGTTTGTTACGAAGTCAGCGTCCAGCGCCAGGTACAAGTGGGATTGCAGTTCGGTGCGGGAGCCTCGTGCAATCTTCAGGAACTGGATCAACTCCCTGCGCCCTTGTCGGACATAGCCTTCAGCGATATTCGCCATGATAGAGACCGCGGCGCGCTGCATCTGGTCGCGCAAACCGAAATCATGTGCTAGCTCACCTCTCCGGCAGATGGAATACACATCGCCGGCCAGTGCTCGAGCACACTGCCACGCTTCGATGTCTTCGAATCTGGTGATTGCTGCCATCGAGGGGATGTTCAAGCTGCGGCGCGCGGCAACCAACAACAAACAACCGAAAACCGACTTACGAAAAAGGCTCAAGCACGCTACCGCCGATGGGTGTGGGCCCAACCGGCCGCTTGGTTGCGGTTTTAACTATGCGTTCAGTGGTTGAACGCGAGGGTAGACTCGCCGGGTTTAGGCGGGATGGCAAGGGGGAAAGTCGGGTTTCGGGTTTCAGGTTTCGGGTTTCAGGTTTCGGGTTTCGGGTTTCGGGTTCTGGCGTGTCGGCCGGGATGACGAGGTGTGGTGGGCGCGGTTTGCCACTTCTCCGTCGTTCCGGGTCAATCCGGCTCGGGTGCTGATGACGGGATTCCGAACCGGGTCGCGGCCGTAGCCAGGGTTCGATCCAGGGTGATCATGCGTGCTCCGTGATCGGCGCAGACGGCCAGGTGCAGGGCATCTCCAGCACGAAGGCCGGTTTGGTACTGATCGGTCATTTGCGCTGCGGCGCGGAAGTGCGCGCTCTTGACCGGCAGCGCATTCAGGTTGCGCTCTTTCAGCGTTGCGAAGGCGGCCAGGCACTCGGCGCGATGTTCGAGTTGAAGGTGGCCGATGCGCAATTTCAGGGCCAGAGCGCTGGAAAATTCGGTGATGACCCAATCGCTGATGAAAAGATCAGCCGGCGACTGGGCGACGAGCCACCGTTGGGCTCGCTCCGTGGACGGCTCGTTGCCCAGGGCGGCGACCAGAACGCTGGTATCCAGATAGGACGGCGCTGCGCTCAATAGCGAGCGTCTTCACGCAGATCGCGCATCAACGCGTCGGCAGACGTCTGTTGCGCAGGCAGTCGAGCCGTGAGCGCGCGCAGGTCTTCGAGATCGATGGGCTCGCGCGGAAGTGTGCTGGCGGTCAGGCGAGCAACGATTTTTCCGCGCCTGGAAATCGTCACCGTTTCGCCGGCACAGGCCCGATCGACCAGCTCGCTCAGCCTGGCTTTCGCGTCCTTCAGGTTGGTGGTTGGCTCGGGCATGGCTCTAGAGTAGTTACTTTGATGGTCACTTTCAATGCCGGGCGGTGTGCGCGGGCCGGGCCGGGGAGGCGACAACCAGGGTTTCGGGGTTCAGGGTTCAGGGTTCAGGGTTCAGGGCTCGGGGGCCGGAAACCGGAAACCGTCAAGGGTCAGGGCTTCTTTTTCTTTGTGCTGCCTGCGGGGCGGCCGCGGCGTGGTGGGGCTTCGGTGTCCTTGTCGAGCACGGGAGGCAGGATGTACCGGCGTTCTTCGCTGTGCCCCAGGGATCTGGCCAGGCGGTGCAGTTTTTCGGTCACGACCATGGTTTCGTCGTGCAACGCGCGGGCCAGGCCGGCCTGCAGGGCGCCGATGCGTTCGGCCAGGTGCAGGTGGGTGCGTAACTCGGCGGCGGCGCCGCGGGCGCGGTGTACGTGGTGCAGAAAGTGCTTCAGCGAGGCGCGCTCGGCGCCTTCGGCGATCAGCGCGGCGATGCTGACGGCGGACTGGAGCATGCGGTCGGACAGGTAGTGGTGCTCGCAGTCTTCGGTGGCGTCGTGGACCAGCACCGCCAGTTCGACGGCATGGTTCCAGACATCCAGCTTGTCGAAGGCGGTTTTCGCCATCGTGTCGCCCGCAGGGTTGTTGCTTTTATTGCCGGCAAGGCTATCACGGCACGCTACCGCCGATGGGTGTGGGCCCCACCGGCCGCTTGGTTGCTTTGGAAACCATCGAAACCATGCGTTCAGTCATTGAACGCGTGGTAATCGTAGCCCGGGACGGGCGGGATGGCAAGGGACGAAAGAAAGTTTTCAGTTTTCAGTGGGCAGTTTTCAGTGGAAACCGGTTACCCCTTGGCTTTTCTGAGGTCGGTGGTGGGGAGGGTCAGTTTCTGGGGTTTGCCGAGGAGTTCGAGCAGGACCAGGGCGCGTTGTTCGCCGGTTCGGGCGTGGAACAGGCCTTTCAGGCCGGCGAAGGGGCCGGCGGTGATTTCGACTTCGTCGCCTTCGGCCAGGCGTTCGAACTCGGTCAGGTCGATGGCGCCGCCGGCCTCACAGCGGGCCTGCAGCAGGTCGATGAGTTCGTCGGGCACGCAGGGCACGTCGTCGCCCATGCGGACCAGGCCGACGACGCCGCGGGTGGAGCGGATGGGGCCGAAGTCTTCGCGGTAGTCGGCCAGCCGGACGAACAGGTAGCGCGGGAACATGGGCTCGAGCAGGCTGCGGTCGCGGCCGCGGTTTCGCTTGCGCACGCGGGCCAGCGGCAGGAAGGCGCGGTAGTCCTGGTTGAGCAGGTGCAGGTGGGCGCGTTGTTCTTCGCGCGGCTTGCAGTACACGGCGCGCCACTGGCCGCGCGGGCGCGGTTCGGGGCCCGGGCCGATGCCGGGGCCGGGGCGGCGGTCGTGGTCGGTCATGGCTGCCCTCCCCGCCTGCTGCTGCGCGGGCCGATGTGGCCGCTGCTGTGCTGGATGGTTACCGGGCGGCGCCGACCGTTCGGACCGCCGTCGGCGGCTTCGCCGTTGCGGCGGCGGCGACGGCGGTGGCGCCAGCGCAGCAGGCGGGCGGCGCGGGCCAGCAGCAGCTGGTAGCCGATCAGCACGGCGGCGGCCAGCACGAACAGCAGCGCCGGCGGCCAGCCCTGCTGCCAGCCGAGCACGCCGAACAGGCCGGCCAGCAATACCAGGGCGTGGATCATGTACACCGAAGTCGACACGCGGTAGCCGGCGCGCTGCAGCAGGTGGTGCAGGTGGGCGCGGTCGGCCGAGAACGGGCTGCGGCCCAGCCGGATGCGGCGCACGAACAGGGCCAGCGTGTCCATGGCCGGGATGATCAGCAGCCAGGCGATGGTGACGGGGTACACGCCGGCGCCTTCGCGAGTGGCGATGGCAATGGCCAGCCAGGCCATGGCATAGCCCAGCACCATGCTGCCGTTGTCGCCCAGGAACGCCCGGGCGCGCGGGCGGATCGGCCGGCGCAGGTTGTAGACCAGGAAGCCCAGCGTGGCGCCGGCCATCAGCAGCGGCAGGGCCCGCAGCCCGGCGGGGGCACCGTCGAGCAGGGCCACGGCATACAGCAGCAGGAAGGCCACGAAGGCCGCACCGCCGGCCAGGCCGTCGAGCCCGTCCATCATGTTGACGGCGTTGATCATGAACACCACGCAGGCGATGGTGAACAGGCCGGAAAACGGGCCCAGGCCGATGTTGCCCAGGCCGGCGCCGAAGACCGGGCCCAGGCTCTGCACTTCCAGCCCGCCGCCGTAGACCATGACGGCAGCGACGAAGATCTGGACCAGGAAGCGGAGGCTGGCGGAAAGCTCGCGGATGTCGTCGAGCAGGCCGACGACCAGCAGCACGGCCGCGCCCAGGGCCAGCGTCCAGAACGGCTGCCACTGCCCGCCGAAGGCGACCAGGAAGGCGGCCACCGCGCCCAGGGCCAGGGCCAGGCCGCCGGTCAGCGGTGTGGGCGCTTCGTGCTGCTTACGGTGGTTGGGGTGGTCGACCAGGCCGAGGCGGGCGGCGGGTTTGTTCAGCAACGGAACCAGCGCCGCGGCCGCGCCGAAGGCCACGGCCAGCGCCAGCAGGATGTGGGCGGTGTCGAGCTCAGGGAATCCAGCCACTGTGCCCCCCAACGCCGCCACCCACGGCGCGCACTGCGGTGTTCGGCCGTCGATGGACCGATGGACCGCTGATTCGTTTGGTGATCCAGGCTCCCATGGATTCCCCTACTGCGAGTGATGGTTCTTCGAACTACTTCGATCCAGTACGCCAGGACGTGATCGTTATTTCACGGTATCCGGATTTTCTAATTAAATCAAGGGAAGAGGGTGTGAATATTTGGTGACGGTTGGGATAGGGGGAAGCTATGGATGGGTGGGGTTCCGTGAGGGGCGGGGTTCGGGGTTCAGCGAACCGTGGGCGGGTGGCGGGGGTTCGGGGTTCAGCGAACCGTGGGCGGGTGGCGGGGTTCGGGGTTCAGCGAACCGTGGGCGGGGTGAGGTGGTGCCAGGGTTCGAGGGGCGATTGCGTCACGAGGTTCCGGGTTCGCCTCTTCGGCGCCCCGGAACGACGGAGAAGGAGGAAGCGGCATCCCGGAACGACGGAGGTATTGGACGCGGTGCCGCGAAACGACGGGAAATGGGGGGCCGGCACCCTCTACTTCCTGGTCATCCCGGGGCCGGCGCCCTCTACTTCCTGGTCATCCCGGGGCCGGCGGAGCCGGAACCCGGGATCTCGTGACGCAATCGCCCGTAGAGCCCTGCCGCCCGCGTCACGAGGTTCCGGGTTCGCCTGTTCGGCGCCCCGGAACGACGGAGGTATTGGAAGCGGCATCCCGGAACGACAGAGGCATTGAAAACGGCGCCCCGAGACGACGGAGGTATTGGACGCGGTGCCGCGAAACGACGGGGAAATGGGGGCCGGCGCCCTCTACTTCCTCGTCATCCCGGGGCCGGCGCAGCCGGAACCCGGGATCTCGTGACGAAATCGCCCATCGAACCCTGCCGCCTGCGTCACGAGGTTCCGGGTTCGCCTGTTCGGCGCCCCGGAACGACGGAGAAGGAGGAAGCAGTGCCCCGGAACGACGGAGGTATTGGACGCGGTGCCCACCACCATCGTCATCCCGGGGGCCGGCGCCCTCTACTTCTGGTCATCCCGGGGCCGGCGGAGCCGGAACCCGGGATCTCGTGACGAAATCGCCCGTCGAACCGTGGCGCCCGCGTCACGAGGTTCCGGGTTCGCCTGTTCGGCGCCCCGGAACGACGGAGAAGGAGGAAGCGGCGCCCCGGGACGACGGACGTATTGGACGCGGTGCCGCGAAACGACGGAGAAGGAGGAAGCGGCGTCCAACGGGAGGAGGTGATTCGGGGCCGGGTGGCTTCGGCTCAGGGTTCGGCGGGTTCGGGGCGGGGCTGGAGGTCGAGGTCGTCGAGTCGGAGGGTACCGGCGATGTTGCGGTCGAAGGCATTCGTGCGATCGCGGCGGACCGTGAGACGGAGCAGCCGGGTGTCTTCGGGGACGTCGATGTCGAGCTCGAAGGGCTGCCAGTCGAAGTTTGCGCCGGGGACTTCCAGGCGGGCGTTCAGCCGAGCGCCTTCGGCGGTGACCAGCAGGTAGGGCCGCGCTCGGGTGGTCAGGCCGTCGGCGCGCCAGCTTCCGGTCAGGACCAGCCGGGCGCCGGGTTCGACGGGGACGCGGGTCCAGGGGACGGCCAGGTGGATGTTGTCCTGGCCGCCGAAGTCGATGCGCAGGCTGGCCGGGGCGCTGGTGTACTCGGCGGTGTCGCGCTGGATGCGCACGCCGGCCGGGGCGCGTTCGGTGCGCCAGTTCAACCCGAGACCTTCACCGAACTCGCGATCGAAGCGACCGTTGACGATGCCGCCCTGCCCTGCAGCCGGATCGACGGCCAACCACTTCTGTTGCGCCTCGCCGACGCGGCCGGCGTCGAGCAGGGTTTCGATGTAGTCGAGGAAGGCCGGGGCGTCGTGGCCAGGCGTGGGTTGGATCCGGGCCCAGGCGGCGTCGGCCAGGTCGGGATCGCGCTGGCGGCGGGCAATGCGCAGGGCCTGGTCGAGGTAGTCGCGGCCTTCGGGCAGGACGCGGTCGAGCAGCGCGCCGGGGGCGTCGATCCAGCGGCGGCCGACGAACAGCGCGCGCTCGGTGTCCTGGGGATGGTCGCGCAACCAGCGGCGCAGCTGGCGCTCGGCCAGTTGGGGGTTGCCGGACTGCAGCGCGACCTGGGTGGCCGACCACAGCGAGCGGCGTTCGAACGGCTGCACGGCGCCGGCAACGGCCAGAAGGGTATCGACCGCTTCGGGGGTGCCGGTGACGGCCTCGATGCGGGCGCGGTCCAGCCACTGGACGGCATCGACGGGGTAACGAACGGCCGCGGCGCGCAGGGTTTCGGTGGCCGCCGTCGGATCCTGGCGCCAGGTATCGCCGGCCTGACGGGCCAGCCCGCGCCAGGCATAGCCACCCCAGGGTTGCGGCAAGGGCAGGACGTCGGTTGCGGACGGCACCGGATCCTCGGGCACGGCGCGCAGGTTGAGGTAGTCGGCCAGCATGATGTACGTGGCCAGGACCAGGGCGGCCAGGACGATGAGGGCGGGTAGGCGTGACATGGGAAAACGGTAGCAGGGAATGGGAGTGGGGGAAAGGGACCGGGGTTCGGGTTCAGCGAACCGTGGGCGGGGGCGGGGTGAGGTGGTGCCAGGGTTCGAGGGGCGATTGCGTCACGAGGTTCCGGGTTCGCCTGTTCGGCGCCCCGGAACGACGGAGAAGGAGGAAGCGACGCCCAACATTCCTCGTCATCCCGGGGCCGGCGGAGCCGGAACCCGGGATCTCGTGACGTGATCGCCCGTAGAACCCTGCCGCCCGCGCCACGAGGTTCCGGGTTCGCCTGTTCGGCGCCCCGGAACGACGGAGAAGGAGGAAGCGGCGCCCCGGGACGACGGAGGTATTGGACGCGGTGCCGCGAAACGACGGGGAAATGGGGGCCGGCGCCCTCTACTTCTGGTCATCCCGGGGCCGGCGCCCTCTACTTCTGGTCATCCCGGGGCCGGCGGAGCCGGAACCCGGGATCTCGTGACGCAATCGCCCATCGAACCCTGCCGCCCGCGTCACGAGGTTCCGGGTTCGCCTGTTCGGCGCCCCGGAACGACGGAGAAGGAGGACGCGGTGCCGCGAAACGACGGGGAAATGGGGGCCGGCGCCCTCTACTTCTGGTCATCCCGGGGCCGGCGCAGCCGGAACCCGGGATCTCGTGACGAAATCGCCCATCGAACCCTGCCGCCCGCGTCACGAGGTTCCGGGTTCGCCTGTTCGGCGCCCCGGAACGACGGAGAAGGAGGACGCGGTGCCGCGTAACGACGGGGAAATCGGGGCCGGGGCCCTCTACTTCTGGTCATCCCGGGGCCGGCGCAGCCGGAACCCGGGATCTCGTGACGAAATCGCCCATCGAACCCGGCCGCCCGCGTCACGAGGTTCCGGGTTCGCCTGTTCGGCGCCCCGGAACGACGGAGGTATGGTCGAACCGGCCCACACTATCCTTCGTCATCCCGGGGCCGGCGGAGCCGGAACCCGGGATCTCGTGACGAAATCGCCCGTAGAACCCTGCCGCCCGCGTCACGAGGTTCCGGGTTCGCCTGTTCGGCGCCCCGGAACGACGGAGGTATTGCGAGCGGCGCCCTCTACCTCCTGGCCATCCCGGAGCCGGCACCCTCTACCTCCTGGTCATCCCGGAGCCGGCGCCCTCTACTCCTGGTCATCCCGGGGCCGGCGCAGCCGGAACCCGGGATCTCGTGACGAAATCGCCCATCGAACCCTGCCGCCCACGTCACGAGGTTCCGGGTTCGCCTGTTCGGCGCCCCGGAACGACGGAAACATGGCCAGGGGCTACGGAACGACGGAGGTATTGGAAGCGGCGCCCCGGATCGACGGGGAGCCTGGCAGGCGGCCGCCGACAGGTGTTCGGGCGGGGCGGGTTCAGGGGGTGGGTTTTCGTTTGTGGGCGGGGGTGAGGAGGGTTCCGAGGTAGAGGGCCAGGACGACCTGGGTGGCGGGGATGTGCCAGCTGAAGTCGCCGAGGCCGACCAGGCCCAAGGCGGCAAGTCCGCTGTACAGCGGCAGGGTTTCGCGGGTGAGGCGGGCGTGTTTGACCAGGGCGACGGCGGCGGCGAGGAGCAGGCCGGCGCCGACCAGGCCCATTTCCAGCAGCCACTGCAGCAGGTCGTTGTGGGCGTAGTCGTACCAGCCGCGCATGTCGGCGGGCTGGACCTGTTTGAACACCGCCTCGAAGCCGCCCAGGCCGACTCCCCACAGCCACCAACCGGCCGGAACTTCGCCGATCATCCGCGAATAGACCTCGAACCTGCCCTCTTCGATCGAGGTGACGGCCAGGCGCTCGGCCAGCGGGGTAAGGCCGTACCAGGTGGCGGCGATGAGCGCGGCGAAGGCGGTGGCGTACATCGGCCAGACGGCGACGCGGGCAAGCTTGCGGCGGTAACGGGTCCAGAGCACCAGGCCGACCAGCAGGCCGGCCAGGCCGGCGGCGCTGCCCAGCCGGGAGGCCGAAGCCAGCAGGGCCGCGCCGATGATGGCCCCGGCGATCACGCTGCCGGCCACGCGCAGCTCGAACGGCAGTCGCTTGAGGCCCGGCACGTCGGGCTTCCACCAGATGGCGATGACCAGCGGCCAGGTCAGCGCCAGGTAGGCGGCGAACAGGTTGCGGTTGGAGAAGGTGCCGTGGACGTAGTCGGGGTTGTTGCGCGGCCAGATGCCGAGCACGGTGTCGGAGCCGGCGGCGTGCGCGGCCAGGCCGTAGAGCGCCTGCAGCACGGCGCCGACGGCGACGACCAGCCAGACCAGGTTGCGGCGGCGGTGGTCGAGCCGGCCGAACAGCCAGGCCAGCGTGGCCAGCGCGACGAAGGTGGCCCAGGCGCGCAGGGTCCAGGCCGGGTTGGGCGACCACTGGCCCGGCGGAGCGTCGGATTGCCACAGGGCGTCGGGATACGGGCCGAAGCTGCGGGCCAGGAATTCGACGGGCAGCACCTGCAGCACCACCCACCCGGTGAGCACGCCGCCGAAGATCCACCAGCTCTTCGGCGGTCCCGGCAGCGCCCTGCCCTTGCCCAGCCACGCCGCCATTGCCGCGACCAGCGCGCCGAGCACCAGCACCAGGCCGGACAGCGTGAGGGTGTCCGGGGTGCGGTTGCCCATCATCAACGGGAGTACGAGGACGAGGGTGGCGAGGATGGCGGTTGGGGGCATGGGCGCGGGATTCGGGATTCAGTTTTCAGTTTTCAGTTTTCAGTTTTCAGTTTTCAGTTTTCAGTTTTCAGTTTTCAGTTTTCAGTTTTCAGGGTTAAGGGTTAAGGGTTAAGGGTTAAGGGTTAAGGGTTAAGGGTTAAGGGTTAAGGGTTAAGGGTTCGGGGGTGACGAGTTTTCAGTGAGCAGTTTTCAGTTTTCAGAAATTCATCGGGTCCGGTCTTGGGGCGAATGGATTGGTTGTTGGTTGTTGGTTTTCCTGAAACCTGAACCCTGAAACCTCGAACCCCCAGGCCTTCCACTGTTCACTGAAAACTGCTCACAGTTCACTGCTCATCGTTCACCGCTCACCGCCCCGTTCATTCCACCGCCACGATCCGCAGGGCGTTGCCGGTCTCGGCCAGGCGGAAGGTGGTGCGGGGGTAGAGGTGGTTCTGGCCGGGGCTTCGGAGGGTGAGTTCGAAGTCGACCTGCCATTCGTTGCCGTTGCGCTGCATGCGGTCGACGCGCAGGTCGACGCTGCGGGTTTCGGTGGCCTGGATGAGGGCCACGTAGCGGTCGGCCGGGGGCTGGGTGCCGAACAGGCCGCGCAGGGCCAGGATGTCGCCGGCTTCCAGCGCGGTCTGGAAGGCGCTGAGCAGTTCGCCGGCCGGGTGGAAGCGCAGGGGGCCGAGGGTCAGCCGGCCGGGTACCGGGACGAGCGCTTCGCGGGTTTCCGGTTGTCGGTGTTCGGTGTTCGGCGCCGGATCGGCGATGGTGGTTGCGGCTGGCGCAGTCGGTTCGTTGTCCGGCGCGGCCTCGGGAACGGCGGCGACGGACGTTTCGGCATTCAGGGATCGGGGTCGGGTAGAAGCGGCCACGGCTGCGGCCGGAGTTTCCGGTTTTCGGTTTTCGGTTTCGAATGACAAGGCTGCGGCGTCCTCGTTGCGGGCGGACGGCCGGGCAATTTCTTGTTGTCGGTTGTCGGTTGTCGGTTCGGCGATCGCTTGGCGAGTGACCGGTTCAGCAGCGGCGGCGATGGGTGGTTCGGCCGGGGTGGACGAACGGGGTTCACTGTTCACTCCGGTCGCGCCGCGAGCGGGCGCCCTGCTCGCTTCGCTGCGTTCGATGGTCGCGCGGGCGGCCGTGGGTTCGCTGGTGAGGCGGATGCCGGCTTCGAAGCGGCGGTTGAGGCGTTCGTCGTCGGTGGGCAGGCCGAGAGCGGCAAGCTGCGCGTCGACGCTGGGCAGCGTGGCGCTTTCGGTGCGGCTCGGGCGCAGGGCTTCTCGAGCCGCAAGGGAGAGGCTCGGGGGTGGTTCGGCGGCGGAGTCGGTGGCGGGTTGCGAGCCGGAGGAAACGGCCGTTTTCGGTCGTCGGTTTTCAGCTGCCGGGAGCTCTTCGGCAGGCGCTGTGGCGATGCCGGTTTCCGGGTTCGGGGTTCGGTCGGTGGCCCGGGGTCGGCTGTTCACTGAAAACCGTTCACTGCTCTCTGCGCCGGATTCGGAGGCGGTTTCACTACGCCCTCCGCTCGCCTCCCGAGCGGACTCGTTCGACGGGCCGGGGGCCAGCAGCAGGTTGATGACCGGCAGCAGGGCGATCAGGGTCAGGCCGCCGATGAGCTTGTGGGCCAGGTAGCGGTCGTGACCGAAGCGGCGGCGCAGGTGCAGCAGGTTGCGCTTGATGACGCCGGGGCGACGCGGCGGTCGGCTGGCCGGCGACGTGCCGGCTTCGGCCTGCGGAGACGGCGGGGCCGGGCGCGCGGGGGCGGCGTGCGGATTCTTCTTGAACGCGCCGTAGGCGGTGTGCACGGCCTGGGAGCGGAGCGTCAGCCAATCGGACAGGGCCGGGAAGCGGTCGGGATGGAACACGCTGGCCAGGCGACGGAAGCGGGCCTTGCGCTGGTCCAGCGGCACCTCGGCATCGACCCCGGCGGCGTGCAGGTCAAGCGAGCCGTCGCGGAACAGCGCGGCATCGAGCCGGAACAGGACCATCTGGTTGAGCACCGGATCGTGGTGGGGGGCGCCGACGTCCTCGCGAGTGCCGGCCAGCCAGGCCAGCAGCTCATGCACCTGCTCGCGGTCGAGCCGTTCGGCCCGCCCTTCGCGGATGGCTTCGAGCAAGGTAGCGAGGTCGGACATGGACGGCGTGGTCCCGGGCCGGCGGGGATGGAAGCATTCTGCCGGAAAGGGCGGGAGGTTGCAGGGGGTGGGGGTTCGGGGCAATCGCCCATCGAACCCGGCCGCGAGCGTCACGAGGTTCCGGGTTCGCCTGTTCGGCGCCCCGGAACGACGGAGAAGGAGGAAGCGGCATCCCGGAACGACGGACGTATTGCGAGCGGCCCCCTCTTCTCCTGGTCAACCCGGGGCCGGCGCAGCCGGAACCCGGGATCTCGTGACGCAATCGCCCGTAGAGCCCTGCCGCCCACGTCACGAGGTTCCGGGTTCGCCTGTTCGGCGCCCCGGAACGACGGAGAAGAAGGGAGCGACGCCCAGCATTCCTCGTCATCCCGGGGCCGGCGCCCTCTACTCCTTGGTCATCCCGGGGCCGGCGCCCTCTACTCCTGGTCATCCCGGGGCCGGCGCCCTCTACTCCTTGGTCATCCCGGGGCCGGCGCAGCCGGAACCCGGGATCTCGTGACGAAATCGCCCATCGAACCGTGGCGCCCGCTTCACGAGGTTCCGGGTTCGCCTGTTCGGCGCCCCGGAACGAAGGAGGTATTGCGAGCGGTGCCCTCTACCCCTCCTCATCCGGGGCCGGCGCCCTCTACTTCCTGGTCATCCCGTGGCCGGCGGAGCCGGAACCCGGGATCTCGTGACGTGATCGCCCGTCGAACCGTGGCGCCCGCGTCACGAGGTTCCGGGTTCGCCTATTCGGCGCCCCCGGAACGACGGAGGTATTGGACGCGGTGCCCACCACCATCGTCATCCCGGGGCCGACGCCCTCTACTTCCTGGTCATCCCGGGGCCGGCGCCCTCTACTTCCTGGTCATCCCGGGGCCGGCGCAGCCGGAACCCGGGATCTCGTGACGCAATCGCCCATCAAACCCTGCCGCCCGCGTCACGAGGTTCCGGGTTCGCCTGTTCGGCGCCCCGGAACGACGGAGGTATTGGAAGCGGCATCCCGGAACGACAGAGGCATTGAAAACGGCGCCCCGAGACGACGGAGGTATTGGACGCGGTGCCGCGAAACGACAGGGAAATGGGGGCCGGCGCCCTCTACTTCCTCGTCATCCCGGGGCCGGCGGAGCCGGAACCCGGGATCTCGGGACGTGATCGCCCGTCGAACCGTGGCGCCCGCGTCACGAGGTTCCGGGTTCGCCTGTTCGGCGCCCCGGAACGACGGAGGTATTGCGAGCGGTGCCCTCTACCTCCTGGTCATCCCGGAGCCGGCACCCTCTACCTCCTGGTCATCCCGGAGCCGGCACCCTCTACTCCTGGTCATCCCGGGGCCGGCGGAGCCGGAACCCGGGATCTCGTGACGTGATCGCCCGTAGAACCCTGCCGCCCGCGTCCCGAGGTTCCGGGTTCGCCTCTTCGGTGCCCCGGAACGACGGAGAAGGAGGAAGCGGTGCCCAGTAACGACGGAGAAGGAGGAAGCGGTGCACCGTAACGACGGAGAAGGTGGAAGCGGTGCCCCGGAACGGCGGGAAAGTGGCCAGCAGCAGTCGTTGTAGGAGATTGTCCGATGCGCCCAATCGATGACTCGTCTAGGCTGAACTCGTGAAACAGCCATGCGTGTACCTGCTAACGAATCGAAAGAACGGCGTGCTCTATATCGGCGTGACATCCAACCTGCCTAAACGGATCGAAGAGCACCGGGGTGGATTCGTGGACGGGTTCTGCAAACGCTACAACCTTCATCGACTTGTCTGGTTCGAGCTGCATGAATGCATCAGCGCGGCGATCGAGCGCGAAAAGGAGTTGAAGAAATGGAGACGCTCGTGGAAGGTCGAAATGATCGAACGGGAGAATCCTGACTGGCGGGACCTTGCTGCAACTCTGGGGTGGTAGGTAGCGCCTATCGGTCTTCGTCATCCGGGGCCGGCGCCCTCTACTCCTCGTCATCCCGGGGCCGGCCCCCTCTTCTCCTCGTCATCCCGGGGCCGGCGCCCTCTACTTCCTGGTCATTCCGGGGGGGGCTGGCGCAGCCGGAACCCGGGATCTCGTGACGCAATCGCCCGTAGAACCCTGCCGCCCGCGTCACGAGGTTCCGGGTTCGCCTATTCGGCGCCCCGGAACGACGGAGGCATTGCGAGCGGCGCCCTCTATCTCCTGGTCATCCCGGAGCCGGCACCCTCTACCTTCCCGTCATCCCGGGGCCGGCGCCCTCTACTTCCTCGTCATCCCGGGGCCGGCGCAGCCGGAACCCGGGATCTCGTGACGCGATCGCCCGTAGAACCCTGCCGCCCGCGTCACGAGGTTCCGGGTTCGCCTGTTCGGCGCCCCGGAACGACGGAGGTATTGGAAGCGGTGCCCTCTACTCCTGGTCATTCCGGGGCCGGCACCCTCTACCTTCCCGTCATCCCGGGGCCGGCGCCCTCTACTTCTGGTCATCCCGGGGCCGGCGCAGCCGGAACCCGGGATCTCGTGACGCAATCGCCCGTAGAACCGTGGCGCCCGCGTCACGAGGTTCCGGGTTCGCCTGTTCGGCGCCCCGGAACGACGGAGAAGGAGGACGCGGCGCCCCGGGACGACGGAGGTATTGGACGCGGTGCGACGAGAGCGGCGGAGACAGGGCAGGCGGCGCCCTGCCCCTGACTCCTGAACCCCGAACCCCGAACTCCGAACCCCGAAACCCGAAACCCGAAACCCGAAACCCGGAACCCGGAACCCGGAACGCGCCGTTTCAGGCGGTCTTGCCCAGCGCCTTGGTGTCTTTGCTGTCGTCTTCGTCCGACTCGTAGTTGTAGTAGTACGCGCTGTAATAGGCATAGTCGGGGCTTTCGAGGTCGACGGCGTTGAGGACGACGCCGAGGACGGGAGCGCGGACCTGGGCCAGGCGGCGCATGCTGGACTTGATGTTGTCCTTGTTGGTCTTGCCGGCCGAGGCGACGAGAACGAGGCCGTCGACCTGGCGCGAGAGGACCATGGAGTCGGCCAGGCCGAGGATCGGCGCGGTGTCGATGATGACGTGGTCGAAGGCCCGCGTGCTCATGCCGATGATCTTGCCCATGCGCTCGGAACTGAGCAGTTCGGCGGGGTTGGGCGCGGAGTTGCCGCTGGGCATGATGAACAGGCCCTCGACGTCGGTCTTGAAGATGGAGGCTTCGTCGGCGGCTTCGCCCTGGCTGCCGGCGATGCGGTTGGTCAGGCCCGGCGACTGCGGCTTGCCGAAGTCGCGGTGCAGACGCGGTTTGCGCAGGTCGGCGTCGATCAGCAGGACCCGGGCGCCGTTCTGGGCCATGACGGTGGCCAGGTTGATGGCGGTGGTGGTCTTGCCGTCGCCCGGGCCCGGCGAGGTGATCAGCAGGGTCTTCGGCATGCCCTCCGGGGTGGAGAACATGAGGCTGGTGCGCAGCGAGCGGAAGGCCTCGGAGACCGACGACTTGGGGAAGCGGGCCGAGTAGTGGCCGACGGCGCGTTCGGGCAGCGCGATGTCGGCGTGGTCCTTGCGCTGGTCTCGTGTCTTGACCATGGGCACCAGGCCCAGCACCGGGCGGCCGGTGAGCGCTTCGAGGTCTTCGGTGCGGTGGACGGTGGAGTCGAAGAACTCCAGCACCAGCGCCAGGCCGACGCCGGCCATCAGGCCCAGCACGATGGCCAGGGCCAGGTTGCGGCTGAGGTTGGGGCTGAACGGTGCGCCGGCCGGCAGCGCGCCGTCGATGATGGCGATGTTGTTTTCCTGCACGCCTGCGGCGACGCCGATTTCCTTCATGCGCTGGAGCAGACCGTCGTAGAGCTCGCGGTTGGTCTCGAACTCGCGCCGCAGGATGTTGTACTGCACGCCCTGCTGGTTCAGCGCCAGGATGGCCTGTTCGCGCCGCTCGATCGCGTCGCGCAGCGATTCGGCTTCGGCGGTGCGGCTGTTGTAGCGGGCAAGGATTTCGCGGACCGCCAGCGCGCGTTCGTCGGCGATCTGTTCGGAGATGGTGTCCATCCGGTTGCGCAACTCGACCAGCGTGGGGTAGTCGTCCTGGAAGCGCTGCGACAGGCTGGCGTATTCGGTGGCCAGCGCGGCGCGCTGCGCCCTGAGTTCACGGATGGCTTCGCTGTCGCTGACCTGGTTGATGTCGGCGGCCTGGCCGCGCTGGATCATGGTGCGGTACGACTCGAGCTGGACCAGTTCGGTCTCGACGGTGCTCAGGCGGGCGTTCAGGTCCTCCAGGGTGGTGTTGGCCATGGCGATGCGCTGCTCGAGGTCGGCCACCTGGTTGGCCTGGGCGAAGTCCAGCAGGGCCTGGTCGGCGCGCTCGAGCTCGATGCGCATGTCGGCCAGTTCGCCTTCGAGGAAGTCGCGGGCCTGGGCGCCGGCATCCATGCGGCGCTGCATCGAGGCCCGGGTGTACTCGTCGACGACGGCATTGGCCATGCGCGCGGCGAACTGCGGATCGAAGGCCTGGACGCTGACGTTGACCAGGTTGGAGTTGCGCACCGGTTCGATCGACAGCCGGCCCATCAGGGTGCCGGCGGCGCGCTTGACCTCGCGCTCGCGGCGCTGCTCGGCGCTGAGCCCTTCGATGCGCGCGGTCGGCTGCGAGCCGAGCGCGCGCTTGATGGCGCCCGGCAACGAGCGCAGTTCGCCGATGAGGCTGCGCTGGCGGATTTCGCCGGTGAGCTCGGGGTGGTTCTCGACATTCTCGGCGCGGACCACGGCCTCGGCCAGCGAGCGCGAGCGCAGGATTTCGTACTGGGTGGTGTAGAACTGCTGCTGGGCCAGGTAGCCCTGCCCTTCGCCGGAGAAGTCGGCGTAATCCAGGATGCGGCTGTTCGGCGGCGTGATCTGGATGGTGGCCGCGGAGCGATAGACCGGGATCATCAGCGTCGTCGACAACAAGGTGGCGACGGTGATGATGGCCAGCACGCTGATGACGACCCACTTGCGCTTGACCAGGATGCGCCAGTACTCGCGCAGGTCGATGGTGTCGTCGTCGTCCGGCGGCTGGGTGAACGGGTCGTAGGGCGCCAGCTGCTGACCGCCGCCCTGGCCGACCGGGCGCAGGTGACGGCCGTTCGGGTCGTCGTCTCGATGGTCGGTCATCGTCGTTCCCCCTGAATGCCTCGACGAATCATCACAGTGGTCGGAAGCCGAGCATGGCGATGCGGGCCAGGCCGTTCCACAGGCCGATCCACGCGGTGCGGATGGGGCCGTTCTGGACCACGACGATGTCGCCGTCGCTCAGCGGCAGGTCGTTGTTCGGCGACAGGCGGATGTCTTCCATCGCGACCGTATTCTGCTGCCACTCGCCGGTGACCTGGTCGCGACGCAGCACGTGCAGGGTGTTGCGGTTGGCCTCGAACTTCAGGCCGCCGGCCATTGCGATGGCCTTGAGCACGGTGATCTCGCCGGGCGCGCGGAACACGCCGGGGCGCTCGACGGCGCCCTCGACGAAGATCGAACCGGCCTCGGGCACGTTGATCAGCGCGTCTTCGCCGAGCACCAGGTTGACGTCGGTCCGACCGCTGGTGAGGTCTTCGACGGCCACGGCGACGTTGCGCATGCCGAGTTCGCCGGACTCCGGATCGCGAACCTTGTCGGTGAGGTAGACATAACCGCCGGCGTGCTGGCCCAGGCCGCCGGCCATGGCCAGCGCCTCGATCAGGGTGATCTTGCGTTCCACGTTGTAGACCCGCGGTTGGCCGACGGCCCCGACGGCGGTGAACTGCTGGCTGCGGAACTCGACGACCGAGACGGTGATCTGCGGGTTCCTGAGGTAGCGCTCGCCGTAGCGACGCTCGAGCACGTCTTCGGCATCGGCCAGGGTGTAGCCGGAGATGTCGATCTGGCCGATCAGCGGCAGGCTGATCCGACCGTTGCCGTCGATGCGGTATTCGCCACTGAGCTCTTCGACGCCGAACACGTTCATGCGGATTTCGTCACCGGCACCCAGCCGGTAGATGACGTCACCCTCGTTGCCGACCGACAGCGACAGCAGCTGCTGGTTGACGGTATCGATGTCCGGGTTGGCGCTGGTGTACTGGCTCTGGAATTCGGCCAGCGACATCGTGTCGGCGCCGTTGTTGTTCGAGGCACAACCGGTGAGGGCCGCCAGCAGCGGAAGGGCAAGGAGAAGAAGAAGCATTCTGTTCATGAAACGACGTACGCACCCCACTGGAGAAAGCCCTTGCGGCCGTGCCCGGCGTAGCGGCCGGCCCTGCGGATGATTCGACGAAGCGCACCGATCGTCGGCGCGCGGCCGGGGCCGATGCGGCCCGGCTCCGATCGGATCAGGGCGAGACCGGCTGCGGATCGTCGTCGTCGTCGCTGGCTTCGGAGACGATGTAGACCGCGAGCGCACCGGCACCGACGGCCATGATCGGCCCCGCGAACCCGCCGCCGCCCCCGGCGCCGACGCTGGAGGCTGCGGCCACCACGGCTTCCGGGCGCGTGACCGAAAGCGGCACGAAGGCGAGGATTTCGCCGGTGTCTTCGTCGATCAGCCGGATTTCGTAATCGCCCTCGGTCCCCGGCGCGGTCTTGGCTACGCTGTTCTCGCCGCGGATGCTGGCTACGGAATCGAAGCGACTCGGCGCGGCCCCTTGCGGCGCGACGGCGAGGTAGTTGCCGTCGAGCGCTCCGGGCGCGTCGATGACGACGTCGAAGCTTTCGTTCGGGCCGACGGTTTCCGGGGCGACGATCCGAATGGCCGATTCGGCCTGGACGTCGACCGCGGCGGTGGCCGGCAGGTCGAGCAGGCCCACGGTTTCGCCGGCATCGACCTGGAGCTGCATCGCAGCACCGTTGCGCACGTGCAGCGCGCCGGACTGGACTTCGACCTTGACGTTGCCGCCTTCGAGGCGATGGACCGTGCCGACGAATTCGCCGCTGCGGGCAACGTCCACGCGGACGGTGTCCGGCGAGGCGGTGGTCAGGGTGAAGTTGCCGGCCGTGAGCACCAGCGACTGGGCGGCTTCGGGCAGCGCGTACAGCACGCGGCCGGCCTGGAGATCGACCCGGACCGCGCCGTCGTCGGCAGTCCCGACCGTGGCCTCGCTGCCTTCGTGGAAGCCCAGCCCGCCGCCGGCGTTCAGGTTCAGCACGGCCGCGCCGCGGTGGGTGCGCAGCGTATCGCCGGTATAGAACGTGGCGCCGTTCTGCGTGAAGCGGACGAACTCGGTCTCACCGGCGGCGCGCACATCGTAGGCGGCATCGGCGTCGAGCGTACCGACCGGACCGGCCCAGGCGGAGGCACAGGCCAGCGCCGAGGTTGCGAGGAAGAATTTCGAGATTCGATTGTTCACGTTGCTCCACCCTACCGGCTGATCGCCGCGTCTCGGATTTGCGTCCGGTGGACCGATTCGGTTCGCGTCGAGGCAACCGATGACAGACTGCCAATCTGCCGGAACCCGTCGCGATCGACGAACGCCCATTCCAGACATTGGGGTTCAGTGTACCGACACGCGAGCCGGCACGTCAACATGCGAACGATCGGAAATACGAGGAAAAAGCTGAAAATACCGAGGGTTGGGAGAAGGTTGTGTTCAGCGGATGAACGGGGGTTCCCGATGACCAGGTTCGCCAGTCCGGCGCTGCGGAACGGCGGAGGTATTGGAAGTGGTGCCTACTACACCTCGTCATCCCGGGGCCGGCGCCCTCTACCTCCTGGTCATCCCGGGGCCGGCGCCCTCTACCTCCTGGTCATCCCGGGGCCGGCCCCTCTACTTCCTGGTCATCCCGGGGTCGGCGCCCTCTACTTCTGGTCATCCCGGGGCCGGCGCAGCCGGAACCCGGGATCTCGTGATGCGATCGCCCATCGAACCCTGCCGCCCACGTCACGAGGTTCCGGGTTCGCCTGTTCGGCGCCCCGGAACGACGGAGAAGGAGGAAGCGGCATCCCGGAACGACGGACGTATTGCGAGCGGCGCCCTCTACTCCTGGTCATCCCGGGGCCGGCGCCCTCTACTTCTGGTCATCCCGGGGCCGGCGCCCTCCACTTCCTGGTCATCCCGGGGCCGGCGCAGCCGGAACCCGGGATCTCGTGACGAAATCGCCCGTAGAACCGTGGCGCCCGCGTCACGAGGTTCCGGGTTCGCCTGTTCGGCGCCCCGGAACGACGGAGAAGGAGGGAGCGGCGCCCCGGAACAACGGAGGTATTGCGAGCGGCGCCCTCTACTCCTGGTCATCCCGGGGCCGGCGCCCTCTACTTCCTGGTCATCCCGGGGCCGGCCCCCTCTTCTCCTGGTCATCCCGGGGCCGGCGCAGCCGGAACCCGGGATCTCGTGACGTGATCGCCCGTAGAACCCAGCCGCCCACGTCACGAGGTTCCGGGTTCGCCTGTTCGGCGCCCCGGAACGACGGAGAAGGGAGGAAGCGGCATCCCGGAACGACGGAGGTATTGCGAGCGGCGCCCTCTACTCCTGGTCATCCCGGGGCCGGTGCCCTTTACTCCTGGTCATTCCGGGGCCGGCGCCCTCTACTTCTGGTCATCCCGGGGCCGGCGTAGCCGGAACCCGGGATCTCGTGACGCAATCGCCCATCAAACCCTGCCGCCCGCGTCACGAGGTTCCGGGTTCGCCTGTTCGGCGCCCCGGAACGACGGAGAAGGAGGAAGCGGCGCCCTCTACTTCCTGGTCATCCCGGGGCCGGTGCAGCCGGAACCCGGGATCTCGTGATGCGATCGCTCGTAGAACCCTGCCGCCCACGTCACGAGGTTCCGGGTTCGCCTGTTCGGCGCCCCGGAACGACGGGGAAATTGAGGCCGGCGCCCCGGAACGACGGAGGTATTGGAAGCGGTGCCCTCTACTCCTGGTCATTCCGGGGCCGGCGCCCTCTACTTCCTGGTCATCCCGGGGCCGGCGCAGCCGGAACCCGGGATCTCGTGACGAAATCGCCCGTAGAACCCTGCCGCCCGCGTCACGAGGTTCCGGGTTCGCCTGTTCGGCGCCCCGGAACGACGGAGAAGGAGGAAGCGGCGCCCTCTACTTCCTGGTCATCCCGGGGCCGGTGCAGCCGGAACCCGGGATCTCGTGACGTGATCGCCCGTAGAACCCTGCCGCCCGCGTCACGAGGTTCCGGGTTCGCCTGTTCGGCGCCCCGGAACGACGGAGGTATTGCGAGCGGCGCCCTCTACTTCCTGGTCATCCCGGGGCCGGTGCCCTCTACTTCCTGGTCATCCCGTGGCCGGCGCCCTCTACTCCTGGTCATCCCGGGGCCGGCGCAGCCGGAACCCGGGATCTCGTGACGAAATCGCCCGTAGAGCCCTGCCGCCCGCGTCACGAGGTTCCGGGTTCGCCTGTTCGGCGCCCCGGAACGACGGAGGTATTGGAAGGGGCACCCCGGAACGACAGAGGCATTGAAAACGGCGCCCCGAGACGACGGAGAAGGAGGAAGCGGCGCGACGGAACGACGGGAACAGGGAAAGCGGCGGCCGCGACGATGGAGACGCGGCGGCCAGCGGCCTCGAAACGGCAATCCCGAATCCCGAATCCCGAATCCCGAATCCCGGAACCCGGAACCCGGAACCCGATCGTGCCTACTCCCCCTGCCCCAGCGAATAGCCGCGTTCGCCGTCGAAGGTGTAGAGGTGTTCGGTCTTGATGAAGTCCAGGCCGTCGGCGACGAAGTTGTCGAGCAACGCGAGGACGTCGGCGTGGGTGGCCGGGGTGCCGTGGGGGGTGCGGAAGCGGCAGCGCCAGTGGTCGGTGCAGCGCGTTTCTGGGAGTCCTTCGGGGAAGACCTTCACGCCGCGGTTGGTGATGATGACCAGCTCGAACGCGGTGCCGTCGGCCAGACGCTGGACGCGGCGGCCCAGGACGTCGGGATTGCGGTCGTGGGTATCCCAGTCGAGGAACACGTCGATGCCGTGCAGGGCCTTGTCGGGCCGGCGTTCGGCGCGCGGCCAGCTGTTCTCGGCCCGCGGCAGGGCGCCTTCGCTGGCGCGGATCTCGCCTTCGGGGCGGCGTCCGAGGCGCTCGATGACGGCTTCGCCGAAGGCCCGGGTGCCCAGTTTCTTCGCGCTACGGCCTTCGCGGTAGAGGTCGGCGGTGTGCAGGCCGTCGGCCAGGGTGGCCAGCCAGGCGTTGTGGATGGTTTCGGCCGTGGCGGTGTCGTCGATGTAGCGAAGCATCTCGATGGCAGCCAGCAGCAGTCCGGAGGGGTTGGCGATGTCCTGGCCGGCGATGTCGGGGGCCGAGCCATGGACGGCTTCGAACATGGCGAAGCCCTCGCCGATGTTGGCCGAGCCGCCCAGGCCGACCGAGCCGGTGATCTGCGCGGCCACGTCGGAGACGATGTCGCCGTAGAGGTTCGGGGCGACGACGACATCGAACATCTCGGGCCGATCGGCCAGCAGCGCGGTGCCGATGTCGATGATCAGGTGCTTCGCCTCGATCTCCGGGTACTCCGCGGCGATGCGGTCGAAGGTGCGATGGAACAGGCCATCGGTGACCTTCATGATGTTGTCCTTCGACAGACAGTGAACCCGGTCGCGGCCCTGCGCGCGGGCCAGTTCGAAGGCGTAGCGGATCAGCCGCTCGCTGCCCGGCTCGGAAATCAGCTTCAGGCACTGGGTGACTTCGGGGGTCTGGCGATGTTCGATGCCGGCGTAGGTGTCTTCCTCGTTCTCACGGACGATGACCAGGTCCATGTCCGGATGGCGGGTGTCGACCCACGGATGCCAGGCGCGGCACGGACGGACGTTGGCGAACAGGCCCAGCGCCTTGCGCATGGTCACGTTCAGGCTCTTGTAGCCACCGCCCTGCGGGGTCGTGATCGGGCCCTTGAGCAGCACGCGATGCTCGCGGATGGCGTCCCAGGCCGACTGCGGGATGCCGGAGGTGACGCCGTCGAGATAGCACTGCTCGCCGACGGTGATGGGGTCGAAGCGCACGCGCGCGCCGGCGGCTTCGAGAATGGCGCAGACGGCGCCGGAGATTTCCGGCCCGATGCCGTCGCCTTCGGCCAGCGCGACAGTGACGCGCTCGGGATGGGCGGCGCGCGAAAGCCGTGCGTTGAGTTCGTCGAGTTGTGCGGACATGGTCGACCCCGTTGTTGTGGTTCTGATTGGCGGGCGGAGTCTAGTGGACCGGTCGGGTGTATGAAAGTTAATATGAATGACATGATGAATAGACTTTCATCAACTCATTCCACCTGCCGTTCGACCCCGGGGCCCGGCCGATGATCCGCGCCACACTGCACCAGCTCCGGATCCTTCGCGTGGTGGCCGAGGAAGGCTCGATCGCCCGAGCCGCGCAGCGGCTGCACCTGACCGCGCCGACGCTGTCGATCCAGCTCAAACAGCTGACCGAGCAGCTGGGCCTTCCGCTGTACCAGGTGATCGGACGCCGGCTGCAGCTGACCGGCGCGGGGCGCGACGCGCTGGAAGCCTCGCGCCGGATCGACGACGAACTGAAGCGGCTGGAGCAGCGCCTGGCCGCGCGCGGCGGCATCGAGCGCGGGCGGCTGCGGATCGCGGCGGTGTCGACCGGGGAATACCTGGTGCCGCGGCTGCTTGGCCGGTTCCGCGAAGCCCATCCCGGCATCGAGGCCAGCCTGCGCATTCTGCCGCGAGACCGGCTGCTGGAGCGGCTGGACCAGGGCCTGGACGACGTCTACCTGATGACCCGTCCGCCGAGCGACCGCGACGTGACCGCCGAGCGCATCGGCGCCAACCCGCTGGTCATGATCGCCGCGCCCGACCACCCGTGGATGAGCCGCCGGCGAATCGACGTGCGCGACGTGGCGCGGGCGCGGTTCGTGGTGCGCGAGGAAGGCTCGGGCACGCGGTTGTGGATGACCGAGTGGCTGGAGCGCTTCGGCGTGGACCTGGCACCGGCGCTGGAGCTGGGCAGCAACGAGGCGATCAAGCAGGCGGTGCAGGGCGGGCACGGACTGGCGGTCATCTCGCTGCACGCGGTCGGCCTGGAGCTGGAAGCCGGGCGGCTGGCCCTGCCGCCGGTACCGCATTTCCCGGCACCGGTGAACTGGCACTGGGTGCAGCGCCGTGACATCCTGACCCCGCCGGCCGCCGAGGCCTTTCGCCGCCACCTGGCCGACCAGCTTCCGGCGCTCGACGCCATGCTGGCCGCTGTGCTGGAGCGCGAGCTGGGCGCGCGCGCGGTCGAGCGGGCCGGGCTGGAGCGAACCCGCCCGGCCCGATGAGGCGCTGCGCGGCGGCCCCGGCGCAGCATCACGGCGACGGCCGGCGGCGGATACTGGCGCAGGCCTGTCAACCCCGGGCCGGGCTGCGCGTTGTAGCTCCCAGGATCGTCCGGACGACTGCCTCTTGACCTCGGAGCCCACACTGACGATGGACAACGCGCCCGCGGCCAACGACCCGGCCGACGATGAGACGCTCGAGGCCTTTCTGGCCGCGGTGCAGCCGCGTGCGGTGGTCATGGCCCGGCTGTCGCTGGGCTCGGAGGACGACGCGCTGGACGCGGTGCAGGATGCGATGGTGGCGTTCGTTCGACGCTACGGCGATCGCCCGGCCGCTGAGCGGCGGCCACTGTTCCACCGCATCCTCGACAATCGCATCACGGACCTGCACCGCAGCCGCACGCGGCGCGGCAAGTGGTGGTGGACGCCGGGCCGGAACGTCGAGGCGCCGGACCCGGTCGAACAGGCCACCGCCGAGCCGGCGGTGCTGCCCGGGCCCGAAGGCCACGCCGAACACGAGCAGTTCGCGGGCCGACTGCAGACCGCGCTGGCCGCGCTGCCCGACCGCCAGCGACAGGTGTTCCTGCTGCGGGCCTGGGAACAGCTGGACGTTCGCGAGACGGCCGAAGCGCTGGGCGTGTCGACCGGCTCGGTGAAGACGCATTACTTTCGAGCGCAGGCCCGCCTGCGCGAACTGCTGGAGCACGAACGATGAACGAGCATCGAGATCGCGACTGGAACGACCGGGTCCGCGGCGCGCTGGACGCCGAGGCCGACGATGTCGCCCGGCGGCACGGCGACCGCCTGGCCGAGGCCCGGCGCGCGGCGCTGGCCGAGCGAACGGCCTCGGCGGCGCCGTCGCGCTGGACCGTGATGCTGCCGATCGCTGCATCGGTGGCGGTGGTGGCGCTGACCGCCGCGCTGCTGATGCCCGGTGGAGAAATGCCGGAGCCGATGCCGATGACCGACGATCTCGACCTGCTGGCCTCGGAGAGCTTCGACCTGGCCGCCGACGAACCGGCGTTCTATGCCTGGCTGGCCGAACAGGACCTCGACGAGGCCCCGGAGCGGTCCGGATGAAGCGCCTGGTGCTGGCCGCAACGCTGATCCTCGCTTCGGTCACGGCCGGTGCGCAGGACTGGAAGGACCTCGACGAGGGCCAGCAGGCGCTGCTGGCGCCGTGGTCGGAGCGCTGGGACTCGCTCGACGACGCGCAGAAGGAACGGCTGCTGACCCATGCCGAGGAATGGCGCGACATGACCCCCGAGCAGCGCGACGACGTACGCCGCCGGCTCGAGGCCTGGGACGCGATGACGCCCGAAGAGCGCGAGCGGATCCGAGGACGGATGGAGCGGCTGCGCGACCTCAGCCCCGAGCAGCGCGCGCGGCTCAAGCAGGCCCAGGACCGCCTGCGCAACCTGCCCCCGGAACAGCGCCAGGCGCTTCGCCAGCGTTGGGAGCGCATGAACGGCGGCGAACGCCGCGCCTTCCTGCAGGGCATGCAGGCCGAGCGCAGCGCCGGCGAGCGCGAATGGCGGACGCTGCTCAGCGAAGGCGAACGCGCCGCCCTGCCCGGCGTCTGGGAATCGCTGGACCGCGCCGACCGGCGCCGGCTGATGCGCACGATGCGCGACCTCGGCGACGAGGAGCGCGCCGCGCTGGCTCGCCAGCTGATCGAGGCCGAGCCGGCGGCCCGGGCCGCGATCGTTCGGCGGGGGGAGTGAACCGGGGGGAGGGCAGGTTTCAGGGTTCAGGGTTCAGGGTTCAGGGTTCAGGGTTCAGCTTCTCGGTTCTCGGTTCTCGGTTCTCGGTTCTCGATGAATGGTGAACGGTGAGCGAGGTTTTCGTTCTCGGTTGTTGGTCACCGTTCACTGTCCTTTTCCACGCTCTTCGCAGTTTCCCGGCTTCTCGTCCATCTTCTGTCGATCGGAGCCTGCGGCCACCCACGGGGCTTCGGTCGGGCGGTTCGCCGGGGGCGGCCGGCAGGTCGCAGCCGTCAACCGTTCCGGCGCCGGACCCGTTGTTGTCTTCGACGCCGACAGCGCGTCCTTTTCCCCCACCGAAGGAGCTTTTCGATGAACCGTTTTTCCCCCCTGATGCTGCTCGCCCTTTCCCTGTTCGCTGTTCCGACCGTGGCCGCGGTGGATCTCCAGCGTGACGTGACGCTGACCGATCCGGCAGGCGGGACGCTGGTCATCGCCACGTCCGGCACACTGGAGATCGGCGGCAGCGAGACCGAGACCGTCGCCCGCTTCACCGACTTCCAGCCCGACGCCGACGGCCGCAGGGTCAACGGCGAGATGGTCCGTAACCGCTACGGCGACGGCGATGCCGTGATCACCACCTACGACGGCCTGATCGAATCCGAGACCACTGACGCGGCTGGCAATGCGGTGATCAACACGCTGCTGATCGAGAACCTGACCGTCCGCCGCGCCGGCGAAGGACCGGAGTTCAGCGGCCAGGTGAGCTGGAACGGCGAGACCCTCGATGCGGCCGAACTGCCGCCGCGCGCCCGGTACGTGCTGCGCCGGGCGCTGCGGTTCTTCAAGTACGCCTGAGCGACGATCTCGAAGGTCCGGGCCGGGGCGCCTTCGGGGCCCCGGCTCTTTTCGTTCCCGGGGAACGGTCGATCGTCAGCCGGGGTTCGCCTGTCGGAGGGCGCTTGCTCGCGAACCGGCCGGGCCGCCCTTCGCCCGCAAGCGGTCTCCAACAGGCCTTCGGTCGGGCGTTGCGCGCGATTCGACTGTTGGAGGGCGCTTGCTCGCGAACCGCCCTGACCACCCTTCGCCCGCAAGCGGCCTCCAACAGGCCTTCGGTCGGGCGTTGCGCGCGATTCGACTGTTGGAGGGCGCTTGCGCGCGAACCGGCCGGG
>NZ_JAAWWS010000166.1:11600-101835 GCF_012272825.1 Wenzhouxiangella sp. XN79A | reverse complement strand
AGCGCTGCGATTTCCACCGTGACCAGGTCGCGGTAGCTGCCGGCCGGCAGTTCGCTGTCGCCGTCGACGTTGACGGTGAGGTCGTAGGCGGCGTTCCACTGCGGCTCGTCGCGTTCGATGCGCTGGTCGTCTTCCAGGCTTTCGTCCTCGATGTCGTCGTAGCTGATGCGGTAGAACGACTGGGCGTCCAGCGGGCCGGCCATGTAGCCGCCGTTGTCGGAGCTGAAGGAGACTTCGTAGCCTTCCGGGTTGTTGCAGGTCTCGGTGATCTCACCGACCCGAGCGTTCTGCTCGCCGTCGACCAGGTTCAGGTTGGTGCCCAGGTCGACCACGGCGATTTCGCACAGGTCACCGACGGTGCCCTTGATGACGATTTCGCCCGAGGTCTGGCCACCGACGGCGGCGAAGGCGGAGGTGCCGGCGAAGACGGCGGCGATGGCGGTTGCGATTGCGAGCTTGTTCATTGTCGTTTCCTCTATTGAATGGTTTCTTGTTGGGTGATTCGTTCGTTGTTCGAGGCCCGATGGCCTTCGCAAGTACGAATGCGATTTTTGTGCCAGAATCGGGTACTCGATTCCATCACCCTGAAATTCCGAGGAAAAAACCGTCGCCACGCGATCGCGCCCGCGCTGGTCGGGCACGGGTTGTTATGGGATCGCCGAAAATCGTCACGGTATGTGACGCAATCGTCAGTTCAGGCAGTGAATCGACGTCGAACGGCGAAGATGCACCCGGCGCGACGAGTCCTTGCCGTTCGCAGGACGCACTTCCGGCCGCCCGAATCGCCGCTGGCGCCTGCTGGCCGAGCCGCCCGACCCTCCGCCTGTCGCTCAGTCCTCGATGCGGTCCTCGAACTTGCCGAGTGCGGTGACGATGACCAGCGCAAAGGCGGTCAGCAGCGCGGCGAGGACGAGGTTTCCGGACGCGCAGGCCACGCCCACCGCGCCGGCGATCCAGATCGCCGCCCCGGTGGTCAGGCCCTGGACCGAGCCGCGCGACTGGATGATGCTGCCGGCGCCGAGGAAGCCGATGCCGGTGATCACGCCCTCGACGATGCGGGTCGGATCGACGGGCGCCGATGGGCTGCCGCTGGCGGTTGCGAACAGGATCTCGTAGCCGACCAGCAGGAAGCCGGCCGCGCCCAGCGAAACCAGCATGTGGGTGCGCAGCCCGGCGGGTCGGCCGCGAAATTCGCGCTCCAGCCCGATCAGCGCCGCCAGACCGGCGGCCGCGCCGAGCCGAATCAGAAGGTCGATCAGCGGTAGTCCGGTGTCCATGTCGAGGCTCCGGCGATGAGCGTTGGTACAGGGTAGTGGCTCAGTGCTGCATTCGGCCAGTCGTTCTGTACCATTGAGCGAGATCGTTCGCTTCGCTGGGTGCGCAGGCTTCGCCACGCACGGCCGCCTCCGTACCCCGCGGCCCGGTGCCGCCCGAGCCCGGGCACTCGCTCTCCACTTCGGGAATCCTGTTGCATGCGACCATCGATTCGCGCCATCGGACTGACCGCGCTGGCGCTGCTTGCCTTCGCCGCCAACTCCGTGCTGACCCGCGCCGCGCTGGACCTGACCGGGATCGACCCGATCAGCTTCACCGCGGTTCGCCTGGTGTCCGGTGCCTTGCTGCTGCTGGTGCTGGTCCGTGCACGGATCGAGCGCAGCGACTCGAGAGGCGGCTGGACGCCGGCCCTGGCGCTGTTCGGCTACGCGTTGTGCTTTTCGCTGGCGTATCGAGGCCTGACCGCCGCGACCGGTGCGCTGCTGCTGTTCGGTGCCGTGCAGGTCACGATGCTGGCGGCGGCCGCAGCGCGCGGCGAGCGCCTGACCGGCAGGCAGCGGCTCGGCAGCTTCACCGCGCTCGGCGGCTTGCTGCTGTTGCTGTGGCCGGGACTGGCTGCCCCGCCGGCGGCCGAGGCCGGGCTGATGCTGATCGCCGGCGTGGCCTGGGGCATCTACACGCTGCGGGCCAGCGGGCCGGGCAACCCGACCGCCCGCACCGCGGCAAACTTCCTCCGCGCCTCGGTTCCGGCCCTGGGCCTGCTGGCCGTCTGGGCGACCCAGGCCCGCTGGGATCCCCACGGGGTGCTCCTGGCGGTGGCCTCCGGTGCGCTGGCGTCCGGTCTCGGGTACGCGATCTGGTATGCCGCGCTGCGCCGGATCGACACGCACACCGCCGCCGTCGCGCAGCTGGCCGTGCCGGTGCTGACCGCCGGCGGCGGCGTCCTGCTGCTGGCCGAGCCGTTGTCGGCCCGGTTGCTGGGCGCCGGCACGCTGGTCCTGATCGGGATCGGGCTGGTCGTCCGCGGCCGTAGCACGGCCTCGAGTCCGGGCCGCTGAGCCGAGTCGGAGCCCTTCGATGCACAGGGCGCGTGCCATCGCGGCCGAACCAGAAGTCGATCAGCGTCGACGGGGTCATCGGCACGTCCTTGGCACAAACCTCGATTCTGTCCGACCATCCTTGCGATTGAATTGTCGAGATGGGCCCGATATGCTGCGATCGTGGCTTGGCAACCGAGGGGCGGTTCGTGCCGCTGCGGCTCTCCGCGCGCATACGACCGGAAATGGGGTACGGATTTCATCCAGCTTCCTGACGCGTACATCGACATCGCGCCCCTGCGGCGTGGTGGGCGAGGTCGTGCCCCGTGCCCGGCCACGTTGCACACCTTCAATCGACAACGTGGAATAAAACGACAGATGAACATGAAACCTGCAAAGCAACTTCTGGCGCTGCTCGCCGGCGCATCGGCGCTCACCGGCTGCGCATCGATCACCACCGGGCAGGACCAGATGGTCTCGATCTAGTGGGCCATGCGACAAATCAGGTAACGCTCAGAGCCACTGTGCCGGCGCGGATCAAGGCGCGTTTCGCAGGGAATGGCCGCTCCCTTGCCAGGAAACGCAACGCCGAGTCGTGCCGGCACAGTGACTCCCGGAGGGCCGTCGCACCCGCACCGTATGCTGCGTTCCGCTCGCTTGACGGCCCGGCAAGGACGCCTGCACTCGCGCGCCTTGCATACGACGCGGGTGCGACGGCTGAGTGTCACCTGATTTGCCGCATGGCCCACTAGACGCCGAACTGCCCGGCGGCGTCCTGTGAACTGACCAACAAGGAAGGAACCTACTATGTCAACGAGACGCCGGGAACGGTGCAGGTCAACCGCGTCTGCGGCAAGTTGACCGTGCAGTGTTCGCGCAGTGGCTACGACGACTACATCATGACCGTCAGTTCATCGCTCAAGGCCATGACCTTCGGCAACATCATCTTCGGCGGCCTGATCGGCGCCGGCGTCGATGCCGCCACCGGTGCGGCCTGCCAGTACCCTGCGCTGATCCCGGTGCCGATGAACTGCGGCCAGGCCGGAGCCCTGGCGGCGGCGGTGGAGCACCAGATCCCGGACGCGGTCGCGAAGTCCGCCGAGAAGCTGGAGTGCATCGACCTGGTCTATGTCGGCGAAGGCGTCGATCAGGTGCTGGTCTATACCGCGCAGTGCGAAGGCACCTCGTCGTTGTTGTCCTGCGATGACGGGGAATGCCGGGTCAGCGAGTATTCGACCGGCAGCGAGGCCGCAGCCGGGTCCTGACACCGTATCGGCTGATCGGTCGCTGGCGTTCGACCATCGAGGCAGCGGGCCGCGGGACGAGCGACCGGAGCGCCTGGTCGCTACCTGCATGACCACTTCTCTTCCCGACCGGCCTCCGGTCGGGCGAGGTCAACCGCGAACAGTGGCGGGATACACCAAGCGATCCTGCCGTCGTCAGAGCAGAAGCATCGAGGCCAGCCCCAGGAAGGCGAAGAAGCCGACCACGTCGGTCACGGTGGTGACGAACGGACCGGAGGCCAGCGCCGGGTCGATCTTCAGGCGCTCGAGCAGGATCGGAATGAGGATGCCGCCGAGGGCCGCAGCGATCAGTGTGAGCACCATCGCCACGGCGATGACCAGGGCCAGCTTCGGCACGCCGAACCAGAACGCCGCCACGCCGGCCATGATCAGCCCGAACAGCAGGCCGTTGATCGCGCCGACCGTGATCTCGCGCCAGCTCACCCGAAGTGCGTTGCTGGCGGTCAGCTCACGGGTGGCGATCGCCCGGACCGCCACGGTCATGGTCTGGGTGCCGGCGTTGCCGCCCATCGAGGCGACGATCGGCATCAGCACCGCCAGCGCCACCATCTGGTCGATGGTCTCGGCGTAGGCGTTGATCACCAGCGAGGCCAGGATCGCGGTCAGCAGGTTGACGAACAGCCACACCGCGCGGCCGCGGGTGGTGCGCAGCACCGTGTCGGTCAGCGACGAATCCTCGTCGACGCCGGCCAGGCGCAGCAGGTCTTCCTCGTGCTCTTCATCGAGCACGGCCATGGCGTCGTCGATGGTGATCACGCCGACCAGCCGGCCGCTTTCATCGACCACCGGCGTGGAGATCAGGTGGTAATGGTTGAACAGGTAGGCCACGTCGGATTCCGGATCGGTGACGGTGACCGTGCGGTAGCTGTCTTCGATGATGTCGAGCAGCGGATGGTCGCGGCGCGACGAAAGCAGCCGGCCCAGCGCGACGTAGCCGACCGGTTTCATCGCCGGCGAGACCAGCACGACGTGATAGAACTGGTCGGGCAGGTCGTCGGCGGTCCGGACGTAATCGATGGCCTGGCCGACCGTCCAGTCCTCGGGTAGCGCGACCAGCTCGCGCTGCATCAGGCGGCCGGCCGAGAATTCGGGATAGGACAGCGCGCTCTCGACGCCGATCCGGTCGATCGTCTCCAGCGCGCCGAGGATGCGGGTCTGCTGCTCTTCCTGGAGGTCCTCGACCAGGTCGACGACGTCGTCGGAGTCGAGTTCGCGAATCGCCTCGGCGAGCACTTCCGAAGGCAGCGACTCGATCAGCGGCTCGCGGATCGACTCGTCGAGTTCGGACAGGATCTCGCCGTCGATCTGCCGGCCCCACAGCCGGACCAGGGCATCGCGGTCGTTCGACGAGATCTGCTCGAGCAGGTCGGCGACGTCGGCGGCATGGAGCGGCTCGAGCACGTTGGACAGCCGCGCGGCGTCCTCGGCCGCGATCGCATCCAGCGCGGCGCGCACGCGCTCGCTGTCCAGCGCCTGGCCGGCGCGTTCGCGTTCGCTGTCGAGTTCCGCTTCGGTCTGCATCGCGTCTCTCCGTGCCCGGTCGCCCGGGATCGTGCTCAGCCGGCGTTCTCGACCTCGAAGGTCACCCCGGCGTGCTCGGCCAGTCGCGAGCGCAGGGACTCGCCCAGCGCCGTGGCCGGGGTCCAGAACCCGCCCGGCACGTCCGGACCGATGTCGCGGGCCAGACAGACCGCGGCTTCACCGATCATCTTCGAGGTCGAGCCGTAGCCCGGATCGCGATCGCCGCGCACGCGTACGCGCAGTGCGTGGCCGGCGTCGTCGCGGCCGTGGATCACGATGTTGAAGAACCCGGCCTCGCGCTGCTCGGCGCTGGGGCCCTCGCCGGGCTTGGGCAGGACCAGTTTCTTGAGCAGCGACCGGGTCGGACCCAGTCCGGCGCCGAGCGCAAAGGCGCCCATGCCCAGCGACACCGTGGTGGCTTTCATCCGGCCGCCGAAGCCGCTGCCGGTGAGCACCGCCTCGTCGTAGAGGAAGTCCTTGCCGTAGGCGTGGTCCTGCAGTGCGTTGGCGCGGTGCACGACCCGGGTGTTGATCGCGGCCATGATGAACGGCGCCATCCAGCTGCCGAGTTCTTCATCGAGTTTCGGCCCATTGACGTAGGGCTGGCGCGGGCCCTCGCGCTGGTCGCGCGGGCAGATCGCGTAGGGGTTCTTCAGGTAGCGCGCGATGTCGGCATCCGCGCGCGCGGCCTCGACGATGTTCAGCATGCTGGCGAAGGTGCCGCCGCTCAGGCCGCCCTTGGCCGCCTTGACGCGCAGGCCGACCCGCGTCAACGGTCCGCCGAAGCGCTCCTGCGCGGCCTGCTGCAGCACCGAAACGCCCAGGTCCGACGGAATCGAGTCGAAGCCGCAGCAGTGCACGATCCGTGCGCCGCTGGCCTTCGCGGCGGTGGCGTGGGCATCGATCATGTCGCGCATGAACGGCACCTCGCCGGTCAGGTCGCAGTAGTCGGTGCCGTTGGCGGCGCAGGCCGCGACCAGCTCGCGGCCGTACAGCGCGTACGGGCCGACCGTGGTCAGCACCACCCGGGTGCGGTTCGTCAGCGCATCCAGCGAAGGCCGATCGAAGCTGTCGGCCTCGATCAGCGGAAGCGCCGATGCGTTGCTGCCCAGTTGTGTCCGGACGGCCTCGAGCTTGTCGGGATTGCGTCCGGCCAGTGCCCACTTCAGTGCGCCGGTGGCGCCGTGGCGCTCGAGAAGATGCTCGGCGACCAGCTGCCCGGTGAAGCCGGTGGCGCCCATCAGCACCAGGTCGAATTCGCGTTCGGCCATGCTTTTCGTCCGTTGCAGAAACCTGTCGCAACGATAGCATGGCGGCTGGTCGACGCCGTCGAGCCGTGGGCCGATCGACGGGCCTGGCGGCGGCCTTGCCGGGCCATCCTCCGGTGCGCGGGTTCCGTGCGGTCAGCGCACCACGCAGCGCCAGCCACGCCGGACCTTCCAGCAGGTCCGGTCGCGCGCTGGCCGGGTGGTCACGACGACGAATCGGGCCTGTGGATGCGCGGACTGGTAGGCCTGCCAGGTCGGGTAGGCGCGCGGGTGGTGGTGGTGCACCGCGCAGCCGCTGATCAGGGCGGCGGCGAGGGTCAGGACGAGGGTGGGGAGGCGTCTGCAGGTCATCGTCGGGCTCCGTGGAGAGATGCCCGACTCAACGTGGCCACCCGCGCAACGGTTGACCGCCTTGCATCCGGTCAGTCGGCGTCGAGGCCCAGGTCCAGGTTCGGCGCCGAGTGGGTCAGGGCGCCGATGGAGATCACGTCGACGCCGGTTTCGGCGATGGCGCGGACCGTTTCCAGCGTGACGTTGCCCGAGGCCTCCAGGGTGACCCGGCCGGCGGCCAGCTCGACGGCGGCGCGGAGGCCCTCGAGGTCGAAATTGTCGAGCAGCACGCTTTCGGCGCCGGCGTCGATCGCCTCGTCCAGCTGGTCGATGCGGTCGATCTCGACCGCGACGCGGGTCATGTGGCCCGCGAAGTCGCGGGCCCGCCGCACGGCCTCGGCCACGCTGCCGCAGGCGGCGACGTGGTTGTCCTTGATCAGGATCGCGTCGTCGAGCCCGAAGCGGTGCATCGCGCCGCCGCCGGCGGCCACGGCGGCCAGTTCCAGCGCGCGCAGGCCGGGGGTGGTCTTGCGGGTGTGGGTGATCCGGGCGCCGGTGCCGGCGACGGCATCGACGAAGCGACGGGTCAGCGTGGCGATGCCGGCCAGCCGTCCGAGCAGGTTCAGCGCGACGCGCTCGGCGGTCAGGATGGAGCGAACCGGGCCGCGGATCCGGCCGACCACGGTTCCGGGGGCCAGTTCGGCGCCGTCGTCGAGCCAGCCGGTCAGCGCCAGTTCGGGTTCGACTTCGAGGAAGGCGCAGCGGGCGGCCGCGCTGCCGGCCAGCCGGCCTCCGGCGCGCGCCCGAAGCATGTATTCGGCCTCCAGTCCGGCCGGCAGCGTGGCCTGGCTGGTGATGTCGCCGCGCCCGCCCAGGTCTTCGTGCAGTGCCCGACGAACCACCTCGAGGATCACGTGATGGGGAACGGTCGGCCTCATGCGTGCGGCTCCGGCTGGATCGGGTTGGACGACGCGCTGACGGCGACCCGCCCGGTTCGGCCGTCCCAGGCCCAGTCGGCGTGACGTGCGACCGGGGCACGGTTCGGGTGGTCGCTGCGGGCGTGCGCGCCCCGGCTCTCGCTGCGCGCCAGTGCGCAGTCGGCCACCATGCGTGCGGCCAGCAGTGCATCGGTGGGGCCATTGTCGTGCTGCAGCTGATCCAGCTCGTCGATCAGCCGTAGCAGGCCCCGGCGGTCGCGCTCGACGCCGGCATCGCGCTGCATCGCATCGCGCAGCCGCGCCAGCGCGGGTTCCGGCAGCGCCCGGGCGACCACGATGTCCAGTTCGCCGCGGGTGCGCGGGCGGCGCGCCGCGCGCAGGTCCTCGGCGGCGCGACGGGCCATGACCACCGCTTCGAGCAACGAGTTCGAGGCCAGCCGGTTGGCGCCGTGCACCCCGGTGCAGGCCGCCTCGCCGATCACCCGCAGGCCGGACACGTCGGTGCGCCCGGCCAGGTCGGTGGCCACGCCGCCCATGTGGTAGTGCGCGGCCGGCGCGATCGGGATCGGCGCGCGGCGTGGATCCAGCCCGGCCGCCCGGCAGGCTTCGAACACGGCCGGGAAGCGGGCCGGCAGCGTCGGGCCCAGCGGACGAGCATCCAGCCAGGCGCCGCCGGCCCGGTGCTGGCGGTGAACGGCGCGGGCCACGACGTCGCGCGGCGCGAGCTCGCCGTCGGGGTGAAGCGCAGTCATGAAGCGCTGACCGTGTCGATCGATCAGCCTTGCGCCCTCGCCGCGCAGGGCCTCGGTGGCCAGCGGCGCGGGGCTGCGTCCGACATTCATGGCGGTGGGATGGAACTGGACGAACTCCGGGTCGCGGATGCGCGCGCCCATGCGGGCGGCCCAGGCCAGGCCCTGGCCCTGGTTGGCACCGGGATTGGTGCTGACGGCATAGAGTCCGCCAAGCCCGCCGGTGGCCAGCACCACGGCATCGGCGCGCAGCGTCGTGCGCACGCCGTGGGCGTCTTCGACCAGGACCCCGACGCAGGCGCCGTGTGCATTGCGCAGCAGCCCGGTCCCCGCCGAGCCGGCGAGAACGTCGATGTGCGAGCACGAGGCGATGCGTCGGGTCAGGGCCGAGACGATCGCCGCGCCGGCGCCGTCTCCGCCGACCCGGGCCACCCGGGCGTGGCGGTGCGCGGCTTCGCGCGACAGGAGCCAGCCGCCGTCGGTGCCGCGCTCGAACGGCACGCCCGCGCGCGCCAGTGCCGCGACCTCGCCCGGAGCCGCTTCGGCCAGCGCGCGCGCCACGGTGCCGTCGACCAACCCGGCACCGGCGGCCACGGTGTCCAGGGCGTGGGCGGCCGGCGAATCACCCGGGCCCAGCGCCGCGGCGATGCCGCCCTGGGCCCAGGCCGACGACGACGCGTGATGGCGTGGCGCGCCGGTCAGCAGGACGACCCGGCGTGGTGCCAGGTTCAGCGCGCACCACAGCCCGGCCAGCCCGGCGCCGACGATGACGATCGGCGAGTCGCCGGTCGAGCGGGTCGAAGACATCGCGATCAGACCTGGACGTAGGGGATCGAAACGGCCGGCCGCGCGGTGTCGAAGGCCGGCGGCCCGTCGAGGGCCGGCAGGTCCAGCATGGCCTGCACGCTGGCCCGGGCCGCCTCGGCCACGGCCGGGTCGACCTCGACTTCGTAGCGGTTGAACCGCAGCGCGTCGTAGATGCTCTCCAGCGTGATCCGCTTCATGTGCGGGCACAGGTTGCACGGCCGCACGAAGCGGGTCTCCGGGTTGTCCACGGCCACGTTGTCGCTCATCGAGCACTCGGTGATCAGGATGGCCTTGGCCGGCTTGCGGTCGCGGACGAAGGCCGCCATCGCGCCGGTCGAGCCGGCGAAGTCGGCGGCCTTCAGCACGTCCGGGGGGCACTCGGGATGGGTGATGATCATCGCGTCCGGGTGCTCGGCGCGCAGCTGCTCGATCTCGGCGGCAGTGAAGCGCTCATGGACTTCGCAGGCGCCCTGCCAGGTCAGGATGCGGATGTCGGTCTGGCTGGCGACGTTCTTCGCCAGGTACTCGTCGGGAATCAGGATCACCGTGTCGCTGTTCCACTGCGCGGCCACGGCCTCGACCACCTGGACGGCGTTCGACGAGGTGCAGCAGATGTCCGAGGCGGCCTTCACCTCGGCCGTGGTGTTGACGTAGGTCACGACCGGGACGCCCGGATAGGCCTGCTTGATCCGTTCGACGTCGGCGCCGGTGATGCTGGCGGCCAGCGAGCAGCCGGCGCGGAGGTCCGGGATCAATACGGTCTTGTCCGGGCACAGGATCTTGGCCGTCTCGGCCATGAAGTGCACGCCGGCCTGGACGATGACCTCGGCGTCGGACTCCGCGGCCAGCTGGGCCAGTTTCAGTGAATCGCCGGTCGCGTGGCCGACACCGTGGAAGATTTCCGGCGTCATGTAGTTGTGGGCCAGGATCACCGCGTTGCGTTCCGCAGCCAGCCGGCGGATCGCATCGATCAGCGGCGCGTGCAGCGGCCACTCGGCCTCGGGCACCACGTCGCGCACGCGGTCGAACAGCCCGGCGGTGCGGGCGCGGACCGCCGGCGTGAAGTCCAGGTGGCCGGCGTCGGGCCATTCGCTCGTCGAACGGTCATTCGTGGAAAGGTTCATCGGGCTGCTCCAGCGCGGCGCATGGGTCGCGCAGTCGGGTACGGACCGGAAGATGGTGCCGAACAAGACGAGATACCAGTGCGCCGGCTCGGCCCGCTTCGGCGGCTTCGACGCGCTCGCTGCACGGCCTGTCTTACCGCTGAACATGATGCCAGAGGTCGCGTCGTGGCCGTTGACTCGACAACGATCGAGGCGCCGATGTCGTGAAGCCCGGTGCGCGGCGCCTGTTGACAAAACCTCGACACGGGCAGGACAATATTCGATAGGAACAACACCCACATGTTACATTATAACGTTAGGAGAAACCTATGAAAAATCTCATCGTTTCCTGCCTCGCCGGCGCCGCGTTCGTGGCCTCTTCGGCGTTGATCGCCGACGATCACTACACCACCTTCGACCAGCAGGCCCAGGCCGCGCTGACGCCCGACCAGGCCCTGCAGCTGCTGAAGGACGGCAATGCCCGCTTCGTCGCCGGTGACTCGATCGATCGCGACCTGATCGAACAGCAGCGCGACACCGCCGGCGGCCAGTTCCCGTTCGCCGTCGTCCTGTCCTGCCTGGACTCGCGCTCGGCCCCGGAAGTGGTGTTCGACCAGGGCGTCGGTGACATCTTCGTCGGCCGCGTGGCCGGCAACGTCGTCGACACCAACCTGCTCGGCAGCTTCGAGTTCGCCACCGCAGCGGCCGGTTCCAAGGTCATCGTGGTCATGGGCCACACCGCCTGCGGCGCGGTCAAGGGTGCCTGCGACGGCGTCGAGCTCGGCAACCTCACCGCGCTGCTCGACGAAATCGAGCCGGCCATCGACGCGGTCAGCACGCCGGTCGGCACCGATCGCAGCTCGGCCAACACCGAGTTCGTCAACCGGGTGATCGAGACCAACGTCAAGATGCAGGTCAACGAACTGCTGCGCCGCAGCGATGTGGTCCGCGGCCTGGTCGAGGAAGGCAAGGTCAAGGTCGTCGGCGCGGTCCACGACCTGGCGACCGGCGAAGTCCGGTTCCTCTAAGAAGAACGATCGCCGCAACGACGCGGCACCTCTCCATTGTTCATCGCCGGTCGCACCGCGGCCGGCGTTTTTTTTTCGAAGCTCCGAACGGACCGCGGGTTCCGCAACGCGATGCCGATCGGATGTTCCGGCGAACCGACACGTCGTCGCTCGCCCGGCCACGCAACCGATTCAGGGCAAGCCTGGTGCATGCTGGCCCGCCGCGGGCCACAATAGTGCCGGACCCGACGATGGACGCCTTGCATGCGCCGTTCCGAACTCCAGACGCCGGCCCTGCTGGTCGACGAAACCCGTTTCGAGCGCAACGTCGGCCGGATGAACGCCCGGCTCGCGCGCCTCCGCGTGCCGCTGCGTCCGCATCTGAAGACCGTCAAGAACATCGAGCTCGCCCGTCGCATGCTCGCCGGTCATCCCGGGGGCGCGACCGTATCGACGCTGGCCGAGGCCGATCATTTCTTCGACGCCGGCATCGATGACCTGCTCTACGCCGTGGGCATCGCGCCGGGCAAGATCGAGGACGTGGCCCGCCGAATCGGCCGCGGCATGAACCTGACGCTGGTCCTGGACCACCCCGAAACCGCCCGCGCCGTGGCCGATGCCGCCCGGCGCCTCGATGTGCCGTTCCGGGTGCTGCTCGAGGTCGACGCGGACGGCCAGCGGGCCGGCTTTCGTCCCGACGATCCTGGCCTGATCGAATCCGCTCGCAGGCTCGAACGCGGTGGCGCGTTGCCGGCCGGCGTGATGGTGCACGCCGGTGGCTCGTATGCCTGCCGGGATCGAGCGGGCCTGGTCGAGATCGCGAAGCAGGAGCGCGATGTCGCCGTCGCTGCCGCAGGCGCCCTGCGCGAAGCGGGCTTCGAAGCGCCCGTCGTGAGCGCGGGTTCGACGCCGACCGCACTGTTCGCCGACGACCTGGCGGGCGTGACCGAAGTGCGGGCCGGCGTCTATGCCTTCATGGACCTGGTCATGGCGGGACTGGGCGTCTGCGAAATCGACGAGATCGCCGTCTCGGTGCTGACCGAGGTGATCGGGCATCGCCGTGCGCCGGGCGAAGTCCTGATCGACGCCGGCTGGATGGCGCTGTCACGTGATCGCGGCACGGCCGGCCAGGCGGTCGATCGGGGCTACGGCGTGGTCTGCGACGACGCCGGTCGGGTGCTGGCGCCCGAGGTCATCGTCCGGGCGACCCACCAGGAACACGGTCTCCTGGCCCGCCGCGACGGCGAGCCGCTGGACCTGGCCGGATTCCCGATCGGCCGCCGCCTGCGCATCCTGCCCAATCACGCCTGCGCCACGGCCGGGCAATTCGAGCGGATGTGGTGGATCGATGCCGGCGCCGCGTCGATCGAGCCGCTGGATCGATGCCGGGGCTGGTAGCCACGGCCCGCCCGGCAGCGGCCGGGTTCCGGCGAGGATGGCGCGTCGGACGGCCGGAACGCGTATCCAGTCCAACGATCCGCGAACCCGCGAGGTGACCATGCCCGAGCACGAACCCGGCAGCGCGCCCGACCCGCAGGACACGGGAGCCGAGCCCCGCGCCGATGCCGACCCACGACCCGGGACCGACAGCGGCTACTCCAGCCACCTCGCCGAGGTGCTGACCCGGCCCGATGCGTTCTTCGAGGCCGAGCGGCGCGGCGATCGCAGCAGTGCGCTGATCGACCTCGCGGCGTTCTTCGTGGTGTTCTTTCTCGCCGCCGTCGTGGCCCGGACCTTCGGCTACGCCGGCTTCGAGTTCCGGTTCGGAAGCCTCGTCGAAGGCATCAAGGCCACGCTGGTCATGGCCATCCCGATCGCCGGCCTCGTCTTCGCGCTGCCGTTGCAGGCGGCCCGATCGGGCGGGACCGGTTCGGCGGACCTCTATCTCGAGAAGATCGGTGCGGCGCTGCTGCTGCCGACCCTGCTCCTGCTCGTCGCCATCGGCCTCGACATCCTCGACGTGGCGATCCAGAGCTGGTTCCGCGGCGCGGCCATGGTCTTCGTCTACATCGCCGTGTTCGCCGCCAGCTACGCCTATGCGGCACCCGGCCGACTGAAACCGGCGGTCGCCGCAACGCTGGGGTTCTACCTGCTGTATCGGCTGCTGGTGCTGCTGTTCTAGGGAACCTCTGAACACGCCTGTGCGGAGCGCGTTTCCGTCGGAGAAGCCGCGGATCGTGTGCGCCGTGGCGAGTGACGGTAGCCGTCGCTACGACCGAGTTCCATCGCGCTGGAGATGCGGCTTCTCCGGCGAAACCCGGTTGGGACGGGCCTTTGCGGGCACCCGTCGCGTTTCGACTCGCTGATCTGGATTCACCGAACCACGCTCGCCGAAGCCACACCGGGCGACCCCGCAAAGACTCCGCCGGCCGACCGGCACCCACGCGAGCGCCGGATTCCCGTACTCTGTGCATCCGGCGGCGGAGTCCGCACCCCGCCGGCCGCCGTTGCCCATTCGGAAGATCGCGTGCAGGACCGCTCGTACCCCATCGTTCGCCCTCCGGTGGTTTCATGACCGCCGCGCTGGCGTGTCCGAAGTGCCGGTCCGCGATGGAATCGGTCGTCGTCGACGGCGTCGAGGTCGACCGCTGCACCGGCTGCGAGGGCATCTGGTTCGACGCCGGCGAGCTGGACTGGCTGGCCCAGGACGAGGTGGCCGAAGCGATCGACGTCGGCGAAGCCGAGCGCGGGCAGTCGATGAACGCCGTGACCGAAATCGACTGCCCCCGCTGCGGCAAGCCGACCAGGCACGTCGCCGACCGCCACAAGCCCGGGATCCGCTACGAAGTCTGCATCGGCTGCGAAGGCGCATTCCTGGATGCCGGGGAATTCACCGAACTGTCGAAGCTGTCGCTGCTCGAGATCCTGCGCGGCGTGCTGAGCCGCCGAAGACGCTGACCTCGCTCGAAGACGAACGAGGCCACCGCGACGGCGACGCGCGCGCGCCGGCTGGCCGGGTCGTTCCGGCGTTCCGAGCCGCATCGGCATGCTCGTCGTCCGGTCCGATGCCTTCTGCCGGCGCCCTGGCAGGCTCAGCGGATCGCCTTCGACTGACCGCCATCCACGACCAGAGACGCGCCATTGACCCAGCCGGCCCGCGGCGAGACCAGCCACACCGCCGCATCGGCGATCTCCTGCGGGGTACACCAGCCGTCCGGCCGGTACGCTCTGGCGAACCATTTCGTAGATGTCCGGCTGATGCTCGCGCATCGTCTCCCAGCCGCCGCCGGGAAACTCGGTCGAGCCGGGGAAGCAGGGTGTTCGCTCGAATGCCGTGCCGGCCCTCGACCACGGCCAGCTTCGTGGTCAAGGCGTTCAACGCCGCCTTGGCCGCGGTGTAGCCGAAGTCCTCCATGGGTGCGGCCTCGATCGCCGAGACCGAGGATACGAGCAGGATCGAGCCCTGTCGCTGCTCGCGCATCATCGGCAGTACGGCCTCGACCAGCCGCGCATCTTCGGCGGCCAACCCTTCGGCAATCGCTCGCCCGATACCGCGGCTTGCGCCCGTGACCAGCGCAACCTTTCCGGCAAGTTCAAGATCCATGACGGCTACTCCTGGATTCACTTCGGCTCGATGATCAGGAACACGCCGGTGGTGTCGCCGACGTTGATGACCTCGTGCCACTCGATGCCATCGCTGGCAAAACCGCTGTCCGTCGGAACGTCCATTTCGCGGACGCCGTTTGCATCGGTGATGCGCATGCGCGCGCCGGCGAGCGTGTAGCCGAAGTGGCGATCGTGGTAATGCCGTTCGTGGCCGACCCCAGGCGGGAACGTGCAGCGCAGGATGCGGTGCTCCGCATCGTCGTGCAGCGTCTCGCAGACGGATGCACCCTCCCAGCCGGCCTCGAGCGGATCCGGGAGCCGGGGCGCCGTCGTGCAGGCCGCGAGCAATGCGACGCTGGCCAGAAAGACGCCGTAGACCGCACTCCTCGGCCTTGCGAACCGTTCGGTCGAAAAGCAACCAGAGGCATCAGAACTCTCCATCGTCGACCTCTCGAAGGAACCGCACGAGGCCCGGGAAGAAGTGCTGCGGATCGTCGTATTGCGACAGATGGCTGCCGTTGGGGCAGTGCAGGTAACGACCCTGCTGCACCTGGCCGGCCATCCATTCCATGTGTTTCGGATCCATGGTGTCGTGAGCCGCACCGATGGTCAGCGTCGGGACCCGGATTCCTGGCAGGTCGGCCGAACGGTTCCAGCGGCCCAGGGTGGCGTTGGGCGTCATCCCGAACTCACTATGCCCTTGCATGTGCACATAGAGGCCCTTGTTGAGATGCTTGAACGTGCGCATGATGGAATCCGGCCACTCGTCCAGGGGCATGCGCAGCACGTGCTCGGTGTAGTGGTGCTGCATCAGCAGTTCTTCGTAGCGCGGGTTGTCGTAGTCTTCATCGGCTTCGAACTGCTGGATCTCGGCAAATACGGCCGGATCCATCTGCGGGCCGAGCACCTCGCGTGCGTAGCGGTTGTAGTCCTGCACGTCGGAGACCATGTTGGAGATGATCAGGCCCTTGAGGTGCTGCTGGTGCGCCAGCGCATATTCGATCGCCAGCATGCCGCCCCAGGACTGGCCGTAGAGAAAGAAGTTGTCCTTGTTCAGCCCCAGCGCCCGGCGGACCTGGTCCACCTCGTCGACGAAATGCTCGATGGTCCACAGATCCGGGTCGTTCGGCTGATCGCTGTAGTAGGAGTCGAGCTGGTCGTAGTAGATGTACTCGATGCCTTCGGCCGGCAGGTAGCCGTCGAAGCATTCATAGAGTTCGTGCGTTGCTCCCGGGCCGCCGTGCAGCAGCAACATCCGAATCGTCGGATTGTTGCCGGTGCGCTTGACCCAGACCGAGAACTCGCCTTTGGCCGTCGAAATCGGGATGCGGCGCACGCCGCCGGTGAGCTGATCGGGCGCGCTCGAGTAATCGAGATATTCGGTCAGATCGGTCACTCGGAGGCCTCCAGTTTCACCAGCGTATCGCCGAGACCGGTCAGGTAGATCGGCCCACCCTCGTGGGTCAGGATCAATCCGGTGAACAGCCCCGGCAGCGGCGCCCACATGTCCGGACCCATGACCGCCAGGCGTGACTCGCCGGTCTGACCGCGGCGCTGCCACTCGATCATGACTTGCCGGTGTTCGGCGGTTTCCGGATAGAACGCCGTCGACCAGGCGCCGGAGTCGGGATCGACGACCAGCAGCGCGTTGGCGATCGGCGAGGCAACCCATAGACGCCCGGCCTCGTCGAGTTCGATGTTGTCCGGGCTCGGAAGCTCGGCCACCACGCGGCCTTCGGACAGGCTGCCGTCGGCCAACGACATCCGGTAGCCGACGATCCGGTCGGCCATGGTCTCGGCGACGTAGATCTGGCCGCGCGCCTCGTCGATCGCCACCCCGTTGCCGAAGGTCAGGCCGGACAGCTTGAGCTCGGCCACCGATTCGGTGCTGCCGTCGGCTGGCGGCGGCAGCCGGAACAGCGCGCCGTCGAGCGGGCCCTCATCGACCGCGGCGAACATCCGCGCTTCGGAATCGGGCCCGGCGCGATTGCGCGTCGACTGGCTGAACCAGACCGCGCCGCTGCTGTCGCGCCGGGCCGAGTTGGCGCCGAATTCGTGCTGATGGATTCGAACCACTTGCTCGGTCTCGGTATTGATGCGGTAGATGGCCCCGGTCAGGATATCGGCCACCAGCGCGTGGATGCCGTCCGGTTCCATCGCCACCCCGTTCGGTCCGGCGCTGCGCTCGGGCGGCTCGTGCACGTAGCCGGCTGCCGCAAAATCGCCGAACGGCCGCTTCGCACCTGTCGGATCCAGCGCCACCAGGCCATGGGCCTGGTCGGCGATCAGCAGCGTGCCGTCGGTCAGCATGACGCCGTCTTCGGGCCGCACCAGGGAGCGATCGGCCGGGAACAGCGCGACCTGTTCGTAGGATTGCGATAACTCGCCAGTATCAGCCTGAACGGTAAACGCCACTGCAAGGGCAAATAGAGCAAGACAGGTTCGGTTCATGGTGGTGATCCTTGTGGTTCGGGGTGGTAATTTCGCCTTGGGCATCAAACCGTCAGCGTCAAGCCACCGTCAGGCGTCAATGTGCTGCCGGTGATGTAGCTGGCTTCATCCGAACACAGAAAGACGATGGCCTGAGCGATTTCTTCCGGCTGACCGGCGCGTTCGAGATGGACACTGGGCAGTACCCCCTGGTCGTAGACTTCATCGCCGATGTCCTGGCGTAAGCGCTGATGCATTGGCGTGTCGACGATGCCGGGACAGACAAGGTTGACGCGGATACCCTGCGAGGCCAGTTCCGCCGACACGCTGGTGGTCAGGCCGATCAGGCCGTGCTTGGATGTGCAGTAGGCCGCGCCGGTGGCGAAGCCGAGAAAGGAATTGACCGAGCCGACGTTGACGATCGCCCCGCCGTTGCCGGCGGCCAGCATCGCCCGGGCCTGGTGCTGCATGCCCAGGAACGTGCCCTTGAGGTTGATCCCCAGAACCTGGTCCCAGTCGGCCTCGCTCAACTCGGTGATGCCGGCAAACCTGCCCTCGATGCCGGCGTTGTTCACGGCGTAGTCGAGCCGGCCGAACGCGTCGATGGTGTGCGAGACCATTCGTTCGACGTCTGCCGACACCGAAACATCGGTCTTGATCGCGATTGCCTGGCCGCCCCGGGCTTCGATATCGGCGACCAGCGAGTCGAGTTCGGCCTGTCGCCGCGCCGCCAGCGCAACGCGCGAGCCTTTTTCGGCGAACAGCTCGGCGGTGGCCCGGCCGATGCCGCTGCTGGCGCCGGTGATCAGGGCCACCTTGTTGCTCATGTCCGACATTGAAAGACTCCTGCTTGAATGGGTGACGTTGATCCGTGACGAAGCCTTATCGCTGCTCGTCCTGAGCGGCCTCTACCAGGTCGAGAATGGCGCGAATACGCTGTCTGTTTGCGAGCAACACGGCATGCGCGTTGTCCTGGGTTCCGTACAGGGTCTGTAGCGCAGCCATCAGTTCGGGTTTCTCCAGCAGAACGCTCTGGTCGACGGCCTCGGTCGTCCAGGCCTGATCGATGCCGCCCGAAGGCACGCCCGTCACGACCAGCGTTCGGGCGCGCATCAGCTCTTCCCTGGCTTTGCCCAGGGGTTGGGTACAAACCCCGTAGTGGCTTCGAACCAGTGAGACATAGTCGTTGTAGCCCAACAGTGCGGACCTCAACTCCGTGCCCTGAAGCAGCCTCAGGCGGCCGCTGGAGACGAGCTCTTCGAAAGTCGTCGACGGGCCCGGCGGGGTGGCGAAGCCCGTGGCAACGTCGATGTCCTGATCGAGCGAGTCTTGCTCCAGCCGCCCGTCCCTGATGCCGTGGATCAGGCGGGCCGCGGCGGCCAGCGAGGCTTCATGCATGGCCAGACTCCGATCCGTGCGCTCCAGGTGCATCTGGAACTCCTGTTCGAGCCGCTCCAGCACGTTACCGGCCTCGACCCGATCAGCGCGCTCGGCATTCCAGTTGGCAACCTGGATCCCGATGAACACGCCGACCACAACGATCAGGAAGTCGAGCCCGACCGCGAACCAGTTCTGCTCGCGGACGTGGCGGGTGATGCTGCGCAGGATCATGGTGCTTTCGTCTCGTCTATGGACCCGTCTCCAAGAAGCCGGCGAATACCGATCACCCGATCCAGGGTGCGATTGGCCCAATTCAGCCACAGCGTCTGCAGTTCATGAAGTTCATCGACCGATTCCCGGAACTCACGATCTTCGAGCATCGAAGCGAGGTCGTAATGGCCGATCGCAGAGATCGACCTGACCTGGCTGGGATCCGCGCCGGGGTTGGGATGTGCGACATGGACGTCGTAGTCGAAATGCGCCGTGAATGAGCGCATGTATTGCGCGACATACCGACGAATATCGGAAGCGGCCGTAATCGATGCTTCACGGTGGCTTTCGAAGTCTGACAAGGCGGCGCGTAAAGCCTGGTCTTGCAGGAGGGTCAAATCGCCGCTGGCGAGAATCTCGAGCAGCACACCGGAGGCCGTGTTGGACGCAGCATCCAGATAGCCATATCGCAAACCGTCCTCGAAGGTCTTGCGTCGGTCGGCCTGGAGGGTGCCAGCCTGGAGTGCGCCCGCGATGGCGCGCAATCCCTCGATTGACCGCTCGTGGTAGGCGACACTGTGGCGAAGCGAACGATCGATCGCGCGGAAATCTGCCTGCAAAGCCTCCAGCAAAAGCGCTTCACGATGATGTTGCAGTCGATCCTCGTTCCAGTTCGATATCTGCAAGGCCAGCAGGATGCCGAGCACCACGATCAGAAAGTCCAGCGCAACGGCAGTCCAGTTCTGGGTTCGGACTTGTTCGGTAATGCGTCTGAGGATCATGGCGTATATTCTGGTTCTGGTGCGTCTGACGGGCTTTGGCCCAGGCTGATCAGGACCTCGCGCGACGCCTGCTCAAGCGCCCTGGCCAGCCCGACGATGTAGATGGCATTCTCCAGCCGATCGAACAGAAACCGGTTCAGCGCATGGTCCTGGCATGCCTCTTCATAGCTGACGGTCAGGGCGAGCTGGAGAAGCCCGCTGGAGAAATCTCCGGCAAGAGTGCGTTTGAAGATGGGATTGTCGTGCACCTGCTTCCGGGTCAGTTGGAAATCGTCACTGAAGCGCGAATTGTTGGCAATCCTGTCGATCCGGCGCGCATAGAGCGAAAGCTGGGCGCGATCCTCAGGAGTGATATTGTCTAGAAAGGCGTCCGATCGAAGCATCTGGTTGATGGCTTCCTGGCGCAGTTCGAGGCTCACAATAAATCTCAAGGGCTGTACCGCGCGCATGAAGCCTTCCGCCGCGTCGTCGTCCGCGCCGCAGGTTTCAAAGTCGCGGACGATGTCAAGGACCATTTCCTGCTGCTCACTCAAGCGGGTGATTACGTCTCGCGACAACTGCAAGTTGGCGTTGGCCTCTTCGATGACCCGAACACGGGCTTGAGCGTAAATCAAGTTGTCCTGTCGGGCCGCGTTCCAATTGGAAATCTGAAACGCAATAAGGATACCCACGACCACGATCACGAAATCGAGCCCGACGGCGAACCAGTTCTGGTCGCGGACGTGCCTGGTGATGCTGCGCAGGATCATGGCGACGACGTCGGAGTGGCCGTGCCCAGAACAGCTTCGAGCACCTGCTTCAGTTCAAGAAAGCTGTTGTCGACCCTGGCGTTGTTCATGACGTGGAACGTGTAGCCTGATTGATTGATCTCGTAGTCATTGAGAAAGCCTTGCGACATCCGCATTCCTTCCGTGTCGCAACGGTATCTCGGACGAATCCATGGGTCTTTCGAGTAGTCGGACGTAGAAAGAAGTTGGATCAGATCCGGATACTTGGACGTCAGGTTGATCACTATCCGCTGAACGGCTGAATCGGCATCGCGGGCACGGGCCCGCGTAAGCAGAAATGCGCCCAGTGCGCTCGAGATCTGCGGATTGCTGAACAGGCCGAATTGACCGAAAGATTGGACCTCGAAAAGGGAGGCAAGATCGTCGGTGGGATTGGAAACAATGTACGAAAACGCAATGCTCGTGCATTCAAGTTCGGTCAATTCCCGTCCCTTGGGGTCGAACAGAACCGACGTCGCCATCGATAGCGCTGCCAACCATCCCTGGCGCGTCTCTACAAGCTCCGCTCGGGTGGCTTGCAGATCGACAATTTCGCCATGCAGGCGCTGAGTGTAGAAGTTTTCCATCCGTGCTTGTCTCTGCCCATCGGCCCATTGCTGAACCTGCAGGCCGATGAATACGCCGAGCACGACAATCATCAAGTCCAGTCCGATCGCGGTCCATTCCTGGTTGCGGAAGTGGCGCATGACGCTACGCAGAAGCATTCGTGCTCACCTTAGGCTCCTGCGCGGGTGGATTGGACGATCACTTCGGAGTCACCGAGTCGACGATTGTTCGATCCAGTTCGTTCGACGCGTCGATGAGTTGTGCCTGCCAGCCAATCATCAGTTCCAGATTGCGGAGCCAGTTTCGCAGCTGCTCGACGACTTCGGCTCGGCCTTCGAGCTGGTAGAGAACCTGCCGCGCCTGCTGCGCCGGAACCGGCGATTCGCAGTCCAGCAGGCGATACTCGTCCAGGCGCGGCGCCTCCACACACGAGGCCCAGATGTAGTTCTGGATCGCCCAGGACGTCATGCCGCGAATCGTGTCCCGGTAGTCGGGGATCATCTGGAAGACGAATCGCTTCTGGTCGAAGCCGGCAGCGTAGTAGTCCCCGAGAGCTCGCCGCAGGTCCGGGTCGGGAATGAGCCCCAGATTGCCGGCGCTGATCATTTCCTGGTATGTGGAGTCATACAGCAAGAATCCCCAAACCTGCGTTGCATGATAAAAGGCCAGAACCGTGTCCCATTCCGAATCGTTAACTAGCACGCCCTCTTCGAGGTACCTCAACGCCGCCTCACCGTAGCTCTTGGTGGCCATCCAGAAGGCTCCCCGCTCCTCCAGCATGGCCCGGTCTACCGCCAGGTCTTCCTGGATTCGACTCAGGTAGGCGTAGCCGGTCACTTCTTCCTGGCGGGTCTCGTTCCAGTTCGCCACCTGGATGCCGATGAACACGCCGACGACGACGATCAGGAAATCTATGCCGACTGCGAACCAGTTCTGGTCGCGGACATGCCTGGTGATGCTGCGCAGGATCATTTCACCTCCGATGCTACAGGTGCGCTGGAGGACGACGCTTCGGAAGCATATGTCGCAATGGAGGCGGAGGCAATCGTCCCGCGAAGCGATTCGATGACCTCGGACTGGCGTCCGGTGACATTACTTACGTAGGCTGCGTAGCGACGCATGTTGTCGATGAAATCATTCAGATAGGACTGATTTAGGCTCATGGCTTCGAAGTCGCAGATCGCATCTTCCCACTCACCAAGCCCGGCAATGATCAGTTGCGGGTACTTCCGTGCGAGCAACACGCGATCGATCTGGATGTCAGTTCTTATCTGCTCCAGCCTTTCATTGTTCTGGTCGAACGACAGAATCTCGGTTCGGGTGGCGTCGTCACGGATCAGGACAATGCGACCGGTGGCAATCAGTTCCTTGATGGTGGCCGGGTAGAAGATCGTATCGGCAAAGATGTGTGACTGGCTCAGCGCCCCGCAATGGCGGCCGTCGAGCCGCTCGATTCCGAGGCCAGTGGCCAGAAACATCCTCACCTCGTCGAGCCGTTCAAGTCGATCGCGCTGGTCCTTGTGATCTTGTTCGACCAGCGGTGAGATCGTGGAAAGCTCGCGATGAAGACGGTCGAGATACAGCGCCTCGGCGTCTCGGTCACGACGGGCATCATTCCAGTTCGCGACCTGGATACCGATGAACACCCCAGCGATAACGATGAAGAAATCAATGCCGACGGCGAACCAGTTCTGCGCTTTGACGTGCTCGGTGACTCGACGGAGGATCATTTCGCGAGCTCCGCGTCGATTATTCGCAACAGAGCGCGCTGTTGCTCGAGCGCAACTATCACATTACTCTGCATGTCATTTGTGTAGGCACGGGCAGCAGATAACGCTCTGCGGAAATCCTGGTCAGCACACAAGGCATCCAGGTCGAACGCGATGTCTCCCCAAGCAATATCTACCGCGCCGCTTCTTGGCCCCGACGTCAAGTACTCCAGTTGGCTCTCCACATAGACGACATGCGGCGTTCCGCGCATCAGCACGGCGTTGAAGATCAGGTCGGATGTCTCGATCGCTTCAACTGCCTTTGTAATGGCCTCACGCAATTCGCTATTTCGAATCGTCTGGAAGTTTCCAGTCGCGTTCAGTTCATTGATCACACCGCGGAGAAGCACTGGCGGAAGCGTCTTTCCTACATGAAAGAATGCGTTGGCGATGATATCGCGATCTTCCGGCGATACCACACAGCTACTCAGCCGATCGAGCGCCAGAGTCGAATACTTGTCCTGTCGATCCATGAATGCCACGCGCCATTCATTCTGTTCGATCGAAACAGCAACGTCTTCACGCAGTCGTTCTAGATACCTCTGCTCCCCGGCGCGGACTTGCCGCTCGGCATTCCAGGTATTGACTTGCAGACCAATGAAGACGCCGAGGATCACGATCAGGAAATCCAGCGCCACGGCGAACCAGTTCTGGTCGCGAAAGTGCTTTGTGACGCTGCGCAGGATCATACCGGCCCCTCCCTGGAGTCCGGCAGAAGAGATTCGACGTCCAGCCGGATCCTGAGCTCGCCTTCCTGGCGTTGCAGGATGCCGGAGTAGGAATATCTTTCGATACCGTCCGGCGTGCCCCAGTCGAATTCGCCGGTCACGATCACGGCGTCCGTACCAGGCGCTTCGAAGCCAAGATTCTGCCAGTCGAAACCGACCGGCCCGATCCATTGCTCGCGGTAGCGCGTCTCGATTTCATCGAAGCTGCTTGCATTCCGCTCGCCGTTGAAGATCACCGTCGCGCCGTCACGGTCATAGCGCGCGGCAATCGCTGCCCGGTCATGGTTTCGAAGGTCTTCGGCGTATTCGCGCATGAAGCGCCTCGCCTCGCGTTCTGCTTCGGCCAGCTTCTCGGACTGTCCTGGAGGTACGCCCACCCGGGATCCCTCCAGGTAACGGAGGATGAAATCCTCATCGACCTGGTCGACGATCGGGCCAGCGACTTCCATCATCGGCGTGCCGTCCCAACCGCCTTCCTGCCAGCGCCACCAGTTCTTGCCGTGACGGCTGCCGAAATAGTAGGGCACGACGTTCTGGACATGCTGTCGAGCCTCCTCGCGTGACACCAGGCCGATCTTTTCCATGTTGAACATATGGTCCAGCTGGAGCATCACGGCAGCCAGATGCGATTCGACCGTCCGGACTTCGACGTCGGTCAGGGCCTCCGGCGAACGAATCGACTTGACCCAGGCGGCACCGATGTCCGGTGAGGCGAGGCTCAGCTCGATCTGGGCCAGCAGATCGTTCCTTCCCGACTCCATCTGGGCGCGGTTCGGATTTGCGTTCTGCCGCACTTCGACGATCAGGATCAGCAGGCCCACGATGACGTCAAGATTGGCCGCCAGTGTCAGCCAGCGGCCCAGGCGATCCGATTCCATCATCTTGAGGTCATCCCGATTTCATCGACGCTGAGCGCTTTATCGATTCCGGACTGGAGCTCTGCAGCCGCACCCAGAATGACGCCGTCGACGATGTAGTTCGAGGAATGTGCAATGGGACAAACAATCATTACTCACGCCGCCGTGAATCCGCCATCGATCATATGGATGCCGCCGCTGCAGTAGCTCGATTCGTCGCTGGCCAGGAACAAGGCCAGATTGGCAACCTCTTCGTTGCGACCGAAGCGCTTCAACGGAATCGCTTCGCGCATGCCATCGGCCATCGTCGCGGCATCGACCTCGCCATCGCCTGCAGCCTGCTCGAAGATCGAATCGATCATCCGATTCTGGATCGGCCCGGGCCCGATGGCATTGACGCGGATATTGGCTTCGCCCAGTTCGACCGCGGCAGTCTTGAGCATGCCGGCTACCGCGTGCTTGCTGGCGATGTACGGCAACAGGCCGGGTGAACCGATCACGCTGACAATCGAGCCCAGCGCAATGATCGAGCCGCCACCGCGCTGTCTCATCGGCTCGACACTGTGTTTGATGCTCAACCAGACCCCCAGCACGTTGGTGCGCAGCAGCGCTTCGAAGTCTTCAAGGGATTGGTCTTCAAGTGGCAGCACGCTGCCCTCGGTTCCGGCATTGGCCAGCATGATATCCAGCCCGCCGAAGCGCTCGACGCAGGCTGCAATGGCTGTGGCATTGGCCTGCTCATCCCCGGCCTCGGCCACGGCATGCGCGACCGAATCACCGCCGTCCAGCCGTTCGACCAGTGCTGAAAGCTTGTCCGTCGAGCGCCCGACCAGCATCACCCTGGCGCCTTCGTCCAGGAATCGCCATGCGGTGGCCTCACCGATGCCTCCCGTCGCGCCGGTAATGATTGCTACCTTGTTGTTCAATCTCATCGCAGTGTTTCTCGTGGCTTCATTGTTCGAGCGATTTCCGGCAACGGCTCGAGCGTCATTGCGGCCGGCTCGCTGCCGGTCCTCGAGCGCCTATTCCGCATGCAGATAGAACACCTTGCTCATGATCTGCCATCGGCCTTCGATCCTGACCAGCGTGAAGAAGTCGGTGAAGCGGTGGCCGTTCCAGTTATGGAGCTCGATACGCACTGTCGCCGCCGTACCTTCGATGTCGATCCGGATGGCACCGGCTTCGAGGTCCGCGGCCGGACCGTTTTCCTGATGCCAGTCGTAGAACTGCTCGATGGGTTGGGCGAACAGGTCCGGGCCGACGTGGCCGCAGATCGTGGCCAGTTCGTGGAAGATCGGTCGCAGGGTATCGACACTTCCGGTTCGGCCACCCTCGATGTAGGTGTCCATGACGGATTGGATCTGTCGGATGTCATCGGTCGAGTCCGGGTTCGTCATTGATTGTTCTCCAGGTTCAGGGGGCTGTCGCAGGTCTCGCCCGACGAAGGAATCGTGGACGGCTGCCATAGGTCAGGGTGCGCCAGAGCCATTCGGCAGGACCGAAGGCAAAGACCTTCATCCAGAAATAGCTGAACAGGATCTGCGCGGTGAAGAAGATCATCACCAGTGGTATGAAGGTCGACGAAGCGGCCTTGCCCGCCAGACCGAGCCCGGGTCCGACCGACGTCAGGATCAGGATGATCGCCACGCTTTGGGTCAGGTAATTGGTCAGCGCCATCTGGCCGACTGGCGCAAACGGTCGTACCAGCCAGCTCAACCAGCCGCCGTGAAACAGCAGCACGATCGCGCAGATGTAGCCGGCCGCGATCATCGGTGTGGCCACGGCATTCAGAATGATCCGCAGCAGCTCGATCTGGCCGAACAGTGCGGTTTCGGGCACATCCTCGGTGAACAGATGCGTACTCTCCATCAGCAGGCCGACAATCAGCAACGGCCAGAGCCAGCGGCGAAACATGGAGAGATGATCGGAGGCGTTCTGAATCCAGCCCCGGCGTGCAACCCAGGCGCCCATGAAGAACCGGCCCAGCGCGTAGAAGATCCAGCCGAACAGTCCGCCGGTCAGCGCCCACCGCAGGTAGTCCTGATTGACCAGGGCGACAAAAGTGAAAAAGTCACCGGACTGCGCGGCCGCCTGGCGGGCCAGGAGCTCGGCCTCGACGGCAGCAGGATCGTCGAACAGTGCCGTGATCCCGCTGACCTCGAAGGCCCAGGTCACGAACGGCCGGGCGAACAGCAGCAGGACGAGACCGATCCACAGCAGCGCCCGATCCGGCAGCTTTCGGCAAAAGAACAGGATAAAGGCGGCGATGCCGTAGACGTGCAGAATATCCCAGCCGAAAAAGCACAGCAGGTGGATCCACCCGAGGACCAGCAGGATGCCTGCACGTCGAAGATAGATCGACCGGAAAGGCGCACCGCGCGCCTGAAGGCGCTCCATCTGCACCCAGAAACCCAGCCCGAACAGAAAGGCAAAAAGCGTGTTTGCCTTGTTGTAAACGAACAGTTGCAGCCCGAACGCAAGCCGCTCGTCGAGCGCTGCCGACGGCAGATCCGCCAGCTGCTCGGCGGTGATCAGCACATCCACGCCGCCGAACTCGTGGAGGTTCATCATCATCACGCCGAGTAGCGCGAAGCCGCGCAGTACATCCATGACGAGATAGCGATCGCTGTTCGTCATCGGCGCAGGCGCAGGCGTATCCAGGGTCAGGCTCATGATTCGGGGTTCCGGGTTCGGTCGATGGGTTCCAGGCCTTCGCCATCGCTTCAGAGCAGCGCGCTGACCGCTCCGCGGATCGGAGAGACCGGTTCATGAACCTTGCGCTCACGGAAGTCGTCCAGCGACGCGCCGTTCGCGACCGCGGCCAGCCATTCCTCGGGGTCGAATTCAACGCCGACCGGATTGACTTCGAACGGCGGGCCGGAAATATAGGCGTTGCATTCCTCGGCCGTATCGAACGCATCGACCTGGAATTCCATCTGGTTGCCGTCGGGGTCGGCGTAGTACATCGAAATCGTCAGTCCATGATGCACACACCAGTAGGGTTCGATCCCACTGGACTTGCAGTGCGCATAGTGCGCGAACAAGTCGTCGAGCGAGGCCTGGGTCCAGGCCAGATGATCTACCCCGACCCACCCTTGTGCCTCGGGCTCGGAGCCTTCGGGGTCGATCACGGACAAGTCGAGAAACGCGAAGCGATGATGTTCGTCATCGAAGGTCAAAAAAGCCATCGCCGGATTCCGGTGTTGAACCCGGGCGCCGAATACCGTGCCATACCAGTCCAGCATCTCGGCAAAGCGGCGCGTTCGATAAACCACGTGGGCCAGTTTTTTGCTTGAAGTAGTCATTGCGTTCTCCTTGGATTCCGGTATCCGATAACTTTCGGATAGCTACTACGAACAGCGTTTCCTTTATGCTCTTCCTCTACGCCTCAGCCGCGGCGACGGGGCCTTGGCGGTTTGCGCATCAGCGCAAGAAGCGAAGGTGTCGTGCCGAATCAGGCGTGTCTCTGCGCGAAGAAATTCTTTCGTCACTCATAAAAAAAGCGCTCCTCGACGATTCTGCCGTCGCGGACGACAAACACAGCAATCTCGCTGTGCGGAGTTCGCTGCCCGGCGTGGGCAATCAGCATGTCGGCAAACAGCACGAAATGGTCTCCGGTCACGAACGGTCCGTCGATACTCAAATCCTCGATGCCGTGGGTCGAACACCAGCGCAGGTTCTTGCTACGCACCGCCTCGATGCCGCGGGATTCGGCGGCGGTACCGTCGGCCAATGCGCGCGGTTCCATGCTCACGACGTCGTCAGCCCAGTACTTCTCGCCGGCGGCTCGGAACTCACCGGTCAGCCACAAGGCGGTGAAGTCGGCGGCAACATCGGCCGTGGTGGGCTTGGGTTCGCTCATCGCTTGGGTCGTGCGTCCAGACCGACTTGGTTGGTTCCCATCGCGGGGCGCAGGTGGCCAGTCGGCAGATCCGGGCTCACAGACCCACCAGTCGTGCTGCGGTGGCCTGCCACCAGTCGGTGTTCCAGAGCAGATAGATCAGCACGGAGGAAGGCAGGAAGCCAGCCAGCCAGAGGCCGTAGGCCCTGTGTACCTTGCGCGTGCGCAGCACATCCCAGGTGAACATCGGGGCCACCGCGAGCAGGATGTACAAGAACGAGGCCAGCGGGGTCTCCGGCATCGTGTGCGGCAGCCAGTCAATACGATCCAAGGCAGCCGGCAGGGGAAGCGCCACGGCAAGAAAGATCAGTCGTTTGTGCATGTCCGGGTCGGACTTGCGCAGATACAGGGCGATGCCGATGTAGATCGTGAACAGGATGCCGACCTGAATCTGCAGCAGCATGATGTTTCTGATGAAGACCATGGCCCGCTGCAGCTCGACCTGCGCTTCCTGCGGAGCCGCCTGCGCCATGGCCCACACCTCGTAGTGGATGATCGGCACCAGAAGACAACCCACCACCACGATAGCGGGGGCAAGCACCATGCCAGCCAGGCCAAGCTTCTGGTGATGGTGCTGCCTGCCTGTGGCCACCAGCAGGGCCTGGACCAGGAGCAGCACAAGGAACGCACCCATCAGTACGGCGTGCGCGTGCAGCATGAGTGGGAAGGGTGCCCGCATGCCGGCCTCGACGGCGGCGATTTTCTCCAGCGAGGTCGGGATGAATCCGACGAGCGTGATCGCGATGAACCAGACCGCCATCAGCACGAAGATCCAGCGATCGACGAAGCGGGTCAACGAGCTGTCCGGCGCACGGTCAGACGTCTGGTGATCCGGACCTGAAACCGTCGTGCTCATGGCTCCTTTCCGTTGAACGGGCAAGAAGCTGACAGACTGCCTGCTGTCCTACGTTCGACTGCGCGCACGACAGTTGAGCGATACATGCCGGCTCTCCTTTCAATCGGTGTCGAAGGAAGTCCAGCTGCGCTGCAAGGAGACGGTTTCCTTGCAGCGCAGCGGACGTCTGGATCACTTCAGCGTGATTTCTCGAAGCATGTACTCGCCCTGGATCTCACGGATCTCGTTGTACAGCTCCAGGACCTTCTCGTTGCTGGCGTCCATGTTTTCGTTGCCCCAGGCTTCCATGAACTCGTTGTATCGCGCGCGGCTCGGCGCCATCATTGCGGTGCTCGGAAATTTCATGACCAGGAGCAGGTCGAACGCGCCGCGGGCAACGGCCTGGTTGGCGTAGATCGCGTAGTCCTCGATGTGGCCCAGCGACTTGGCCACCTCATTGGCCGCGACCCAGGTCGACTTCAGGCCTTCCAGATAGATGTCCTGGGTGCCCGGCTCGAGCTTGACCATCGTCACGCTCCAGGTGGCATCGGAGACTTCGTAGTCTTCCCAGACGTCCAGTTGTGCAGCGGCCGGTGCGGCAAGGCACACCGCGAACAGCAGGGCGAGCGAAGCGGTCATTGTGCGGATCGTGTTGGATGATTTCATGGTGGTTCCTTGTTGATTGGTGGTGGGAACGGCGTGACCGGGTTCGGTCTCTTCAGGGTTCGTATCGGGTCCTGGGCATCGATGCGTCATGTCGCGGCCGGTTCGATGATGCGCAGGGGTGTGCGGGTGCCGTAGGTCGCCCAGCGCCAGAGCCATTCGGCCGGACCGAAGCGGAACCGGGCCAGCCAGGCACGCGATAGCAGGATCTGCAGGACGACGGTGAGTCCGGCCAGCAGCCAGGACTGCCAGGGCGCGAGTTGCCCGGCCAGGCCCAGTCCGTAACCGAGAAACACAAGGCCCATGACGACGGAATGCATCAGGTAATTCGTGAGCGCCATCCGCCCGGCCGGGGCGAAAGCCCGCAGCCATCCGGCACCGCGCCGCCACAGCAGAGCCAGCGCCGCGGCGTAGGCCAGCCCGAGCGGGACGACGCCCACTGCATAGGCGATGGTGGCGACCAGGCCGGTGCCCGAGAGTTGCTGGCTGTAGGGTCCGAGGCCGCCGAGGCTTGCGTAGACGAGGTTGGCCGGCAGTCCGATGATCAGTCCGACGACCAGCACGCGTTCGAGCAGCGGCGTGTCGTCGAGCAAGCGGCCGGCCATCAAGCGACGGCCGATGCAGGCGCCGAGAAAGAACAGCCCCATGACCTTCGGAATCCGCCAGCTGTCGAGCACGTTGGGAATCCGGAACGGCCAGATTGCCAGCACCCAGTCGCGGTAGGCCGCCCAGCCCGGCAGTCGCATGGTTTCGACCCACGACAACGTCGCATTCGGGCTGGCCCATGTGCGATAGGCTTCTGCGGCCACCGTCGCGGCGGAGCCGGGGGGCGACCCGATCAGCAGACCCCACAGCACGTAGGCCGGCACCGGCAGGAGGATCAGCGCCACGGCGGCCCGGGTCAGGGTCTGGTTCGACCAGTTCCGGGCCAGCAGCAGCGTGAAGCCGATCAGTGCGTAGAGCGTCAGGATGTCGCCGACCCAGATGAACATCAGGTGGAACAGGCCGATGAGCAGCAGGCCGAGCAGTCGCCGGGTGTAGATCCGGACGGCATCGGGTCGGCGCGCGCTCAGCCGCTCCAGCTGCACGGCGAATCCGATGCCGAACAGCAGCGAGAACACGGTGTAGAACTTGCCGTCGAGCAGCAGGTAGAACAGGAACCTGGAAATCTCGGCCGGTAGCGCTCCAGCCAGCGCCGCCTGCTGTTCCGATGACATGAAGACCCAGCCGGAGAACACCATCATATTGGCCAGAAGAATGCCGAGCAGGGCCACGCCCCGCAGCGCATCGAGCAGCTCGATGCGCTCACCGATTGCCGCCGGACCGGGCGCGTTCAACGGTCCCGACCCGGACGATGCGCACGGCCATTCGATCGCGCAGATCGCGTCGATTGCAGAACCCTGTGCGGTGTGATGCTCATCACAGACCAGTTTGGGTCTGGAGGAGCACCCGGAGCAATGCCGCCAGCGTCAGAGTTGCGTCAATACTGCCTTGTGTGAGGCTGGCCCGAGGCCGGCGCGGTCAGCCGGTCAGCAGATCCGGGTGGCCATATTTCTCCCAGGCCGCGGTCAGGCCGATCCGTTCTGCGAAGGATGGAAAACCGGCGTGCAGCCGGATTTGCCGAATGGGCTCGAGGTCGGCCCACATCGACATCAGGCAGAACATGTTGGCCGGCGTGATCTGCGTTCCGAGCGTCTTGAAGACCAGGTCGGCCTGGCCCATCCAGATGGCCGGGAGGACGATGCTGGTGTCGCAGGGGTCGTGCAGGGTGGCGTGGAGATTCTCGAGCAAGGCGCAGTAGACCTTGCGCTGTATCGATCGGCCGCTGCAGACGCCGCGCGCGGCAATCTGCCAGAACGCATACAGTGCCGGTCCGCTCAGCGGGCGCGAGCCGGCCGGCGGGAACATGGTCTTGTTCATCAGCGCCATGGTCTGGCGGTACTGGTCGACGGCCAGCTTGCGGTCGCCCGAGGCGGCCGTGGCCACCGCCAGCCACATCGACGGCAGGCCGAGATCGACCATCCGCCGGCCCGCCTCGATGGCGCCGTCGACCTGGCCGAGGTTGAGACGCGCCACGCAGAGCATCGCGTAATTGCGGCCGTTGACCGGATCCTGGTCGACCGCCGCCTCGATGTAGGGCAGGGCCTCGCGGGTCCGGCCGATGTAGAGCAGGAACGAGCCCAGACGCAGCACCACGTCGGGGTTGTGCGGTTCGAGTCGATAGGCTTCGTGGGCCAGGTCCAGCGCCCCGACCGGGTCGTTCAGCGTCCAGCGGTGAATGCCGAGCATGGCCCGGGCATGGCCCTGGAGCGGATCGAGCTCGATCGCCTTCATCGCGCATTCGGCCATCCGCTCCGATTGGCCGAGCCGGTCCAGGCAGGGCGTGTAGACGGCGGTGTAGACATGGGCTTCGGCCAGCGCGGTCCAGCACGCGGCGAAGTCGGGATCGATCGCCAGCGAAGCCTCGAGCAGTTCCACGGCCTTGGCCAGCACGCCGTCGCCGATCGCGCGCGCGGTCAGGGTGCGTCCCTGGAGGTACAGCGCGTAGGCGGCCTTGTCGGGTGTACTCCGGCGCTGTGCCGGGCGGCTGATCCGCAGCCGCAGGGCAGCGCTCAGTTCCTGCGTCACGGCCTCGGCGATGGATTGCTGGAGCGCGAACAGGTCCGTGCGTTCGCCGTCGAAGCTGCCCGACCAGGTTTCGAAGCCGTCGCTGCCGTCGACCAGGTCGACGTGGACCCGCACGGTGTCGCCGTGGCGTCGAATCGAGCCTTCGACCAGGTGGGTCACGTTCAGGGTCTTCGCCGCGTCGGCCGGGCTCAGCGCAGCGCCCTGCAGCGTTCGAGACGAGCCGCGGCCGGCCACCCGCAGCTGGGGCACCTGGCCCAGCGTCGTGACCAGTTCGTCGAACAGGCCGTGGGCGAAGACCGTCAGATCTTCGGCGTCCGACGGGGCCCGGAACGGCAGCACGGCCACCCGGATGTCGCGCTCGTCCGAGGATCGTGACCGGCCGCGTTGATGCCAGGCCTCGCGCAATCGGCTGCGGGCATGGTCCGCTCGACGCGTCCCGTCGCCGACCAGCGACTGTTCGATGGCGACCTGCAGGCGCTGTTCGACCTGGCCTCGGCGGGCACTCAACCACTCCTCGAAGGCCGCGCCGAAGTCCAGGCCGTCGAGCAGCGGCTGGTTTCCGATTGCAAGCACCAGCGCGCGCGCCTGCTCATGCCGGTATCCGGCCAGCGCGGACTCCAGTTCGGCCAGATCGGTGTCCAGCGCGTCGGTGCGGAGCGTGACGTGTTCCCGGCTGCCTTCGAACGGATCGGGACACGTTTCGGCCAGGGACCGCTTCAACTCCAGCAGGGTCTGGCGCAGGCTGGCCCGGGCCTGGGCCCGGAACTTGCCGCGCCACAGCAGCTGGCTGAGCTGCTCGCGCTCGATCGGCTCGCCCGGCGCCAGGCAGAGAATCGCCAGCACCGCCTGCGCCCGTTTTCCGCTGATCGGGATCTCGCGGCCGTCGAGCGTGGTCAGCCGGAAGCGGCCGAACAGGTGCGCGCGCAGCGGCGCGAGCGACCGGCCGGTGGAGCCGGACATGCGGGTGTCGGTCAAGCGCTCATCGGCAGGATCGCCGGCGCTGGCCGACCGCCGCTGGATCAAGGCTCGATCCGCTCCATGTGGATGCTGTGACGCTGGAAGCGCATCACCTCACCGTCCGGGCCGAGCTCGAAGCGCAGCGTTTCGCCGCTCGTATCCCCATCGGCCCGGATTCGTCGGAAGCTTGCGCCCTCGACGTGTTCGAATCGCTCCAGCGACTCGGCCGGGGTGCGGCTGCTCAGCCCCAGGACCGCAAGTCCCTCGTCCCATCGGACCACGGCGGTCTGGCCCCAGATGCTCTTGTAGACCCCTTCGTACCGCGCGAAGTCGGGGTTCCGCTCCGGCGCATCGCCGGATGCCTCCTGCGCCTTCTCGATCGCCGGCGCGATCAGTTCGAAGGCCTGCCCGGCGTACAGGCCGGGCTCCGAGCCGATCGCGCTGGTCAGCACGATCGCGCCGATCTTCGTCTTCGGCTCGATCCGGAACTCGGTGAAATACCCCGGGCAGCCGCCGCCGTGCCGGGCAAAGCTGCGGTTGCCTTCCTGGCGCACGCTGAAGCCCAGGCCCCAGGTGGTCGCCCAGTCGGGATCGACCCAGTGGACACGCTGCATTTCGCGCAGCGAGGAGGCCTTGAGCAGTTCGGAATCGGCACCGTCGAGCACGCGGAACTGCCACATCGCGAACTTCGCCAGATCCGGCACGTTGGAGGCGAAGCCTGCCGCCGGGGCGATGCCTCGGGTTCGAAACGGGATCACCGCGTCGCGCGTGCCGTCGCGGTTCAGTGCGGTGTGGCCGACGGCCAGCGCGCCGCCGTGCAGATCGACCGGGATGTCGGTGGTGGTGTCGGCCATGCCCAGCGGGTCGAGCAGCGCGCTTCGCATGTAGTCGTCGTAGGGCGCTCCGGCCACCTCGGCCACGACCTCGCCGACCAGCGTCAGGCCGAGATTGGAATACTGGAAGTAGCGCGAGGCCGGGTACAGGGTCTGCTGTGAACCCAACCGTCGGCGAATCTGCTCGGAGGTCGGGAACGGGTAGTCCGGATCGGTCCAGTAGGGAAAGTCCGACTCGCGCGGCAGGCCGGCCGAGTGCGTCAGAAGCCGTCCGACGGTGATCGCTTCGTCGTCGGGATGGACGTCCTCGATGGCCTCGAACCAGTCCAGGTGCTCGGCCACGGGATCATCGAGCCGAAGCGCGCCGTCTTCGCGCAGCTGCATGGCCGCAACCGAGGTGAACAGCTTGGAAATCGAGCAGATGCTGTAGAGCGTCTCCGGCGTTGCCGGCCGGTCGGTGGCCGGGTTGGCCTGGCCGAAGGCCCCGCTGGCGATCAGTTCCTGGTCGTGGACGAAGCCCCAGGAGACGGCCGGGGCCCGCGCGATCGAGGCCTGGTACTCCATCCACTTCGTCCATAGCTGCACGGCATCGGACACGCGCGGGTCGTCGGCCAGCGATCCGGTCTGCGCGGGGGCGTTCATGCCGGCGCTGCCAAGGACGAGAGCCACGGCCGCGGCGAGGGTCGGTCGGGTCAGGGTCATCGTGTGCTTCTCCTTAGCCAGGGTGTGGGAGCGGTCGGCACAAGCGCCGGCGCAAAGTCCATCGTCGGCTTCGGGCCCGGCATCACGGCCGGACAGAATGGATGGCCCGGGGGAACGACCGGCAGAACGGCGAGGACCGGGGACGCGTCGGCCGCGGTCCCGGCGGTGGATCCTGCTGCTCGTTCGTGGTCCAAATCGATCTCCCGGTCGCGGACCGTACGGCGCCTCCCTCGAAGGCCGCAGGCCGCATCGACCCACAGCATAGCCCACGGCGCGACCGGCTCCAAGCGGCCGGCGGGGTGCTCCAGGTCCGGGGCCGGTCGGATACTGCGCGTTGGCGAGCGAGTACACTGGATCCGGGCGCTGCTGCACCAAGGCCCACCCCCCCACGGGCCACCGAGGAACCGCCATGTCCCGTTCGACCATGATCCGCGTTGCGTGGATCCCGATGATGATCTGCACCTTCGCCACCGGCACGCTACATGCGCAGTGGAACAACCGCTACGCCAAGCTCGATGACTTCGGCCATCATGTCTACCTCGAGCAACACGAACTGCCGCTGCTGGCACACGGTCCGGTCGATCCGGCGCCGGCGCCGGACGGTCGGACGCTGGCCTTCGCGGCGCGCGGGTGGTTGTGGGTGCTGGACCTGGACAGCGGGGTCGCGACCCGGATCACCGACGGCCCGAACGTCGACGGCCGGCCGCGCTGGTCGCCGGACGGGACCCGGCTGGCCTTCGTCCGCGACGACGGCAGCGACACGGCCGTGGTGGTGCGCGACCTCGCCACCGGCCGGGAGCAGGTCATCGACACGCCGGCGATCGAACTCGATCCCGAATTCTCGATCGACGGCAACGACCTGTTCTACACCAGCGGCGAAAGCGGCAGCCTGCAGCTTCGGCAGCGCCACCTGGCCAGCGGTGTCGAGCGCAGCCTGACCGATCTCGATCAGGTCGTCCGCAACGCGCGCAGGCTGCCGGATGCTTCGGGTCTGCTGTACCTGCACGGTGCCGGCGCGCACCGCGTTCTTCGGGAACGCGATTTCATTGCCGGCAGCGATCGGATCGTGCACGCCGAGACGCTCACCTACCACCTCACCGCCGACGTCCATCCGGTCGAGCGACTGATCGTCTACAGCGCGCCGATCGACAACGACTACCACCTCTGGACCCTGGACCTCGACGACCCGCGGGTCCGGCATCGTCTCACCGACGGTCATGCCTACGCGACCACGCCGGCGTTCAGCGCCGACGGCCATACGGTGTTCTTCGTCGATCTCGACGACCGACGCCAGTTCCGGCTGATGCGCATCCCGACCTACGGCGGGCAGCCCGAGCCGGTGAGGATCGATCGCTGGGACTACGGCACGGCCACCGCGGCGCTGGAGATCAACATCCGCGATGCCGATGCGAACCCGCTGACCGCCCGCGTTTCGGTGCGCGAGGCGTCCGGGCGACCGGTCGCCTTCCACGAGGACGCCACCTACTTCGACCCGCAGACCGGACGGCACTATTTCTATGTCGAGGGCAGAACCCGCCTGACGCTGCCGGCCGGTCGCTACACCGTGACCGCCACCCGCGGACCGATGACGCCGATCGTCGTGCAGGACGTGCGCGTCCGGGCCGGCCGCGACGCCAGCGTCGTGCTGGAGCCGGCGCCGATCTGGGATGCCCATGCCGCCGGCTATGTCTCGGCCGACCACCATGTCCACCTCAACGGCGACGGCCATCACCGGGCCGACCACGACCACGCACTGCGCGCGATGGCCGGCGAAGACCTCGACCAGCTCGCGCCGCAGTCCTGGAACCGCTGGGAGCGGCGCATCGATCGCAGCATCCTGGGCCAGAACACGGAGCGCGATGGTCGCATCGTGCACCAGGCCCAGGAAGTGCGTTCGCACTTTCACGGCCACATCGGCCTGATCGGCGTGGTCGAACCGTTCGCGCCGTGGTTCTTCGGCCCGAACAATCCCACGCTCGGCAGTCCCGACCTGACCAACGGCGACGTCATCGCGTTCGCCGAAAAGCACGGCGCGTTCCCGACCTATGTCCATCCGATCGGCAGCGACCGCGATCCGTTCGAACATCTCGAGGACGGACCCATTCCGGTCGAACTGATCTCCGACGGCGTGCTGGCCGAGCGGATCGGGCTGGAACTGGTCTGTGCCTGGACCAGCCCGCTGGGCAATGCCCAGGTCTGGTACCGACTGCTCAACATCGGCCGGCCGGTCGCGGCGATGTCGGGCACCGACGGCTGGATCGACTTCCACCGCACGCCGGCGCCGGGCACGGCCCGCACCTACGTACGCGTCGATCCGGCCGAGGCCACGGTGGAATCGGTCATCGAGGCCGCAGCGGCCGGGCGCAGTTTCCTGACCACCGGACCGGCCCTGCTCTTCGAACTCGCCGAAGGTGCGCGGCCCGGTGACGTGACCCGATCGGGCCGGCAGCAATGGACCGCCACCCTGGCCAGCACCAACGACATCGACGTTGTCGAGATCCTGGTCAACGGAACCGTCGTCGAGCGGGTCGAAGGCGTGGCCGCCGGCCAGACCCGCAGGATCACCGGCGAGGTCCGCCTGCCGGCCGGCGGCTGGGTCGCGGCCAGGGCCTATGCCTCCGAGCCGCCCGCCGACCCCTGGCCGACCATGCATGCCCGTCCGTTCGCGCATTCCTCGCCGATCTGGATCGGCGAGATCGGTTCGACCGATCCGGCGGCGCGAAGCGCAGCGGCGGCCGACCTGATCCGCGCGGTCGACGCGGCGGCGGCCACGGCCCGGGCCGCCTACGGTGAGGTCGAGACCCCGCGTCTCGATGCCCGCTTCCTGGCCGCGCGCGCGCGGCTGGCCGGCATGATCGACAGCGGGATCGAGGGCCGATGATCCGCTGGATCACCGTGCTGTCCATGATCGCCTGCATCGCCTCCGGCGTCCCGGTGGTGCTGGCCCGGGACGCGCATCCGGCCTGCGACCAGGGTGCCGTCGTGGATGCCGTGAGCGCCGAGCGGGCCGCCTTCAACGACGCGATCCGGGATGGCGATCTTGCGATCGTGGAACGCGTGCTGGTCGACGATGTCGTGCTGGTGGCCGGCACGCACAGCGATCTGTTCGTCGGCAAGGACGCTCAGCTGGACCTGTGGCGCCGCGAGTTCTCGGGCTCGACGGATCGCCTGATCTACGTCCGGACACCGAACTGCATCCGGACCTCGCCCGTTCGGCCGATCGCGCTGGAGCGCGGGACCTGGCGCGGCGAGAGCCCCGCCGGCGACTTCGCCGCCGGGAGCTATTCGGCCAAGTGGCGTCGGATCGACGGTTCGTGGATGCTGGAAGCGGAACTGTTCATGACCGAAACCTGCGGCGGCAGCGCCTGCCCATGACCGCACCGTCGACCGGCGCACCCGGCCCCGACCTGACGGGGACTCCGGCTGGATGATCTCCCGCCCCCCGTCGTTGCCGCGCCGAACGGGCGGCGATCGGGTTCGGGGTGTTTCCGGACCTCGTTGTCGTCACCGCCGCTGGACCTGATCGAGCGAGCCGTTGGCCGACCGCCGATCAGGTGGCCCGCTCGGGCGCACGACCTCCCGCGACCTCGATGCGGCCCTTCAGCGCCGGCCGATCCGCAGGTTGCGATTTCGCCGAGGAGCATCGTCGTCCCGCATCACCGACGCCCGGTGCAGGGATGCGATCCAGTGCTCCGGCAGGGCGTGCTCGCGCGCACCCTCGACCACGAAGCGCTTGTACCAGTCCAGCGGCAGCAGGGATGCGTCGGTCGGGATGGCGCGGTAGGTCCGCGCGAGCCGGACCCGCCGATTGACCAGGATGCGGACCGCCTCGGCGGTGTAGCCGGTGTCGAGCTCTTCGTGGAAGTCCAGCGCCGGCCGCTCGGCACTGCGGATCCGCCAGGCCACGCCATGGACGTGGTCGGTCGGGCGCCCGGTGGGTACCACGTCGCACTTGCCGGTGTCGTCGCAGCCGATCTTGTGCCAGGCCAGCCGGTGGCCGGGCAGGATCGCGTTGCCGGCCTTGCGCGCCGACGGGCAGCGCGCAATCAGCCTCGCCGTCATCAGGTTCGAGCCGTAGGCGAAGTACAGGAAGGTGCCGTGGGGCCGCACGCGAGCTGCTGCGTCAGCCGAAGCGCCCGCGGTCGTGCGGGCGGTGGACGTCCAGCGCCGGGCCGACCGGGACCACGCCCGACGGGTTGATCATGTCGTGGCTGCCGTAGTAGTGCAGCTTGATGGCGTGGAATTCGCAGGTCTCCGACACGCCGGGCACCTGGTAGAGCTCGCGGACGTAGTTCGAAAGATTCGGGTAGTCCTCGATCCGTCGCAGGTTGCACTTGAAGTGACCGACGTAGACCGGGTCGAAGCGGATCAGGGTGGTGAACAGCCGCCAGTCGGCCTCGGTGATCCGATCGCCGCACAGGTAGCGCTGCTCGCCGAGGCGCTGTTCGAGTTCGTCGAGCGTTTCGAACAGCGGGATCACGGCTTCTTCGTAGGCCTGCTGGGTGGTCGCGAAGCCGGCCTTGTAGACGCCGTTGTTGACCCGGTGGTAGACCGTCTCGTTGATCGAATCGATCGCTTCACGCAGCTCGGCAGGGTAGAAGTCGCCGGCCTTCGCGCCGACGCCGTCGAAGGCCGAGTTCAGCATCCGGATGATTTCGGCCGATTCATTGTTGACGATGGTGTTCTTGTTCCGGTCCCAGATCACCGGCACCGTGACCCGGCCGGTGTAGTCCGGGTCGGCCGCGGTGTAGACCTGGTGCATGTACCTGGCGCCATGGATCGGGTCGGCGTGGACCTTGTAGCCGGGCTCGAAGGTCCAGCCGTTCTCCTTCATGATCGGGTTGACCACCGACAGCGAGATCATCCCTTCCAGGCCCTTGAGCTTGCGGAAGATCAGCGCCCGGTGCGCCCATGGGCAGGCGTAGGCCACGTACAGGTGGTAGCGGCCGGGCTCGGCGGCGAAGCCGCCGTCGCCGCTCGGGCCGGCCGCGCCGTCGGCGGTGATCCAGCTGCGGAACGCCGATTCCTGGCGCTCGAAGCGGCCCCCGGTCGAGTCGGTGTCGTACCACTGATCCTTCCATTCGCCGTCGACCAGCAGGCCCATGCGTGCACTCCTCGTGATGCGGGTTGGGCGATCCACGTGGATCGCGCGAGATGGTTTCAAGTGTAACAATCCCGGCGGTGCTCGGCGTCGTGCTCGCTTGCGCCGCGGCGGTGCGGGAGGGTAGGGTCGGAGCATGTTCCGGTCGGCTGTCAACCGATCCGCGCCGGTCGACGTTGTGCCTTTCGAGCCCTGCCGAGGAAACGGTTTCGATGATTCCGGTCCTGGACCCACAATCCGAACGCGCCCGCGTGCTGCGTCTGGTCGAGCGCATCACCTACGGCGCCGATGCCGGGACGGTGTCGATTGCCGAACAGATGGGCTACGAGGCCTTCGTCGAATGGCAGCTGGCGCCGGAAGCGATCGACGACGGACCCCTCGAAGACCTGCTGCGCGACGCACTGCCGACGCTGTCGATGACGCCGGAAGAGCTGGCCCGGCAGATCTTCGTCGAGCAGGATTTCGGCGCGGCCCAGCGCGACCTGACCATCGCGACGATGATCCGGCGCGCGTTCAGCCCGCGCCAGCTCTACGAGCGGATGGTGGAGTTCTGGTCGGATCATTTCAACGTCCCGGCCAGCGGGGTGGTCGGCAGCTACTACAAGTTCCTCGAAGACCGCGACATGGTGCGGCCGCTGGCGATGACCCGCTTCGTCGACCTGCTCCGCAACAGTGCGGCCAGTCCGGCCATGCTCGACTATCTCGATAACGCCACCAACACCGCCGAGGGGCCGAACGAGAACTATGCCCGCGAGCTGATGGAGCTGCACACGCTGGGCGTGGACGGTGGCTACACCGAAGACGACGTCAAGGAAGTCGCCCGGGTATTCACCGGATGGACGATCCGGCCGCCGGCGTATTTCGCCTTCGACCCCTCCACCCACGACGACGGCGGCAAGACGGTGCTCGGCGAACCGGTGCCGGGCGAGGGCGTGGCGCAGGGGCGCAACCTGCTGAACCGGCTGGCCGAGCATCCGTCCACCGCGCGCTTCATCGCCACCAAGCTGGCCCGTCGCTTCGTCGCCGACCTGCCCGAGCAGGCCGTGATCGACAGCGTCGCCGACGCCTTTCTCGATTCGGGCGGCGACGTCAAGACCGTCCTGCGCGCGCTGCTGCTGAACCCGCAGGTCGCCGACACCATGGCGCTGAAGCTCAAGCGCCCGAACGAATTCACCGCCGGCGTGCTGCGCCGGCTGCAGCCCGATCCCGGCGTCGACATCCTCGGTGCGATCTACGATGCCCTGAACGCCTCCGGCCAGGTCCCGTTCGGCTGGCCGGCCCCGGACGGGTACCCCGACGAGCGCGAGCACTGGCAGTCGACCACCGGCTTCCTGGTCCGCTTCAACTCCGCCTACGACTGGGCACGCCGGCTCGTCGACGGCTCGCCGCTGCTGCGCGCCGCCGCCGAGGAGGCGCGCATCAGCGATGCGGCCACGGTGCTGATCGACGGCCTGGCGCCGGCCGGCGTCACCGCCCGGACCCGGCGCATCCTGATCCGCTACGCCAACGGCCTGCCCGCGGCCGATCGCGTGCCGTCCATGGCCGCGTGGCTGCTGGCCGGCCCCGACGCCCAGTGGCGCTGAGCCCGGAGGAATCGACATGAAACGACGCACCTTCCTGCACACCGCCGCGCTGACCGGCGGGGCCGCGCTGGCGCCGCGCTGGGCCTGGTCGGCGGCCAAGGGCGCCACCGGCGGCGATCGGCTGATCGCGATCTACCTGCGCGGCGGCACCGATGGACTGACCGTCTGTCCGCCGCTCGGCGAACCGGCCTATTTCGACGTCCGTCCGACGCTGGCGGTGGGCGAGGCCGAGGCCCTGCCGCTGGACGGCTTCTTCGGCCTGCACCCGGCCGCCGGTGGCCTCAAGGACCTGTTCGATGCCGGCGACCTGGCCGTGATCCACGCCAGTGGTCTCAAGACCGCCGAACGCTCCCACTTCGAGGCCCAGGCCACGATGGAGCTGGGCGTCGATGCCGGCGACCTGAAACCGGCCGACGGCTGGATCGGCCGCTACCTGGCCGAGCTGGCGCCATCCGATCCGCTATCCGTCGTCTCGCTCGATGCGGCGGTGCCGAAGTCGATGACCGGTCCGGTCGACGCGCTGGCGATCGGTCGGATCGACGAGTTCCAGCTCGCACTGGGCCCGCTCGACCGCTCGGCGCTGCTGGCGGCCTATGCCGGCGATCCCCTGCTGATGCCGACGGCCACCGGCGTGTTCCAGGCCGCCGATGCGCTGGGCCCGGCTGCGGCGCTCCCGCCCGGCGCCGACTATCCGCAGGGCCAGCTCGGCGCGGGCCTGGCCGACTGCGCGCGGCTGATCAAGGCCGAGGTCGGCCTGCAGGTCGCGGCCATCGACAGCGGCGGCTGGGACCACCACGACGACCAGGCCGAGCAGATCGACCCGCTGCTGGCCGACCTCGGCGGCGCGCTGGCCGCCTTCCGCGAGGACATCGGCCCGGCCTGGGACACGACGACGGTCGTGGTCATGACCGAGTTCGGCCGCCGGGTGCGCGAGAACGCCTCGCTGGGCACCGACCACGGCCACGGCGGCGTGATGTTCGCCGCCGGCGGCAACGTCCATGGCGGCCAGGTCTTCGGCGACTGGCCGGGCCTCGGCCCGGGCGACCTGTCCGACGGCCAGGACCTCCGGGTGACCACCGACTACCGCCAGGTGCTGGCCGAGCTGCTGGTCGACCGGCTCGGCGTCATCGATCCGACCGCCATCCTCGGCGGCTGGACGCCGGGTCCTGGCCTTGGCCTGTTCCGCCCGGCGGCAGGTGCGGCGAAGCGCCGGTCCGGGGCCGGGCGAAGCGTTTCCTGACCCGCTGGACGGGCGAGCCGGTGCGCGGCCGCTCACCGGCTCGCGAGCGGCCCGGAAGGCTTTTCGATGACGGCCTCACCGCAGCGCCCGCCTGTTGGCGTTTCCCCGGGGCTTCGACAACTCCTATCGAACCGTACAGGGCTCGACGATCGCGTTTTCCGTCGCATCGGGCGCCGCCTTGAATGAAATGTTATATCATTCTATTCACTGGTCCGATACGGACCCTGGTTGAATCAAGGAGACGTCCAGACATGACGAGTCAGAGGCTGAACAATCCGCTGCGGATCGCAGCGATCGCCACGGCTGCATCGCTGTACTCGATGAGCGCGTTGGCTGAAATCACCGAACAGGACGTGCTTGCCGCCCAGCAGGAATGGGGCGCGGGCATCGTGGCGATTTCCGCGGTCCACGCCGAAGGTGGCGACTACGCGGCCCGTGCCACCGAACACATCGACACGCTGTATGCCTACGGTCTGAGCGACGTCATGTTCAAGCCGACGCTGGCGGCCCGGGACCAGTTTCGCGAGACCTTCGACGAGGCGCTGACCTACTTCATCGGCGAGGAAGGCAGCGAAGACAAGGGCTTTGCGATCTCCGGCTGGACCAACGTGCGCTGGGAGAACAACGGCATCTACACCGACCATGACTCGGCCATGGCCATGGGGAACTACTACTTCACCGGTCCCGACGGTTCGGAAACCAAGGTCGAGTACACCTTCGGCTACCTGCTGGACGACAACGGCGACCTGAAGATCAACCTGCATCATTCGTCGCTGCCCTACGCCCCGGAATGAACCGGGTGCGTCGTCTGCCCGGTCGGCGGGCAGACGATGGTTCAGCGCTGCCCCGGGGCACGCCGACAACCGTGAACCCGTCCCCGACCGATGCGCTTGGGCGGCCTGAACCGGGCCGCTCTTTTTTTGACCGGGCGCAGCTGGTCCGGTCGCTGCACGCAATCGATGGATGTCGTGGACCGAGCGGCGGCTCCGCGCGCTCCGGCGAGCGCGATCAGGACATCGCTGACCGGTCCGGCGTTGCGATCCGCACGCAGTTCCGGCCGCTCTGTTTGCCCCGGTAGAGCGCATGGTCGGCATCTCGAAGTGCGCGCTCGAAGTCCCCGTCATCGCCGATCTCGGCCACGCCCAGCGTCGCGGTGACCGACAGCGTCGCGTCGTCGTGGATCACCGGCGTGGAATCGATGGCTTCGCGAATCCGCTCCGCGACCTGCAGCGCCGCGTCTGCCGTGCACTTCGGCAGGAAGGCCAGGAACTCCTCACCGCCCCAGCGGGCGACGGTGTCCTCGCTGCGCATCATGGCCTGGATCCGCTGCGCGACGTCTCTCAGTACGACGTCGCCGACCTCGTGGCCGTGGTCGTCGTTGACCCGCTTGAACCGATCGACATCGATCAGGATCAGTGCACCGCGAACCGTTTCGTCGGTCATGCGTCGACGCAGGTGGTCGATGAAGTACCGTCGATTGCGCAGGCCGGTCAGGGTGTCGGTGTTGGCCAGCTGATCCAGCTCGCGGTTGGCCGATGCGCGCACCCGGCTCTGCTGCACGGCCAGCCATAGGGCAAACAGCAGCAGCACTCCGGCGATCGCGGCCAGCAGGATCAGCGTTCGACCTCGTTCCAGCTGGACTTCCTGCAGCGCGCGTTCCATCCGCAGTTGCTCGATCTCGCGTTCGCGCTCGAGCACTTCGAGACTGACTTCCAGCACCCGCGCCCGGTTCTCGACGGCCTGGCCCTGCAGTGCAGACCGGATGGCGGCCACCGCGTCGCGGTGACGGGCCTCGGCCTCGGCGTTGCCCTGCTCGGCTTCGAGCTCTGCGAGGTAGTTGTGGGCGAACAACTGCCAGCGCTCCTCGCCGGCGGCTTCGGCGCGCCCGAGCGCGTCCTCGAGGTGCATTCGCGCATCGCTGCGATTGCCCAGCAGCCGCTCGACGTCGCCGAGCTCCAGCAGGCCATAGACGATCAGCTGTTCGCTGCCGGCCTCCAAGGCTTGCCGGTACACCGCTTCGAACGCCGATAGCGCCGGCTCCAGCTCGCCGCGCCACTTGTGGATCATGCCCAGATTGTTGCGCCGCATGATCTCCTGGCGGGGCGTCGACAGCGGTCGGTCCATGGCCTGCTCGATGCTGGCCATCGCTTCGTCGAGACGGCCCAGCGCCCCCAGGATCGAGCCGCGCATCACCAGCAGCGCAGCTTCCAGGTCGGGCTCGTTTTCTTCACGCAGCGCGCCGAGCCCCCGCTCGACCAGCGACAAGGCCTGTTCGTAACGCCCGAGTTCGCCGAGCATTCCGGCGGTGTCACGATAGAGCTCGGCCAGCAGCGTCGGCGACATGCCGGGACGGACCTGTCCCATCGCTTCGCTCAGCGCTTCGACCGCTCGGTCCTGGTCGCCGAGCAGCGCATAACCGCGGCCCAGCGAACGCTGGGCATGGATGCGATCCTCCGGTGCCCTTGCGGTGTCCCGGAGTTCCACCGCCGCCAGGATCATCGATCGGTAGTCGCCGTCGCGTTCGTGCCGTTCGATCGCGTCCCGGAGTGTCGAAAGGGGATCCGACCCGGGAGCGGCCTCGGCCGCCACCATTGCAGCCAGCAGCGCTGCGCCGATGATCGAAAGAACCCGGGACGAGGTCGGTACGGTCTGATGCGTCATTGGATGTGCTCCTGCATGCGCCCGTTGTCGGTCCCGATGATGTTTTTCCATCGTGGTTGCGCGGGCCTGGACCGAGTGCGCGAGTTCAACGATACGGGCGCCGGCACACCGCGTTCAGTCCGATCGAAAACCGGCGATCGTAGCGACCCGAATGTATCCGGTTGCTTCATTCACGAAGCGACAGCGGAGCCATCGAGACGTCGTGAAGACGAGCTGAGCCGTTGATGGACCCCGGTTGAGCAGTGAAGCGGTCGTTTCGGGTTCACGCTATTCATCGTTTCAACTGTAGCGTACCCATAGTCTCGAGCATATCGCAGGGTCGGTCGAGATGTCTCGGTTCTGGACGGTGCTTGGGCGGGAGTTGGCGGCTGACATCCAGAAAAGGTGATCAGCGTCACGCTGCCGTCAAGCGCGATCGATACGAACATTGCAGCGAGGTTGCAGTTCGAAGAACAGGCTCCGGTGTGTCGTTCACTTCAACATCACGATTTCTGGAGAAATCATTCACATCCAAAGACTCTTCTGCCTTCACAGCAACCAAGGGGGTTCGTCGAATGCAGCACTCCGATTACGTCGCCTGGACGCGGTCCGATTTCCTCGGACAGATGTCCGAGTTCGATCTGGAAGACGAAACGCGTCCGGCTCGATTCCGTCACCAGCAGCTGGCGATCGGCTCGAAGCATTTCGAGATCGAAAGCGAGGGGTGGCGGATCGCCGGCGACCGGCTGTGCGGTCGGTATGCTCGAATCCGCGGCGCGGCCATGGACATCGCCACGGTCATGGTCTACCCCACGGCGAGCCCCGAGGTCTTTCCGGTATTCGCCGCCGAATGGGTCGTGTTCGGTGACCGGGTGCATGCGCTGATTCTCGATGTCGAAGTCTGCGGCCGGCAACCGGCGCTGGTCGATCGTCTCGACCGTGAATTCGGCGCACTCGGCGAATACTGGCGGGCACGCTTCCCGGAAAACCGTGAACGCCCCGCGTGGTTCGAAGAGATCGCCATGCCATGGGTGCTGTACGGAAGCTGCGAGGTATCCCGTCTGTCGGAGCTGCGCCAGGCCTTCAACGACTATCTCGCCACAACGATCCGATCGTTCTGGAATCCGAGCCTGTCCGCTGGACGTTCGGGGTCCGACCACGAAGATGTCGAACGGTACAAATTCCACCACTACGAGAATTCGCCCGGCCACCGATTGCTCGGCGTCAAGATGGGTCAGAAGGCCGCCGATGAACTCCTGAAGGATTGGCACTTCGGGCCCGCTCGCGTCGACGGGCGCAGCGTCCCGGCCGATGGGTCCGTGGTCGCAGCACGGAGCATGGCGCTATGAACCTCGACGCCACCCTTCAGAATGCTGCCGCCGCGGCGACGAAGTCATCGGCCGCCGCGCACGACAAGAAAGCGGCCCGTCTGTTCGAACCCCACGCCCTGTCCTGCTGCGAGACCTATCTTCTCGACCGTGAAGGCGCAGGACTCAGCGCTGTGCTGGCCGAAGAACGCGGCAAGCTCGTCATCGAGTTCAGTCGCAACGAAGCGCTGCAGGCGAAGATCGGTGACGTCGATCTCCGCAAGGCCACGGAGATGCTCCGGGAGTGCCTGGACGAAATCGAGGCACGCGTCTCGGGGCGCCGACCCGGTGGACTCGACCTGATGCCCGCCGCGGAGCGCCTGCTCGAAGCACTGCCGCCCGGTCCGGCAGTGCTTGCGCTGAACATGGTCCAGGGCCGCCTGGGTGCGGTGCTCACACGTCAGCAATCGATGCTTCTGCACGCTGCTCTCCGGGACGTGCGCGGAGCGGTCGACCGTCTGACCGCCCGCAGAAAGCTGCGTGAGCCCGAAGCGATCGTTGCGCAAGCGCTCTCGGAAGCCGGTCTGAGCGAACGAGAGGATGCCGATGCGATCGGCGAGGAGCTGAACGCCTGGTTGAACGGCTGGGCGCGGCTGCGCCCGCTTCGGCACCACGCGCTCGATTTCGAGTTCTTCCGCCGTCTGGTCCATTCGGTCGACCAGGCCGCGCAGCTTACTGCGGAAGAATGGCGCATGCTGAGCCGCCAGCTTACCTTCGCGATCGAAGAACGGGTCGGAGGCAGTCTCGACGAGCGTACCTTCGCCCTGTTCCGCGGCCTGGCGCGGAGCGGTCATCGCTTGGCGTTCGTCCGCAACCTTCGAACGGTGCACGCTCGTGCACTCCGTATGCTCGACGACGATCTCGTCGACTGGATTCTGGTTCTGACGCTGATCGGCGATTCGCGAACCCATCGAGCCGCGTTCATTCATGCCGTCGACCCCGAGCGGTTGACGCAGACCGTCGATCTCGATATCGACGAGCTGCGCGAATTCTTCGACACCTTGCTGAACAAGATCCGACCGGGTCACGAACGCTACGAGCTCGACTGGCTGCACGATGTCGCAGAGCGCCTCTGTCTGCTGCTCGAGGACGTGCGCGAGCTGGCCGCATGGAGAGGCGCTGCAGACCGCGAATCGGCCGGCTTTGCCAGCACCATCGCGGCTGAAGTCAGTGAACGCCTACCGACCGAAGATGCCACCCGCACGCTGCAACAGCTGATGAACGTGATCGCCCGCTCGGTTACGGCGGCCGATCAATCGGCCGACGCCGAGCAGAACTTCCGGCGTTACGCGGCGCTCCTGGCCGGCAGCGAAAGCGAGCGGCCGATCTGGCGCAGCACCCAGAGAATCGCGGCTCAATTGAGCCGGATCGATCAACCGCTGTCGTCCACGGCCGGAGCTCGTCTGCACGGTGTGCTGCGCGCGCTGTCCCAGTTCGAGGTCGCGCGCAGCGCCGGTGCAGCGGACTTTCGGGAGGTCTGGGCGGCGGTGTCCATGGACTGGGCTCCCCTGGCAGCCGAGTACATCGACCGGGCGCTTGGCGCCGAACGCGAGGTCAGCGGCCCGGGCCTGGTGGAATTCGCCAGCGACGATGTCGTGGCGGGCCGGACCCGGCCCGAAACCGTCGTCGAGTTCTTCGAATCGGGAATTGTCGAACGGGTCGCGTCTTCCTTGAATCTCGACCGCGAAGACGTCGCGGCGATGATCGACCGCGGCATGAACGAGTCGACCGTCCTGCGCCTCTGGACGATGCAGAACGAACTGGCCGCAGAACTTGCCGGGACCGATGAGCGGGCGCGTCAGCGGTTTCGACGGATCATCACCTTGCTGGCCCGATTGCCGGGCAACAAGACGCCACGCGTGGACGAGGAGTGGCAGATCTGGATCGTCCCCGAGGTCCACTGGTTGCTCCGGCATGATTTTCCTGCACAAGCCGATTGCTGGAAGTCCCTGACCGATGCGCTTCAGGCCAATCTCTCGGCCGAGCAGCAGAGAGGAATCGCCCAGTTCTTCCACAGCCTGCTGGGCCTCGGCACGCGGGCCGCGTCGGCCAGCAGGAGCGCCGTGCCCGACCGCGCCCTGGCGACGCCGCCGATCGGCGACTCCAGCGGTGCCTCGGAACCCTTCCAGCATGCCGTGCAGCATCTTCTCGCGCGATTCAACGACGCCGAGGCGCCCGATTGGCAATCGGCCTGGATGGCCGCCCTGGATCGGCACGGTGATTTCAAGATCGCCGTGCAGGACATCCTGCCCATCGTCGGCTCGGCGATCGGCGCGCGCGGCTTCTCCATCGTGGCCGAAGAGCTGCAGCAACTCGAAGGGAAACTGGCGGCCGAGTTGGAGGCGCCTGCGGCAGCGCTGTGGATTCAGCTGCTCGGCGAACTGCGCGCGATCGCTCGCCGCATCACGATCGGACGATGCTGGAGCGACGATGCCGGCTTGCTCGGCCGCAGAGCACTGAGCGCAGCGGCGGACGCGGCCGGAATTGCCGGCAGCCTTCCGGCCGCGCTGCCGAACGCCCTGGTCGACTCGGTGCGGCATATGGGAGATCTCCTGGCGAGCGAGACGGAACCGCTGATCGCGCTGGAATTGCCGCGCTACTGGCTGGCCAGCGTCCTGCCGATCGAAGGCGGCGATCCCGACTTTCCGGTCCGGTTCGCCGCGGCCCTGGCGAAGGAAACTTCGGCAAGGGTTCCCGACGAATGCCAGGCGGCGGTTGTCGGTTGGACTTCGCACCTCGGCCAGGCGGCATCGCATCTCTCCAACTGCCGGGTTTTCGCCGAACGAATCCTGCAAGCCGAGGAGCACCTGTTCACCGAAGACAAGGCCAGTGAGGCCGAGTGGCGTTCGTTCCTGGGTGGAATGGTCGTGGCGGCGAGCCTCGGCGATTGGCGGGGCGGGCGTGCCGAACTCTGCCAAACGCTGGTCGACGCCACCCCGACGGTGGCCGGCTTGCCACCGGAGACCTGGAAATCGTCGTCCGCTGCTTTGATCAAGCGGCTCCGCGAGGCATTGGACGAGCGCCTCCTGCCGGAGTTGATCGCCTGTCAGACGGAGATCGGCAAGGCGCTGGTCGCACGGCAGCAGCTTAATGCGCTCGATTCCGTCGAGTCCGACGTCCGCGGTTGGTGTCGGGGTCGAGCCGTCCGTGGCGAGCAGCGTCTCTGGCAACATTTCGTCGTTGCGTCCCGTCGCACGTTCGGCATGGCGCACCAATCCTTCATCGACGTATCGCAGCTCAACGACTGGCCGCTGCCCGACGAGACGACCGTGAAATCACAGATGAATCTGCTCCGGGCCGCATTGCATTCCGCGTCCAGCGCAGATCCGAACGCTCTTCGCGGCGGTCTGTTGAAGCGCTCGGTGCCGAAGATTGCCGAGCACAGCATCGAAGCGGTGCGCGCATCGGCGCGGGATTACGCGTTCGCGGTAGCGCGCGGGGATGACTTCGGTCAGCGATCTGCGCTCGTACAACTCTGTGCACGACCCCTGGCCGACTGGAGTTTCGACGACGTTCAGCGCTTTGCCGAGACAATCGATGCCTCGATCTACAGGCAGTCATCGACGGAGCGAGAGGCTGCCGAAAAGCGGTCCAGTGCAGTGGCCCAGGCATGGCTGGCCGCCAGGCTGTCGAGCCATGGCGCGCGATGGATCGAAGCGATGCAGGAAGCCGGCGGCTGGAGCACCAGACTGAACCGGACATCGACGGCCACCTCCCCGCTGGATTCGCTGACGCTGGTCCATGTCCTCGCGATGCTGGCCCTGATGGGAAGGATCTCGACCGTTCCGACTGCCGGCACTCGCGACGGTGCAGGCGGAACGTGCCGGATTCCTCGTATCGAGGACCCGGCCGAAGTCCGCCGACTCCGGAAGATGCTGCGCAGCCACCTTCCCAAAAACGTCCATGCGTTCTGTGAGCCGGTCGCGCTCGCACTGCTGAGCCCGCCGACGGGAGGCCATGAGCATGCCTGAGGTAACGATCCAGGGCCGAAAGGTCCCGGCCAACGAAGATCAGTCCCTCCTCGATGTCCTGATCGGGGCCAATGTCCAGGTCAAGAAACTCTGCGGGGGCCGAGGGCTGTGTGCCACTTGTCATGTCTATGTCCGCTCGGGCAGCGAAGGTCTGTCGGCGCCGACGAATCGCGAAGAAATGACTCTGTCGATCCTGACGGGCGCACAGGAAAACAGTCGACTTGCCTGTCAGTGCAAGGTGCAGGGTGGTGGGGTAGACCTCGAACTGCCCGACGGGTTGTACGTCGAGTCGTTTCAGGACCTCGAGACCCAGGTCGGCAAACGGACCAGCGTGCCGATTCTCCACCCCCGGACCGGGCAGGTCCTGGTGGAAGCCAACAAGATCATCATTCGAACGCAAATCATGAAACTCAAGGACATGGATTTCAGTGTCCTTGTCGAACAGGAGTGACCTGACCATGTCAATCGATACGGCGATCGGCGGATACGCGGGCTACCACAACTACTACGTGCCCGATGAGTTCTTCCGATCCAATCCGAAGACCGGCGAGATCTTCCTTCGGGACGGTCAGCGCGCGGCGAAAGTGACCGAAGCATTCATGGTCGGACTGCACCTCGGGATCGAGGAAGAAGTAGGCGCCTCCAGCGGTTTGCTGATGTATCGGTGCGGAATCGCTTGGGGTCTGGAAGACATGAAGCGCTTCGCTGCTCGGATGCGTCAGGAATTCGGCGGCGGAAAGCGCGAAATCTGGCAGATGAATCCCAAGTTCGTCTGGGAATGCTGGTGGTGGCCGCTCACCATCATGGGCTTTGGGGCCTGGCGGCTCGATCTGGAGTTCAAGAAGCGGGACTTCACCGTCATCGAGATCAGGAATTCGGCGGTGGCCCAGTCGATGCAGATCGTCGGTAAGCCGGTGTGCCACATGTACGCCGGATTGTTCGCCGGGGCCTTCAGCTTCTTTCATCGCACCGACCTGCAGAGCATCGAGGTGCAGTGCTATTCCATGGGCAGCGACGTCTGCAAGTTCCTCGTCGGCGAGGAAAAGAAGGTCAACGCCGCGGAGTTCTGGCGCAGTGAAGGGGCTTCGGCCAAGGAAATTCTCGAAAAGATCGAGGACTAGGCATGAACCAAGACATGAACGCTCGACTGTTGAGAGGCACGCTGGCCACGGTGCGAAAGGCGCTGAAGGTGCGTGGGTTGAAGGAGGTCGACGAACTGGAGCTCTACGAGCCCATCACGGTCCACTCGTCGTCGGTCGACGGCTCGGAAGTAGGGGCCGGTGGCGTTGACGCCATCGGCATCGAGGACAAAGCCGAGGCGACGAATGCGGATGTGGCGATCGCCGGGCCTGCATCGAAAGCGACAGCTGCGGCGCCGGAGCCACGCCGGGCCGACGATCCTGAGGCCGACGCGCTATTCGATCAGACGGCAGAGGAGCTGTTTGCCGAAATGCCCTGGGAACCAGGCGAGGCACCCCGCTCGCCGACGGATGCCGAAAGCGCGAACGTCGGCGGTGAGGCATCGCGTCATGAAGTGGAGAAGGGCGCGGCGGAGTTCCTTAGCGACATGCCCTGGGACGGCGCGGGAACGAAGCAGGAGGAGCCAAGCATGAGCGAACGATCGGCGGTCGAGCGATCGATGAACGAACGGAAATCCGACGCGCAGGATGACGCGCAGGATTTCTTCGAGAACCTGAACTGGGATGGTGACACGGACGCCCATGCCGACGACCCGACGGCGGAATCCGATCCGGCGGATCCGGCCGACGGCGCTCCGGGCGAGCGCTTCTCGGTCGACCCGGATGGCGGCGAGGTTCCGGACCACGTCCGGCGAGTGGTCGAGCTGCGTGAACGGGAGCGGGTGCCTGCAGCAACCGACGATGCCGTGGACCGAAGCTCCGAGAACGAAAACCGCCGTAGTGAAGGAGGCAAGGAATGAGTGCCAATGCAGCAGTGGTCGACACTGCCCGACCCGAACTTCCCGACGAACTCCGTCGGATATTCAAGGATGCCGAAGCCCGCCATCTGACGGAAGACGAACTATCGATCTATCGACGCCTTCTTCCGGACTGGGCGGAGCGGGCGGATGCCGCAAAAGCCGCCTATGCGGTGGAAGCCGACGTAGTCAGCGATGCGATCAACCGGATCTTCGAGGTCTACCCGTACGCCGAGAAGCACAAACTGGCACCGGAGAAGTGCGTTCGTGATGCGACCAACGTAAGCACCTACGCCATTCAGGCCATGTTGATGAACGACAATCAATGGTACAAGGACAAGCTGCTGTTCTGGCTCAAGACCATTCTCCAGGCCTTCAATTTTCCGGGGCGGGTCAAACCGAAGGAGAGCGTTCTGTTCGGCAGCAATGAAGATGCCGAACGCATCAACGGCCTGCCGGACGGGTTGCAGTCGCTCTACGAGACCTATCTCCTCATGGATCGTAACTACCAGCAATCGCTCGACGAGCCGCACTACCTTCTGCTCAAGCCGCATGTCGAAATCGTTCGCGAAATTCTTACCGGGGATTGATCCATGTCCAGCCCTGCACCCATTCAGGAAACGACTCAGACCGAAGCTACGGAAATGGTCCTCCAGCGGATCTTCGGTGAAGATCAGCTCTGTTACACGCTCGACGAAGGGACGGTTCGCGGCTATGCCGAATATCGCGTCATCTATTTGTCCGAGGATGTCATACGGGGCATCTATGAAGCGCTGCTGCATGAAACCGGCGAGGCCTGGTCGCTGATTCTGAAGACCGCCGGGCTCACCTGGGGTCGGCGCACCGCCAAGACGCTGAACCGGCAGGTCAACGAGATCGCGCCGCAAGGCCTCGACCGTCTTTCGGTGCAGTCGTTCTTCTCCGTGCTGGAGTCGTACTATCAGCTTCATGGGTGGGGACGGGCCGATTTCGATTTATCGATGGCTCGCTCGGCAGGCCTGATCCGCGTGACCTTCAAGAACAGCATCTTTGCGCGCGCGCTCAGCGACCTCGCCGAGCCCGTGGATCACATGGTCGGCGGCATGCTGGTCGGAATGTTCGAGGCCATGAGCCGTCGCGACCTGGACTACGCCGAGATCGCCTCACCGCTACTGGGTGCCCCGCAGACCGAATTCCTCATCACCGCACCGGCACGCATCGACCAGATTCGCTCGATGGTCGACGACCGGACGCCACCGGACGAGATCTGTGAATTCCTCTGTCGTTGAAACCATGCTCGGTGGCGCGTACTCCGGAATCCGTCCGATCCGGGGCGGCCCGAACGACAACGTGTACGTCGCCTTCGACAACAACGATCGCAACAAGGTCTTCATCAAGCTGGTCGATGGCAACCGCTACCGTCGGGAACTCAACGTGTTCGCTCTTCCGGTCCGCGACCAGATCGTCGCGCCGCTCGATACCGTGTTCATCGATAACACGCGTTGTGCGCTCATCTACCCGTGGTTCTCCTCCGGCAGCCTGCGAAAGTGGCTTCGACGGCGATCGATCTGGTCTCCGGACCTGGTCAAGCGGCTGGCGCACGATCTGATGGTTGCGTTGCGTTGCCTGCATGCGCAGCGGATGCTCCATAGCGACTTGAAGCCCGAGAATATCCTCGTTCGTAGAGACGGCAGCTCACTGAGGTTCTTTCTCGCCGACTTCGGCAGCAGCGCGTATTTCCAGGAAGTCGAGCAGCAGAAATGGCGTTCGGCATCTCCGGCGTACGAGGCTCCGGAATCGGTCGACGGCCACCCGTCGCTTCGTTCCGATCTGTTTTCGCTGGGGATTGTCCTGCTGGAAGCGCTGCGCGGCAGCGTGCCGAACCGTGGCATGCCCTCTGCGATCTATCGCGAGGCGCGCTACACGATTCCCGAATTGTCCGGCGTGCCCTGCCTGGCGCTGCGCAACCTGCTGTCCCGTCTGCTCCAGAACGACGAACGGAATCGGCCCGAGCACGCCAGTGAAGCGCTGGCGTTGCTGATGAAGGGCGCAAGCGACGATCGGTCCGTATTGCCGCGATCAGCGACGGTCGTTCCGGCAGGCCTGGTGAAGCGGCATGCGCGCTCGCATCGTGGCCCTTTCGACACCGTCCTGTCCAGCGACGACGGCCGCTTTGTGGCGTTCCACGCCGGATGCAATCTCGTGGTCCGTGAGGCCACGGGCCGCACCATCGGCTCCGTATCGTGCTCGAGCGTATCGCCGATCTGGCATGGCGACGAACTGTACTTCGTTCAGGGCTCCGACCTGTGGCAGTGGTGCGTCGAGTTCGACCGGCTGAGCCATGTCCGCTGGCTGCGGCACGTGCCCGACGCGATTGCCGTTGCAGAGGACGGCGAGGCCTGGCTGAGCAACAACTGGCTGTTCTGCGCCTCGCGCGGCAGCGCCGATATCGCGCGGACGCGACTCGAAGGGTTCGTCAACAGCGACCTGATCGCGCTGACGACGGACCGCTGTTATGTGATCGAGGGCAACCTGCAGGATCGACTGGTCTGCCGAGACCGGAATCTCGTCGTGCGCTGGTCGCGTGACCTCGACGGCATGGCCGAGGGATTGCGAGTTTCGCAGGACGGCTCGCTTCGCTTGCTGCTGCGCAGCGTGCAGCGGCCGGTGTCGTTCGAAGCGCAGACGATCGAGAACGGCATCTGTCGCCAGCGGATCGCGCTGGATCCCGGCACTCGAAACGTATCGCTGACGCGAAACGGCTGCATTGCCTGGCTTCAATCCGGCCAGGTCCGACTCTATTCCTTTTCCGAAACCGGGCGGGTCCGACGGCAATGGCTGTCTCCGCTCCGGCTCCGTCCACGTCAGAGGCGTTCGATCGAGCCCAGTACCGGCGAGCCCGATCAACCGCAAGAAGGTGAGGTCCGTCCATGAGAAATTCGATCGAATGCATTCTGTACACGAATCCGCTTGCCGTCCGTCATCTCGATGCCCTCGGTGTGGTCGACGACGGCAGTTCGCTGGTCATCGAGCTCAGCGCAAGCTCGGTGCTTGCCCCGGTCTTCGATCAGCAGGGAATCGCGCGCTTCGGCGTGGCCGGCCTGCTCGGGCGTGCGCAGCGCATCCATCGCCTCGGGGAAGTCTTCGATGGCATGCGCAATCCGGTCGTGCTCGGTTCCCGTCCGGCGGTTCCGCCGGAGTCGAGCGCCGGTGCACTGTCGCTTCTCCGGTCTATCGATGTGCCGTATCAACGCATCGTCGTGCTGTTGCACCTGGCCGAGATCAGTCGGTTCGCCTACGCGCTCCAGATGGTCGACCGATTCTCCATCCTGCTTGCCGATAGTGACCCGGTCCCGTTCGCGCTGCCGTCCAAGGCTCAGTTGCTCGCGCAGATGCAGATGCTGGATGCAACGAGTTGGGCGGGGCTCTTCTTTTTCGATCCGTCCGGTGCCGATCACGGCGGCCGGCTCGACGCGGACTGTCTCGACGTGCTCGACGAATTCGAGGGCTACGTCCGGTCGCCGCGGAGCCACGCCGCGTGAGGGCCGGCGCGGTGAACGCGGTGACCGTGTCACCTCTGCCGGATAGCGAAGCGTTTCGAGGTTGGCAGCGCGAGGGCTTCAATCGCTGGATCAGTCTGTGCGGTGTCGGTGCGTCCGATCTTCTCGATCGCGACGAGACTCCGATCGAAATCGAAGGCATGGTCTTCCGGCTGGCCGATCCTTTCTCCGCATCGGACCCGTGGGACGGTCGAGAGCAGCTCGGCGCCCGGGATTTTCTCGAGCACTCCACGCCGGTGCTTCGCGCCAATCTTCTGCGAGCGGTGCGGGCGTTGGTCCGTTCACTCGAGCAGGGCGAGCGCGTCGTGGTGTTCTGTCATCTCGGTCTCAGCCGATCCCCGCTTGTCGCCGCCGCCGGGCTGATGGTCGCTCGGAGGCTCGATCCCCTGAGTGCCTGGGCGGCCGTGGCCCGGACGAACGACGAGCTCCGGCTCACCAGGTTGGCACTGGCGGCGTTGTTGTGGATCGAATCGACGTGGAATCAAGACAGGGGCTTCGATAATGATATTTCATGACCTCGTTGTAATCGGTGGCGGGATGGCGGCAATGGCCGCCGTCAAGTCGTTCCGCTCCCGGGACACGGTGTCCACGATCATGATGCTGTCCGATCAGTCGGACATGCCGGTCCGCAAGCCGCCTTTGAGCAAGCAGCTGTGGAAAGGCATGGCCGTTTCCGATTGTTTCTACAACCCGGCCCGGTTCGGCGTTGAGTATCACCCGGCGACGCGGGTCACGGAAGCCGACTTCGATCGGCATCTGCTGACCCTTTCATCCGGAGAGAAAGTGCGCTACGAGCAGTTGCTGATCGCCACCGGTCTACAGCCCCGCCGGCTTCCGGGCGATTGCGCCGAAGCGGTGTACTTCAATTCGCTCGCCGATTTCCGTCGCGTCCGACAGAAACTGGCGGCGGGAGGATCGGCCGTGGTCATCGGTGGCGGTCTGCTCGGCGTGGAGCTGGCCAGCTCCCTGAGTGCCAACGGAATCCGCGTCAAACTCGTGATCTCCTCCGAGGCGCCGCTGACCGGCTATCTGTCGGAACCGCTGGCTGTACGGATCCGGGCGCGGCTGCAGGCTGCCGGAATCGAGTGCATTACCGGTCGCCGTGCGATCCGGCTCGAGCCGGGCGGGCGGGTCCAGCTCAGCGACGGCAAGCAGCTCGATGCCGATGTGGTCATTCCGGTCATCGGCCAGCAGCCGAGCGTCGACTTCGTTTCGCACGATCCGGAAGTCTCCAGGCACGGCCTGGCGGTGGACGCTCGGCTCCGGATCAAGGGGCTCGAGGACGTGTTTGCCTGCGGGGATGTCGCGCGCTTCGGAGTGCAGGCCTCGAGTTTTCGCCACGAAGAGAATGCGCTCCGGTCCGGAGCCGCCGCCGGCCGCAACCTGGCCGGTGACGACGTGCAGTTCAAGCCGAGTTCCTTCCTGTATTCGGAATTCCTGGACATGCGCCTGGAATCGATCGGCGTCGGCAATGCCGCCGAGATGAAGGCGATCGGCGAGGACTGGTCGGATTCCAAGGAGCAGGGAATCTGCATCCTGACCGAGGATGACCTGGTGCGGCGGGTCAGCATGGTGAACTATCGGATGGACTCCGAAACGGCAGAAATGCTCTCGAGTCGCCTGATCGGCCGCTCTGCCGAAGCCGACCAACTCCAGATCGTCCGGACCGTCCTGAAGCCGGCGGCCTGAAACCAGGAGAAACGAACATGGGACTTGCCGATACGCTTCGCCACGCTACCGTCGACGACCACCGCGCCGTCGAAGAAGCCGAGTTGCTGAAATCGATCTTTCGCCCGGATTTCGATCTCGATGAATACGCCCTGCTGCTCGGGCATTGGGCCTGTTTCTTCTGCCGTTTCGATCCGGAACTTGCCTTGTTCCACAGCGCGAAGTACAGCTACATCCCCCGCTTGCCCCGGGTCGATCGTGATCTCGCCTACCTGTCCGGCGTGACCCGCCGACCCCGGGTCCGGTCTTCCTACGATGGCTGGCTGCCGCGAACCGATTCCGAACGTCTGGGCGCCATCTACGTGCTCGAAGGATCGACCCTGGGTGCGCGGTTGATCTGCAAGCGTCTGACCGAGCGATTCGGTTCCCACGCCCGGCTGTGCACGGCCTATTACGCGATGCGAACCGTCCACTGGCCTGGCTTCCGCGCCTTCCTCGATGCCGCGGAATCCGATGACACCGTCGATCCGGACGCGGTCGTTGCCGGGGCGCGTTCGACGTTCGGCGCACTTCGCGACTACATGGACGTCTCGGCGTGCGGCGTGCTCCGGATCACCGCGACCGCGTCGGTCGGAGAGCCTCTGCCGGTCTGACCGTTCGAACGGGGCCGCTGTCAGGTCGAGGCCGCGCCGGTTTCCGTCTCCAGGTCATCGGCCAGTGCGCGGACCCTGTCGGCGGCATCGATGATCCGCGTTTCATCTGCGTCGAGCCGAACCTTCGGGTCGAGGTTCGGCCACAGGTCCTCGAGGCTGGAGATCGCGACCCCGGCTTCGGCGGTCACCTCGCGCTCGACATCGGTGGTCACGACGATCTGACCGATGCGCTCCAGCGCCACCTGGGTGAATCCCCAGGCATCCTGGTATTCGTGGACGTTGTCGACCACCCCGTCGACCACGCCGATGGCGTACTCCTCGGCGGCCGTATCGAGCATGGCGGCCACCGCCAGCAGTTCGTCGCGCGGCGAGGCCGCGGTGGCGCGCTCGATGGACTCGATGGCGCCGTCGACCTCGCGCCAGGCCGCGGTGACGTCCTCGCTCGGCGCCCCGGCTTCGACGGCCCGTTTCAACGCCGTCAGTTCCGCATCGAACGGTTTCAGCCCGCGCGCCTCGATGGCCGGGACCAGTCCCGCGTACAACTCGTCGCGCGGATGTTTCATGTGCGTTTCCGCCATGGCGGATCGGCCGTCGACGTACAGCGCGTGCCCGGCGTGCAGGTGGCCCCGGATCAGGCCGAGTCGCTTCATGAACGCGACGTCGTCCTCGGCCAGCGCCGGCGTGGCGGCGTCCATGCCGTCGTTGCGGTCCTCGGCTTCGGCCGAGCCGGGCGAGTCCGTGGCCTGCGCGGAGCGATCCGCCCGCGGACTGTCCGCGTCGCCGGAGGGCTCTCGATCGGAACAGCCGATGATCAAAAGAGACGCAAGCAGAAGGGTCGGGATCGGCGAGTGATGCATGTCGGGCTCCTTGGAATTTCGTGGTGAAGTTCGGGCGGCGTGGGCGGTCGACGAGCACCGATGCGGCTCGTCGATCCCGTTCAATCGATCGAATCGTCGAGTTCGGGCAGCGGCGGTTCGACGCCGTCGCTGCGGAACGTCTGCCAGTAGCGAGCGAGGCGATCGGCGAAGCGACCCGGTGGCTCGGCATACAGGACGGCGCCGCCGCGCAGCGCGGCGTGCTCGAGTCGGAGACGAACGCCGCCGGCGAGTACGTGCACCCGATCGACCGCATCGGAGCCGCCGTAGCGCTGCGGTTCGGCGCCGAGCCGTTCGCTCAGCACGTGAAGATCATGGGCGTCCCCGAGGGTGTTGGACAGGGCGTGGAACCCGTCGGCGAGCGGACCGAGGACCCACGGCGCAGCGTGGCCGACGAGCCGAAGGTGGTACCAGGTGTACTTGCAGCGCTTGCGCCACTCGTGGAAGTCCTCCGGCGAGGCGCTGTCGGCGGCCGTGCGTCGGGCCTTGTGTCCTCGCTTGTAGGTCTTCTTCAGTCCGGGCCGGACCGCGGATGCGTCCAACGGGCCGACGGCGGCGTCGATCCGGACGCGCCGGGCCCGTTCGACGCCCGCCTCGATGCCGTGGGCGGCGTCCTCCAGGTCGTCGTCGCCGTCGCGCAACGCGGTCGAGGCGCGCTCGGCGTCGGCGGCCAGGCCGTCGCGCACCGCCGCCAGGGGTTCACGGTCGCGACCGCGGCCGGGAGCGACGGCGCCGAGGCGATCGAAGGTCTCCAGCAGCGCGTGCGCGTCGCGATAGGGACCGAGTCGACGCGCGGCGTCGCGGAAGGCACGGTTGCCGGGCGCGTACAGCTCGCCGATGACCGGCCGGACCAGGCGGAGCAGACCGCGCAGCTTCTTGCAGCGCTTGCGGGCATCGTGGACGGCCGCCTCGACATCGCCCTCGCGCTCGCCGGACAGGTCGCGCAGGGCCTTGTCCGACTGTTCGCCTGCAATCCGGTGAACCGCCGCCTGCACGGTCTCTCCCGGCTGGATTCGGTACGCCACGATCGGCACGCTCGGGTTCAGGAGTGCCTACGACCCTAACGCGGGCGCTGAAAAAGCGTGAAGACGCCACCGCACCGGGATGCCCGGGCCGATCGGCGCCCCTCAGATGATCCGCAGCGTGATCGCCTTCAGCACGGCACGGGTCCGGTCGCGCGTGTCGAGCTTGTCGAGAATGTCGGAGACGTAGTTCTTGACCGTTCCTTCGGCCAGGTGGACGGTGCGCGCGATCTCGCGGTTGGAGTAGCCGCCGGCGATCAGGCGCAGGATGGCCAGCTCGCGGTCGGAGAAGGCGTCCAGGGGTGGCTGGTCGTCCGGGTACGGGTAGCGCTCGGCCACGCCGGCGGTGCTGATCGGCTTGAATCCGCCTCGGCCGTCGACGACCGCCTCGATCAGCTCGGCCAGGTCCTCCGGCGAGATGTCCTTCAGCGCGAAGCCCCGGGCGCCGGCCTCGACCGCGGCCAGCATCAGCGCGCTGTCGTCGAAGGTGGTCAGCAGCAGCACCGGCGGCGCGTCGTCGCGCTCGCCGAGCCGCCGGCAGAGTTCGATGCCGTCGACGCCGGGCATGCGGATGTCGGAAACCACCAGGTCGACGGCGTGGTCGTCGAGCGCGTCCAGCAGCGGCTCGCCCGATTCGGCCTCGACCACGACCTCCATGCCGGGAAGGTCGTTGAGCACCGACTTCAGGCCTTCCCGGATCAGGGCCTGGTCGTCGGCCAGCGCGATGCGGATCGTCATGCGTTCGGCTCCAGCGGTAGCGAGGCGGTCAGGCGGACGCCGCCGAGGTCGGACGTGCCGATGTCCAGCGTACCGCCGAGTTCGTCGAGTCGCTCGCGCATGCCGGTCAGGCCGTTGCCGGGTTGCAGCGGTCCGCGCACCCGTCCGTCGTCCTCGACGACCAGGACGAAGCGGCCGCCGTTTCGATCGAGGACGACCCGCAGGACCTCGGCCGGTCCGTGACGCGCCGCGTTCGTCAGGCCTTCCTGGACGACCCGTAACAGCGCCTCGGCCTGGTCGGCGCGGGGGATGCGGGCCTCGTCGGCGATGACGAGCTCCAGCCGGGGCCGGGGAAACGGCCGGGCGAGTTCGCGAAGGCTCTTGCCGAGGTCGATGCCCTCGGTCTCGCGCAGGTGCCGGACCACCGAGCGCAGGTCCTGCAGCAGTTCGTCGGCCAGCGCCGTGGACTGCTCGACCGCCTCGGCCGCGTCGCCGTCGAGCTTGCGGGCCAGGCCGCGCAGGTTGAGCTTGAGTGCCGTGACCTTGTGTCCGGCCACGTCGTGCAGCTCGCGCGACAGCCGGAGCCGTTCGTGATCGCGCGCCGTCTCGCCGAGCAGCGAGCGGGTGGCCAGCAGCCGCGCGTTGACCGCCTGCAGGTCCTCGGCCAGGCGCTCGGCCCGGTTGGCGTAGACCATGACCATGACCGCGAACAGCTGGAAGCCGCCCATGGCCAGCACGGTCAGCGCCGCGCTCTGCACCGACTGGTCCCAGGGCCCGAGCAGCACGCCGAAGAAGTACAGGTTGGCCACGATCAGGCCGGCCACCAGCGCCCGGCTGGGCAGGCGGCCGGTCAGGCGGATGGCGACCAGGATCAGCAGGATCGGCGTCGTGCCGTTCTGGATGAACCACAGCGCCAGCGCGGTCAGGGCGATCAGCGCCAGCAGCGCGGCGTTGTCGACGGCGGTCGGGACCAGGTCGTCGAGCAGGCAGACCAGCCAGGCCGCCAGCCACGCGAACAGCAGGCCGTCGACGATCGACGGGAACACGGCGTCCTGCGCGCCGAACACCGCGCTGGCCGACAGCCAGACGGCCAGCCAGGCGGCATAGGACGCCCAGGCCAGCGGGCTGATGACGAGGTCGAGCAGGCCGTCGCGCAGTGCGTGCTTCATGGCGTCCTGTATAGCCGGGCGGACGCCCGACGACAACCGGCGGCGGCAAAGTCATGACTTCCGGCACCCGGTTTTCCTGACTTCCGGCACCTCGATCGGGCCGGCCGGCAGGCGATGCTGTGGCCACGCTCCGACGAGGACTCCGCCATGACCATCATCCCCTTCCTGTCCGGCTTCGCGCTTCCGCACGCCCTGATCGGGACCGTCGCGCTGCTGACCTTCTGGACCGCCGCGTTCGCGAAGAAGGGTTCGGCCCTGCACCGCACCATCGGCCGCGTCTATCTGCTGGCGATGATCGGCGTGCTGCTCACCGCGATCCCGCTCGCGCTGTCCCAGGCGCTGAAGGGGCAGTGGGTGGGTGCGACCTTCCTCGCCTATCTCGTGATCCTGGTCGGGCACGCCTGCCGCACTGCCTGGACGGCGATCAAGTGCAAGAACGACTTCGCCCGCTTCACCGGCACCGGGTATCGCGTCAGCGCGGTCGTGCTGGGCGCGGCCGGCCTGGCCGTCACCATCATCGGGTTCGTCCACGGCGCCGTACTGCTGATCATCTTCGGGCTGATCGGCCCGCTGGGCGCCTGGAGTGCACGCTCGCTGCTCCGCACCGGCCCGCAGTCGCCCCGCTGGTGGCTGAAGGAGCACTACGGCGCGATGATCGCCAACGGTGTGGCCACCCACATCGCGTTCCTTCAGGTCGGCCTGATGCGGCTGGTGCCCGAGCTCGGCAGCGGCATGATCCAGCACCTGGCCTGGTTCGGACCGCTGGCGCTGTCCTTCGTCGCCGGCTGGTGGCTGGACCGCCGCTACCTTCGACCGCGGTCGAAGGTGTCCGAGAAGGTGCCGGGTCTCGAGACCCAGCCCTCGTAGCAGCGGGCGGCGGTGGAACGCTCGGGCTAGTCCGCGCCGTTCAAGCGTGCCAACGCCACTTCGAAGCGCTCGAGTTCGGGGCTGCCCGCGGGCAGTTCGCGCCGCGCGCTGGCGGCGGCGCGTTCGAGCAGCGGCCGAGCTTCGTCGAAGCGGCCCCGGTCGAGCAGCAGCTCGCCGAGACCGAGCTGCGAGTCGGCGGCTCGCAGGCTGTCGGCGCTGCCGTCGGCTTCGAACAGGGCCACCGACTCGTGCTTCAGCCGTTCGGCCCGGTCCAGGTCGCCGAGCGCCTCGATGATATTGGCGTGGGTCACCAGGCCGCTGGCGATCAGCACGTTGTCGCGACCGAAGACCTGCTCACGAAGCGCGAGCGATTCGGTCGAGTGGGCCAGGGCGGCGTCGAGGTCGCCGCGCTGGCGCTCGATGTTGGCCAGCACGGCCAGCGTCACGGCGAGCGAAGACAGGCTCCAGTCGCCCGCCGCGCGCTTGATCGCGATCGACTCGGCGGCCGCCTCCGCGGCGTCGTCGAAGCGTTGCTGACGACGCAGTGCAAGTGCCAGGTTGTGCAGCGGTGCGGCGGCGGCGTCGGTGTCCCGGCCATCGACCTGACGGTGTAGTTCGATGGCATGGCGGAGCGATCGCTCGGCGGTTTCGTAGAACCCGAGCTCGTTCTGCAGAAGACCGACGTTGTTGTACGAATCGGCAAGATCCTGATCGATCGGACCGTTTTCTTCCCGCCACTCCAGCGCCTGGACCAGCAGCGGCTCGGCCTCGGTCAGGTGGCCGAAGCGCCGCAGCACGTTGCCCAACCGGTTGCGCGAGTCGGCGACCAGCGCGCTGTCCTCGCCGGCGTGCTCGATCCGCAGCGCCATGGCCTCGCGCAGCAGCCCGAGGCCCCGCTCGCCGAGCCCGAGATTCGAATACGCCAGCCCGATCACGTGCATCAGCTGCGCCCGGCCCAGCGGGTCGCTTTCCAGCTCCTCGGGCAGGCGCTCGGCCGCGGCGTCCAGCATGTCGCGGGCGCGGACGTCGGCCGGGTTGGCTTCGCGCGGGTCGGAGACGGCGAACAGGTCGATCAGGAACGCGGAGGTTTCCTGCGCCACCCGGGCCTCGCGCGCGGCCGCGTCCCGCTCGAGTTCCAGCAGGTGGGCCTGGCGGGCCATCGTCGCCCCGAAGCCGATGACCAGCACCGCGATCAGCGCGGCGGCCCCGGCGCCGAACGGATGGCGCCCGAGGAACCGCCCGGCGCGGTAGAGCGCGCTGTCGGGTCGGGCCTCGACCGGTCGGCCGTCGAGCCAGCGCTGCAGGTCGTCGGCCAGCTCGCGGGCGCTGGCGTAGCGGCGGGTCGGGTCCTTGTGCATGGTTCGGGCGATGATGCAGTCGAGGTCGCGGGCGTTCCTGCCGCCCAGCGGCGGCGGTTCGGTCTCGCAGACGATCCGTTCGATGTCCGACGGTCGCCGGGTCGGGAACTCGTAGGGCCGCCGGCCGGCCAGCAGCTCGAACAGCAGCACGCCGAGCGAGTAGACGTCCGAGGCCGGGGTCACGGTCTCGCCGCGCACCTGTTCCGGACTGGCGTAGTGCGGGGTCATCGTCGACGCCACGGTCAACGGGGCGTCGCCGCTGTCGGCGTCGTCGACCAGCTTGGCGATGCCGAAGTCGAGCAGCTTGAGCTGGCCGTGGCGGTCGATCAGCACGTTCGAGGCCTTGATGTCGCGGTGGACGACGAGGTTGCGGTGGGCGAACTGGACCGCGTCGCAGAGCGCCAGGAAGCGCTCGACGCGATCCCGGCGGTCCAGTCCCTGCTCGGCGGCCCAGCGGTCGATCGGCTGGCCGTCGACGTATTCCATCGCGACCCAGGGTGTGCCGTCGGCCTCCTCGCCGCCGTCGACCAGCTGGGCGATGTGGGGATGGCGCAGGCTGGCCAGCACGCGGCGCTCCATCTTCAGCCGCTCGCGGGCGAAGTCCGAGTCGCCGGCCGCCGGCAGGCGCTTGACGGCGACCTGCTGCTCGAAGTCCGGGCCGGAGCGTCGGCACAGGTAGACCACGCCCATGCCGCCGGCGCCGAGGCGGCGGACGACGTCGAACGGGCCGATCCGCTCGGGCGGCGTCTCGTCGGGTGTCGTGCCGGCTTCGTCGGCCACGACCTGCTTCCATCGATCGTCGCCGCGCGCCTGCGCGTCGTCGGCGGAGAGCATCGCCTGCAGCTGCTCGACCAGGGCCGGATCCTCGGCGCGGCAGGCGGCGACGACCGCGTCGCGGTCCTCGGCCTCGACGGCGCGTTGGAACCAGCGCTCCAGCCGGAGGAAGTCGTCGCGGGTCATCCGCCCGACTCGAGTGCGCTGCCCAGCCAGGCGCGTGCCGTGCGCAGATCGCGCTTCGCGGTGGCCGGTGAGATGGCCAGGGCGCTGGCCACCTCGTCGTCGGTGAGACCGCCGAAGTAGCTGAGCACCACGGCCTCGGCCTTGCGCGGGTCGATGTCGGCCAGCTCGTCGATCGCGGTATGCAGGTCGAGTACGTCGATGCCGTCGGAGTCCGGGTCGGAATCGACGCCCGCACGGGTATCGAGCGTCAGCGGCCGGACGCCCTCGCCGCGCTTCTGCCGGTTCCGGCTGCGCGCCTGGTCGACCAGTACCTGGCGCATGGCCACCGCGGCCAGCGCCAGGAAGTGATTGCGGTCGCGCGGCTCGACGTCCGGTCCGGACAGTTTCAGGAAGGCTTCGTGGACCAGTTCGGTCGGCTGGCAGGTCACCGGTGCCTCGCGCGCCAACCGGCTTCGCGCCAGCGCACGCAGCTGGCCGTGCACCTCGGTCCAGAGCCGGTCGCGGGCGGCGCGGTCGCCGTCGGCCGAGCGTCTGAGCAGCTCGGTCAGCGGCGGGTCTTCGGGCGGTGCCGTGCGGTCGGTCATGGCCGTTTCCGTTCGAGCGGGTGATCCGATTATGCAGAAAACGGCGCAGTGGACCGTACACCCGATACGAGCGTGCCGAACGATGAACCGAGTCTTCCCACGAATCCTGCCTGTCGGGATGGTCGTCCTGCTGTTCACGATGGCCCCGCACCTGGCTGCGGCCGACATCGATCGTTCTGCGCCGATTCCTCACAAGACGCCGTCCACCGAGATCGAGATGCGTGCGGCGCTCGAGAACCTGCACGCGCTCGATCTCCCCGAGCTCGACGGGCTGGACGGCCTCGAGGCACGGATCGACGCCAAGGCGCTGACCCGGAACGACCGCAGCCTCCTGTGCATCGGTGCGCTCTCGATTCCCTACGCCGCCGCGTTCGGCATCGGCCTGGTCCCGAACCCGCCGTGGGACTACCTGCTCGGACAGGTTCCGGCGTACGCGGCCAATCTCGGCCTGAAGTTCTGCCCGGCGGTGCTCGAAGCGCCGGCCGACATCGAAGTCTCGCCCAACGTCGATACCGCCGACGGCGTGGCCTGCGGCTACGACTTCAGTCAGCCGATCATCGCCGGCGGCCGCGAGGACTTCATGGGCGTGCCCTACAAGCCGCTCGGCAACTGGACCTTCACGCAGTCGGCCGACTCGCGCGGCTTCGGAACCCCCAGCGTGTTCCACTACAACACCGGGGTCGATGTGCGCATGTTCCTTCCCGGCGAAGCGCCGCCCGGCTACCTCGACGAGTTTCCTGCCGAGCAGTTCGTCGCCCGGATCACGCCGTCGGGCATCCTCGAGCCCGTGGTGGAGGTCGTCAATACGGTCGGCTGCGTGCTGGACGGCACGGTGCCGATCAGCAACGCCGGTCAACCCTGCCCGGTGGACATCGATCGGAAAGTGCAGCTGCCGGTCGGTCGCCACACCGTCACGTGGCGGGCGGAGACCTCGGTCGGCTTGCTCGACACGCTGCCGCCGATCTATTCCCCGGGCAATCCGCCCGGGTCGAAGAAGGCGGTGGCGAAGGAAATTCTGAAGAACCTCTACGAAGCGGTGCGCGACACGGTGACCGGCTCGTTCCTCGAGAGCTATCCGACCGGCGTGGTCACGATCGAACGGCAGACCGTCGACGTGCTCGACGAGGTGCCGCCGACGCTGGACTTCGTCGACCCGGCCCTGGCCACGTTCCGGATCGAGGCGCAGGAACCCGGCGGCCAGTCCACGCGCGGCCTGCGCGCCGTACTGCGCGACTCGATCGCGGCGACCGATGCCTGCAATCGCACGCCACAGGTCACTGTGCCGCTGGCCCCGTTCCTGCCGCTGGGCAGCCACCCGATCACCTGGACCGCGCGCGACGCCGGCCCGGCACCGGGCGGCGGCGTCAATTCGACGACGCTGGTGCAGACGATCGTCGTCGAAGACACCCGCCCGCCGCAGATCGCGCCGCCGCCGTCGATCGTCATCGAGAGCGACACCGCGCCGATCGTCGTCGACACCGGGTCGCCACAGGTCTTCGACGTGGTCGACCTCGAGCCGGTCATCGAGTACGACGGCCCGGCCGATTTCGCCTTCGGCCCGACGGTCGTCCGCTGGCGCGCCACCGACACCTCGGGCAACGTCTCGCCGTGGGTCGAGCAGACCATCAACGTCAAGCCGACCGGCAGCAACAACGCACCGGCGGCCGACGACGCGGTCGCCGCCGGTCCGTCGTTCGAGGAGATCACCGTGCCGCTGACGGCCACCGACGCCGACAACGACGAACTCTATTTCTACATCGACCGCCAGCCCGACGAGGGTTTCTTCGTCGCCCCGCTGCTGCCGACCTTCGTCGACGACTTGCGCGTCCAGGCCCAGTTCGACCCCGGCGCGATCTGCCAGGGCGGTGGCACGCTCCCGCCGCAGGACTACGTCTGGAGCCCCGAGTACGTGACGACCGACGACGACGGCGTGTCCTTCGTCATCGACCGGATCGTGCGCTGCGACTCGAACAGCAGCACCGGCATCTCGACCAACAACACGCGGATCGCCCGCTTCGGGCCGGACGGCGAACTGCTCGGCGAGTACGACCTGGGCAGCAGCGCGCAGGTCGATCGGCTATCCTTCCACCCCGGCGGCCTGCCGGGCTACCCGGATCCGTTCCTGTACTGGATCAGCGGTCAGACCGACCACCTGCAGGTGCTGAACCAGGACCTTTCGGGCAGCCGGGAAGTCGTGCGCCTCGACGGTGTGCCGTCCAGCATCCTGAGCAACCCGGTGGATGCGGTGATCGACGCGCAGGGCATTCTGTACGTGGCCAGCACGCGCAAGCTGCTCGCCTTCGACTTTCTCGAGCGCGAGGGCAGCAACGAGGCGGTGTTCTTCGACCGCATCGATGAAGTCGTCGGTGCAAGCTCCAGCGACATCGGCCAGGCCTGGGACATCGATGCCGACTCGGCCGGCAACGTCTACGTCGTCGACTGGAGCGACAGCAAGATCCACAAGTACAGCGCCTCGGCGGTCGACCGCGGCGTCTCGCCACCGCAGTTCACGTCCGGGGCGCTGGTCGGCTGGCTCGGCCGCTGCGACAGCGACCTCGCCCCGGGCAGCGCGGCGGTCTGCGACGTGGCCCGCAAGCGCAGCCTCGGCTATTCCTGCACCAACGACGTCTGCGGCCGCATCCAGGACGCCGGGGAAGACCCGTCCCAGTTCGATCGTCCCCAGGGCTTCGCGATCGATCCGAACGACATCCTGTACGTGGCCGATCGCGGCAACAACCGCATCCAGCGCTTCACGCCGGAAGGCTTCTTCGCCGGCCAGGCGAGGTCGGACTGCGAATCGGTCAACTGCTTCATCATCGGCCAGTTCGGCGTCGCGGACTCGGTGACCGTGAATTCCACCAGCTTCTACGTGCTCGACCCGGACACCGACATCCTGCACATCTTCGCCGCCGATCCGGTGACCATGACCGGGCCGGACACGGGCTTCGTGACCTACCGATCGAACAACAACTTCATCGGCCCGGACACCTTCGACTGGTTCGCCTCCGACGGCCTGCGCATCGGCGGCGAACTGGTTCGCAGCAACATCGCCACGGCCACCGTCGACGTCAACCAGAACCAGCGCGTGCCCTTCGCCACCCAGGGCATCACCGCCCAGGTCACGGAAGACCAGGCCACCGGCATCCTCCTCGACGGCAGCGACCCGGACATCGGCGACACCTATCCCTGGGAGCCGCTGCAGAGCCTGTCCGCCGTGCTGATCACGCCGCCGGCCCGCGGCCAGGTCACGATCAACGGTTTGACCGCGACCTACGTTCCGAACGACGATTACAACGGCCCCGATGCCTTCGAGTTCGCCGTCACCGACGGCCAGGCGATCTCCGCGCCGGAAACGGTGACGCTCGAGGTGCTGCCGGTCAACGATCCGCCGGAGCTGACGCCGTCCAGCGATCCCGCCGACCTCGTGGCCGGCATCGGCTACCCGTGGGAACTCAACGTCGGCGTGTTCGATCCCGATCCCGGCGACGCCCACAGCATGTTGGTCGCCTGGGGCGACGGCACCGCCGAGCCGGAAGGCGAAATCCTGGACGACGGCACGATCACCGGACCGCTGCTGGACTTCAACGCCGGCGGCGAAGGGCTGGTCCACGCGCGTCACGTCTACGGCACCGCCGGCCACCGCTCGGTCCAGACCTGCGTGACCGACAGCGCCCCGGCCCAGACCTGCACCACGTTCCAGATCGACGTCGTTCCGATGACCGACCTGGCGGTGTTCGAGCGCGACGTGCCGCGCGCGATCCCGGTCGGCCAGCCGATCAGCTACCCGATCGGGCTGTCGAACTTCCAGGGGGAAGGCGGCGCCGGCATTCCGGCCACCGGCGTCACGCTCGAAGTCGAGCTCGACCCGCGCCTGACCGTGCTGGGCATCAGCGGTGCCAGCTGCGTGGAGGACGGCACCACGCGCGTCTGCGCCGTTCCGGACCTGCTGCCGATTCCGCGCGGAGACAGTCAGGGTACGCCGCCGATCGATCGCCAGGTCACGATCAACGCGATCGCGGATGCCGGCCTGCCGCTCGGTACGCGCTTGTCGTCCCGGGCGCGCGTGTTTGCCGACCCGATCAACCGCAACGCGAACGTGTCGGCCACCCTCGAACGCATCCTGGTCGCGTCCGGCGACATCACCGTCGATCCGCTTCAGGCCGATTCGAACGACGCCCAGGGCGGCGACGGCTTCTGCGAGGACGAAGAAGGCCGCTGCACGCTGCGCGCTGCGATCGAGGAGGCCAACGGGCTCGGTGGGTCACGGACCATTGCCGTGCCGGACGGCCTGTTCCGGCTCGAACTCGGCGCCGTTCCGGTCACCGGCGACATCACGCTGATCGGTGTGGGCGTCGGCCTCAGCGAGATCGTGGCCGAAGGCCCGCAGCGGCTGTTCGAGGTCGCACCGGGCGGACGGCTGACCCTTCTCGGCCTGACCCTGTCCGGCGATGAGTACGTCGGAGGCGTCGCCGGCCTGGTCCGCAACGACGGCGATCTCGTGATCGAGGACACGCTGCTGCAGAACGGCGACGCGACGAACGGTGGCGCGATCTACAGCACGGGGACCTTGACCGTTCGGCGAAGCACCTTCACCGACAACGTCGCCAGCGTGGGCGGCGCCAGCGGTGGAGCGATCGCCAACTTCGGCCCGGCGGTGATCGAAAACAGCCTGTTCCTGGCCAACGAAGCGAGCAGCGGTGGCGCGATCACGAGCAGCCCGAGTGCAGGAGCCACGCTGTCGCTGCTGCACGTCACGATGACCGGCAACCGGGCGCGCTCCATCGGCGCGGCGCTCTTCGACGAGTTCTCCGGTCAGCCCATGGCGACGCTCGAGAACACGATCCTGTCAGGAAACACGGCGGTGAATCCCGGCGGTGGCGGCTGCCTGAATCAGCTGATCTCCGCTGGAGGCAACCTGATCAACGACGACCTCGAGGGTTGTCCGTTCACGCCCGCCGCCGGCGACCTGGTCGACGTCGATCCGCGCCTGGAGCCGGCGGTCGTGCTCGACAACGGCCGCATCGTGCTGGAGCCGCGCGCCGACAGCCCGGCGGTCGATGTGCTGGCCGGTCCGTGCATCGCCACGGACCTTCGCAACCTCGAGCGGCCCCAGGGCGGCGCGGCGTGCGACATCGGCGCCTTCGAGCGCGGTATCGCCTCCGATGTCGCGATCTCGCCGGGATTGATCGACTTCGGCCCGGTCGCGCCCGGCCAGGTCAGCGATCCGCAGTTGCTGACGATCTCCAGCACCGGCAACCTGCCGCTGAACGTGCTGTCGATCGAGCAGCCCGATGCACCGTTCATGGTCACAGGCGGCAACTGCCCGCTGCCGCCCTTCGCGCTGGAACCCGGGGACGCTTGCAGCGTCGGCTTGCGTTTCGTGCCGGTCGATCCGGCGCCGGAGGTCGGCGAGCTCGGGGTCGCCGCCCAGCTCGAGACCACCCTGGGTGCCATCGAGCTCTGGGGCAACGTCACCCGGCCGGTGGCCGACTTCGCCCCCGCCGCGATCGACTTCGGCGAGCTGCCGATCGGCCAGCCGCCGGCCGACCGGATCGTCACGCTCGGCAACAGCGGCGACTTCGAGCTGCAGGTCGATGCGCTGACGATCACCGGACCGGCAGCCGCCGACTTCGAACTCGTCGCCGGCCAGGACGGCTGCAGCGGCAGCGCCGTCGAGCCGGGCAACGCCTGCGGGTTCACGGTCCGCTTCTCGCCGACCGGTCCGGGCGTCCGCCGCGCCGAACTGCGGCTGGACAGCAACGAGCCCGAGGGTCCGCGCTTCATCGAGCTGCGCGGCACGCGCGACGTGCTGTTCTTCAGCGGGTTCGAGTGAGCGGTGGTTCGGGACCCGCGAGAGGGCGGGCGCGCCGGCGCGTCGGGACCCGGTCGAACGCACGAGGCGATCGAGGCTCGAGATGCGACGATGCCGACCGGACTTGTGTTCCTTCCGCGTCAGTCGCAGCGAAGCTGGAACACGAGGTCGACGTTCGCTCCGCCGCCTTCGGCGAACAGCGCACCCGAACCGCTGGCGCCCGTGGCGCTCTTCTCGAAGGTCTCGAGGTTCGGGGTGCTGAAATTCGACGCTCCGTCCGTGTAGTCGACGATCAGCTTGTCGCCGCGCTGCATGCCGGACAGCCGCATGCCGTTGCTTTCTTCGGACCGGAAGCGGAACCGGTCGGTCGGATGATCGATGCAGCGGGCCTCGAGGCGAAACGGCACGCCGTCCAGCGTGCCGCTGACGGTCCCGGAGCCGTCCTCCGCCGACGATGCGGCTTCGGCCGCCTCCCGTTCACCGCAGCCGGCGAGCAGCAGGCCGGCGCAAACCAGGGCAAGGAATTTCCGCACGGGGTTCTCCTGTAGCAGGGACGTCTACAGACATGATAGCGGCATCGCTTCGCCGATCGAGGAATCCCAACCCGTGGCTTCCGAGGCCGATGATGCGGCCTCGACCGGAACGCGACCGATGGTGGTTGGTCCTGCCAGGCCCGCGGCCTGTACTCGACGCTCGAAACTGCCGAGCGAGTGATCGTTCCGACCCGAAATCATCCTGTCGATGCCTCGTTCCTTCGTCATCGCGCGCTTCGGTGCGTCCGGAAACGCCCCGCTCCGGCCGAGGTGGGTCCTGCGCTGTCTCCTGGCCCTGGCGACGTTGCCGCTTTCCGCGGCCTCCGCCGACGAGATCGAACGCGCCGAAGCCTTGCTGACCGGATCGCCTGCCGCCGCGGTCGAGCGGGCAGCCGCCGTCGAGCCGGGCGATGCCGCCGAGGCGATCCGGCGCGCCATCGTGCTGGCCCGAGGGCGTTTGATGCTCGGCGCTTCGCGGCAGGCCGAGCAGGCCCTCGACGAAGCCCGGGAACGGCTCGATGAGGTCGACGATGCCTTGCGTTCGCGCTGGTATCGGACGCGGGCCACGGTGGCCTTCTCGCTCGGCGAACAGGAGCGATCGCTGGCGGCCAGCCGCCGGGCGCTGGGTCTCCTCGATGCCGCTGTCCCGGCCACCGAGCGCGCCGAAGCGCTGGCCGTCGCCGTGCAGGTGGCGCTCGGCGCGCGGATCTATTCCGATGCGCTCTCCTTCGCTTCCGATCTTCAGCAACTTATCTCGGAGCGGGATGTCGAGGCCACGGCCCGCTACGACGCCGAGATGATGCTGGCCGTGCTGCACCGCGAATTCGGCGATACGGAACGTGCCTCGTCCACCTACCGACGGGCGGCGCGGACCGCCGTCGAGATCGGTGATCCGATGGCGGAAGCCGACGCGCGCTTCGCCCGCGTCCAGGTCCTGATGAACGCCGAGCGGCTCGACGGCCTGTCCGATGACCTCGACGACCTCGAGAATCGCTATCGCGACGCCGGCGATGACTTCGGGCTGGCGATGGTCGTGCTCGAGCAGGCACGACTCGCGCTGCAGCAGGGTCGGTTTCCGGCCGCGCTCGCGGATGGACACGTGGCGCGGACGCTGCTCGAGCGTCTTTCCGTGCCCACGCTGGCGCAGCGTGCCTATCACTTCGAAGCCGAGGCCCTGCTGCTGATGCTGCCGCTGTGGCGCCAGCGGCGCTACGGAAGCGAATTGTCGCGGCTGGCGCTCAGCGATTCGCTGACGCGCCTGCCGAACAGACGGGCCTTCTTCCAGCGGGCCGAAGGTGCGATCCGTGAGGCGGGCAGGAACGGCATCCCCGTGTCCCTGCTGATGATCGACCTCGACCACTTCAAGCGCGTGAACGATCGCTACGGGCACCACGTCGGCGATCGCGCACTGGAAGAATTTTCCGATTGCCTGCGGAACAACGCCCGGGCTGGCGACCTGCCCGCACGCTTCGGCGGCGAGGAGTTTGCCGTGTTGCTGCCGAGCACCGATCTCGAAGGCGCGCGACGCGTGGCCGAGCGGCTTCTCGAGGCGCTCCACCGGCAGCCGCTTCGCGTCGGCTCGGACAGAGTCGAACTGCGCGCGAGCATCGGCGTGGCCGAACTCGGACCCGGCGAGGCGCTCGACACGCTGATCAAGCGCGCCGATCGAGCGCTCTACCGGGCCAAGTCGGACGGCCGTGACCGCGTGGCCTGGGCCGCCGCCGACGCGTGACACGCCGAATCGTCCCGGCGATCAGTGCAGCTTCAATCTCGGCTTCGTGCGCCGGCCGATGATGTCCGAAATCCACAGCACCAGGGTCCGGAACGAACCGTGCAGCGCGCGCTGGTGCGAGCGGTACAGCATGCGATAGCTGAAGCGCGCGGCCCAGCCCTCGAAGTTCACGTTGCCCATCAGCGCGCCCATCAGGGTGCCGACGGCGGTGTCGTCCAGCGACACCAGCGAGCCCCGGTCCTTGTAGACGTAGTGCTCGAGCTCGCGGTCGGCGAGGAAGCGCGGGATCTGCGCGGCGAGGAACTTCGACTGCTGATCGGCGGCCTGGGCGCGCGGCGGCACGAAGCCCGAGCCCGCGTCGTCCAGCGGGCAGGCGGCGCAGTCGCCCAGCGCGAAGATCCGCTCGTCGGTGGTGGTCTGCAGCGTGCGCTTGACCTGCACCTGGTTTCGGCGATTGACCTCGATCCCCTCGATCTCGGACAGGAAGGCCTGGCCGCGGATCCCGGCCGCCCACACGGAGAAGCATGCCGGGATGAACTCGTCGCTCGCGGTGTAGACGCCCTCGGCGGTGACCTTCGACACGGCCTCGCCGGTCCGGACATCGATGCCGCGAGCCACCAGCTCGCGCTCGGTGCTTGCGGCCAGCTCCTCCGGCAGGCCGGGCAGCAGCCGCGGTACGCGCTCGATCAGCGTCATCCGTGTGTCTTCGACCGTATCGATACCGACCGCACCGTACTCGTTGAGCTCGTGGCGCATCTTGTCGAGCTCGGCGGCCAGTTCGACCCCCGTCGCGCCGCCGCCGACGATGGCGACGTCGAGATCACCCGGCTCGGGCGTCACCCCGGACTGCCCGGCGCGCAGGTAGGCCTCGAGCAGGCTGCGGCGGAACCGTTCGGCCTCGGGCGCGGAGTCCAGCCGGTAGCAGTGCTCGGCCACCCCGGGAACGCCGAAATCGTCGCTGATCCCGCCGACCGCCAGCACCAGCACGTCGTAGGCCAGTTCGCGGGTCGGGACGGTGTTGCCGTCGCCGTTGCCGTCCAGCGGTTCCAGCACGATCCGACGCCGCGCCGTGTCCAGCCCCTGCATCCGGCCCCAGACGAACCGGAAATGATGCCGCCGGGCATGTGCCAGGTAGTTGCATTCGTCTTCGTGAATATCCAGCGTGCCGGCCGCGATCTCGTGCAGCAGCGGCTTCCAGACGTGGGTCAGCGTGCCGTCGACCAGCGTCACCGCCACGTCGGCGTCGCGGCGATAGCGCCTGCCCAGGCGGGTGGCGAGTTTCAGCCCGCCGGAGCCGCCGCCGACGATGACGATCTTCGTTGCGGCGTCGCTTTTCATTCGTGGCTCTCCCGACAAAGCAGCTGCGAAGCGCGCAGCCTATCGGTATATGGTGCCAGAGCCTTGCGAACGGAGCCTCGTTCCGGAGGAATCGCAGGCGGCCGGCCTGAGCCCCGTGAAGTGCGATTCGCCGGACCCGCGGCATTCCTTCTCGCGATTCCGGCCTGGCTGGAGAACGTCGATGATCCCTCGTGCTGCGCTGATCGTACTGATCCTCCTGCCCCATCTCGCTCACGCCCGGGTCGATGAAGAAGGTCGAACGCAGGACGCGGCCAACAAGCAGATCGCACTGAACTTCTACCGGGACCTGGGGGGGTACGGTACGTCGTCCATGACATCGGCGATCGCAAGGGCGGGGTCGAGCCGGCGATCGAGCAGAAGCACATTGCCGACCGCTTCTGGGACAACGGCACGATGGCGTTCGAGCCGGAGACGTGGATCGGCCGAGTGCTGTTCGGCGCGACGGCCATTCCCATCGTCAACGTCTTCCGCATCGAAAACGGGAAGATCGTCGAACTCTGGAACCACTGCCACGATATCGACACGCCGATGACCCGCATGTACATCGCGATCGGGCTGGCCATCGGCCTGCTGATCGCCATGGTGCCCACGGTATCGCGTTCCGTCTCCGGCGCAGGCCGAGGGCGCTTCGAGCGGCCTGAACGAACGGGCGTGCGCGCCGGTCGCTCGACCGGTTCGCGAGCAAACCCGGTTCTCGGTCACCGGGTCGGTGTAGGATGCGCCGCTGGACTGTCCCGCCGTATTCGGCCGGCTTGCAATGAATCTCTCCGGCCTGATCCTTCCGAACATCGACATTCCGACCCTGGCGGTGGCGCGGGCGATCATCCAGTTGACCCTGGCCGGCCTGATCCTCTGGACCGGCAGCCGGCAGGTGCGGCTGGCCGGCGCGCGCTGGTGGGCGGCCGGCCTGGCCGTACACGGCCTGGCACTGCTGGTGTTCACCTACCGCTACCTGCCGCTGGAATCGGTCACCGTCGTGATCAACCACCTTGGCTTCGGACTGAGCTCGGCGTTCATCCTGATCGGTTTCTGGCGCTTCGCAGGCCGACCGGTCCGGCACGGCCTGGTGGCGCTGATCGTCGGCGTTTCGATGGCCAGCCTGCTGCTCTGGGAATGGTGGATGCCCAATGCGCGCTTCCGGATCCTGACCACGGCCAGCGGGCAGGTCGTCTACCTGCTGGCGCTGCAGGCCCTGCTCACGGCCGCCCCGCGGCGCGAGATGGCGGGCATCTACCGCGCGCTGCGCTGGATCACGATCGCCTATGCCGTTTTGATGGTCTGGGCCTACGGCAGTGTCGGCGGGGTGCTGCCGACCACCGCCCGGGTGCCGGCCGGCTATCACGGCATCCTGTTCAGCGTCGGTTCGATGCTGTTCATGCTGTCGCTGGCCGTCGGCTTCGTCGCCCTGCAGTACGCCGAGATCACCTCGCGTCACGCCGAGCAGGCGCGTCGCGACTGGCTGACCGGCCTGTTGAACCGGCGCGGGCTGCGCGAAGCGCTGGCCGAGCGGGCGGCCGACCCGGCGGCGGCATCCTGCCGGGCGCTGCTGGTCATCGACGCCGATGAGTTCAAGGCCGTCAACGACCGCTATGGCCATGCCATCGGCGATCGACTGCTTGCCACGCTGAGCGAGGGCCTGATGCACAACGCCGAGCCCGCCGACCTGGTGGCCCGCATGGGCGGCGAGGAATTCCTGTTCCTGCGGCCGGATGCCGGGCTCGCCGAGGCCGAGCGGCTGGCCGAACAGCTCCGCACCGAGCTGGCGCGGCAGTCGCTGGACGGCCCGGACGGCCCGATCCAGGTCACCGTCAGCATCGGCCTGGCCTTGACTCCGGCCGACGAGCCGTTCGATGCCGCGCTGCAGCGCGCCGACCAGGCCCTGTACCGCGCCAAGCAGGCCGGTCGCAACCGGGTGGTCGTCAACGGCAATGCCGGATTCGCGCCGGCCCGGACGCCGGTGACCTGAGGCCGGGTCGAGCGGCGCGGTGCCGGGCGCCGCCGGACAGGTCGGGACGCTTGACCCGATGCCCGGGCGCGGGCTCGAAATCGGGCTCAGGGGGCGGCCGGCCCGGGCTCGAGCGACACGGCAACCCGCAAGCCGTTTTCCGGGTTGCGCTCGATCGGGCTGGGCCGGATCCGGGCCGCCGAGCGCAGGTCCCGGTCGGAGCTGTTCCACGATCCGCCACGCAGCGGCGAGCGGCCGCAGTCGCCGGCTTCCCAGGCGCTGCCGTCGTCGGGCGCGCCCTGGTAGTCGCTGTTCCAGCAGTCGCGGACCGGTTCGAGCAGGTTGCCGTGCATGTCGTACAGGCCGAACGCGTTCGGCGCGAAGCTGGCGACCGGCAGGACCGCCCCGCGGTAGTCGCCGCGCGGGCAGTCGCCCGACGTCAGCCGGGCGTCGAAGTTGGCCTGGTCGGAGGTGATGCATTCGCCGGTGGCATAGCGCGTGGTGGTGCCGGCGCGGGCGGCGTATTCCCATTCGGCTTCGGTCGGCAGTCGATAGTCGAAGCCGGTCCGGTCGCGCAGCCAGCGGAAGTAGAACAGGGCATCGGTCATGCCGACGTGCGTGACGGGCAGCCGGCGCAGGTCGCCCTGTTCCGGAATCGGCAGGCTCGGGCAGACGCCGTCGTTGACGCAGGCCAGCCACTCGCCGTGGGTGACTTCGGTGCGCGAAAGCGCGAAGCGCGCCACGTCGACCTCGCGTTGCGGGCCCTCGGTGGGCGAGCGCATGCGCTCGTCGGGCGGACTGCCCATGACGAAGCGACCGGCCGGAATCGCGACCATGTCCGGGCAGGTCGAGCAATCACGGAAGCTGCCGCCGTCCGGCACCGGCCAGCGGCGCAGTTCACGCAGGGCCTCGAGCGCAGCGCCCAGGCTTGCGCGGGTCTGTCCGGGCATCGGGCCGGGAAAGCCGACCATGGCCGCCCGGGTGGCCGGGTCGAGTTCCCCGGTTTCGGCCACGCGCCGTCCGAGACGGTTCAGCTCCTGCTGCAGCGCACGCACCAGGTCGGCACGCTGCTCGGCGGCGCCCAGCGAGACCATTCGTTCACGCGCGGCGTCGACGTTGCGTCCTTCGGGGTAGCGCTCGAGGTAATCGGTCACGGCAGCGACGGTGCCGGTCTCACGGGCGGCCGTCCAGGCCGCATCATCGCGCTCATCGAGCGCGGTCTGCAGCTGGTCGACCAGCCACGGCCGGAGCTCCTGCAGGCCGGCGTACTGCGGCAGCGCGCGATCCAGCGCGGCCCGGGTCGCGGCATCGAAGCGGCCCGATTCCGGAACCGGGTGGCCCAGCCGTCCCAGCAGCTGCTGCGCGGTGCGGACCTGTGCGGCCGGCATCGGTTCGCCGCCGCCAGGGCCGGCCGACGCGCTGGCCGGGCCCGGTGCGTCGTCGCGCAGCAACCAGTAGCCGCCGGCCAGCACGACCATGCCGAGTGCGCTGACTACGCCGAACACGGTGACGAGAGCCGGCGCGCGAATGCCCGCGGCGATCGACCGGGCCGGTGAAGCGGCCCCGGCGGTCGCCGCGGCAGCGGGCTCGTCGTTCGGCGCGTCTGCGTTTCGAGGGGGAGCCTGGATGCGCTGCAGCGCCGCCTCGATCAATCGGTCGACGTCGTGCGCGCCCCAGCCCGTGGGCTGCGCGCGTCGAATCAGGTCCTCGCGTTCGCTGGTCGAGAGCTGGCCGCCGCGGGCCTGGATCCGGGCCTGGATGCCGAGCACGATCCGCCGCTTCGCGGCCAGTTCGGGCCGCTCGGCGGCAAGCCGTTCGGCCACGGACTCGAGCTCGGCGCGGCGTTCGACCTCCGCGCCCACTTCCGGCGGAAGCCGCGTCAGTGCATCATCGGGTACGCGGCCTTCGCGCTGCAGCCAATCGGCGACGTAGTATTCGAGTGGAGTCATCGGCGCCTGCCCCTACAGTGCCCTCAATGGTACCGCGTACGTCGTGATGCGGCACCCATGAAAATGTTCGCGTTGTGATCCAGCACGCATGGGAACGCTCGATGCGGGCCGGATGGATCCCGATCGCGCCGGGCCCGACGGTCGCAGCCAGGCCTTTCGTATACTCGACCCCTGGCAGGCAGGGGATCCGGTCTTCATGCGAACTTCTTTCACGGTCGTCGTTCTTTCGCTCGCGCTTGCCGGCTGCGCCGTGCCGCCGGATCCCCGCCTGCAAGCTCACCCGGGCCAGCGCTACTGGGATGCGATCGATGCCTCGAACTTCGGCGACCAGGTGCCCGAAGCCGAGTCCCGCTTGATGGAACTGTACTCCGGCGAGCTCGACGCCGAGCGCTGCCGGCGCCATCGCGGCGCGCTCGAGCACGCCATCGAGCGGGTCGGCATCGACCTCGTCGACCTGACCACCGCGATCGAATGCGCCACGCTGATCGACGACCCGGACTGGGCCGCGCGGCGCCGGGCCCAGCTCGACGCGCTGGTCGAGTACGCGTGGCGCGACCAGCGTGGACGATGGGTCTGGCACCCGGTCCCGGTGCTGCACGCCGGCGACGTCGCCGTGCTGGCTCGCCAGCGCGGGCTGGAGATCCGCTGGTTGCGCTACCGGGTGCCCGAGAACGGCGCCGGCCTGCTGCTCGAAGCGGCCCTGGCCGATACCGGGGGACGGACCGCGCTGTACTACTTCGATCAGCTCGATGCGCTGGCCCGCGTCCACGCCGACGATCCGGCCGTCGCCTATCCACTGGGCCGGATGACGCTGGCCCGCTCCCGGCTCGAAGCCGACGCCCTGTCCGGCGATGCGCTGGCGATGACCGGCTACCTGTACATGGACATCGAATCCGGCGAAACCTCGCCGGCCGCTGCCCGTCGCGCGCTGGAGCTGGCGCTGGACGCCGGGGTGATCGGTGCGGCGGTGTCGCTGGCCGAGTTGTGCCTGGGCTTCAGCGACGCCGAGTGTCCGCCCGGTCGGTTGGATGAGCTGGTCGCGGTTCTGGAGGATGCCCGGCTGGCCGAGGGTTGGCTGCTGGCCGCTGCGCTGCAGGTGATCGAAGCCGGACTCGACGCCGACGCACCCGGCGTGGTCGAGCTGATCGATCGGGCCGCTTCGGCGGTCGGTCCCGGCTGGGCGAACTACCGCGTCGGTGAACTGGTCGAGATCCACGCGCGCGCCCTGACCGACACGGTGGCCATGCTGCCGCTCGGCGACACCACGCTGCCTGCCGCGGCGCGCCCGCTGATGCAGCGGGCGGCCGGCCACGACCGGCCCGAGGCGCTGCTCCGGCTGTGGGCGGCGTTGCCCGAGCAGCGACGCGGCGGCGACGACGCCGAGGGGGCCGAGTGGATTCGCCGGGCCGCCGAACAGGGTCATCCGCACGCGCTGCTGATCCGGGCCCTGCAACTGGGCCCGGACACGTCCCGGGCCCGGACCCTGCTGCGCGCTTCGGCCGACAAGGGCTTTCCGGCCGCGCAGTTCGCTGCCGGCTTCGCCGGCCGGGTGAAGGCGTCGACGGCCGAACAGCGCAATCAGGCGCGCGCCGAGCTGCGCCGGGCCGCGATGGGAGGGCATGCCGCGGCCGCCCGGCTGCTGGCCCATGACGCGCTGGAGACCGACGATGATCCCGAAGCGGCCAGGATGTGGCTGGCCAGCGGTTGGATGGTGGGCGACCCCGAGTCGGCCGCGCGGCTGGTCGCCCTGTTCACGGCGTATCCGGACATCGATCCGGCGGCCGACGCGCTCGCCGTCGAGATCGCCGCGCTGCTCGGCCAGCTGGGCGACCGCGACCTGGCCCTGCTGCCGATCGACGTGCTCACCGACGTCCCGCCCTACAACCGCGATCGGTCGGCCAGCACGCGCCTGCTCAAGAACATGAGCGAGGCCGGGATCGGCATCGCCAGCCACGAACTCGGCCGCCGCAGCCGCTTCGGCATCGTCATGCCGCAGAGCGCATCGGCGGCCGCCGGCTGGTTCGAACGGGCGATCGAGCAGGGCGACGTCGAGGCCTGGTCGGCCTATGCCGGGCTGCGCCTGTTCGATCTCGGCGAAACCGAGGCCGGACTGCGCCTGCTCGAACAGGGGGTCGAGGCCGGCGACCCCGACTCGTTCAACGACCTGGCCTGGGTGCTCTGCACCGGCGAGGGCGGGGTGACGCGCGACGCCGCACGCGGCCTCGAGGTGATCGCCGAACTGCTGGCGCGGGTCGAGCACCCGCACCCGTTCAATCTCGGAACCCGGGCGGCCTGCCTGGCCGCAGCGGGCCGCTTCGACGAGGCCGAACCGCTGCAGCGGCTGGCCGTCAAGCGAGCCCGGCAGGAGATTCCGTGGCAGGAGGACACGATCGCGCGAATGGCCGACCGGATCGAACGCTACGCGCGCGGCGAGCCCTACATCGCCGAGTGACCAGGGAGCGGCAGGCCGGTGGTTTTCGCACGGGTCCGGCTCACCGCCGGACAGGTTCACCGTCATGACCAACGACTGCGACGGTGCCGAGCTGATCGGCGGCGCATTCTGCGGCATCGACCTTCGCTTCCAACCGCAGGCCCCGGGGCTGCGCCATGCCCGGCTGGTGCTGGATTCCGACGCCCCCGCCGGCCCGGCCGAGGTGCGCTTGCGCGGCAGCAGCGACCTGGTCTTCGCCGGCGGCTTCGAAGGTCGCTGATCGCCCGCGGCGGGGACCGTCGCGCAGACGCTGCGGCCGATCGGCCGGGCGCGGCCGGGCGGGTGTCGGGTCTGGATACCGCAGGATCATGTGCTGGACCCCCGCTGGCCGTGGTCGATGCGAGAACCTATACTGCGGGCCAGTCCGTCGGATTCTTCACCGGAGCGCACCATGCCCGTTCGTCCCGTCGTTCTCGTTATCAGCGTGCTGGTCCTGACCGTCGGGGCGATCGGCGGGTCCGGCCCGGTGCGGGCCGACGAATCGGCCTCGGATGCGGTCGTGGAGATCGACGGCCTGGCCTGGACCACGGCGACCCGCGGCGGGAACCTCAAGTGGCCCGACGCGGTGGCCTATTGCGAGACCCTCGAACTGGCCGGCCACAGCGACTGGCGGCTGCCGACCCTCGATGAGCTCCGGACCCTGCACGACGCCGAGGCGGACGAAGGCATCCGCAGCCCGTTCGTCATCGGCGACTGCTGCCTGTGGAGCGGCGAGTCACTGGTCGATCGTCCGGCCGAAGACGGCAGCGGGATCGCCGGCGAGCCGGGCATGTATCACTGGGGCTTCATGTTCGACGGTGGCTTTCCGTACTACGCCGTGCACATCTTCGAAGACGGCCGCGCGCTGTGCGTGCGCGAGGCCACGAGCGCGCCGGGCTGAACCGGCCGTCTACCAGTACCCGATCATGCGGCCGCAGGCGATCACGCCCGTCCAGAGCAGCAGCGACACCGCCCCGAACACGGCCAGCACGCGGCGGTCGGCCGAGACCAGCGGCTGGCCCTGCGCGGCGCGGCGCCAGGCGGTCAACCGCTGGATGACCGCGACGTTGATCAGCCCGGCCACGATGAGCGGGAACTTGAGGTAGAAGAACGGATTGCCGTGGTACTCGCTGGCGTTGAAGGTCACCATCATCAGGCCGCTGAGCGCGGCCAGCAGAAAGCCGGCCGCCGCCACCGGCACGCAGGGACGAATCAGTTGCGTCGCCGGAATCGATGACCACGACCCGATCAGGCGCAGGTCCAGCAGCAATACGGCGCCGAACAGGCTGGCGATGCCCAGGATGTGGCCGAGGTTGAGCAGGCCGTAGGTCCAGATGCCCAGGCCGCGCAGGAATCCGGCCAGGGCCGAGCCTTCCAGCCACGAGAGGAATTCGAGCACGCTGCGGGCCGGTCGAGGCCGAGGTTATTCGGGCGGGTAGACGTCGAAGGTCTGGTCGCCCCAGATCACCCGCCGCACCTTGGCTTCGAAAACCGCCGGATCGGCATTGCGTTCGCCGAACACCGTCACTTCGGCACCGACCGGGATCACGTCCTCGCGCAGGCCGGAGCGATGGGTGCGCGGCCCGGGCGCCAGGGTCACGTCCCACACGTTACCGTCGGCATCTTCGATCTGCATCGTGCCGTGGGCCCCGGCCAGCCGGACCTCGGTCACCACCGTGCCGGTGACCTCGACATCGCCGGCGCTGTTGCCGGACCAGCCGTGATGTGCAGACCCCGGCGAGGCGAGGGTGGCCAGGACCAGGGCCAGCAGAACAGCGGGAATCGAGAGTTTCATGGGCGCACCAGTAGATGTCGGGACGGAACGCCGATCGTAGCAAGAAATCCCGTCAGCGGTCCCTGTCGGTCGATTCGCGCAGCCCCCGGGCCGCGAAGGCCTGCAACGAACGCCGGCCCGGTTGCTGTTCGATCATCCCGGGTCTCCGCGCCTGCTTGTCCGGCGTGCGCGTGCATCTCTCGTTCAAGCCGGCTGCCGTGAGATCGGATCGAGGAATGCGGGTACACTGCGCCCGATGAAGGCCGCTCGCTCATCGTTTCCGGTCCCGCTCTGGTCTGCGCTGGTGCCGGTCGGTTCGCTTGCTGTCGCGTTGTTTCTGGCGGTTCTGCTGCACGGCCCGCTTCCTGGCCTGCTCGTTCCGGTTGCGGTCGTGCTGCTGGTGTGGACTGTCCTGGCCGCCGTGCATCAGGCAGAGACGATCGCGCACCGGCTGGGCGATCCGTACGGCGCGATCCTGCTTGCGTTTGCCGTGACCATCATCGAAGTCGCACTGATCGTATCGGTGCTGCTCAAGGCGCCGCCAGGCACCAGTGAAATTGCCCGCGACACGGTCTTCGCGGCCATCATGATCGCGCTCAACGGCATCGTCGGGCTGTGCCTCCTGGTCGGTGGGCTGCGCTTCCGCGAACAGGAATTCGTTGCCCGGGGTGCGGTCGGTTCGCTGGCCGTTCTGGCCACGGTCGCCGTTCTCGCCCTGGTTCTGCCCAACTACACCGTGGCCGTTCCGGGGCCGGTCTATGCCACGCCGCAGTTGCTGTTCGTGGCCATCGTTTCCTTCGCGCTGTACCTGGTGTTCCTGTTCGTGCAGATGGTCAGGCATCGCGGCGACTTCAGCGAGCCCCGACTCGAGGAGGCCGGGGACGCCCGTCCCGGACGATCGGCGCTGGTCGCCGCGCTGGTCCTGCTTCCGATTGCACTGCTGGCCGTGGTGGTCCTGGCCGAGTCCCTGGCGCCGACCATCGAACACGGGGTCGCCAGCGCGGGCCTGCCGGCCGCCCTCGTCGGGGTGGTGATCGCAATGACGGTCCTGCTGCCCGAGGGCCTTTCGGCGGTGCGCGCTGCTGGCGCAAACCGTCTCCAGACCAGCCTCAATCTGGCGCTCGGCTCGGCCCTGGCCAGCATCTGTCTGACGATCCCCGCGGTCGCCCTGTTGTCGATCGCACTGGACCAGCCACTGACGCTCGGGCTGGAAGCCGAGCATATCGTGCTGCTGCTGCTGTCGCTGTTCGTGGCAACGCTTTCGCTGGCGATGGGCCGCACCACCATCCTGCAGGGTGCACTGCACCTGGTCGTTTTCGGCGCGTTCCTGACGATTGCCGCGATGCCCTGAACCTTCGGGCAGCCCCCCGGTGAGCAGCGAGGGGGTCTCGGGCTCTCCGAACGCACGCCGCCGGCGACCTGCCCGTTCGTACGGGGTCGCATACGTGCGGAGCGGCGGCGAGGGTCCCTCGCCGTCGCACCCGCGCCTCGGCCCGATCTGCCGCCTCGTCGACCGAACGGCGCCCCGCGCGGTCATCTCGAGCGTTCTTTCGCGGGCAGGGCGGCCGGGTGCGCGACGTCTTGTGTCGTCCAGCGCACAGACCCGGCCAGCCGCTGCGCGGATCATGCGATGAGCCGGAGACGGCAAGCCGTTCTGGATCAACGTCAGCCTGACGCTGCCCGGGTTCATCCCCGGCGTCATCCACGCGGTCCATGTCATCGCTACACGATGAGGCGGACGATCTGCGGCTCCGCCGACCGGACACCGCGCCACGCCGTCTGTCGCTCGCTCGGTGTGCGCATCTGCGACACTGTAATGAAGAGCCCCGGCGCGCTTGTCCGCACGTCACCGCCGGTGCGCGGAAGCGGCAAGCAGGCAACGAGCCGATGGGCCCGGGACGACCGGCCCTTCGTCTTGCCGCCGCAGAGCCTCGGACATCGAGCCGGACCGATCAATCCGCCTTATCACTGCAGACGATCATTCAAGGCCCATGAAATTTTCGTTCCAGAACATGTTCTTCGCTCTTGCCACCGTGTTCGCGATCTTCGCGGTGCTGGTGCTGGCAAAAACCATCCTGATCCCGATCGCGATGGCCCTGCTGATCTCGTTCATCCTGTTGCCGGTCAACAGGAAGCTGGAATCCTGGGGCATGAACACCCGGCTTGCGGCATTTCTCTCGCTGCTGGGGCTTGTTGTCCTCGTGCTCTCGGCAATCGCGCTGTTCTCGGCGCAGATCATTCAATCGGCCACGAGCCTGTCGAGCTTCGGCGACAAGCTGACCGGCGTGTTCACCGATGCCATCATCCTGCTCAACCAGCACGTCAGTTTCGTCGATGACATCAGCCGGGACACGCTGCTTGCGCAGTTCCAGGAATGGCTCCAGGGTTCGGCCGGTGCGTTGGTCACGAACACCTTCAGCAACACCGCGGCATTCTTCGGCGGCCTGGTGACCACCGTCATCTTCGTGTTCCTGTTCCTCATCTACCGGGTCGGACTGATCCGGGCATTGATGAGCTTCGCTGCAGAAGAAAACCGAAGCAATGTGCTGCGCATGCTCCAGAACGTTCAGCAGGTCGGCCAGAAGTATCTTTTCGGCATCACGATGCTCATTCTGATCCTCGGCATTCTCAACAGCGTCGGCCTGTGGATCATCGGCATCGAAAATCCGTTCTTCTTCGGGTTTCTGGCCGCGTCCCTGTCGATCATTCCGTTCGTGGGCACGCTGCTGGGGGCGACCATCGTCGTCGTGTACGCCTTCATGACGCATGATTCGCTGTTCGTGCTGCTGGCCGTGATCGGCCTGTTCTGGGCGGTCCAGACCCTGGAAGGCAATTTCCTGAATCCCAGGATCGTCGGCAGCAGCGTGAACGTCAATGCGCTTGCCGCGATCCTGAGCCTGATCATCGGTGCTTCGGTCTGGGGCATCGCAGGTATGATCCTGTTCCTGCCCTTCGCGGCCATGCTGAAAGTGGTCTGCAACGAATTCGAACAGCTCAGACCATTGGGGATGCTGATCAGCAGCGATATCTCGGAGACGCAGAAGGGAACCAGCGGCCGCACCGGCCGATGGCTCCGGAAACTCAAGGGGCTGGTAGCGCGCCGGTAGGCGGGCCGTGCAAGGCCGCTGTTGATCACGGCCGCGAGGGCGCGGGAGCCGGTCCGTCCGGTTTCAACCGGCCCGTTCTGTCTGGATCCGGGAGCCCGAATCGCCGATGACCCTGACCACCACCCACCTGGACGAACTGAAGCAGGCCCGGTTGCTGCTCGAGGACCCGAGCATCACCGCCCGGCTGACCGACGCGCTGGCCTCGCCGATCGAGTCCGGCATGAAGTACCTGCCGGCCGGGGCGCGCGACCAGATCGTGTCGATTTCCGATGCCGCGCTGCGGGCCGCGCTGCGGGTGGCGCTGTCCACCCTGGCCGCCAAGCCGGCACCGCCGTCGAACCGGCTGCACAAGGCCGGCGGTGCGCTCTCCGGCGCGCTCGGCGGCGCCTTCGGGCTGCCGGCGCTGGCCGTCGAGCTGCCGATTTCCACCTCGATCATGCTGCGCTCGATCGCCGACGTGGCGCGCAGCCAGGGCGAGGACCTGGCTCGGCCGGAGTCGCAGCTGGCCTGCATGGAAGTGTTCGCGCTCGGCGGCCGCACCGAGTCCGACAACGCCGCGGAGTCGGGCTACTTCGCCGTCCGCGCGGCCCTGGCCAAGGCGGTGTCCGACGCCGTGCGCTACGCGGCCACGGCCGGCACCGTCAACCAGGCCGCGCCGGCGTTGGTCCGCCTGATCGCCCGGATCGCCACCCGGTTCAGCATCCCGGTCACCCAGAAGGCCGCCGCCCAGGCCCTGCCGGCGGTCGGTGCGGCCGGCGGCGCGATCATCAACGTGCTGTTCCTCGACCATTTCCAGGACATGGCGCACGGCCATTTCGTCGTTCGCCGGCTCGAACGGATCTACGGCCCGTCGGTCGTGCAGGAGGCCTACCGGGCCATCGACGAGCACCCGACGCCCTGAACGAGGCACGAAGTCCGGTCGAGTGAGTATGCTTGTCCGCCCGGCCTCGAACCCTGGACCCCGCCATGCCCACCATCCCGTCGTCCCCGACCCTCGGCACCCCGTTTTCCGACACCGCCACCCGCGTCATGCTGTGCGGCGGCGGCGAGCTCGGCAAGGAAGTCGTCATCGAACTGAAGCGGTTGGGCTGCGAAGTCATCGTGCTCGACCGCTACGAGCACGCGCCGGCCATGCAGGTGGCCGACCGCAGCCACGTGATCTCGATGCTCGACGGCGAGGCCCTGAAGGCCATCGCGCGGAACGAGAACCCCGCCTTGATCGTGCCGGAAATCGAAGCGATCGCCACCGACGCGCTGGTCGAGCTCGAAGCCGAAGGCTTCAAGGTCGTGCCGACCGCGCGCGCCGCGCAGCTGACCATGAATCGTGAAGGCATCCGCCGGCTGGCCGCCGAAGAGCTGGGCCTGCCGACCTCGGACTATCGCTTTGCCGACGAGTGGGAGGCCTTCGTGGCCGCCGCGCGCGAGATCGGCTTCCCGTGCATCGTCAAGCCGATCATGAGCTCGTCGGGCAAGGGCCAGTCGCTGGTCCGCGACGAGGCCGGGCTGGAACGGGCCTGGAGCTACGCCCAGGAGGGTGGCCGGGCCGGCAAGGGCCGGGTCATCGTCGAATCGCTGGTGGACTTCGACTACGAGATCACGCTGCTGACCGTACGCCACGCCGGCGGCACCTCGTTCTGCGCACCGGTCGGCCACCGCCAGGAAGACGGCGACTATCGCGAATCGTGGCAGCCGCAGCCGATGAGCGATGCCGCACTGGCGAAATCCCGTGAGATCGCCCTGACGATCACCGGGGCGCTGGGTGGGCGCGGCCTGTTCGGCGTCGAGCTGTTCGTCAAGGGCGATGAGGTCTGGTTCAGTGAAGTCTCGCCGCGCCCGCACGACACCGGCATGGTCACCCTGATCTCGCAGCCGCTGTCGCAGTTCGCGCTGCACGCCCGTGCGCTGCTCGGCCTGCCGATCGGCACGACCGGCGCGGACATCGCCTTCCACGGCCCGTCGGCCTCGTGCGCGCTGCTGGTCGAGGGCGAATCCAGCCGGGTCCGGTTCGGCAACCTCGCCGAAGCCCTGGCCGAACCGCAGACCGACCTGAAACTGTTCGGCAAGCCCGAAGTCAGGGGCCAGCGCCGCATGGGCGTGGCGCTGGCGCGCGGCGAGACGGTCGAAGAGGCAGTGGAGCGGGCCAGGCAAGTGGCGAATTCGGTTCGAGTGGTCGTGTAGACCGTCCCGGGCAGGGCGCCGACGGGGTCGTGCGTGGACGTTCCATCCACAGCAATGAACAGGCAGTGATCCTGGCGTGACGTCCCTTCGTGATCCCCGGGCGCCGCTTTCCCATCCCTCGTCCTCCCCGGGCGCCGTTTTTTTCCCGTCCTCCCGGCGCGCCGCTTTTCCATTCCTCGTCAGTTCGGGGCGCCGCTTTTCTATTTCTCGTCCTCCCCGCGCGCCGCTTTTTTATTTTCTCGTCATCCCGGGGCGGCGATTTTGGCTTCCTCGTCAGTTCGGCGCGCCGCTTTTTTATTTCTCGTCCTCCCGGCGCGCCGCTTTTTTATTTCTCGTCCTCCCGGGGCGCCGAAGGCGAACCCGGGATCTCCCTGGGCTGGCGCCAGGGTTCCGACGGGCAATCGCGTCACGAGATTCCGGGTTCCGGCTCCGCCGGCCCCGGAATGACGAGGTTGAGACAACTCGCGCCCCGGTTCCGACGGGCAATCGCGTCACGAGGTCCCGGGTTCCGGCTCCGCCGGCCCCGGGACGACGAGCTGTCGGTGGGCGGCGCCTGTCTATCCCTCGTCCTCCCGGGGCGGCGCTTTTGGCTTGCTCGTCAGTTCGGCGCGCCGCTTTTTTATTTCTCGTCCTCCCCGCGCGCCGCTTTTTTATTTCTCGTCATCCCGGGGCGGCGATTTTGGCTTCCTCGTCAGTTCGGCGCGCCGCTTTTTTATTTCTCGTCCTCCCCGGGCGCCGCTTTTTTATTTCTCGTCATCCCGGGGCGCCGAAGGCGAACCCGGGATCTCCCTGGGCTGGCGCCAGGGTTCCGACGGGCAATCGCGTCGCGAGGTCCCGGGTTCCGGCTCCGCCGGCCCCGGGTGGGCGGCGCCTGTCCATCCCTCGTCCTCCCGGGGCGGCGCTTTTCGGTGGGCGGCGCCTGTCCATCCCTCGTCCTCCCGGGGCGGCGCTTTTGGCTTCCTGGTGGGCGGCGCCTGTCCATCCCTCGTCCTCCCGGGGCGGCGCTTTTGGCTTCCTCGTCAGTTCGGCGCGCCGCTTTTTTATTTCTCGTCATCCCGGGGCGCCGAAGGCGAACCCGGGATCTCCCTGGGCTGGCGCCAGGGTTCCGACGGGCAATCGCGTCACGAGATTCCGGGCTCCGGCTCCGCCGGCCCCGGAATGACGAGGTTGAGACAACTCGCGCCCCGGTTCCGACGGGCAATCGCGTCACGAGGTCCCGGGTTCCGGCTCCG
>NZ_JAAWWS010000166.1:0-11550 GCF_012272825.1 Wenzhouxiangella sp. XN79A | reverse complement strand
GCGTCACGAGATTCCGGGTTCCGGCTCCGCCGGCCCCGGAATGACGAGGTTGAGACAACTCGCGCCCCGGTTCCGACGGGCAATCGCGTCACGAGATTCCGGGTTCCGGCTCCGCCGGCCCCGGGACGACTGAGGAGTCGCAGGCACCGGCCCGCCACCGGGGAATCGCAGGCGCCGGCCTGCCACGGCGCCTCTCCTCTAATCATGGCAGGCCAGACACGCTTTCAGTACAGTGGCGTTCGGGGGTTGAAGATCCGGAGATTCCGCGCGTGCACCTCGTCGCTCGACCACTGCTCCTGCTGCTTGCGCTGATGCCCGGCGTCGCCATGTGTCTGGAGGTGCCCCCGGGGGAGCCGCCGATCCGTACCTTCTCGATGGCCGAGTACAACAGCAACGTCCAGAACTGGGGCGCGGCCCTCGGGCCGGATGGGCTGATGTACGTGGGCGGCGGCATGGGTCTGCTGGAATACGACGGCGTGCGCTGGACCCGGCACGACACGCCGAACAATTCCCGCGTTCGCGTGATGCACATCCAGCAACGGGAGAACGAACCGGCCCGAATCTGGATCGGGTCAAGCAACCAGTTCGGCTACTTCCAGCGCGATGCCACCGGTGCGATGGTCTACCACTCCATCAGCGACCAGCTGCCCGAGCCCGAACGCGAGTTCGGCGACATCCGCGACCTGGTCGAAGTCGATGGAGACCTCTACTTCTCCGCCCTGCGTGTGCTGTTCCGCTGGGACGGCGAGACAGTGCACCGAAAGCCCGAGTGGGACGGCATCTTCCGCCTGATGACCGCAACCGGGGATCGCGTGCTGGTCGTGGTCCGGCAGCGTCTGCACGACGTCACCGGCCTGGACTGGGGCCACGACGAACCACCACCGCCGCTGGACCGCTGGCGCTGGGACGCGCTCGGCGACCGCGGCCGGCGGATGACCTTCCTCGAGCCCTGGCCCGATGGCCGGATGCTGTACGGCACCTACGATCACGGGCTGTTCTGGCTGCATCCCGCCGACGGGTCGGCGGGAGCTCCGGATCCTGACGGCACCGAGCCCGAACCCTTCGACGTTGCGCCCGGTACCGGCATCGATCTCACCACGGCCTGGCCCTATATCGTCCACCGCCGCGACGACGGCACGATGCTGCTCGCCACTCGCCACATCGGCCTGCTGCACTTGAACCCGGACGGCACGCTGATCGAGCACATCAGCAGCGACAACGGCCTGCCGATGAACGTCATCAACGGCCTGGCCGAGGACGGGCAGGGCGGGATCTGGCTGCCGCAGCAGGGCGTGATCACTCGCGTGGGCCTGAACGACCCCATCCGCACCTGGGGCGAAGCCGCCGGGCTGACCCAGGCGCGCGGCATGGCCGAGCACGACGGGCGCATCGTGCTCGGCGTGGCCAGCGGCGTGGTCCGGCTCGAGAGCGCCGACACCGACACCAGCCGGGTCGTGCCGCTCGAAAGCCCGATGATCGAAACCTGGCACCTGCTGTCCGCCGACGGCGAACTGCTCGGCGCCGGCAGCGAGGGCGTGCACCGCCTGGCCTACGACGCCGAGACCGATGAACTCATCGAGACAGAGCGCCTGCTGGCCGATCACTATGCCTACCGTCTGCGCCGTTCGTACGACCGGCCCGTGATCTACGCCGAACTGGAATCCGGCCTGGGCCTGATCGTCAGGCAGAACGGCCGCTGGGTCGACGGCGGCCGCGTCGAAGGCATCGACGAGCGCGTCGACCACGTCGCCGAGGCACCCGACGGCCGGGTCTGGGCCGGCAGCGTGCAGGGGCGTTTCTACGTGATGGAATGGGAAAGCGATGACCTCCAGGTCATCGCCATACTCGGCGAAGCCGAAGGCGTGCCGGAGGGCTATGCCTGGCCTTTCGTGGTGGGTGATGGAGCGGGTCACGACCATCGGCGGAGGCTGGTTCTCGGCACCTTCGACGGCGGCTATCGTCCGGTGCTCGACCACACCGGCGTAGCGATCGGCGTCGAGCCCGATCCGCTGTTCGACAACGACGCGCTCGGCGACGATCGCCGCATCTTCCGCGTCGCCAGCCACGACGGGGAGCGCGTGCTGGCCGGCATCGGCGACGGTGGTGCGCTGCGCTTCGGCTGGATCGACGACAACGGCGCCTTCGACTGGCAGCCGCACCCGGTGCCGGGCATCGAGTTCGGCCAGAACGACTTCATCCGGCCCGATGCCGAAGGCGCCTGGGTCGGCCGCAACCCGGGCCTGGTCCGGCTGGCCTGGCCCGAGCGCGAAGCCTCCGAACCCGCAGCGCCGCTCTCCGTCACCCGAGCCGGCTACCCGGAGCAGGGCAATTGGCTACGGGCCGGGCCGGGCGGGGCGTCGAACCTCTCCGACGCCGTGCCCAACCATCGTCTGCCGTTCCAGACCGGTTCGCTGCGCTTCGAATACGCATTGGCTGAGTTCGCCGAGCCCGACCAGCACCGCTACCGCGTGCGGCTCGAAGGCCTGGACGACACCTGGTCCAGCTGGACCGAGGAAACCCGCCGCGACTACACCAACCTGCCCGGCGGCGACTACCTGTTCCGGGTCCAGGCTCTGGATGCGCGAGGCCGGGTGTCCGAGGCCGCGCCGCTGGCCTTTTCGGTCGCCCCGCCCTGGTACCTGGGCACACCGATGCTGGCGGTGTATTCGGCAGCCGCGCTGCTGCTGTTGTGGCTGGCCGCAGTCGCCGGCCGCGCCCGCAAGGCACGCCAGTGGGCGGCCCGCCGGCAGGAGCTGGAAGCGCAAGTCGCCGACCGCACCCGGGAAGTCCGCCGCCAGGCCCGCGAGATCCGCGAAATGAGCGACGCCCGCGCGGCGTTCTTCGCCAACGTCTCGCACGAATTGCGTACCCCGCTGACCCTGACCCGCGCGCCATTGGAAGAGCTGGCCCGCGACACGATCCAGCTCACGCCCGACCAGCGCCAGCACCTGGACATGGCGCTGCGCAACACCGAGGCCATGCAGTCGTTGATCGGCCAGGTGCTGGACCTGCATCGCCTCGACGCCGAACGCATGCCGTTCCACCCGGCCCGGGCCGACCTGTGCGCGGCGGTCACCTCCGCCGTCCAGCGCTTCGACGTCCACGCCAGGAGCAAGGGCATCGACCTGGTCGTCGAAGGTGCAGAGACCCCGATGCTGACCGCCTTCGACGCCGGGCATCTGGCGACCACCGTCTCCAACCTGGTTTCCAACGCGCTCAAGTTCGCGCCCAAGGGCTCGACCGTCACCGTGCGGCTTGTCGAGCAGGACGATGGGCACGTCATCGAAGTGGCCGACGCCGGCCCGGGCGTGCCGGACAAGGACCGCGAGCGTATCTTTCAGCGCTACCAGCAGGCCGACAACGCCCCGCAGGGCGGCACGGGCATCGGCCTGGCGCTGGTCCGCGAGCTGGTCGACCTGCACGAAGGCCGGGTCGAGGTCGGCGATGCCCCGGGCGGCGGTGCGCGCTTCCGCGTCTGGCTGCCGGCGCGCCCGGACCTGCCCAACGCCGGCGCACGGCCCGACGCCGAGCCGGCCGACGCGCCGGAGCCGGAGGTCGAGATCGGCGAGGACGCAAGCATCGCCAATGGCAACGACGACCGGAACGGCAACGGCGACCGCCCGACCGTGCTGATCGTCGACGACAACGCCGAACTCCGCGGTTTCCTCCGCCTGCGCCTCGGCCGCGCCTACCGCATCGTCGAGGCCGGCGACGGCCGCGAAGGCCTGGAAAAGGCGCGCGAAACCATCCCCGACGCCATCGTCACCGACGGCATGATGCCCGAGCTGGATGGATTGGGATTGACCCGCGAACTCAAGGCCGACCCCGAGATCGACTTCATCCCGGTCCTCATGCTCACCGCCCGCGGCGGCGCCGATGCCGTCGTCCGCGGCATGCAGGCGGGTGCGGATGACTACCTGGCCAAGCCCTTCGACACCGCCGAACTCGCTGCTCGCATCGCCGGGCTCATTGCGTCGAGGCGTCGGTTGCGCGATCGGTTGGCTGGCCAGACCGTCGAACCGGAGCCGGCGGAAGACCCCTTCATTACGAGGGCCCGAGGCATTCTTTCTGAACACCTCGGCGAACCCGGCTTCTCCGTCCGCGACTGGGCCGCGCTGCTGCACATGGATCGGACGACGCTGTTCAGGAAGTTAAAGGCGGCGGTGGATCGGTCACCGGATGAGGAACTGCGGGAAATGCGCCTGCAACGGGCGGCGGAGTTGTTGCGGGCGAGGGCGGGGAACGTGGCGGAGGTGGCGGATGCGGTGGGGTTTGCGAGTGTGAGTGCGTTTTCTAGGAGGTTTCGGGAGAGGTTTGGGGTGAGTCCGGCCAAGTTCGCGAACAAAGGCGATGGAACGTAGTCGTGTTTGATCAATGGCTGGTTGGTACAGAATCTCTAGAAAACGGACTATCAGAATTCCGAGCTGCCGGTTTGTGTGCACGGTCCGCAAGGAGCGATTCCTGATAGCGTTCTGTCGAGTCATTTTCCTACCGGATCGCAAGCCCTTTTCCGACTGACTGCGGGCGCGCTGTCAGCCACCCTATCGTTTTGCACAACGCTGGCGACGGGGGGCAGATCGTCTGGACATGGGCAATGTTGGTTATCAGCGCCACCGGCCCGAGCGCACACTGCTCTACCAGATCGTCGAGCGGCATTACCCGGCCTTTGTCGAGCATCTGGCCGCGGCCGGGAAACAGTTGCCCACCCATGTGGGGCAAGCGTTTGATGGCTATCTGCGATGCGGCCGGCTGGAGCACGGGTTGCTGCGTCTTCGCTGCGACACCTGCCAGGCTGAACACCTGCTCGCATTCAGCTGCAAGCGCCGCGGCTTCTGCCCCAGTTGTGGCGCCCGGCGCATGGCCGACGGCGCGGCCTGGCTGGTCGACCAGGTGTTGCCCGAGCGGCCGATCCGGCAATGGGTGCTGAGTTTGCCGTTTCCGTTGCGGTTTCTGCTGGCCACGCATCCGGCACTGATCGGCCGGGTGCTCGGCATCGTCTACCGCGTCATTGCCGCCCACCTGATCCGGCAGGCCGGCTACACACAGCAAATCGCTCGCACCGGCGCGATCACGCTGATCCAGCGCTTCGGCTCGGCGCTGAACCTCAACATCCACTTCCACATGTTGTTTCTCGACGGCGTCTACGAACGGCTACCGGACGGCACCCGCTTGCGCTTCCAATGGGTGCGCGCACCGACGTCGGCCCAACTCACAAAACTGGCCCATACCATCGCCCGTCGGGTCGGACGCCTGCTGGAACGCGAAGGCTTGCTGGAGCGCGACACCGAGCAGTTGGATCTGGGCGAAGCGCTCGACACCGACGACCCGATGCCGGATCTGGCCGGGCATTCCATCACCTACCGGATCGCGGTCGGACCACACCGTGGGCGCAAGGTATTCAAGCTCCAGACTCTGCCAGACAGCGGCTGGGAGGAGCAGCCGGCCGACGCGCCCGGCAACTTCGCCGGTTTCTCCTTGCATGCCGGCGTGGCGGTCAAGCCCAATCAGCGTGAGAAACTCGAACGCCTGTGCCGCTACATCTGCCGTCCGCCCGTGTCGGAAAAGCGCCTTTTCCTGACCCCACGCGGCGACGTCGGCTACTCGCTGAAAACCCCGTACCGCGACGGCACCACCCACGTGATCTTCGCGCCGCTGGATTTCATCGCGCGGTTGGCCGCACTGGTGCCGCCGCCGCGCCTGAACCTCACCCGCTTCCACGGGGTGTTCGCGCCCAACAGCCCCTATCGGGCCCGGATCACGCCGGCCCGGCGGGGCCGAGGTGCCAGGCCGGTCAAGCCGGCGCGAGAAGAAGAACGCACGCCGGCCGAGCAACGCTCGGCGATGCGCTGGGCGAAGCGGCTCAAGCGGGTCTTTCAGAACGATGTGGAGACCTGCCCGAAGTGCGGCGGCTCGGTCAAGGTCATCGCGTGTATCGAAGACCCGCCGGTGATCGAGCGGATCTTGCATCATCTGGCCAGCAAGGACTTGCTCGGGCTGTGGCCTGACAGTCGGGCGTCGCCGGCAGCGCGTACCGGTTTGCATCACTGAATCGCAGTAAATCTACCTAAGACGGCGTTCCGCCCGGGCGCGGCTCGGTGGCGCTCGTGCCCGCTCGGCTTGATGACAGAAAATCAGGGCGATTCAGGGCTGGGTTGACTGAGACAGAGCGGAATTCGCCGAAAACCGGGCGAACGAGGATGCAAATTGGCGCCAGACTATGGATCGGCGAGGCCGTGGATACTGCTGGAAATCGGGAAATAGGGCGCTTAAACTTCCTATACGCCGACACCAACGCACTCGGCGAGACCATGGTCTACGAGTACGACGATGACCGCAACGAGACCGCCCAGGTCGACGCGCTCGGCCATCGAACCGAGTGGACCTACGACGACCGCGGGAACCCGCTGACCCAGACCGACCCGCTGGGCCGGACGACCTCCAGCACCTACGACGACCGCAACGGCCTGCTGACGCAGACCGATGCCAGCGGTACGGTGATCCTTGCCAATACCTACTTCTCACAGAACGGCAACCTGCGGACCAGCACCGATGCGCTTGGCCAACTGACCGAGTTCCATTGGGACGCCGGTTTCGGCTCTTGCGGCACCGGCACGTCCGAAGGCGTGACCGACGCGCTGGGCTTCCGGACTACGATCCAAGCGAAGTGCGACGGTTCGGCCTTCAGCGGGCTGCCGGCCTGGCGCGAGGACGCCAATGGCACCCGGACCACGTTCACCTATGACGCGATGGGCCGGACGCAGACCGAGACCACCACGCGCACCGACGAAGACGGCGTCGTCCGCGACCTGGTCACCAGCTACGCCTACGACGACGCCGGCCGGGTCATCGCCACCACCGACCCGCTCGGCCACGTGACGCGCACCGAGTACAACCCGATCGGCAAGCAGAGCGCCACCGTCGACGCGCTGGGCCGACGCACCGAGTACGAGTACGATGCGCGCGGCAATCTGGTCCTGACGCGCTACCCGGACGGGACGATCGAGACCAGCGAGTACGACCCGGAAGGCAACGTCGTCGCACAGACCGATCGCGCCGGGCGGACCACGCGCATGGTGTACGACGCGGCCAATCGCCTGATCGAGACGATCCTGCCCGACGAGACGCCGCTGGACGACAGCGATAACCCGCGCACGCGAAGCGAGTACGACGCCGCCGGCCGGATGATCGCGAGCATCGACGAGCGCGGCAACCGGACCGAGTACGAGTACGACGCCGCCGGCCAGCGCACGGCCACCATCGATGCCCTGGGCCACCGAACCGAGTTCGAGTACGACCTCCGCGGCAACCGGGTCGCGATGATCGATGCCAGGGGCCACCGCACCGAGTACGAGTACGACGCGGCCGGGCGCCAGACCGCGGTGGTCTTCCCGGACGGCACGCGCAGCGAGACCGCCTATGACGCCCTGGGCCGGAGGATCAGCCAGACCGATCCGGCCGGGCAGGCCACCACGTACGAGTACGACGCGCTCGGCAACCTGGCCGCCGTGGTCGACGCGCTCGGCCAACGCACCGAGTACGGCTACGACGAGCAGTCCAGCAAGGTCCTGCAGCGCGACGCGCTGGGCCGAGAGACCCGCTGGGCGCATGACGACCTGGGCCGGGTGATCTCGCGAACGCTGCCGCTGGGGCAGACCGAGACCTACGGCTACGATGCGGTGGGCAACCGGACCGAGCGGGTCGACTTCAACGGTGCACCGAGCGCCTTCCAGTTCGACGTTACCGATCGCCTGGTGCGCGCCGAGTATGCCGACGGGCAGGTCGAGACCATGACCTACACGCCGACCGGGCAGGTCGACACGGTCCTCGACGCGCGCGGGGTCACCGACTACGACTACGACGTCCGCGACCGCCTGGTCCGCGTCACGCACCCGACGGGGCAGGTCATCGAGTACGCCTACGACGCGGCCGGCAACCGCGTCGGCCTCGTCACCGCCAACCAGGCCGTCGCCTACGGCTTCGATACGCTGAACCGGCTGGCAACCGTCGACGACGGTAGGGGCATCACCACCTACGGCTACGACGAGGTCGGCAACCGCCAGGCCGTCGAGCACGCCAACGGGACGCGAACCGACTACATCTACGACGACCTGAACCGCCTGCTCGAGGTCACGCACCGCGATCCGCTGGGCACGCCGTTCAGCCGCCAGACCTACACGCTGGGCCTGGCCGGGCACCGGCGGCAGATGGCCGAACTCGACGGACGGTTCGTCGACTACACCTACGACGCGCTGTACCGGCTCACCGAAGAGCGGGTCACCGACCCGGTCCGCGGCGACCGTACGACCGCCTGGACCTTCGACGACGTCGGCAACCGCTTGACCGAGACCGAGAACGGACAGGTCACGCAATACGCCTACGACGCCAACGACCGGCTGGAACAGGAGATCGGCCCCGACGGGACGATCGACTACGTCTACGACGCCAACGGCAATACGCTCGAGAAGCGTGTCGACGGCGGGCTCGATACGGCCTATGTCTACGACAGCCGGGACCGGCTGGTCCGGGCCGATTCAGCTTCGGCCACGCTCGAGTTCGGTTACGACGTCAACGGGGTTCGTCAGAGCCGGACCGAGAACGGCCAGCGCACCGACTTCCTGGTCGATGCGAACCGCGATTACGCTCAGGTGATCGAGGAGTCAGGGGCTGGAAGCGACGTCCTGTACCTGCGGGGTCACGACCTGATTGCCCAGACGCGGAGTGGGGCAGTACATACGTACCATGCCGACGGACTGGGAAGTACCCGGGTGCTGTCAGATGCCGGTGGGTTGGCGACGGATGGGTACATCTACACGGCGTACGGGGAGCTGGAGCACCGGGAGGGGCTGACGGACAGCGGGTTCCTGTTCACCGGGGAACAGTATGAGCCGCGGCTTGGGTTCTACTACCTGCGGGCTCGGTATTACGATCCGGCGGTTGGGCGGTTCCCGACCATGGATACGTATCAGGGACGGGTCGGGGAGCCGGCTACTTTGCACAAGTACCTCTATGTGCACGGAGATCCGGCGAATAACGTGGATCCAAGCGGCAATGTTTCCCTTACGAGCTTTGCAGTGGCGGGAGCGATTCGGCTTGGTCTCGCGGTATCTGCGCTATACGCATATGACTACTATCTTGATCCGACGCCCAGGTATCACGAGTACTCCATATCGACGCTTATTTGCTCGGTCTGCTCTGTAGAGGACGTGTTCCAAGAAATGCTTCTTCAGCCTGCGCCTACTCCCTTGGGTAGGCGTTCTGAGCCTGTTCAGAGTGGTCAAGTAATCTACGCAGGCGGAAAGGGTTTATATTCTGTAATGATCGGAGGATTCGTCACTGTTTCAGTCAATTCAAGCGCATACTCCCATTTGAATGAGACTCTGCCAGCACATTTACTTCATAAGGGATCAATCGCGCGATACGCCAGACAGATGGGGAGTGGGGTTGTTATTGATACGTTCGGAGAGGGAACTAATCAAACCGCTATTTTTGCGAGACTGAACGAGTATTGGGGAGGAATTTTCTTCGAGCAGCTCGACAGAGAAATTGCAGCTTGGTTTTAAATATGAAAAAAGTGAAACTTATAGTAAGCAGCGTCGCGCTACTTGCGAGCGCTTGTCACCATGATGGCGAATCCCCTGTGGTCTGTATGAATTTGCCTTCATCAACGCCGGACCAGACGATATCTGGCATTGCTTATGGTCTGAAACCGGCGGCTGATTTTTCCATCGAAGGGTCGTTGCCCTCGGGAAGGTCTGGTACGGCGCGGCCTAATATAGGGCTGTATGCCGCTGATGGGCTTAAAATCTATCTACGGGGCGCATATGTTCGAGACGACGCCGCAGCGTTTCCGGCGTCCATCGCATTCTACGGAGTGGATCAGGAAAATCCAAAACTTCTGAGTTTGGCTTTCTGTGCCTTGCACTTGCTTAAGGAGCACGATGTTGAAGAAGTCTGGGCATGCGAGAACTCAGAGAGTGCTTCTCGTACTGAGGAAATATTCCGTGAATGGGGAAGTTTAGATGCGGATCAGAAGTCTGCCGATAACTGGTGCAAAGAGTCTGCTTAGTAGACAAGATCGGGTAGATATGGACAAGTCTACTTAACACCCACAATCAAGAGAGTCGGTGCCACTGATCGACAGGCCCGCAACCTGGCGGGGCGATGTCACTCGAATCGGCCGCGAGTCCTGCAACAGTGACCGGCTTTCAGCGGGGCGCTCAATTCTGCGCAACGGCGGATGGCCCGGATCAAATCTGGGCAGGGGCGGGGATTACGTTGAAAGGCGCGGAGGGCGTTTGCTGACTATTTGGACAGGCACATTCTAAGAAGCCCCTAAAGTCTCAAATCCGTTTGCTCCAGGCTGGCCGACACCGGTTTTCGCCCGATTTTGTTCTTTCCCACATATGTTTGGAGCGCGAAAGGGCGCTCCTTTTGGTCTCCAGGCATGCCAACGCCGGCACCGAGGCCATTTCCGATCTGAAGCTCGTTTCCTGCGGCTATCTGCCGGGTGAAAACAGCGCTGCGGCCGCGGTCTGGCCCCTCAGGAATCGCTTGTCGAAGTGACGCGCGAATTCCTTGAGCTTGTCGAGCGCGCCGAGGGCGTTGGCGAAGCCTGATTTCGGCTTTCGGACGAAGGCCAGGTACTTTTCCGGATTCATGTTCAGGCGGCGGAGGATGGGCGGAAGCTCGCCGGGGATGGATCCGGACTTGCCCTGGATGATGGCGCGGCCCGACCAGTCGACGAGTTCGAGGTAGTCCTCGGTGGAGGAGGGGATTACGGGACCGTCTCCGGCTTCGGCGTCGTCGCTGAATCGCAGAAGTTGAACGATCGTCTCGTCGAGAGAATCGCAATCGTTCGGCTGGTTTTCCGATGCTGGCACGGGGTCTTCGGATCTGGCTGCCTTGCGTTGTTGCCATTCCTCGATACGTTGCTGAACCGACGTGTAGTCCGATGTCTCGGGCGTCTCGGCGATCGACGCCCGGATGGGGTTGAGATCGACATAGGCCATGATGCCGAGCACGGCGGCTTCATCCAGCAGCGCCTGGCTGTAGAAGCGCGACTGCCAGAAGTGGCCGGTGACGTTGTCTTCGGCGTTGGCTTGCCGGGCGATGGGCTCGTTCAGGCATTTCATGAACCAGGACAGGCTGCCCAGGCGATTTCGGTACTCCGCCAGATGCTTCCGGGCGACTTTTTCCTGAGCTTCGGTCAGCGACTGCCCGTTCGCGAAGGCGCGAACGACCGCCGGGCCTCTGAACAGGCGGGTCCAGCGACGCGCCAGTTCGAGATCGTCCCAGGCCATGGCGCGCTCTGGATCGACGTGCAGGACCAGGTGGTAGTGGTTGGAGAGAATCGCATAGGCGCAGACGTCGACCGCAAAGACCTCGGACAGCAAGGCAAGGCGGTCCTTGATCTCCTGCTTTCGACCGGAATAGTCCCGGCCGGTCAAGGGATCGAGGCCGCAGAGAAACTGCCGCCGCACGCAGCGTGAAACCACGTGATAGAACGGCGTCATTTCGGTCGAGACCAGTCGTTTTCGCGCTTGCGGCATG
>NZ_JAAWWS010000165.1:13167-32334 GCF_012272825.1 Wenzhouxiangella sp. XN79A | reverse complement strand
CGGTTCGATTTTCCTGTTGGAGGCCGCTTGCGGGCGAAGGGCGGCCCGACCGGTTCGCGAGCAAGCTCCCTCCAACAGGCGATCGGATCGGGGCGTTTCGATTTTCCTGTTGGAGGCCGCTTGCGGGCGAAGGCTGGCCGGGGGCGGTTCGCGAGCAAGCTCCCTCCAACAGGCGATCGGATCGGGGCGGTTCGATTTTCCTGTTGGAGGCCGCTCGCGGGCGAAGGGCGGCCCGACCGGTTCGCGAGCGAGCTCCCTCCAACAGGCGATCGGATCGGGGCGGTTCGATTTTCCTGTTGGAGGCCGCTTGCGGGCGAAGGGCGGCCCGACCGGTTCGCGAGCGAGCTCCCTCCAACAGGCGATCGGATCGCGGCGGTTCGATTTTGCTGTTGGAGGCCGCTTGCGGGCGAAGGGTGGCCGGGGGCGGTTCGCGAGCAAGCTCCCTCCAACAGGCGATCGGATCGCGGCGGTTCGATTTTCCTGTTGGAGGCCGCTCGCGGGCGAAGGGTGGGTCGGACGGTTCGCGAGCGAGCTCCCTCCAACAGTCGAGCGCGCGCAGCGCCCGATCGAAGACCTGTTGGAGGCCGCTCGCGGGCGAAGGGTGGGCTAGTTCGCGACGTTGTCGCGCAGGTAAACGGGGGCCAGGGCGTGGGCTTCGACCGGGTCGACGGCGGCGGCCAGGCCGAGCAGAACCGATGCGTCCGGCGCCACGTCGCTTCGCACCGGGTCGAGACCTTCAACGAGCGCACGCGGCACAGCCACGGCGTGGACGGCGAAGGCGGTGCCGATGCCCTGGGCCGGAAGCTCGACGGCGGGCAGGTCGGCCGGCGCGCAGAGGAGTTCGCGGCCTTCGAGGACCGGACGGTCGTCGCCGAACCGGAATACTGCGGCGTAGATTTCGCCCATGCGTGCATCCATCGCAGCGAGCACGCGCGCCGGGCCCTCGGGGTCGCGGCCGGCCGCGGCGATCATCGCCAGGCTGGACACCGGGTGCACCGGCAGATCGTGGGCCAGGGCCAGGCCCTGGGCCACGCCCAGGCCGATTCGCAGGCTGGTGAAGCTGCCGGGGCCGCGGTCGACGACCAGCGCGTCGAGGTCGGGGTAGCCGAGCCCGGCCTCGGCCAGCAGCTCGTCGATGAACGGCAGCAGCCGTCGGCCATGGGCGCGGGGTTCGGTCATCGCCCGTGACCGGACCTCGCCGCCGCAGTCCAGCGCCACCGAGCAGGTCTCGAACGCGGTTTCGATCGCCAGCCGGTTCATGGTCTCCACTGCTGCAGGAAGTCGATCGCCTCGAAGCCGGTGGCCACGCGCGGCATCGGCGGCAGGCTGTTGAGGAAGATCCGGCCGTAGGATTTTCCGAGAATGCGCGGATCGCCGAGCACCAGCACGCCGCGGTCGCCGGCGTGGCGGATCAGCCGGCCGGCGCCCTGCTTCAGGGCCAGCACCGCCGACGGCACCTGCAGCTCGCTGAACGGGTTGCCGCCGGATTCGCGCACGGCCTTCATCGTGGCCGACAGCACCGGATCGTCGGGAGCGGCGAACGGCAGTTTGTCGATGACCACCACCTGCAGCGCTTCGCCGCGCACGTCCACGCCTTCCCAGAAGCTGGCCGCGCCGAGCAGCAGGCGACCGGGGCCGGCACGGAATTCCTCGAGCAGGGCGTCGCGTGGCGCGTCTTCCTGGACCAGCAGCTGGAAGTCGCTGTTGGCGCGCAGCCAGGCCGCGGCGCGTTGCAGCGCGCGGTGCGAGGTGAACAGCAGGAAGGCCCGGCCGCGGCTGGCCTTGAGCAGCGGCAGTACGCGTTCGAGCAGGGTCTCGGTATGGCTCGGGTCGCCCGGCTCCGGCAGGTCCTTCGGCAACCATAGCCGGGTCTGCCGGGCGTAGTCGAACGGGCTGTCGATGATCTCGGTGGCCGGCGATTCCAGGCCGAGCCGCCGGGTGAAGTGGTCGAAGCGGCCGTTGACGGCCAGGGTGGCCGAGGTCATGAGCCAGGTCGCCGGTCGTTCGCTGCGCAGCTTGCGGAATTCCTCGGCGATGTCCAGCGGAGTCAGGGTCAGCGTCAGCCGGCCCCGGCGGCAGGCGAACCAGCGCACGCCCGGCGCATCGTCGGCCAGCAGCAGGTCCATGGTCGAGGCGCGCGCGGCGGCCCGATCGTGGCAGCTGGCCAGCTCGCGCGAGCGGGCTTCCAGCGGCGACAGCGCCCCGGCCAGCGCGCGCAGCGCGTCGGCCAGGTCGTCGAGTTCGGTCCTCAGCGGTCGCAGCCGGTTCCAGTCGCCGCGCTCGGGCAGTCGGTGCGCGCTGGCGGTCAGCTGCTGCAGCGCATGTTCGAGCCCTTCGATCGGCTCGCGCAGCACGTGCAGGGTGCCTTCGGCCGTGCCGCAGGCCTTCAGCGTGTCGCGGGCCAGTTCCCGCAGCTGCCAGGCCGAGACGCTCTGCGAGAAGAAGCGGGTGGCGATGTCCGGAATCTGGTGGGCCTCGTCGACGACGATGGCGTCGGCCCCGGGCAGCACTTCACCGAAGCCGGTCTGCTTGAGCGCCAGGTCGGCGAACAGCAGGTGATGATTGACCACGACCACGTCGGCCTCCTGGGCCTGGCGGCGGGCGCGCAGCACCCAGCAGTCGTTGACGCGCGGGCATTCCGAGCCGAGGCAGTTGTCGATGGTCGAGGTCACCATCGGCCAGATCCGCGCGCGCTCGGGAATGTCGCCGACCTCGCGGATCTCGCCGGTGGTCGTCCGGCGGGCCCAGCGGCGGATGGTCTCCAGGTCGGCGGCGGTGGCGTCGTCCAGGGTGCCGGGACCGTCGTCGGCGCGGTCCATGCGCTGCGGGCAGAGGTAGTTGGCCCGGCCCTTGAGCAGCGCCACGTCGAGCTCGGCGCCGGTGGCCTTCAGGGCCAGCGGCAGATCGCGCTGGAACAGCTGGTCCTGGAGGTTCAGGGTGCCGGTCGAAAGAATGACGCGCTGGCCGCGGGCCAGCACCGGCAGCAGGTAGGCCAGCGTCTTGCCGGTGCCGGTGGCGGCCTCGGCGACGAGGTCGGTGCCGGACTCGAGGCACTCGGCGATGCGCTCGGCAAGCCGGGCCTGGCCGGGTCGCGGCTGGAAGCCGTCGAGCAGGTCGGCCAGCGGGCCGCCGGCCGCGAATGCATCGGTCAGGGTCTTCATCGGCGCGGCCGGGCCGCTAGAAGCGCTCGGGCGGCGCGACGCGGCAGCTCGGCACCCGGTCGCGGGCCCGCTGGGCGAGGTCCCATTCGCTGTTGCGCTCGTGGACCACGATCAGGGTCCGCAGCGTGCGTTCGCACAGCGCGCCGACCTGCGGACCGGCGTCCCAGGACCGCTGGGCGAAGCCGCCGGCCTGGTCGATGCGGCCTTGCTGCAGCTGGATTTCGGCCATGAACTGCAGCGCGGCCGGGTCGCGACCGTCGATCCGCAGCGCGCGTTCCAGGACCTGCTCGGCGCGGGCCAGGTCGCCTTCGGCCTCGGCGGCCTGCGCCTGGCGTTCCAGCGATTCCACGGCCGGGTTGCGCAGCGTGTAGACCTGCAGCGATGTGCCATCGTTCGCGAGCGCCGGGGCGCGGACGCGGTCTTCGACGGTCCGGCGCTCGTCGGGCGCCGGCGGCGCGGCGGCGCAGGCGGCGAGCAGCAGCACGGCCGCGCCGAGGCCGGCGCGAGCGATGGAGTTCGGAAGGTGATCGGTCATGCCGAAAGGATACCGGATGGGTCGTGCGGCCTGCGGCCGCGTTCGCGCGCAAGCGCCCTCCAACAGGCGAATTGCCCGTTGCGGCCGGATCGAAGGTCTGTTGAAGGCCGCTTGCGGGCGAAGGGTGGGTCGTGCGGTTCGCGAGCGAGCTCCCTCCAACAGGCGAATCTGGCGGAGGTTCTGTTGGAGGCTGCTTGCGGGCGAAGGGTAGCCGGGCGGTTCGCGCGCAAGCGCCCTCCAACAGGTGGATCTGGCGGAGGTTTCTGTTGGAGGCCGCTTGCGGGCGAAGGGTGGGTCGGGCGGTTCGCGAGCGAGCTCCCTCCAACAGTCGAGCGAGCGCAGCGCCCGATCGAAGGCCTGTTGGAGGCCGCTCGCGGGCGAAGGGTGGGTCGGGCGGTTCGCGAGCGAGCTCCCTCCAACAGGCGATCGGATCGGGGCGGTTCGATCTTCCTGTTGGAGGCCGCTTGCGGGCGAAGGGTGGTTCCGGCGGTTCGCGCGCAAGCGCCCTCGAACAGGTGGATCTGGCGGAGGTTTCTGTTGGAGGCCGCTTGAGGGCGAAGGGTGGTTCCGGCGGTTCGCGCGCAAGCGCCCTCGAACAGGTGGATCTGGCGGAGGTTTCTGTTGGAGGCTGCTTGCGGGCGAAGGGTGGCCGGGCGGTTCGCGAGCGAGCTCCCCTCCAACAGGCGGATCTGGCGGAGGTTTCTGTTGGAGGCCGCTTGCGGGCGAAGGGTGGGTCGGGCGGTTCGCGAGCGAGCTCCCTCCAACAGGCGGATCGAGGGTCGGCGGCTTGTTCTGCCTGTTGGAGGCCGCTTGCGGGCGAAGGGTCCGGCCTTCGAAGCGCCGATCAATCGCCGCGCAGGCGGTCGAAGAAGCCTCGGCGGACGCAGTCGGAGTAGTCGGTCGGCTGCGAGCCGGCGGCGAAGGGAACGGCGCGGGCAGCGGCGCAGTCTTCTTCGGCCAGCAGCGGCTGCGGCCAGTCGATCCAGAACCACTCCAGCGTATCCGGCCACTGGCGGGCGGTCGGGGCGTGGGGCAGGTCGTCGAACAAGCGGGCCCAGATCGGCAGCGCCGAGGTCGCGCCGCTGACGCCGGCCGGTCGGTTGTCGTCGCGGCCGACCCAGACCACGGCCAGCCAGCGCTCGGTGAAGCCGGCGAACCAGGCGTCGCGCCGGTCGTTGGTGGTGCCGGTCTTGCCGCGGATCGTCGTGCGCCGGGCCGCCGGCTGGGTCAATTGCCCGGCCAGCGAGCGGCCGGTGCCGCGGGTCACGGCGTCTTCGAGCGCGAAGTCGAGCAGGGCCAGCGCGTCGCGCTCGCGGATCGGCCGCAGCCGCATCGGATACCGACCGACCGCGCCGTCGGCCGGGTCGACCACGTCGGTGATCGCGCGCAGCGGGGTCGAATAACCGCCGGCGGCCAGCGCCTGGTAGAGCTGGGCGACCTGTAGCGGGCTCAGGTCGACTGCGCCGAGCAGCGCCGAGGGGTGACGCTCGCCGCCCGGCTCGACGCCGAGCTGCTGGAGCAGGATGAACAGCCGCTCGATGCCGACCGCCAGCCCGACCCGGACCGTGGCCTGGTTGTAGGAGCGGGCCAGCGCATCGAGCAGCGGCACGGTGCCGTGGCTCTCGCCGTCGTAGTTGCGCGGTGTCCAGTCCGGCTTGCCGGCCTGCGGCACCGACAGCGGCGCGTCCTCGACCGGGGTGACCAGGGTCCAGCGCTCCGGCTCGGCCAGCGCCAGCAGGTAGACGAAGGGCTTGAGGATCGAGCCGACCTGGCGCCGGGCGTCCAGCGCCCGGTTGAATCCCGTGCGCCGGACCTGGCGGTCGCCGACCAGCGCGCGGACTTCGCCGGAGTCGGGCTGGGCGAGCACGATCGCGCCCTGCAACACCCCGGCTTCGCGCTCGACCTCGGCCAGTCCCTGGGCCAGCGCGCGCTCGGCATGGTGCTGGGCCGATGGGCTCAGCGTGGTGAAGATCTTCAGCCCCTGCACGCGCAGGTCGGCCTCGCGGTAGTCGGCGCGCAGCTGCCGGCGGACGAGGTCGATGAAGGCCGGGTGGGCGCGGCTCGGTGCCAGGTCGCGAACGTCGGCGCCCAGCTCGCGGGTCCGGGCGCGCTCGTACTCGGCCTCGTCGATCAGGCCGGTGTCGCGGAACACCGTGAGCACCAGGTCGCGCCGGGCCCGGGCGCGCTCCGGGTTGCGGGTCGGGTGGTACCACGACGCGCCGCGGACCATGCCGACCAGCAGCGCGATCTGGTCGGTCGACAGGGCGCGCACCGGCAGGCCGAAGTAGTGCTCCGCGGCCCGGCCGAAGCCGTGGATGGCCTGGTTGCCGTCCTGGCCCAGGTAGACGTCGTTGAGATAGGCCTCGAGGATTTCGGCCTTGCTGAAGCGGGCCTCGAGACTGATCGCCATGATCGCTTCGTTGAACTTGCGGACCAGCGTCTGCTCGCTGGTCAGGAACAGGTTCTTGACCAGCTGCTGGGTGATGGTGCTACCGCCCTGGACGATGTCGCGCGACAGGATGTTGCGCAGCGCGGCGCGCAGGATGGCGCGCGGATCGACGCCGTGGTGATGGCGGAACTGGCGGTCCTCGACGGCCTGCACGCCGGCGACCAGCAGGGTCGGGAACTCGGCGATCGGAACCAGCGTGCGGTCGCGGTCGTCCATCGGCAACAGGCTGCCGAGCTCGGCCGGCGGCAGCCGGGCCAGGTCCAGCGCGCGGCCGTCGGCATCGCTCAGATCGGCCACCGCGCCGTCGTCCAGGAGCACCCGCAGCGTGACCGGCGGTTGGATGCCGTCGGCGAACCGGACCTCGGGCAGCGCGATGGTGTAGCGCGACCCGCGCTTGCGCCAGCGACCGGGCAGCAACGGTTCGTTTTCCGTGACGCCGGCGGCGTTCAGTTCCAGCTCCAGATCGGCCGGTGCGATGGCGCGACCGACGTGCAGCTCCAGCGGACGGGCATACAGTCGGCTGGCCTGGGTCCACTGGCGCTCGGCGAAGCGGACCGACGCCTCGCGGTCGAGGTAGACCACCCACGGCCCGAGCAGGCCCAGGCCCGCACCGAGCACGAACAACAGCAGCCGGATCGGCCAGCGCCGTGGCGTACGGTCGGTCGACGCCGCGCGGCGTCCGTGTTTCTTCGCGGCCTTCCTGCGGGCCGGCTTCTTTGCCGTCTTGCGGTTCGCCATGGCCGGTCAGACGCTCATGACACGGCGGGAGGGATGGCCGATAATTGCCGGCCGACGTTCAGAAGGTCCCGAATCCATGCGCCGCATTATAGGAACACGCTTCCTCGCGTGCCGTGCCGTGCCGGTCGAATCCGGCCGCGGAGCGGTCCGTGGCTGAATCGGCGCCGCCCGGGGCCACCGACGCGGCCCTGCCGCCGCGGGTGCTGCTCTGGACCGGGACCGGCGCCGGGGCGACCGGCTCGGTGGTCGAGGCCGCGCTCGCGCTCGGCGGCCCGGTCCACGCGGTGGGCTTCGAGCGGGCCGGGATCGAGCGCCGCGGCGAGGCGCGGGTGGCCACGGCAGTGGCTGCGCTGAGGGCCGAGCAGCCGGACCGGGACCTGCTCGTCCTGCGGGCCGATCTCGACGCGCCGGCCCATCTGCCGGACCTTGTTTCCGCGCTGGCCGTCCGGACCGACCGTCCGGACCGGCTGCATCTTCCCGGCGACTACATGCCGGACTTCGACCCGCTGCTCGGACTGGACTCCGGGACCGCCGACCCCGGCGCGCTGATTGCCTGGTGTTCGGATCGCGTCTGGCAGCCGCTGAACGAGCCACGCATCGAGCCGTCCTACGATGCGCTGTGGCTGCGCGCCGGCGTGCCGATCGCGGGTCCGGCGATGCTGTTCGACGACGGCTACCTGCGCGCGCCGGACCCGCCGGCCTTCGATCCCGACGACGATGTCGGTCCCGCACCGCTGCACGGCCACCTCGCCGAGCGCGTCGGCCGGCTGCTGGCCGAAGGCGTCACGACGCTGCCCGCGCCCGGCGACGCCGCGGCCACGCTGCACATCGCACACAGCTGGGGCGGCGGCGTGTGGCGCTGGATCGAGGATTTCATCGCCGGCAGCGATGCGCCGCAGCTGGTCCTGGTGGCGGTGTCCGACGGGCCGGGCCGCGTCTGCGGACGCCGGTTGCAGCTGTGCGCCGTCGGGCCCGGACACGGGGTCATCCGCGAGATCGCGCTGGGACCGCAGATCACCGGTACGGCCGAGGCGCATCCGCAGTACGCCGCGGTGCTGGCCGGACTGATCGAGCGCTATGCCGTCGGCCGCGTGCTGGTCTCGTCGCTGATCGGCCATGCGCTGGATGCGCTGTGCACCGGCCGACCGACGCTGCAGGTGCTGCACGACTTCCACCCGGCCTGGCCGTTGCTGGACCGCGACCCGAAGCCGTTTCTGGATGCAAGCGGCGGCGATCCCGCGGCCGCGCGGGCCGAGGCGGTCCGGGTCCACGGATCGACGATGCGGCTGCAACCGGCCGACGCCGAGGCCTGGACTGCGCTCGATCGCGCGTGGTCCGGGGCCGTCGAGCGCGGTGCGGTCCGGCTGGTCGCGCCGACCGGCCACGTGGCCGAGCGCTGGCGGGCGCTGCACCCCGATGGCGCGCTGGACATCGAAATCCTGCCGCACGGGTTCCGGCCCTTCGGGTCGGAGCCGGTGCCGGTCGAGGCGCCGTCGCCGACCGGCGAGGGCGCCGCCCCGCTGCACCTGGTGATCCCGGGGCAGCTGTCGTCGGGCAAGGGCCGTGAACTGCTGCTCGACGCGCTGCCCAAGCTGGCCGGCCGGGTCCGCCTGACGGCGGTCGGCTGCGGCCAGGACGGCTATCGCCTGTTCGGCCGGTCCGGCATCGACCTGGTCCCGGCCTACGATCGCGAGGACCTCCCGGCGCTGATCGCCGCGCTGCGTCCGCACGGCGCGCTGCTCCTGTCGACGGTGCCCGAGACCTGGAGCTACACGCTCAGCGAGATGCGTGCGCTGGGGCTGCCGGTGCTGGCCACCCGGGTCGGCAGCTTCGTCGAGCGGGTCGCCGACGGCGAGGACGGCGTGCTGTTCGATCCCGACGCCGACGCGCTGGTCGAGACCATCGAGACCCTGCTGGCCGAACCCGGACGGCTTCAGCGGCTGGCGCGCAACGTGCCCGAGCAGCGTTCGCTGCGCTCGATGGTGGCCGACTACGACCGCCGCTGCCCGGTCGCAGCGGTGCCCGACGACGGGGCCGCGCTGATCGGCGCGGTCGATGCGCTGGACCGCGACCGCCTGGCCGGCCGGCTGGCCCGCACTGCGCAGCGGGCCGACCGATTCGAGCGACGCACCGTCATTCTGGAAGACGAGCTGGCGCGCCGGACCCGCTGGGCCGAGACCATGGAGCGCCAGTTCCGCGAACGCAGTCGCTGGGCCGAGCGACTGGAGGCCGAGCGCCAGGCGCTGGATGTTCGTGTGCAGGCACAGCAGCGCGCATTCGATGAGGCGGAACGTCGTCATCGGGCGGCCCGCAACGAGCTCGATCGCCGGCTGCACGAAGCGCAGCGCCAGCGCGACGAGCTGGCCGGCGAACTGGACCACCTGCGGACCGAGCGCGAGCAGATCCTGGGCAGCCGCTCGTGGCGGATCACGCGTCCGCTCCGGGTGCTCAACCGGATGTTCGGCGGCGGTCGCCTGCGGATGCTGGCCAACCCGTTGAACTGGTGGTCGATGGGCCGCCGGTTCGTCCACCACTGGCGCTTGCGCGGGCTCAAGCAGACCCTGATCCTGCTGCAGTCGCCGATGCCCGACGAGCCGCCGCCCGAGCCGGTCGGACCGACCGCCGTGCCCGAGGCCGGACGGATTGCCGAGCCGGTGCGCTGGACCGCGCCGGAGACCCCCCGGATCAGCGTGATCATCCCGGTCTACAACCAGCTGCACTTCACCGCCGCCTGCCTGCACAGCGTCGTGCACGCCCGCAACGAGGTGCCGTTCGAGGTCATCGTCATCGACGATGCGTCCAGCGACGGCACCGCCCGATGGCTGAAACGCTGCACCGGCATCCGCTGGATGAGCAATCCCGAGAACCTCGGCTTCATCGGCACCTGCAACCGGGGCGCGGCCGAGGCGAAGGGCGAGTTCCTGGTGTTCCTGAACAACGACACCGAAGTGCGCGACGGCTGGCTGGACGCCTTGCTGTCGGTGTTCGAAACACATCCCGACGCCGGCATCGTCGGCGGCAGGCTGGTGTTCGCCGACGGCACGCTGCAGGAAGCCGGCGGACTGGTGTTCGACGACGGCAGCGGCTGGAACTACGGCCGCGGCGACGATCCGGGTCGACCGCAGTACGGCTTCGTCGCCGAATGCGACTATGTGTCCGGCGCCTGCCTGGCGATCGAGCGGGCGCGCTTCCAGGCGCTGGGTGGCTTCGACACCCACTATGCGCCGGCCTATTACGAAGACACCGACCTGTGCTTCAAGGTCCGCGCGCAGGGCCTGAAGGTCTACGTCCAGCCGGCCGCGACGATTGTCCACTTCGAAGGCGCGACTTCGGGGACCGACGTCGACGCCGAAAGCGGCACCAAGCGCTACCAGAAGATCAACCGCGAGAAGTTTCTCGAGCGATGGGCCGATGCGCTGGCCGAGCAGCCGCCGAACGCGCCGGACTTCGAGCGGGCCGACCCGGTCGCGCAGCTCCGCCACCACCGCTTGCCGCGCCGGGCGCTGGTGATCGACGCGACCACGCCGATGCCCGACCACGACTCGGGCTCGGTGCGTATGTTCGCGCTGCTGAAGCTGTTGGTCGAGCTCGGCTACCGGACCCGCTTCCTGCCGGACAACCGCTCCTGGGCCGGCCGCCATTCCGAGGCGCTGCAGCAGGCCGGTATCGAGGTGCTGTCGGCGCCGTGGGTGACCGAACTCGAAGACTGGCTGGCCGAGTACGGATCGGAGCTGGACCTGGTGCTGGTCAGCCGGCATTACGTGCTGACGCCGGTGCTCAAGCTGATCCGCACCTACTGCCCGCAGGCGAAGCTGGTCTTCGATACGGTCGATCTGCATTTCCTGCGCGAGGAGCGCGAGGCCGAACTGGCCGGCACCGCCGCTGCTCGCCGGGCCGCGGCGCGGACCCGCCAGCAGGAACTGGACCTGGTCGCCGAGGCCGACGCCACGCTGGTCGTCAGCGCCTTCGAGCGCGATCTGCTGGCCGAGCTGGCCCCGGACGCCGAGGTCCACATCGTGTCCAACATCCACTCGCTGCACGACCCGGGCCGGCCCTTCGACGAGCGCGCCGACCTGCTGTTCGTCGGCGGCTTCCAGCATCCGCCGAACCTCGATGCCGCCCAATGGCTGATCGACGAGATCCTGCCCCGGGTCCGCGAGCAGCTGCCCGACGTCGAGCTCCATCTGATCGGCAGCAAGATGCCGGAGTCGCTGAGCCGTCGCCAGGCGGCCGGGCTGCGCGTCCATGGCTTCGTCGCCGACCTCGACCCGTTCCTGGCCGGCTGCCGGGTCTCCGTGGCGCCGCTCCGGTACGGTGCCGGCGTCAAGGGCAAGGTCAACCAGGCCATGAGCCACGGCCTGCCCGTGGTCGCGACCTCCTGCGCCGCCGAGGGCATGTTCACCACCCACGGCGAGGACATCCTGATGGCCGATGATGCCGATGCCTTCGCAGCCGAAGTGGTGCGGGTCTATCGTGACGAGGCGCTGTGGCGGCGACTCGCCGAAGGCGGTCGCGAGAACGTCGAGCGGTATTTTTCGGTGGCCGCCGCGCGGCGGGCGCTGGAAGGGTTGCTGGGGGTGAAGTAGCCGGGTCGAAGGCCTGCTGGCGGCCGCTTGCGGGCGAAGGGGGGCCGGATCGGTTCGCGCGCAAGCGCCCTCCAACAGGCGAAGTGGGCCGCGCGCCCGATCGAAGGCCTGTTGGAGGCCGCTTGCGGGCGAAGGGTGGCCCGGCCGGTTCGCGCGCAAGCGCCCTCCAACAGGCGAAGTGGGCGGCGCCTGATCGAAGGCCTGTTGGAGGCCGCTTGCGGGCGAAGGGTGGCCGGATCGGTTCGCGCGCAAGCGCCCTCCAACAGGCGAATCAGCACCGGCACCGGATAGAAGGCCTGTTGGAGGCCGCTTGCGGGCGAAGGGTGGCCGGATCGGTTCGCGCGCAAGCGCCCTCCAACAGGCGAAGTCAGCGCAACGCCCGATCGAAGGCCTGTTGGAGGCCGCTTGCGGGCGAAGGGTGGCCGGATCGGTTCGCGCGCAAGCGCCCTCCAACAGGCGAAGCCAGCGCAACGCCCGATCGAAGGCCTGTTGGAGGCCGCTCGCGGGCGAAGGATGGCCCGACCGGTTCGCGCGCGAGCGCCCTCCAACAGGCGAATCAGCGCAACGCCCGACCGAAGGCCTGTTGGAGGCCGCTTGCGGGCGAAGGGTGGCCGGATCGGTTCGCGCGCAAGCGCCCTCCAACAGGCGAAGTGGGCGGCGCAGTCGATCGAAGGCCTGTTGGAGGCCGCTTGCGGGCGAAGGGTGGCCGGATCGGTTCGCGCGCAAGCGCCCTCCAACAGGCGAAGTGGGCCGCGCGCCCGATCGAAGGCCTGTTGGAGGCCGCTTGCGGGCGAAGGGTGGTCCGGCCGGTTCGCGCGCAAGCGCCCTCCAACAGGCGAATCAGCACCGGCGCCGGATCGAAGGTCTGTTGGAGGCCGCTTGCGGGCGAAGGGGGGGGCGGATCGGTTCGCGCGCAAGCGCCCTCCAACAGGCGAAGCGAGCGCAACGCCCGATCGAAGGCCTGTTGGAGGCCGCTTGCGGGCGAAGGGTGGCCGGACCGGTTCGCGCGCAAGCGCCCTCCAACAGGCGAAGTGGGCGGCGCACTCGATCGAAGGTCTGTTGGAGGCCGCTTGCAGGCGAAGGGTGGCCCGGCCGGTTCGCGCGCAAGCGCCCTCCAACAGGCGGATGCGGCTGGCTGCCGAAGCCCGGGAACGGTCGCTATTCGGCGTTCAGGACGACCTCGAAGGTCACGTCCACGCGGTTGCGGACGAACTCCGGATCCTCGAACTCGCCGATCCCCACATCGAAGCGCGAGCGGTCGATCTCGGCCGAGCCGCCCATCGTGAACCGGCCCTCGGCGACGATGGCTTCGCCGTCGGGCGTCAGCTGGAACGCGATCGACTGCGCTGCAGTGATGTCGCGGAGCGTCAGTTCGCCATCGGCGGTATAGCCGTCGTCGGTCGAGCGGATCGCGGTGCTGGTCCAGGTGCTTTCCGGAAAGCGCTCCACGGCGAAGAATTCGGGTCCGAGCAGGGCCTCGTCGCGGTCGCGGTTGTCGCTGTCGGCCGAGCCCAGGGCAACGGTGACCTCGATGCTGCCTTCGACCGGCGCACCTTCGGGCATGCAGTAGCGCACGTCGAATTTGCCGAAGGTCCCCGTGAAGCCGGTCCCTTCGACGGCGCCGCGGAACTCCAGCCTGCCGTTGTCGGCGCCGCCGACATAGCAGGTTTCCGCGGCCAGCGGCGCGGCGGCGAGCAGCCAGGCGAGGGCGGGGATGCACAAGCGTGTGGTCAATTCCATTTCGGCAGCATTCTCTTCAGGACATCGTCCTTCTTGATGAAGTGGTGCTGGAGAGCGGCGGCGACGTGGACGCCGGCGACGACCAGCAACGCGGTGCCGAGCAACTCGTGGACGTCGTGGAAGACATCTTCCAGGCCCTCGCTGGTCCCGACCAGGTCGGGGATGTCCAGCAGGCCGTAGAACTCGGCCCCGTAGCCGGCGGCCGAGGAATAGATCCAGCCGCTGATCGGCATGCACAGGATCAACCCGTAGAGTGCCCAGTGCGTGAACGCCGCGGCGAAGCGTTGCCAGCCGCTCATGCCGTCGGGCAGCGCGGGCGGGCGGTTGAACAGCCGCCAGGCGATGCGCAGCACGGCCAGCAGCAGCACGGTCATGCCGATCGACTTGTGCTGGACGACCAGCTGGTACTCCAGCCGGATCGAATCGGTCTCGTCGGCGCGCCAGGCCCAGATGTACTGGAGCGTGATGCCGACCACGATCAGCCAGTGGAAGAACTGGGCGATCAAGCCGTAGGCATCGCGGGTGTTGCGGATGGGAATGTTCATGGCGGCGGGCTATCCTGTCGTCGAGATCAAGAATGAGTGCGGTCGATGAACGTCCGGTTGCCGTTTCCTGTGCGGGGTGCGCTCTGCCTGCTGCCGATCGTCCTGCTGGCCGCGTGCGCGACGGCCCCGTCGCCGGATGATACGACGACGGTGCGAGCGGACTGGCCCGAGCGCCCCGAGTTCGCCGCAGGCGCCACGACCTACCGGGTCGATCCGGCCGCCTCCGAGCTGCGCGTCCGGGTCGCGCCGGCCGGGTCGCTGGCCCGGCTCGGTCACCACCACGTGATCGGCGGGCCGGTCTGGTCGGGCGAGTTCGTGCTCGGTGAACCCGTCCTTGCCGACCTGTCCATCGACGTGACGAGGCTGGAGGTCGACCGCGTGGCGTGGCGGCGCGAGGAGGGCTTCGAGCCGCTGGACGACGAGGCGATCGAGGGCACCCGGCGCAACCTGCTGGGGCCGAAGGTGCTCGATGCCGGGAACCATCCGACGATCGAGATCCGCAGCGTCGAGGTCACCGGCCCGGACTGGCAGGCCGACGTGACCGCCCGGGTCCGGGTGCGCGACGAGATCACCGAGTGGCGGGTGCCGGTGGTGGTGCAGCGCGACGGCGAGCGACTGACCGTCGCCGGTGCCGTGGACCTCGATCAGACCGCGCTGGGCCTGGAGCCGTTCTCGGCGGCCGGCGGTGCGTTGCGCGTGGCCGACCGGATGCGGGTCCGGTTCCGGATCGTTGCCGAGCGGATCGAGCCCGGGCAATGATGGCCGGGTCGGCGGGCGCGACGATGTTGCTATGATGCGCGGTCGAACTTCGACGGATCCTGCCCCGTGAACGACACGACCACCGCCGCTGCGCCGAAGCGCAACTGGTTCACCCGCTTTCTCGATACCGTCGAATGGCTCGGCAACCTGCTGCCGCATCCGGTGACGCTGTTTGCGCTGCTGGCCGCCGCGATGGTGTTCCTGTCGGGCCTGTTCGGCTGGCTCGGCGTCAGCGTCGAGGATCCGCGCCCGGCCGCAGCCGCCGGCGCAACGATCGAAGCCGTCAGCCTGATGAATGCCGAAGGGCTGCGCCGCATCCTCGGCAACCTGGTCAGCAACTTCGTCAACTTCGCGCCCCTGGGCGTGGTGCTGGTGGCGATGCTCGGGGTCGGCGTGGCCGAGAAGTCCGGCCTGCTCTCGGCGCTGGTCCGCGGCATCGTGCTGAAGGCGCCGCGCCACATCGTCACCGTGGCCGTGGTGTTCGCCGGCGTGCTGTCGAACACCGCCTCGGAAATGGGCTACGTGGTGCTGGTGCCGCTGGGCGGCGCGATCTTCCTGGCGCTGGGTCGCCATCCGCTGGCCGGCATGGCGGCCGCCTTCGCCGGCGTGTCCGGCGGTTATTCCGCCAACCTGCTGCTCGGCACCATCGACCCGCTGCTGGCCGGCATCACCCAGGAAGCCGCCCGGCTGATCGATCCGACCTACGAGGTCTATGCCACCGCCAACTGGTACTTCATGATCGTCTCGACGTTCATGATCACCGCGATCGGTTCGCTGGTGACGATCTTCATCGTCGAACCCAAGCTCGGGGCGTACGACGATTCGAACGCCGACCCGCGAGTGCTCGACGACAGCCAGATGCAGCCGCTGACCGGCGATGAAAAGAAGGGCCTGGGCATGGCGGCGATCGGCATGCTGGCCGTGCTCGGTCTGATCGCCCTGCTGGTCGTGCCGGACAACGGCGTGCTGCGCGACCCGGCGGCCGCCGGTGGCACCTTCCTCGAGTCCTCCGGCCCGTTCTTCCGCTCGATCGTGGCCTGGATCTTCATCTTCTTCCTGGTCACCGGCTTCGCCTACGGCCGGGTGGTCGGCACGATGAAGAACGACCGCGACGTGATCGACGGCATGGCCTCGGCGATCTCGACGCTCGGTCTGTACGTCGTCCTGGTGTTCTTCGCCGCGCAGTTCGTCGCCTTCTTCGGTTGGTCGAACCTGGGCCTGATCACCGCCGTGACCGGCGCGGACTTCCTGAAGGAGATCGGACTGACCGGGCCGATGGTGTTCGTGCTGTTCATCATCATGTGCGGCATCGTCAACCTGAGCCTGGGCTCGGCCTCGGCGCAGTGGGCGGTGACCGCGCCGATCTTCGTGCCGATGCTGATGTTCATCGGCTACTCGCCGGAAGTCATCCAGGCCGCCTACCGGATCGGTGACTCGACGACCAACATCATCACGCCGATGATGAGCTACTTCGGCCTGATCCTGGCCTGGGCGACGCGCTACGACAAGAAGTTCGGCATCGGCACGCTGATCGCGACCATGCTGCCGTACTCGATCTTCTATTTCATCGGCTGGTCGCTGCTGTTCCTGCTCTGGGTATTCGGGCTGGACCTGCCGGTCGGACCCGGCTCGCCCACCTACTACGACGGGTTGCAGTGAGCGAGCGGGTCGCCACCGAGCTGACCTACGAAAAGGGCCGGCGGATGCTGGTCGTCGCGTTCGACGACGGGCAGCGCTTCGAACTGCCGGCGAGCTACCTGCGCACCCATTCGCCGTCGGCCGAGGTGCGCGGCCACGGGCTTTCGGAGCCGAAGCTGCTGCCCGGCAAGGACGAGGTCGCCATCGTCGGCATCGAGCCGATCGGGAGCTACGCGGTGGTGCTGAAGTTCGACGACGGCCACGATTCCGGCATCTATGGCTGGAACTTCCTGTACGGGCTCGGGCGCGACATGGATCGCAACCTCGCCCGCTACGCCGAGCGGATGCGCGAGGCCGGTCTGGACGTGCCGGCCGGCCCGGCCTAGCATGACCCCTGGTATCGGCCTGACCGAATCCGGACCGCGAACGATCCCGTGCCTTCCTCTCCCGCCACGTCCCTGCGCCGCCTGATCGGCGACCGTCCGGTCGACGAACGTCACCGCGAACTGATCGACGACGGCATCCGTGCGCTCGACGCCAACGACGAGGCCGGTGAAGGCCTTCCCGGACGCATGCTGCGCGCCCTCGGGATGCTGTCGCCGGACAGCGCGACGCTGGCTGCCGCGCTGCAGATCTGCCGTGGCGAGATCGACGAGGCGGTCTCGCTGCCCGACGACGTCCGCGCGCTGGTCGAGCAGTTCGACCAGGTGGTCCTGTTCGACGAGCGTTATGTCCCGGATACCGAGCATCGGGCCGAGGGGCTGCGGCGGCTGATCCTGGCCCTGATCGAGGATGTGCGCGTCGCGCTGCTGGTGCTGGCCTGGCAGCTGGCGCGGATGCAGACCGCCCGCGACCCCGACGCGCGCCGCGCGCTGGCCCGCGAAACCCGGGCCATCCACGCACCGCTGGCCAACCGGCTCGGCGTCTGGCAGCTGAAATGGCAGCTCGAGGACCTGGCCTTCCGCTACCTCGAACCGGACGCCTATGCCCGCATCGAGCGGCTGGTCGCCGAGCAGCGCGCGGACCGCGAGCGCGCCATCGACGACTTCATGCAGCGGGTCGGCGAGACGTTGAGCGCGGCCGGGCTCCGACACGACATCAACGGCCGCGCCAAGCACATCTTCTCGATCTGGAAGAAGATGCAGCGCAAGGGCCTGGACTTCCACGAGCTGTTCGACGTGCGCGCGGTGCGCGTGCTGGTCGACGACGTGGCCACCTGCTACGCCGCGCTCGGCCTGGTCCACAGCCACTGGCAGCCGGTGCCGGGCGAGTTCGACGACTACATCTCCAACCCGAAGCCGAACCTCTACAAATCGCTGCACACGGCGGTACGCGGACCGTCGGGCCGGGTGTTCGAAGTCCAGATCCGGACCTTCGAGATGCACGAGCACGCCGAGCTCGGTGTGGCCGCGCACTGGCGCTACAAGGAGGGCGGGCCGGCCGACAGTGCGCTGGAAGCGCGGATCGGCCTGATGCGCCAGCTGATCGAGGGCAGCGAGGACGACGACAGCCTGGTCGAGAGCTTCGAGAGCCTGACCAGCGAGGACCGCGTCTACGTGCTCACGCCGCGTGGCGACGTGGTCGACCTGACCCAGGGCTCGACCGTGCTCGACTTCGCCTACCAGGTGCATACGGAAGTCGGTCATCGTTGCCGGGGTGCCAAGGTCAACGGCCGCATCGTGCCGCTGACCCACGTGCTGGCCAACGGCGACCGGGTCGAGATCCTGACCGGCAAGCAGGCCCAGCCGTCGCGCGACTGGCTGAATCCGCAGCTGGGCTACCTCCGCTCCGGCCGGGCCCGGGCCAAGGTCCGCCATCATTTCCGCCAGCTGGCCTACGAGGACAACCTGGCCGCCGGCCGGGCCGCCGTCGAGGCCGAACTCAAGCGGCTCGATGTTTCCGATGCAGCGCTCGACGACGTCGTTCGAAGCTACAACTTCAACAAGACCGACGACCTGCTGGCGGCGGTCGGCGCCGGCGACCTGACGCCGGGCCAGGTCGGCCAGGCGGTCCTGCGGCTGCGGCCCGAGCCCGAGTCGGCCGAGCCGGTCCTGCCGCTGCGCAAACCGAGCGCGCCAGCGCGCGGATCGCCCGGCAGCGAGGTGCAGATCGACGGTGTCGGCAACCTGATGTACCAGGTCGCGAAGTGCTGTCAGCCGGTGCCCGGCGATCCGATTGCCGGTTTCATCACCCGTACCCGGGGCGCGAGCATCCATCGCGAGGACTGCCGCCAGTACCTGCGGCTGGCCGAGCAGCATCCCGAACGCCGTATCCGGGTCGACTGGGCCGACCGCACCCGGAGCCGCTATCCGGTTCGCATCCGGATCGATGCCTGGGATCGCCGGGAACTGATCAAGGACATCGGCTCGATCCTCGCGGCCAGGAATCTCAGCGTCTCGTCGATGAACGCCGGGCGCGGCGACGTGCCCGAAGCGGTGGTCATCGAGATCACCGTGGACGTCGGCGATCTCGATCAGCTGTCCGGCCTGCTGGATCGCTTGCAGGCGATCACCAACGTGATGGCGGTGAAGCGGGTCAGGTAGGGCGGCGGCTGACCGGGCCGATTCGCGCGGAATCCGCCCCTCCCACAGTCGAATCGAGGCCGAAGGTCGTTTCGCCTGTTGGAGGCCGCTTGCGGGCGAAGGGTGGCCGAACCGGTTCGCGCGCGAGCGCCCTCCAACAGGCGATCGGATCGAGGCGCGGAATCGAAGTCCTGTTGGAGGCCGCTTGCGGGCGAAGGGTGGCCGAACCGGTTCGCGCGCGAGCGCCCTCCAACAGTCGATCGGATCGAGGCGCCGGATCGTAAGGCCTGTTGGAGGCCGCTTGCGGGCGAAGGGTGGCCGGTTCGGTTCGCGCGCGAGCGCCCTCCAACAGTCGATCATTGCGCCGGTGCCCGACCGAAGTCCTGTTGGAGGCCGCTCGCGGGCGAAGGGTGGCCGGTTCGGTTCGCGCGCGAGCGCCCTCCAACAGTCGATCATTGCGCCGGTGCCCGACCGAAGTCCTGTTGGAGGCCGCT
>NZ_JAAWWS010000165.1:0-13117 GCF_012272825.1 Wenzhouxiangella sp. XN79A | reverse complement strand
GGCCGAACCGGTTCGCGCGCGAGCGCCCTCCAACAGTCGATCATTGCGCCGGTGCCCGACCGAAGTCCTGTTGGAGGCCGCTTGCGGGCGAAGGGCGGCCGGTTCGGTTCGCGCGCGAGCGCCCTCCAACAGTCGATCGGATCGAGGCGCGGAATCGAAGGCCTGTTGGAGGCCGCTTGCGGGCGAAGGGTGGCCGAACCGGTTCGCGCGCGAGCGCCCTCCAACAGTCGATCATTGCGCCGGTGCCCGACCGAAGTCCTGTTGGAGGCCGCTTGCGGGCGAAGGGTGGCCGAACCGGTTCGCGCGCGAGGGCCCTCCAACAGGCGATCATTGCGCCGGTGCCCGACCGAAGGCCTGTTGGAGGCCGCTTGCGGGCGAAGGGCGGCCGAACCGGTTCGCGTGCGAGCGCCCTCCAACAGTCGATCGGATCGAGGCGCCGGATCGTAAGGCCTGTTGGAGGCCGCTTGCGGGCGAAGGGCGGCCTCGCCGCTGCGCCCGGCATCCGTCCCGCGAAGCGTTAGAATCGATCGACTGGACCCACTGCGTTCAAACGAGAGAAACCCATGAATCGACTCCTGATCCCCGCCGCGCTGATCGCCCTCCTTTCGATGCTGGCTGGCTGCGATCGCGGCCCCGCACCCGAGCCGGCACCGGAACCCGAGGCCGCCGCCGATACCGCGCCGGACGCGGCCGCCAAAGACTCCGGCATGCGTCTCCCCGAACCGCCGCCCGGCGGCTTCGATACCGAGCAGTTCGTCGAGGACATGCGGATTCTTTCCTCGGACGACTACGAGGGCCGTGCACCCGGCTCGCGCGGCGGACGGATGACCGTGGATTATCTGGTCGACGCCTTCTCCGAGGCCGGGCTCGCCCCGGGCTACGGCGACAGCTACCTGCAGCCGGTCCCGATGGTCGAGCTGACCAACCAGGCCCGCTCCTCGCTGGTGATCGAAGGCCAGGGCGAGACCTACGAGCTGACCTATCCGGACAGCATGATCATCAACACCCGGCGGCTGGGCACCGATCCGCACGGCGTGGCCGATTCGGAGCTGGTCTTCGTCGGCTACGGCGTGGTCGCGCCGGAGTACGGCTGGAACGACTACGAAGGCCTGGACGTGGCCGGCAAGACGGTCGTGATCCTGGTCAACGACCCGGGCTTCGCCGACCCGGACGGCGAGCGGTTCAATGGTCGGGCGATGACCTACTACGGCCGCTGGACCTACAAGTACGAGGAAGCCGCCCGGCAGGGCGCGGCCGCGGCGCTGATCGTCCACGAGACCGAGCCGGCCTCGTATCCCTGGGAGGTGGTCACCAACTCCTGGTCCGGCCCGCAGTTCGAACTGGCCGAGCGCGGCGACGATCCGGTCCTGGCGCTCGAAGGCTGGATCACGGTGGACGCCGCGCGCGATCTGTTCCAGCGGGCCGGGCTCGACTACGACGCGCAGAAGGCGCGGGCCGCCGAGCCGGGCTTCGCCGCCGTGCCGCTGGGCGGCGCGATGACCGCCGAAGTGCGCAATGCCGTTCGCGAAGGGGTGTCCTACAACGTGCTGGCCAAGCTGGAAGGCACCGAGCGCCCCGACGAAACCGTGGTCTACATGGCCCACTGGGATCACCTGGGCCGCAACATGGGCCTGCCCGGCTCGGCCGGCATCTTCAACGGGGCCATCGACAACGCCTCGGGCACGGCCGGCATCCTGGAGCTGGCGCGCATGCATGCCGAAGCCGGTGCGCCGGAGCGGACCGTGCTGTTCCTCGCCGTGACCCTGGAGGAATACGGCCTGCTCGGCTCGCGTCACTATGTCAACGATCCGATCGTGCCGGCCGCCCAGCACGTCGCGGCGATCAACATGGACGCGGTCAACTTCATGGCCGGCCCGACCGAGGACATGGTCGTGATCGGCATCGATTCCTCGGAACTGGAGCCGATTCTCGTCGCAGCCCTCGAGGAAGAAGGGCGCTATGCCGTTCCTGAGCCCACCCCGGAAGCCGGCTTCTATTACCGCTCCGATCACTTCAACTTCGCCCGCGGCGGCATCCCGGCGCTGTATGCCAAGAGCGGCTTCACCCACGTCGAGGAAGGCGCCGACTACGTGCTGGCGATCGAGCGCGACTACCGCGACAACCGCTACCACAAGGTCGGCGACGTGTTCGATCCCGACTGGGATTTCCGCGGCGTGGCCCAGGACGCCACCGTGCTGTACCGGGTCGGTCGCTACCTGGCCGAAGGCGACGCCTGGCCGAACTGGTACGAGGGCAACGAGTTCCGCGCGATCCGGGACCGGCAGCGGCCCTGACGCGCGAGCCCGGCTGGCCGGCGACGATGGTCGGAGGAATGGATCACTCATGGATGCACGGGCCCGCACCGACCCTACGCTCGACGACCTGGTTCGCCATGCCTCGACCGGCATCGGCAGTGTCGATCTCGACGGCCGGTGGCGAAGCGGGAACCGCGCGCTGGGCGAACTGCTGGCGCGCGACTCGTGGCCGTTGCCCGACCTGCCCGCGCTGTTCGAGGGCCGGGACCGGGTCAAGGTCGAGCGTGGACTGAAGCGTTTCGCCCGCGGCGACCGGGATTCCGATGTCCACGACCTGACGCTGAAGCGCCCGGACGGCCGGACGCTGAAGGTGCGACTGGATCTATGCCGGATCGGCGACGATTCACCGCCGTCGGCGCTGCTGGTGCTGCTCGCCGACATCACCGCGGCGCGCCAGATCCGGCGCCAGCTCAAGGCCAGCGAGGCGCGGATGCAGTCGGTGATCCGCGCCATGGCCGAAGGCGTGGTGGTGGTCGACCGCAGCGGCGGCATCCGGATCGCCAACACCCGGGCGGCCGAGCTGCTCGGCATCGGGCAGGAGCGCCTGCTGACCGGTCAGCTCGGCGAGTTGGGGCTGGTCTTCCACGATGTCAACGGCGACCCGCTCGCGCCCGGCCAGGTCCCGGTTGCCCGGACCCTGGCGACCGGGGCGCCCCAGCGCGACGTCACGCTCGGCCTCTACGACGCAGACGGCGGCATGCGCTGGCTGGAGATGAGCACCGAGCCGGTCCAGACCGATTCCGAGGGCCGGATCGAAGCCGTGGTCGCGACGTTTTCCGACATCACCCGCCGCCACATGGCCGAGCTCAAGCTGCGCGACAGCGAGGAGCGGCTGTCGCTGGCGATGTCGGGCGCCAAGCTCGGCTTCTGGCACTGGGAGCTGGAGCGGAAGGTCCTGTCGTTCAGCGAAAGCGCGGCCAACCTGCTCGGCTATGCCGACGACGAAGTCGTCGAGAGCCGCAGTGCGATCATGGAGCTGGTGCATGCTGACGATCGCGAGGCGCTGATCCAGCGAATGCAGGCCCACCTCGACGCCTTCCAGCGCGATTTCGACATGGACGTCCGGATGTGTCGCAAGTCCGGCGACTTCGCCTGGATGAACATCCGCGGTCGCGTGGTGACGCGCGGCAAGGACGATGCGCCGCGTCGCGTGGCCGGCACGATCATGGACATCGGCGAGCGCAAGCAGCTCGAAGCGCGGCTGCACGAGCTGGCCACCACCGATGGGCTGACCGGCGTGTTCAACCGGCGACACGGCCAGGAATGGATGGAGGCTGCGCTGGACGCTGCCGAGCGCCTGAATCACCCCCTCGGCTTCGTGCTGCTGGATATCGACCACTTCAAACAGGTCAATGATCGCTTCGGGCACGATGCCGGCGACGAGGTGCTGCGCCAGATCGCAGCGCTGCTGCGCGATCGGATTCGCGGAACCGATGCCGTGGCTCGCTGGGGCGGTGAGGAATTCGCGGTGATGCTGCCCGGTACCGACGGCGCCGGCACCGTGCAGTTCGCTCAGCAGTTGCTGGAAGCGATCCGGAAGCTGTCCACGCCCGACGGCAGACCGATCACCAGCTCGCTCGGTGCCGTCGCGCGGCGCGCCGGCGAAGGCTCCGGAGAACTGGTCAAACGGGCCGACAGACTGATGTACCGGGCCAAGCAGGCGGGCCGGGACCGGGTGGAAGCCGAGGCCGACTGAGCGACCTTGCTCAGGCCCGGCCGGCGTCGGCGTCGTGCGGGGAGTGCAGGTACTCGCTGTCGACCGCCGACTCGTGCAGCAGGCGGGCCAGCGTCTCGAGCCGCTCGGCTGCGGTGCGATGGCCTTCCAGGTCGTCCTCGTGGGCAATCGATTCCGGCTGGTGCGCATACAGCCAGAAATGCACCGCGCCGGCGATCAGGCCGTCGGCGATCGCCCACAGGTCCCCATCGGGGTGATCGTCGGCCAGTGCATTGCCCAGGTCGACCACCTGGTCGGCGGCGTCGTCGAAGAGTTCGTCGTCATTCATGATTCGGCTCGTCCGACCGGTCGTGCCGGTCGTCGAAAGTCTTGAGGCTCTCGATTGTACGCGTCCGCCCCAGTTCGATGAGCTCGCGTGCGCGGTGGAATTCATGGAGCATGCAGGCATCGCGCGGGATGTCGATGACCCGGTCGGGCCGGAACACCGCCAGGTGCTGCCGGGTGATCACCGACTCCATCGTCTCCAGCGACTTGATCAGGATCGCGACCAGGCCGGGTTCGTCCTCGTTTTCGTCGTCCTGCCGGTCGGTCAGATCGGCGAAGAAGCGCCGCAGCCGGTTCATCACGCTGGCCTCGCCCTCGGGGTCGATGCCTTCGTCGAGCGGGCCGAGCGGCTTGCTCGCGCCGCCGTTGCCGGCCGGGCCATTGCAGTTGATGACGAAGGTGGCATCGGTCAGGCAGCGCAGCGTCGGTGCGACCGGGATCGGGTTCAGGATTCCGCCGTCGACCAGCAGGCGGCCGCGGTAGCGGTGCGGCGTGAACAGCCCCGGGATCGCGATCGAGGACCGGATGGCCTCGAACAGCGAGCCGTCGCTCAGCCAGATCTCGCGCCCGTGCTCGATGTCGACGGCCACGGCGGTGAAGTCGATCTCCAGGTCGCCGATATCGACATCGCCGACCATCTCGCGCAGTCGCTTGATGATCTTGTCGCCGCGGATCAGCCCGCCGCCGGACAAGGTCCAGTCGACCAGCCGGAGCACGTCGGACTGCTGCAGCTTCTGCACCCACTCGGTGTAGACGTCGAGCTTGCCGGCCGCGTACATCCCGCCGACCAGCGCGCCCATCGAGGAGCCTGCGATCGACTTGATCTCCCAACCGGCTTCTTCGATGGCCTGGATCGCGCCGATGTGTGCCAGGCCGCGGGCGCCGCCGGAGCCGAGGACGAGGGACAGGGTTCTTTCTCTGGCTTTCGGGCTGGACATTGTGAGGATTGTACGGGGTTGGGAAAGGGATGGTTCGGTTGGGTCGATGGGTGTCGGCGAGAACATGTCGATTTCGATTTCAACTTCGAAAGCGTTTCGCCGCTGGCTGCGCCAGCTGATGCGACCTACTTTTGTCGCAACAAAAGTAGGCAAAAGTGCTTTTCCCGCAACGGCGCCCGAGCTGCGCTCGGGTTCCCTGCGATGCTCGCGTCGGGCGGGGTCCGTCGAACTCGCTGCGCGCCTGCGGCGCTCCGCTCAGACATTGCGACGGCCCTCCTTCCGCCCGACGCTGCGCTTCTCGGCGCCCTTGAGGTTTTCAAGGTCAAAATCAAAACCGCAACCGAACCCACTCGGCCAGGCTTCAGTTCGGTGGCATGGATAGATCTTTGTTTCGATCGAAAGCAAGATCCCGAATCGAATCCAGAACGCCGGGATAGAGCAGATGCCAATGGGTGGCTGAGGTTGGCTTTTTACTTGCCCCGCCGTCAGCGCCGCCGGAGGCGCGGAGCGGCTGGCGGAAAGAGGGCCGTCGCATGTCTGAGCGCAGAGAGCGAAGCGAACGAAGCGAGTTCGACGGACCCCGCCAGCCGTGAGCACCGGAGGGCACCCGGCCGTAGGCCGAGCGGCGATGTTCGCGCAGCGCTTTTGGGTACTTTTGTCGCCACAAAAGTACCTCGCCATCAGCTCGCGAAGCGAGCGGGCGAAACGCTTTTGACGTTCGAGGCAAGTAGAACGCCCAGACCGCATCAGCTGGCGCAGCCAGCGGCGAAACGCCTTTGAAGTTGAATTCGAACAAATAGCCGGCGCGAAGCCAGGAAATCCCTTCGCCCGCAAGCGGCCTCCAACAGACCACCCCAGAACCTCGGGGCCCGGGGCAACGCCCCGAAAAACCCTACTCCGGTACGTCGAATGCCTGCCGCACCCACGCCAGGTAATGCTGGTCCGTCGAGATCACCTTCCCCGGCGAGTCCGACAGCTTGACGACCGGCTGGCCGTTGCAGCGGGTCATCTTGATGACGATGTTGATCGGATCGGTGCCCGTGTCGTGGGTCAGGTTGGTGCCGATGCCGAAGGAGACGTTGATGCGGTCGCGGAAGCGGTGCCAGATCTCGGCGGCCTTGGGGATGTCGAGCGAGTCGGAGAAGATCAGGTTGCGGGTCTTCGGGTCGACGCGGTTGTTCTCGTAGTGCTCGATCATTGCCTCGCCCCAGGCGAAGGGGTCGCCGGAGTCCTGGCGGGCGCCGTCGAAGAGCTTGCAGAAGTACATGTCGAAGTCGCGCAGGAAGGCGTCCAGGCTGTAGGTGTCCGACAGGGCAATGCCGAGGTCGCCGCGGTATTCGCGGGCCCAGACCTCGAAGGCAAAGCGCTGGGTCTCGGCCAGGCGAGGACCGAGCGCCTGGGCGGCCTGGATGAACTCGTGGGCCATGGTGCCGATCGGGACCAGGCCCAGTTCTCTGGCCAGGCGCACGTTGCTGGTGCCGCGCAGGCTGTTCGGCAGGGCGTCGGCCAGGGACTTCACGACCTCGTCGTGCCAGTCGCGCGAGAAGCGGCGGCGGGTGCCGAAGTCGGCAAAGACGAAGTCGTCGGGGCGGTCCAGGGCGCGGACCTGGTCGATCTTTGTGGTCAGTCGGTCCCGGGCCTCGCCGAAGTCGAGGTCGGGGTGCGCATGGCGCGTATACAGTTCGCTGACGATCGCCAGCAGCGGCACTTCGAACAGGATCGTGTGCAGCCACGGGCCCTTGATCATCAGGCTCAGCTGGCCGTCGGCCTCGCCGACCTCGACGAAGCGCGACTGCAGGTGGAACAGGCGCAGGAACTCGATGAAGTCGCGCTTGAAGTAGCGCTGCGAGGCGAGGAAGTTCAGCTCGTCGGGATCGAGCGTCAGCGAGCACAGGTGCTCGATCTCGCGCTCCAGCTCCTTCTTCAGCGGCCGCAGGTCCACGCCCTCGGTCCGGCACTTGAACGTGTACTCGACCTCCGCGCCGGGAAACTGGTGCAGCACGGCCTGCATCATCGAGTACTTGTAGATGTCCGTGTCGAGCAGCGATTCGATGATCATGCGGAGGGCTCCAGGGCCTCGACGGAATCAATGAGTTGTACGCCGGCGGCGCGCAGTTCCTCCAGCGCGGCCTCGGTGCTGTCCGGCGCGATGCCGCGGCAGGCGGCGCGATTCAGGATCACCCCGAAGCCGGCCTCGGCCAGCTGGCGCGCCGTGGCCTTGACGCAGTAGTCCGTGGCCAGGCCGCCGACCAGCACGTGCGTGATCTCCCTCGCTTTCAGCCACTCGATGACGCCCGTGCTCATGCGTTCTGCCAGGTCGTGGTAGCAGGCGCCGTAGGGGTGCATGTCCAGCTCCACGCCCTTCCAGACGAAGAAGTCGTAGTCGGCCGGGCGGGGCAGGCCGGGGAGCAGCTCGAAGCCCTCGGTGCCGGGTACGGCGTGAACCGGCCAGTGCTCTTCGACGTTGTCGCCTTCGACGCCCGGTGCGCCGATCATCGATGCGTCGTCCGTGACCCAGGCCGCCTTCGGGCTATGCGCGTCCTTCGAACCGACGCGGAATCGAGCGAGTTCGGCCTGGCGGTTCAGTTCATCGGCAATGGCATCGCCGTCGGGCACCGGCAGTTCGTCGGGGCACAGGGGCGTGAAGGTGCGCTGGGCGTCGACGTCGAAGCTGGCAGTGCGGTTGCGGTCCGGTCGTTTCATACCCTGTGGCCCTGTCGAGTGTTCCTTGTTCGGGCGTCCTTCGACGCCTGAACCCGACCGGAAGGGTACACGGGATGAGCGGCGCGATCGTGAGTCCATCGCGACCGACTCGGCACAGCCCGACAGTGCCGGAATCGTTGCTACCGATGCAGGCTGCGCCGACGCAATGCGCCGGCGACGATCAGCCCGATCAACACCGTCAGGATCAGCACGCCGACCGGGTGCAGTGCGGGCACGCCGGTCGCACGGCCGCGTCCGTAGAGGATCACGAGCCGACCGGCGTTGAACCGACCGCCCGGGTCGGACAAGGGTCCGCCGAGGGCGACGTCATCGATCCCGTCGTTGTTGAAGTCGCCGTGGGCCAGGCCCAGGCCCAGGCCCTCTTCGTCCGGAAAGTTCTTCACGAGCAGACCGCCCGTTCCGTCGCCGCCGTTCTCGGGCAACAGGCTGTCGACGAGGAATTCTTGCGGTGGCGATGGCCGGCCGAAGACGATCCAGGCTCCGGACTCGAAATCCAGTCCGTTCTCTCCGGTCATGGCCACATCGTCGAAGCCGTCGTTGTTCAGATCGCCGACGCCCTGGATGGCGGTCGCCAGATTGACGGTGGAACTAGGCTGTTCGTCATTGGATCGGAAGCGCGTCAACCGAATCTGGCTGGTGACCACGTCGAAGCCAGCGCGAAAGTCGATCTCGGCAGGTAACAGCTGACAGCCGTAAATCAAGAACGCCTCGCTACGCACTTGATTTCCCGGCGCATTGATTAAAAGATCTGGGCAGCCGTCGCCGTCGAAATCGCCCGCATCGCCCACACCGAACCCACCGCGTCCGCCTGAAAATAAATTTGCGCCAAGCACTCCTCGTTCGTTCCCAATCAGGACCACGCCCTTTGAACCGTCTCCACCATTACTCAGCAGAAGTTCGTTCAGATCCGTAATGACCGAGAACGGCGCCGTGCCGGGACGTCCATAGAGAAGCAAGCAACTTGCAGGCTCGACCGCCAACCGGCAAAGAATGATCTCTGCAATTCCATCCTGGTTGATGTCGTCGATGAACCGCGCGTTGATGAATCCGACGTTCGAGCCTATCGAGGTTTCGAGATCGGGTGGGATCAACGTGAACCCCCGATCAGGTGGCAAGCTACTGAGTACGTCCTGATCGATTTCCGCGGGCCAGCTGCGGTCGCCACGGCCGTAGAGTACCCAAGCCATTCCTTTGCCTCGCGTCGGATCGAATTCGCGATTGCTCGATACGATCAAGTCGTCCAGTCCGTCGCCATTGATGTCCTTCCCGCCGAAGAAATCAAAGCCAAGAAACTCGGTATCGCGCCCGGTCAGCACGAAGCCGCGCGAGCCATCGCCGCCATTTTCGGGCAGCAGGCTTGCAAACGTCTCGAAACTCTGCGCAACAGTTGGGCCGCCATAGATCACGAACACCTGTCCTCCCTCGAATTCTCCGTTCAGGGGGTTGCGTTTGTTGAAGCCGAAGTCCTCCATGCCATCGGCATCAAGATCACCCAGGTTGCGGACCCGGAATCCGGTCTGACCAGGGTCCAATGCCAACGCAATCTGATCTGTTCCAATGAGCCCATTGAAGGCGTCCAGCAACTCGATACCGTCCGGCCCCATCGAAACGTCAGCACCGCCGAAGATCAAGGCCGCGCCACCCGGCGGGTTTCCGGGTATGGGGGAATTGGGCGCGAATCCGGCAAGAATGTCATCGACGCCATCGGCATTGAAATCGCCGGCTGCCACGCCCCAAGCGAAATCTTGCGCGCCGAAGGCTCCATTGAAGACCAAACCTGAACGTCCTTGTGCGTTCTCAGGCGGGAGCAGGCTGTTGCCCTCCAGAACCGGTGGAAACAGGGGTGGTTGCCCTGTGATGGGTTCGGCGCCCGCTTTGCTCGTCGGGCTGGCAGTGATCGTCAACAGAACGATCGCGATGATCATCGAAGCGATCGAGGGCGTCGAGGTTGCGCAGACGATGCCTTCGGGCGAACAGCACGCGGTGCGGTCAATTGCCGCTTCCGCCTCACGCTGTCCATTCGTCGGAGCCGACGAACCGATCTTCGGTGCCTCGCCGTCGCTGCCCTGAAGATCGTTCCTCGCCATGACCCTGCGTCTCCCGGAATCAGGCGGACCGGTCCGGGTCGAGCTTCGCGCTGCGCTGGGGCAGCGCGTCGAACAATTCCTGCTTGCTGTCGCGGTAGTCGACGGGGCAATCGATGATATGCACGCCGGATCCGTTCAGGGTTTCGCCCAGCAGCCGTTCGAGGTCGGCGACGCTTTCGGCGCGGTGGCCGTGGGCGCCGTAGCTTTCGGCGTAGCGGACGAAGTCGGGGTTGCCGAACTGCAGGCCGAAGTCCGGCAGGTCCATGTCGGCCTGCTTCCAGCGGATCATGCCGTAGGCGTCGTCGCGCAGGAGCAGCACGACCAGGTCCAGGCCGAGGCGGACGGCGGTCTCGATCTCCTGCGAGTTCATCATGAAGCCGCCGTCGCCGCAGACGGCCAGCACCTTGCGTTCGGGAAAGACCATCTTCGCGCTCATGGCGACGGGCAGGCCGGCGCCCATGGTGGCCAGCGCGTTGTCGAGCAGCAGCGTGTTCGGCCGGATCGTGCGGAAGTTGCGGGCGAACCAGACCTTGTACAGGCCGTTGTCCAGCGACACGATGCCGTCTTCGGGCAGGGCGTCGCGCACGGCGTGGATCAGGCGGCGGGGGTGGACCGGGAAGTCGTTCATGTCGCGCCCGGAGTCCAGTTCGTCGATCAAGGCCTTGCGAACCTGCCGGGCGAAGGCGAAGTCCCAGTGGTCTTGCACGTCGATCCGCTCGGTGATCTGCCAGATCGCGTTGGCGATGTCGCCGGTGACTTCCAGCTGCGGGAAGTAGACCGGATCGACCTCGGCGGTGAAGAAGTTGACGTGGATGACCGTGCGCTGCTCGCCCTCGTGCATGAAGAAGGGCGGCTTCTCGATCACGTCGTGGCCGACGTTGATGATGCAGTCGGAGGCGTCGATCAGGCGGTGCACGTAGTCGCCGTCGGACAGGGCGGCGGTGCCCATCCAGTGCTCGGACTCGCCGACCACGCCCTTGCCCATCTGGGTCGAGAAGAAGGGCATGCCGGTCTTGTCGACGAAGGCGCGCAGCATCTTCGAGGTCAGCTTGCGGTTGGCGCCGGCGCCGATCATCAGCAGCGGGCGCTTTGCCCGTTCGATGGCCTCCACTGCGGCCGCCACGGCCTTTTCCTCGGCCACCGGACGTCGCGTGCGGCTGGTCGGCAGGACCGGCGCGTCGGTGGTCTCGCGGGCGATATCTTCGGGCAGTTCGAGGTGGGCCGCGCCCGGCCTCTCTTCCTCGGCCTGGCGGAAGGCTTCGCGAACCCGGGCAGGGATCAGGTCCGCCGAAACGATCTGCCTGGCGTAGTGGGTGACCGGCTGCATCAGGTCGACCACGTCGAGGATCTGGAAATGGCCCTGCTTCGAGGTCTTGATCGGCTTCTGGCCGGTGATCATCACCATCGGCATCGCGCCGAGCTGGGCGTAGGCCGCGGCGGTGACGAAGTTGGTCGCACCCGGACCCAGCGTGGACAGGCAGACGCCGGGTTTTCCGGTCAGCCGGCCTTCGGCGGCGGCCATGAAGCCGGCGGCCTGTTCGCCGCGGGTGACGATCAGCTCGATCGAGGATTCGCGCAGCGCTTCGAGCAGGTCCAGGTTCTCTTCGCCGGGCACGCCGTAGATGCGCTTCACGCCCTCGGTTTCCAGGCATTCGACCAGGCGCTGGGCGCCGCTGACGGTCCGGGACATCACCAACTCCGATCGGGAACGGAAAACCAGTGTAGCCGCCGTCCGTGGAACCCGCAGCCCGGCGTTCGCCCGCGCGAACCCGAACCTGAAACCCCGGTCCGAAGCCTCGGGCCTGTTGGAGGGAACTTGCTCGCGAAGTGCTGGATCGCCCCTTCGCCCGCAAGCGGCCTCCAACAGGCTTTCGGTCCGGCGCCGGCGCTTGCTTCGACTGTTGGAGGGAGCTTGCTCGCGAACCGGTCGGGCCGCCCCTCGCCCGCGAGCGGCCTCCAACAGGGCTTCGGTTCAGCGCCGCGCTCGCTTCGACTGTTGGAGGGAGCTTGCTCGCGAACCGGCCGGGCCGCCCGTCGCCCGCGAGCGGCCTCCAACAGGCCTTCGATCCGGCGCCGCGCGTGCTTCGACTGTTGGAGGGAGCTTGCTCGCGAACCGGCTCGGCCCCCCTTCGCCCGCAAGCGGCCTCCAACAGGAACTGCGCTGAACGAGCGCCGGTGGTTGCGGTCGCGGCGCGGCTTGCCCGCCCGGCGACCGCGTGGCAGCATCGTCGGTGATCCCTTCTCGAGCTCCGCTGCATGAGCACCGGCCGCGCCTACCGCCCCGAGTACCGCGAACGCCACGTGCCGGCCGGCTATTCCGGCGCCCGGCACCTGGCCTTCATCGTCGCGTTCTGCACCGGCGGCATCGTTCTCGGCGTGCTGATGCTCGATGACGTCCGGCCGCTGGAGTGGCTGGCCGTGCCGCTGACCTTCCTCTACGCCAACCTGGCCGAGTACCTCGGGCATCGCTACGTGATGCACCGCAAGCGCCCCGGTCTCGGCCTGATCTACGAACGGCACACGGTCCAGCACCACCGCTTCTTCACCGACGCCGAGATGGACATGGACGGCCCCGGCGACCTGCGCGCGATCCTGTTCCCGCCGGTGCTGCTGGTGTTCTTCTTCGGCGCCTTCGCGCTGCCGGCCGGCTTGCTGCTGACCTGGCTGTTCTCGGCCAACGTCGCCTGGCTGTTCGTGATCACCGCGCTGGGCTACTACTTCAGCTACGAGCTGTTGCACCTGGCCTACCACCTGCCGGATGATTCGAAGCTGATGCGGCTGCCGTTCTTGAGGCGCTTGCAGCGGCTGCACCGCGTCCATCACGACCCCACCGTCATGGCCCACGGCAACTTCAACATCACCTGGCCGATCTGCGACTGGGTGTTCGGGACGCTGCGCTGACGGTCGAGGGTCGGCGTTCGGGTCACCCTTCGCCCGCAAGCGGCCTCCAACAGGCTTCCGATCTTGCGCTCCGCCGAGATCGACTGTTGGAGGGAGCTTGCTCGCGAACCGGCTCGGCCACCCTTCGCCCGCAAGCGGCCTCCAACAGGCCTT
>NZ_JAAWWS010000164.1 GCF_012272825.1 Wenzhouxiangella sp. XN79A | reverse complement strand
AAACAAGACCTGATACTCCTCTAGCGCCAGCCTCCTTGCCACCGTAGCGGACTCCGCTACAGTGGCGAGGCTGACCAAGCACGAGGAGGCTGGCCATGACACTGTACTGCGGGATTGACTTGCATTCAAACAATCAGATGGTTGTAGTGATCGACGATCGCGACAGACGACTGCTGGAGCGTCGCGTGCCGAACGATCTCGATGCGACATTGAACGCGCTTGCGCCTTTCAAGGCGGATCTGCTGGCGGTAGCGGTGGAGTCGACCTACAACTGGTACTGGCTGGTCGACGGATTGAGCGACCATGGATACTCAACGCAACTGGTGAACACGGCAAAGGTCGAGCAGTACTCGGGCTTGAAGTACTCCGACGATCAGCATGACGCATTCTGGCTGGCACACCTGATGCGACTCGGCATTCTACCGACCGGTTATATCTGCCCACGGGAGATCCGCGAGGTTCGGGACCTGTTGCGCAAGCGGCTCGGCCTGGTGCGTGAGCGCGCCCGCAACTTGACTTCGGTCCAGAACATTCTGGCTCGGGAGTTGGGACACCGGGTTCCGACGTCAAAGGTACGCGGCGTTCTGGATGCTGACGAACGGTTCCGGCCGGCAGTGCGCACATCAATTGCGGCCAACTTGGCGGTGATCGAGACGCTGGACACGGTGATTGCCGGCATCCAGACGCAAGTGCTGGGCGCGATCCAGCCCACGCAACGCTACCAACAACTCAAGACGCTGTGCGGCGTCGGCGATGTGCTGGCGCCGACGATTGCGCTGGAGACCGGTGAAATCGAGCGATTCAAGTCAGTGGGCAACTACAGCTCGTACTGCCGGGTCGTCGAAAGCCGGCGCGAGAGCAACGAGCGCAAGAAAGGCGCAGGCAACAAGAAGTGCGGCAACCGCTATCTGGCCTGGGCGTTCTCCGAGGCCGCCCACTTCGCGGTGCGCTATAACGACCGGGCGCGGCGGTTCTTCGACCGCAAGGCAGCCCGGCGCAACCGAATGGTGGCGATCCGGGCAGTCGCGCACAAGCTGGCGCGGGCGGCCTACTTTGTCCAGCGCGACCGGGTTCCGTTCGACGCAGCCCGATTGTTTGGTTAACGATCATGGCGCGGAGCCCGACCGAGGGGTTGGTTCAAGCCATAGACCCTGATTGGACCGCGCCATGATCGACCCAAGGAAATGACCGATTTTCAACAACGCGCCCGGCGTTCGAGCCAGTCACGGGTTGGCGACGAAAGTCAGCCACAGATTCTGAACTGGACCCAAATGGACGGACTGCCGGTACCGAGCTGTTTCTGGGGCATCACAGATGCCAGGGGCCGATCAAAACCGTTGTCACGACAACCGATCCGGCCTTGATCTCGATGGGTGACTGGAGCGCGTTTCTCAAAGCGCATCCGAACCACTGAAAAGCAGGGCGCGCGGCTGTTGGAAACCGGTCAGATGAAACCGGAACGGGCGGAAAAATCGCCACAGGCGACCACTGCCTATTGACAGGGCTGGGGCTAATGGGTGACCCAAAATTTCGTGAATTGGATTCTGGCGCTCTTCAATCATCAATTCTTTTCTGCGCTGCAGCGTATAGGAAGTAGAACTTGTCTCTGGAGATCTCACGTTTGGAAAGCAATAGATCATTAGCTGCCACAACAGCTGATGTTCCAACAGAAATTGCAGCCAATAAAGCGCTTGAGATCGCAGCCTCAGTTGATTGCCCTAGCGCAATCGACATTCGGCCCAGTAATTCGTTAGTGGCAGCAGCAAAATACCCAGTTTTAGTAATAGCAGGAGGACTATCTATGAGTCTCTTGTAAAGTTGCCGAAAATATGTCGACTCAGAAAGCTCACGCTCTATTGTCTTCACGGAAGGCTTGATTTCGAACTCAATCAAGTCGTTTACCTCACATCGGAAATCTCGCTCCCACGAATGACTTTTTACTTTTTTCGATAGCTCATGAATTGCCTTCCGGAATACAACTAGGTGATCGTGGAGCTCTTGACGAATTTCAAGAACTTCAAACAGCGAGCACCTTCTTATGACCGGCAAATCCAGCAAGACGGACGTTGCAGTTCCAGCATGCTTGTTTCGAGAAGACTGCTGCCGAGTAAGATTTCCAGAGCCCCCAATCGCTGGAGCTAAGATCTCCCCAAGCCATGGGTCCAGATAAGGAAACTTGGACGGATCAAGCGCAGACTCAAGAACATCCCAAATAAATGAGGTAGCAAACTCATCATAGGTCGACATTACTTTCTTCGGCCGCCTCAACTGTACGTGCGGACAGTCTCTAATCGCATTAACTTCGTCAAAGCTTATTACGTCATCAAGTTTTGAGAATCCAAGCATCAGGGATTCGCAGATCCGCTTTAGCTCATCTCTTTCAGCCCTTGATAGCCGCTTTTTCTTGAGAAGAATTCTGCATTTTTTAGCGACCGTGATGACGCGTTGCTCCTCCATGAGCATGGGCGCGATCCGAGGAATTGCGAGTAGTGCCGGCCTTGGGCATGAACTGACGGAGCAAGCGAAATCTTGAATTTCGGTAACCGAGGCCATGGTCTCCATGACCATGCTTCGAATTGACACGTTGTCCGCGTAAAGAAGCGCGGACTTTGTGATTTCCGATTCACGCAGGAAAGAGGAAGTGAGCTCGCTTCTTGATTTGATTGCTCCCGAAAAAAAACTTAGCGAGAAAACCAACGAACTTGAATCAGGATGTTCGCTCACTTTACGGACTCAATTGTTAACCGGTGACTGCAAAGAGCGAACTGGGCCCATTTGACGAGAGTCGGGATGCTGCCACTCATCGGCAAACAAGGCCCTATTCGGACTCGCCTGCCCTCCGAAACAATAACGTCGTAGCCAAAGCTTCGGCCTTTCCAATGACCCCGCAGCGCACTAAAAGTGCGTATGGATTCGCGGGAGAGCTCGAAATGCAGCATGCGGCGCTCTGGCGAAGCGGATCTAGATCCCAGCGGCACAGCCAGAGGCTCGTAGGCAAGGCTTCGCAAGCGTCGAGACCCCGGAGCGCACATCAGGTGCGTGAGGATGCTCGGCGTGCCGCGAAACGCCGCATACGAGTTTCTGGCGAAGCCGCTACCCGCACTTGGAATAGCCGCAGGCCAGACACGTCTGACACCCATCCAACAACACCATCGCCTTCGTACTGCACTTGTGGCAAAGCGTCGCTGAAGCCGGGTAGTCGCCGGCGTCAGCCGTTGCCGGGGTCGTCAGGGTTTTTTTTTCAGCATTCGCGGCCTGTTCGCGGGCTTCGATTTCGGCGCGCTTTTCCTTCAGCATCAGCTGCTGCTGTTCGGACAGTTCGTCCGGCTCGAGCAGGCCGATGCGTTTCAAGTGGGTTTCGACGACGGCACCGATGTCGGCGACGATGGAGGGCACGAAGCGGCCGCCGGGCTTGAAGTAGCCGCCCTTGGGGTCGAACACGGCCTGGAGCTCTTCGGACAGGAAGGTGACGTCCCCGCCCTTCCGGAACACGGCGGACATGACGCGGGTCAGGGCCACGATCCACTGGAAGTGGTCCATGTTCTTGGAGTTGATGAAGATCTCGAACGGCCGGCGCTGTTCGTGTTCGGTGCCGGCGTTGAGCACGATGTCGTTGATGGTCACGTACAGCGCGTGGTCGTCCAGCGGCGTGCGGATCTTGTAGGTCGCGCCTTCCAGGCACTCCATGCCTTCGGGGCGCTGCAGCTTTTCGTGCATGCGGATGATGTCGGCGGACTTGCCGCGACCATCGCGACCGCCCTGTTCCTTGGCATCCGACCTGGCCGGCGCATCGGCGGCCGCCTTGGCTTCGGCGTCGGCCTTCTTCTTGTCCTTGACCTGGTAGCCCACGATCTTTTTGCTGATCTTCACGGTCATTTCCTTTCTCCACCCCGGGTCTGCGCCCGTTTCTGCTGGTTCGGTGCCTTGGCGCACCGGTTGATTGTCGATTCGTGCCGGCGGCGTTCGCGATGAACAGCGGCGGCGGCTCTACTGCCCTCGGGACCTGTGCGGTTCCGGGTGTTGCGATTTCCTCTTCGGCCGGCGTCGGTCCTCGAAGGCCCCGGGTGCGCTGCGCTTGCCCGGGCCACGGACGGTGCCGGCTTCGTTGGAAGTCGGCGTTTCGCCACGAGGTTCCGGATCTCCGCGCTTCGCGCTCCGTCCGGAACGACGGAAACCTAATGCCGGGTCTGGTCTTCCGGTTTCAGCCTGGGATCGACTTCGATGATCCGCACCTGGCCCAGGTTCCGGCTCACCGGGTTCCAGCCCTTGCACTTGTCTGCCCGGCTGCGCGTCATGCGCCTTGTCCGGGGCTTCACCTGATCGCTCAACTCACGCTCCTGCCCGGTGACGGGCATCGGTTGGTCGTGGGGACCAGTTTTCAGTTTTCAGTCGTCAGTTTTCAGTTTTCAGTTTTCAGTTTTCAGTTTTCAGTTTTCAGTTTTCAGGAGACGGGTTCCGGGTTCCGGGTTCCGGGTTCCGGGTTCCGGGTTCCGGGTTCCGGGTTCCGGGTTCCGGGTTCCGGGTTCCGGGTTCCGGGTTCCGCACTTCGACTCCCAGTTTTAGCGTCGTGGCACAGTCAGGTGTTCGCAGGCAAGGCTTTGCAAGTCACCGGACACCGGAGCGCACTGAAGTGCGTGAGGATGCCGGTGGCGCAGCAAAACGCCGCATGCGGGCGCCTGACGACGCCACGCGCTGGCACAGCAGGGGATTCGCAGGCAAGGCTTCGACCTTCTTCCGACCCCGGAGCGCACTCGTGTGTGCGTGAGGAGGCGGGAGAAGGTCGAAACGCAGCATGCGGATTCCCTGCGAAGCCAGCATCAGAATTTGCCGTAGTAGCCTTCTTTCAGGGCGTCGAAGAGGTTGGCCGCCGTATGCGTCTCGCCGTCGTACTCGACCTCTTCGCCGCCCTTCAGTTCGATGGTCTCGCCGTCGTCCAGTTCGAACACGTAGGTGGTGTTCTCCAGGTCCTTGTCGGTGACCAGTACGCCCTGGAAGGCTTCCGGGTTGAAGCGGAAGGTGGTGCAGCCCTTCAGGCCCTGCTCCCAGGCGAACAGGTAGATGTCCTTGAAGTCCTCGTACGGGTAGTCGGTCGGCACGTTGGCGGTCTTGGAGATGCTGGAATCCACCCACTTCTGGGCCGCGGCCTGGATCGAGACGTGCTCCTTCGGCGTGATCGTCTCGGCGGTCAGGAAGTAGTCCGGCAGCTGCTCTTCGGGGTCTTCGGAGAACGGCATGGCCTTCGGGTTGACCAGCGTGCGATAGGCCAGCAGCTCGTAGGAGTAGACCGAGACCTTCTCCTTGCTCTTCTTGCCCTCGCGGATCACGTTGCGGTTGTAGTGGTGCGCGAAGCTCGGCTCGATGCCGTTGGAGGCGTTGTTGGCCAGCGACAGCGAGATCGTGCCGGTCGGCGCGATCGAGGTGTGGTGGGTGAACCGCGCGCCGGTCTCGGCCAGCTTGTCGACCAGCTCGGGCGCGACTTCGGCGACCTTCTGCATGTAGCGGCTGTAGCGGGCGTGCAGCACCCTGCCGGGCACCTTGTCGCCGACCTTGTAGCCGTCCTTCACCATCTCCGGGCGCTTGCGCAGCATCTCGCCGGTGACTTCGAACTCGTCGAGCATGATCGGCGCCGGACCCTTTTCCTGGGCCAGTTCCAGCCCGGCTTCCCAGCCGGCCACGGCCATCTCGCGGCTGACCTTCTCCGTGAACTCCAGCGAATCGGCCTCGCCGTACTTCTTCTGCAGCATGGTCAGCGTGGAGCCCAGGCCCAGGAAACCCATGCCGTGGCGGCGCTTGTATTCGATCTCGCGGCGCTGCTGGCCCAGCGGCAGGCCATTGACCTCGACCACGTTGTCGAGCATGCGGGTGAAGATCTTGACCGCCTTTCGGTACTCGTCCCAGTTGAAGGTGGCCTCGTCGGTGAACGGCTTGTCGACGAAGCGGGTCAGGTTGACCGAGCCCAGCAGGCAGGCGCCGTAGGGCGGCAGCGGCTGTTCGCCGCAGGGGTTGGTCGCGCGGATGTTCTCGACGAACCAGTTGTTGTTCTGCTCGTTGATCCGGTCGACTAGGATGAAGCCCGGCTCGGCGAAGTCGTAGGTCGACGACATGATCATGTTCCAAAGCCGCTTGGCCGGAACGGTCTTGTAGATCCTGCAGGCGACCAGGCCTTCGTCGTTGGTCACGTAGCCGGACTGGATCGGCCAGTCGCGCCAGAGAACCTGCTCGGGGTCGGTCAGGTCCAGCTCGTGAGCCTCGGTTTCCAGCACCGGGAAGACCAGCGGCCAGTCGGCCTCGTCCTGCACGGCGCGGATGAAGTCGTCGGTGATCAGCAGCGAGCAGTTGAACTGGCGCAGCACGCCGTTCTCGCGCTTGGCGCGGATGAAGTCCATGACGTCGGGGTGCGAGACGTCGAAGGTGGCCATCTGCGCGCCGCGGCGGCCGCCGGCCGAGCTCACGGTGAAGCACATCTTGTCGTAGATGTCCATGAACGACATCGGGCCCGAGGTGTAGGCCCCGGCGCCGGACACGTAGGCACCCTTCGGACGCAGCGTCGAGAACTCGTAGCCGATGCCGCAGCCGGCCTTCAGCGTCAGCCCGGCCTCGTGGACCTTGCCGAGGATGTCGTTCATCGAGTCGCCGATGGTGCCCGAGACGGTGCAGTTGATCGTCGAGGTCGCCGGCTTGTAGGCCTGCGCCCCGGCGTTGGAGGTGATGCGCCCGGCCGGGATCACCCCGCGGCGCAGCGCCCACAGGAATTCGCGATACCAGTAGTCCTTCGCGTCGGTCCCCTTCTCCGCGTCGGCCAGCGCCCGGGCCACGCGCTTGTAGGTGTCGTCGATGGTCTCGTCGATGATCTCCCCCGACTTGGACTTGAGACGGTATTTCTTGTCCCAGATGTCCAGCGACGCTTCCTGAAATTCGATTTCGGGGAGCGCTGCGCTCAGTGCTTCTGCCGATACACTCATGCCTGCAACCTCTTGGAATTGTTCGTTCCCCGGGCTTCTACCCAGAACTTATCCACAGCTTTTCGCTGTTTTTATCCACAAATTCTTGTGGTGTGAGCAATTTTTGCACACAAGATGTTGTGTTTGAGTGGAAGACGATACGTGGTTTGGGTCACAGTTTCAAGAACATTCGTCCCCCGATTTTCATGGCCGATGCCCCGGAGCCGCCGATGACCGACACACGGGCCTCACGCCCCGCCCCCGCCGCCGGCAGCCCGCCCGATGTGGTGTTGTACCAGCCGGAAATCCCGCCCAACACCGGGAATATCCTGCGCCTGTGCGCCAACACCGGCGCCCGGCTGCACCTGGTCCGGCCGCTGGGCTTCGCGCTGGATGACCGGCGGATGCGCCGCGCCGGTTTGGATCACGTGGCCCGCGAGTCGCTGACCGTCCACGCCGACTTCGCCACCTGCCGGACGTCCCTGGGCACGGACCGGCGCTGGCTGGCCGTCGAGACCGGCGGCGCGGTTCGCCACGACCGGGTCGCCTGGCGCGCCGACGACGTGCTGGTGTTCGGGTCCGAGACGCGCGGATTGCCGGACGAGGTGCTGGCCCAGTTCCCGCCCGAATGCCGCGTGGCGATTCCGCAGCGGGCCGGGTCGAGGAGCCTGAACCTGTCGAATGCCGTTGCGGTGGTGGTCTACGAGGCCTGGCGGCAGCAGGAGTTCGGCGGGGCGGCGTGACGCAGAACCGACCGCCCCACCGCCCACGACGCTTCGTCGCCTTGAGGGTCGGCGCATTTTCCTTCTCGTCGTCCCGGGACCGGCCCATTCGCTCTGTCGTCGTCCCGAGGCCGGCCCATTCTCTCTCTCGTCGTCCCGGGGCCGGCCCATTCTCTCTCTCGTCGTCCCGGGGCCGGCGCAGCCGGAACCCGGGACCTCGTGACCCAATCGCCCGCCGAACCCGGGCGCCGACATCGGGAGGTTCCGGGTTCGCCTGCTCGGCGCCCTGCACCCTCTAAACCTCGTCGTCCCGGGGCCGGCGCAGCCGGAACCCGGGACCTCGTGACGCAATCGCCCGCCGAACCCGGGCGCCGACATCGGGAGGTTCCGGGTTCGCCTTCGGCGCCCCGGAACGACGGAGAAGAATGGAACGCAATCGCCCGTCGAACCCGGCCGCCGGCATCGGGAGGTTCCGGGTTCGCCTGCTCGGCGCCCTGCACCCTCTACACCTCGTCGTCCCGGGGCCGGCGCAGCCGGAACCGGGGACCTCGTGACGCAATCGCCCGTCGAACCCGGGCGCCGGCATCGGGAGGTTCCGGGTTCGCCTTCGGCGCCCCGGAACGACGGAGAAGAATGGAACGCAATCGCCCGCCGAACCCGAGCGCCGGCATCGGGAGGTTCCGGGTTCGCCTTCGGCGCCCCGGAACGACCGAGTCGTTTTCTCTGCACCCTCCACACCTCGTCGTCCCGGGGCCGTTCTGCCCTACACCTCGTCGTCCCGAGGCCGGCCCATTCTCTCTCTCGTCGTCCCGGGGCCGGCGCAGCCGGAACCCGGGACCTCGTGACGCAATCGCCCGTCGAACCCGGACGCCAGCATCGGGAGGTTCCGGGTTCGCCTTCGGCGCCCCGGAACGACGGAGAAGAGTGGAACGCAATCGCCCGTCGAACCCGAGCGCCGGCATCGGGAGGTTCCGGGTTCGCCTGCTCGGCGCCCCGGAACGACGGAGTCGTTTTCTCTGCACCCTCCACACCTCGTCGTCCCGGGGCCGGCGCAGCCGGAACCCGGGACCTCGTGACGCAATCGCCCACCGAACCCGAGCGCCGGCATCGGGAGGTTCCGGGTTCGCCTGCTCGGCGCCCTGCACCCTCTACACCTCGTCGTCCCGGGGCCGGCGCAGCCGGAACCGGGGACCTCGTGACGCAATCGCCCGTCGAACCCGGGCGCCGGCATCGGGAGGTTCCGGGTTCGCCTTCGGCGCCCCGGAACGACGGAGAAGAATGGAACACAATCGCCCGTCGAACCCGAGCGCCGGCATCGGGAGGTTCCGGGTTCGCCTTCGGCGCCCCGGAACGACGGAGAAGAATGGAACGCAATCGCCCACCGAACCCGGGCGCCGACATCGGGAGGTTCCGGGTTCGCCTTCGGCGCCCCGGAACGACGGAGAAGAATGGAACACAATCGCCCGTCGAACCCGAGCGCCGGCATCGGGAGGTTCCGGGTTCGCCTTCGGCGCACCGGAACGACGGAGAAGAATGGAACGCAATCGCCCACCGAACCCCAGCGCCGACATCGGGAGGTTCCGGGTTCGCCTTCGGCGCCCCGGAACGACGGAGAAGAATGGAACGCAATCGCCCGTCGAACCCGAGCGCCGGCATCGGGAGGTTCCGGGTTCGCCTTCGGCGCCCCGGAACGACGGAGAAGAGTGGAAGGCAATCGCCCGCCGAACCCGAGCGCCGGCATCGGGAGGTTCCGGGTTCGCCTTCGGCACGCCGGAACGACGTAGAAACTCACTCAGCGCCCCGGAGCGACGGTTCGTGGAGGGGCGGTGTCAGGCGGGGCCGGTGTCTTCTTCGCGGGCGGCTTCGGGTTGGCGGCCGAGGACGGCGCGGGGGTAGGAGCCGAGGATCTTGACCATGCGCGCCTCCCCTTCCAGTTCGTTCAGCACGCCGGACAGGCGCTCGTCGGTGACGTGGCCGTCGACGTCGATGAAGAACACGTAGTCCCAGCGCCCCTGTCTTGACGGCCGCGACTCGATGCGGTTCATGTTGACCCCGAAGCGGGCCAGCGGCTCGAGCAGCGACAACAGCGCGCCGGGGCCGTCGCGGCCGGCGACCATCAGCGTGGTCTTGTCGTCGCCGGACGGTTCGAGCAGGTCGCGGCCCAGCACCAGGAAGCGCGTGGTGTTGTCGACGTGGTCCTCGATGTTGCCGAACAGCACGGGCAGGCCGTAGACCTCGGCGGCGTGGCGCCCGGCGATGGCCGCGGCCTCCGGCCGGGTGCGGACGCGCCGGGCGGCCTCGGCGTTGCTCGAGACCGCGATCAGTTCCGCCTCGGGTAGATGCGCCTTCAGCCAGTGCTTGCACTGGGCCAGCGACTGGGCATGGGCGTAGACGGTCTCGATGCCGCCCAGCGAACGCGACTGGGTCAACAGGTGCTGATGAATCCGCAGTTCGACCTCGGCGCAGATCCTGACCTCGACGTTCAGGAACATGTCCAGCGTATGGCTGACCATGCCCTGGGTGGAGTTTTCGACCGGCACCACGCCGAAATCGGCCTCGCCGGACTGGACCTGCAGGAACACGTCCTCGATGCTCTCGGCCGCGATCGCCTGCACCGAGTGGCCGAACTGGCGGTAGACGGCCTGCTGGGTGAAGGTGCCTTCCGGGCCGAGGTAGGCGATCTTCAACGGCTCCTGTTGCGCGAGACAGGCCGACATGATCTCCCGGAACAGGCGCAGCATGACCGAGTCCGACAGCGGGCCGTCGTTGCGCTCGATGACCTGGCGCAGCACCTGGGCCTCGCGATCCGGGCGGTAGTAGTCGGCACCGCCGCCCAGCTCGCCCTTGCTGGCGCGAACCTCGAGCGCCAGGCCGGCACGCTCGGCGATCGCGGCCTGGATCTTCGCATCCAGCTCGTCGATGCGTTTGCGGATTTCGGCCAGTCGGCCGGGATCGGGCTCAGCCATGGCGGCGTTCGAACTCCCTCATGAAGTCGACCAGCGCGGTCACCGCGTCCGGTTCGATCGCATTGTAGAGGCTGGCCCGCAGGCCGCCAACCGCGCGGTGGCCCTTCAACCCGGGCATCCCCTCGGCCTCGGCCTGCTCGACGAAACGCATCGTCAGCGAATCATCGGCCAGTACGAACGGCACGTTCATGATCGAGCGTGCATCGGGATGGACACGGTTGGCGTAGAACTCCGAGGCGTCGATCGCGCCGTACAGCCGGTCGGCCTTGTCGCGGTTGCGCTTGCCCACGGCCTCCAGCCCGCCGAGCGACTCGATCCAGTCGACGACTTCCAGCGCCACGTACCAGGCGAAGGTGCACGGCGTGTTCTTCATCGAGTCGGAGTTCGCCCAGGTGCGGTAGTCCAGGAACGTCGGCAGGTCATCGGGAATGCGCTCGAGCAGGTCGCGCCGGACCAGCACCACCGTGAGCCCGGCGACGCCCAGGTTCTTCTGCGCCCCGGCGTACATCATGCCGAGGTCGGCATACGGGTACGGGCGCGACAGGAACTCGCTGGAAAGATCGGCGGCCAGCGGCACCGCGGCGGCCGGCGGCTCGGCGTACTGCACGCCGTGGATGGTCTCGTTGCCGGTATAGTGCAGGTAGGCGGCATCGGCCGGCAGGTGGCCCAACTCCGGCAGGTCCTGATACCCCTCGTCGACCCCGCTGGCCACCAGGCGCGATTCGACGATCCGCGCGCTCTCGGCGAACGCCTTCTCGCCCCAGTGGCCGGTGATCGAGAACGCCGCGGTCCGCCCGCGGGCGAAGTTCATCGGCAGCATCGCGAACTGCAGGTGCGCCCCGCCCTGCAGCAGCAGCACTTCGTGCGCGTCGCCGACCCCCATCAGCCGCCGCAGCCCCGCCTGAAGCCGCTCGGCGATGGCCATGAAGCCCTTGCCGCGGTGCGAGATCTCGACCACCGACGGCGTGAACTCGTCATCCAGCGCGAAGGTCTCCGCGAGGTTCTCCCGTACCGGTCGCGGCAACGCCGACGGCCCGGCACTGAAATTGTGAATCGTCATGGTCGACTACGTCAGTCGTCGGGACTGGGGCCAGTATGAAGCAGCGACGCGCGGCATAGCGAACTGTTCGCCCGATTCTTCTGGACGATGAGCGCGAAGAGGAGAAGGGGTGAAGGCCGCAAAGCAAGCTGGGGCGGATAAGCGTCGGAAACGAACTCGCTGACCGGAGATGCGGCAACAAACGCAGTCGGCAAGTCACCGACTGCATTCCTTCCGGAATTCGCTTCGCGCTCTTGGCCCCTTCTCCTCTTTGCGTCAATCATCCGAAGGCCGGAACCACCACGGCCCGAACCCGGGCAGTCAGTCGCCGCGGACCGGCAGGCGGGAGGCGAAGGCGTGGGCCAGGGTGGAGGAGTCGGTGTGTTCGAGTTCGCCGCCCAGCGGCACGCCCTGTGCCAGTCGGGTCATGGCAATGCCGCGCCTGGCGGCCAGGCCGCCGATGTAGTGGGCGGTGGCCTCGCCTTCGACCGTGGAGTTGGTGGCCACGATGATTTCCTCGATCGGCTCCTCGGCCAGGCGCTGTTCGAGCTGGTCGAGGCCGATGTCCTCGGGGCCGATGCCGTCGAGCGGCGACAGTCGGCCGAGCAGCACGAAGTACTGGCCGTCGAAGCCGGTGGCCTGTTCGATGGCCAGCACGTCACCGGGGGTTTCGACCACGCAGAGCACGGCGCGCGAACGCTTGTCGCTGCGGCAGATGCCGCACAGCTCGGCGGAGGTGAAGTTGCGGCAGCGGCTGCAGCGGCGGATCTCGGTCATGGCCCGGCCGAGCACCTCGGCCAGTTCGCGGCCGCCGGGGCGGTCGCGTTCGAGCAGGTGCAGGGCCATGCGCTGGGCCGTGCGCGAACCGACGCCGGGCAGGCAGCGCAGCGCCTGCAGCAGTTCGTCGAGCAGCGGATCGTTCACGGCCGTTGGCGCGCGGCGCGGGTTGCGCTCAAGGCAGCGTGAAGCCCGGCGGCAGCGGCAGGCCGCCGGCCATCGAGGCCATCTTTTCCTTGTTGGCCTCGGCCACGCGGTTGACCGCATCGTTCATGGCCGCGGCGACCAGGTCCTCGAGCATTTCGAGGTCGTCGCCGGCGGTCGGGTCGATCGCGACCTTGCGCACTTCATGGCGGCCGGTCATGACCACCTTGACCATGCCGCCGCCGGACTCACCGGTGACTTCCAGCTCGGCCAGCTCGGCCTGGGCCTTCTTCATGGTTTCCTGCATCTTCTGCGCTTGCTGCATCAACTGCGCGATGTTGCCTTTCATACGGGGCTCCGGGTAGATCCGGGCGCGCGGCCCGGACGTGGGATTCGAGTTCTAATGACGGGTCGGCTCGCCGGGACGAACGCTGCCGGGCACGACTTCGGCATCGAAGGTGTCCTTGAGCGTCCGCACCACCGGGTCGGTGGCCACGGCCGCCTCGGCGTCGGCCTGGCGCTGGGCCTGGTCGTCCTCGGCCAGCTTGGCCGGGGTGATCAGTTCGTCGTCGTCGACCGGCTTGACGTCGATCCGGCGCTCGCCGCCGGTCTGCCGGGCCAGCGCGTCGGTCAGGCTGGCCTTGAACCGGTCCGATATGAGGGGAAGATCGTCGCGCGAGACGCGGAATTCAAGTCGGTCGTCGTCGACGGCCTTCAGCGCCAGCAGGCCGGCCACGGCCCGGACCGAGCCGTTGACGTCCAGCCCCTCGAGCACCTGCGCCCAGGTTTCCGGGGCCAGCTTCGGCGCGGCGACGGCCGCCGGTGCATCGACCACCGAGGGCTCCGGCGTCGACGGCGGTGCTGCCGGCTCGGGCGCCGACTCGGCGGATGCCGCCTTCGACGGTGGTGCCGGCCTCGTCGGCGGCCGGTCGTGCACGGCGGGCGAGGACGACGCCGATGCCGCGGTAGTTCCCGAACCGGCGGCAGCTGCCGGCCGGTCCGAGCCCGCGGCCGGGCGGGCCTGGCCCTGGTCGGCCGGCGTGAAGGCGAACATCCTCAGCAGCGTCATCTCGCAGCCGGTGCGCATCGACGGCGCCAGGCCCAGGTCGCGTTTGCCGGTCACCGCGATCTGGTAGTACAGCTGGACGTCCTCGGCGTTCAACCGTGCCGCCCAGTCGACCAGCGGCTCCCAGTCCGAACGGCTGTCGTCGCGGTAATCGGGTACGTGCTGGATCAGCGAGATCCGGTGCAGCGTCTCGGCCAGGTCGCCGAGCAGCCGGCCCAGATCGCGGGCCAGGCTGAACACCTCGTCGACGGCGGCCAGCGCCCGTCCGGCATCGTTCTCGATCAGGCCTTCGATGATGTCGGCCAGGTGGCGTTGCTCGACGGTGCCGAGCATGTCCTCGACCGGCTGGGTCACCAGCGCGCCGGAGCCGGCGGCCAGCGCCTGGTCGAGCAGGCTCAGGCCGTCGCGCATCGAGCCGTCGGCGGCGCGCGCCAGCAGGGCCACCGCGGGATCGTCGTAGGTCAGCTGCTCGGCATCGAGGATCCTGCGGATCTGCCCGCCGATCTCGTCGACGCCCAGCCGGCGCAGATTGAACTGCATGCAGCGCGACAGGATGGTGACCGGGATCTTCTGCGGGTCGGTGGTCGCCAGCACGAACTTGACGTGCTCGGGCGGCTCTTCCAGCGTCTTGAGCAGCGCGTTGAAGCTGTGCGTGGACAGCATGTGCACCTCGTCGATCAGGTACACCTTGAAGCGGCCGCGGGCCGGCGCGTACTGGACGTTGTCGAGAATCTCGCGGGTGTCGTCGACCTTGGTCCGCGAGGCCGCGTCGATCTCCATCAGGTCGACGAACCGGCCCTCGTCGATCGCCACGCAGTGCGCGCACTCGCCGCAGGGCTCGGCCGTGACGCCGGTCTCGCAGTTCAGCGACTTGGCGAGGATCCGCGCGATGGTGGTCTTGCCGACCCCGCGCGTGCCGGTGAACAGGAAGGCGTGGTGCAGCCGGCCTTCGTTGAGGCCGTTCGACAGCGCCTGGACCACGTGCTGCTGACCGACCAGGTCGGCGAAGCTGCGCGGGCGCCATTTTCGTGCAATAACCTGATAACTCAAGACATTTTCCGGAGAATCTGGATTAGGCGGCCCGAATGCGGGCGGGCCGGGCCCCGTCGCTGAAGTCTACACCAAGCGCCGGAGACGACACGCGGCCACCGGCCGGCCACGCGGCGGGCTCGGCACACTACACTCCGCAGATGACCCCGCCCGCCCGACCCGCCACCCCCCTGCCCTGGGACGTGATCGTCATCGGCGCCGGCGCGGCCGGGCTGATGTGCGGGATCACCGCCGGGCAGCGCGGCCGCCGGGTGCTGGTCGCCGACCACGCCAACAAGGTCGGCAAGAAGATCCTGATGTCCGGCGGCGGGCGCTGCAACTTCACCAACCTGCACTGCGGACCGGACAATTTCCTGTCGGCCAATCCGCACTTCGTCAAGTCCGCCCTGGCCCGCTACAGCCAATGGGACTTCATCGCGCTGGTCGACAAGCACAACATCCCGTGGCACGAGAAAACGCTGGGCCAGCTGTTCTGCGACCGGTCGTCGAAGGACATCGTGCGGATGCTGCTCGACGAGTGCGAGGCGGTCGGCGTCGCTGTGCGCACGCACTGTCCGGTCGAGATCGTCGAGGTCGGCGATCGTGACGAAGGCCGCCCGCACCGCGTCCGGCTTCCGGACGGCGAGGCGACCTGCGAATCGCTGGTCATCGCCACCGGCGGCTATTCGATTCCGCGGATGGGCGCGACCGGTTTCGGCTTCGACCTTGCCCGTTCGCTGGGCCTGAACGTGCACCCGACCCGCGCGGCCCTGGTGCCGGTGACCTTCGAGGGCCGCAAGCTCGAACAGATCGCCGATCTTGCCGGCGTGGCGCTGGACAGCCAGGTCTCGGCCGGCGACGGCGCGTTCCGGGAAGCGATGCTGTTCACCCACAAGGGCCTCAGCGGCCCGGCCGTGCTGCAGGCCTCGTCGTACTGGAACGTCGGCCAGCCGATGACGCTGGATCTCGCGCCCGGGATCGACCTGGCCGAAGAACTCGGGATCGCGCGCCGCGACCAGCCGAAGAAAGCGCTGAAGACCTGGCTCGGCGACCGCCTGACCCGGCGCGTCGCCGAGCGCTGGTGCGAACTGTGGCTCGCCGACCGGCCGCTGGCCGACCTGTCCGACGCGGCCATCGACGAAGTCGTCGACCGCATCCAGCGCTGGACCGTCTGGCCCAGCGGGACCGAAGGGTATCGAACGGCCGAAGTCACCCTCGGCGGCGTCGACACCGACGCACTGTCGTCGAAGACGATGGAGTGCCGCGATTTTCCCGGCCTGTACTTCATCGGCGAAGTGGTCGACGTCACCGGCCACCTCGGCGGCCACAACTTCCAGTGGGCCTGGGCCTCGGGGCATGCGGCGGGCGAGGTTGTCTGACGGGCGGTGATCCGGAAGCGATGAGACCCGCAGAGGAGCGCGAATTGAATGGGCAGTGGATTTTCGTCGTCTTCCGGAACTGCCCGATGATCGCGACGCGTTCGTCGAAACCGCCTGGCTCGCCCTCCGGGCGCGCTGCACTTGCCCGCGCGATGGCCTGTTTCGAGCGCAGGGTGGCCGAACCGGTTCGCGAGCAAGCTCCCTCCAACAGACGGATCAAGGTCGGTCGCGGGTTCTTCCTGTTGGAGGCCGCTTGCGGGCGAAGGGTGGCCGGATCGGTTCGCGCGCAAGCGCCCCTCCAACAGACGGATCAGCGCCGGCGTCAGATCGAAGGTCTGTTGGAGGCCGCTTGCGGGCGAAG
>NZ_JAAWWS010000163.1:37991-50313 GCF_012272825.1 Wenzhouxiangella sp. XN79A | reverse complement strand
GAGTTATGGTGATTTCTGGTGTACGAGGGATCTGAAAATTGGGTGGCGTATCCTGTTGGTTGATCACGACCAAGATCACAACCAACAGAAAAGGATACGCCATGAACCAGTCTACTCTTTCGGCGGTAGAGCCGCCAGTTTCTGATCTTTCGGACCCCCTGCACAGCCTGATTCGACAGGGCGCGCGGGAACTGATTGCGGCCGCCGTAGAGTCCGAGCTGGAGGCCATGCTCAAGCACCATCAACATCGATGTGATGACCAAGGGCGTCGGGCGGTGGTGCGCAACGGTTATCTGCCCGAACGCACCATCCAGACCGGCGTCGGCGACGTCGAGGTCCGGGTGCCCAAGGTGCGAGACCGGAGCGGATCCGGGATCAAGTTCAACTCCAGCCTGCTGCCGCCGTATCTCAAGCGTGCACGCAGCCTCGACGAGTTGATTCCGTGGCTCTATCTGCGTGGCGTGTCGACCGGTGACTTCCAGGAAGCGCTGCAGGCACTGGTGGGTGATCAGGCCAAGGGGCTGTCGCCGAACACCGTGGCGCGCCTGAAGGCGGGCTGGCTGGAAGAGCATGTCCAGTGGCGGCGTCAGGATCTGAGCCAGAAGCACTACGTCTACCTGTGGGCGGACGGCGTCTATAGCCGGGTCCGGATGGACGACAAGCTGTGCTTGCTTGTGATCGTCGGGGTCACCGAGCATGGCCGCAAGGAGCTGGTGGCGGTCGAAGACGGCTATCGGGAGTCCGAGGCCAGCTGGCACGAGGTGTTGACCGACCTGCGCAGCCGGGGCCTACAGCGACCACCCAAGCTCGCCATTGGCGATGGTGCGCTGGGCTTCTGGGCAGCGCTGAACAAGGCGTTCCCGGATACTCGTCACCAGCGATGCTGGGTGCACAAGATCGCCAACGTGCTCAACAAGTTGCCCAAAGCGGTCCAGCCGAAGGTCAAGTCCGCGCTGCATGACATCTATCTGGCCGAGACCCGCGAGGCGGCCCACCAGGCTTTCGATCGTGCGCTGGCGCGCTTCGGCACGAAGTACCCCAAGGCCATGATGTGCCTCGAGAAAGATCGCGACGACCTGCTGGCCTTCTACGACTTCCCGGCCAAGCACTGGGTCCATCTGCGGACCACCAATCCGATCGAGTCGACCTTCGCGACGGTGCGGTTGCGAACTCGCAAGTCGCGCAACTGTGGCTCACGCGACACCACGCTGGCCATGGTGTTCAAGTTGTTGCAATCCGCGGGGCGTCGATGGAAACGAATCAAGGGCTTCCAGTTGCTGAGACTGGTCGTCGATAACGTCGAGTTCCGAGATGGAGAACAGGTCGTTGATCAACCAAAGCACGCCGCTGCCTGATCGCTCGTACACCAGATTTGACAATAACTCTCGACTGGACGCGAAGCACGCTCGGGCGTTCGGTGAGCGCTGCGGTGTTCACCCACGCGCATGACGACAAGATGGGCGGTGTCGGCGTGCTTCGAAGCTTGGGCATTGCGACCTACGCCCATGCGCAATCGAATCAACTCGCTCCGACTCGGGGACTGGTCCCGGCGGAATTCGACCTGCAGTTCGACGCCGGTGGCTCGGCTGTCCCCACCGCCGCGCTGCCGCCGGAACTCGAGATTTTCTATCCTGGGCCCGGGCACACAACGGATAATCTCGTCGTGTATGTATTGGAGTCCCGGGTCCTTTTCGGGGGCTGCCTTGTTCGACCAAGGCGGTCTTTCTCGCTAGGAAATACGGCAGACGCGGTAATCGAAAACTGGGCGCAAGCAATCCGCAACGTTAACGAGCGGTTTGTTGAGCCCACCATCGTCGTGCCGAGCCACGGTGCGCCGGGCGGTCCGGAGCTGTTGGCTCACACGATTGATGTCGCCACCTCAGCCGAAGCTGACAACGCCGATTAACACCGTTCATCCTTCACCAAGGGCGGGTAATGCGCATGCCCTCATGGATTTCGCACGTCAGACGTCCGGATTTCTCCAGACGCTTGTTGGCAGCCGCTGAAGGGATCAGCCGGTGCCGAACACGCGCGTTGCAGCGCTCTGGCCCTTCAGGAATCGCTTTCCCAGCTGCTCTGCGGCACTGCGGAGGCTCTCGACTGCGCCGATCGCGCCGTGGAATCTGGGCGCGTCGTGACGACGCACGAATTTCAGGAACTGGCGCTGGTCGATCTTCAGCCGCTCGAGAATCGGCGGCTGGGTCTCCGATATGCTGCCCCGCTTCCCGGCAACGATCGCGCGACCCGACCAGTCGACCAGCTCCAGGTAGTCGGTGAGCGAGTAGGGCAGCGATTCCGCGCAGTCCGGTGCGTTCTGATCCGAAAAGGCCATCAGTCGGCCGATAGCGCAGCGCAGGTCCTTCGGGATCTCCGTCTCGTCGTCCTTCTTCAGGTTGGCCAGCGCGCCGTCCTGCTCGACGATCCGTTGCTGGATCGAAGTGTAGTCAGAAGTTTCAGGCGTCTCGGCCATGCCGGCGCGGACGGGGTTCAGGTCGACGTACGTCATGGCAGCGATGACCGCGGCTTCGTCCAGCAACGCCTGGCTCTTGAACCGGCCTTCCCAGAACCGACCCGTCACGTTGTCCTCGGCATTGGCCCAGCGCGCAATCGGCTCGTTGAGGCAGCGCATGAACCAGGACAGATCGAACAGCCGGTTGCGGTACTTGTCGATCTCCTTGTCGACGACCGCTTGCTGGGCCCTCGAGAGCGATTCGGACCCGGAAAGGAAGCTGCGAACCAGCGGATTCCCGCCAAACAGCTGCAACCAACGCTCCGCGACCTCCTCGTCGCTCCATTTCGCTGCTCGCTCCTGGTCCATGCGTACGACCAGGTGGAGGTGGTTGCTCATGACCGCATAGGCACAGATATCGACAGCGAAGATCCCCTGCAATTTGAAGATTCGCTTGCGAATCCAACCTCGACGATGGGTGAAATCTCGCCCAGACTCTCGATCGACGCCGCAAAGAAACTGGCGCCGAACGCAGCGACTGATGACGTGGTAATACGGCGTGGCTTCGAGCGAGACGAGACGGCAGCGGGGCATAGGCATTGGGGGAGTCCGGTTTCAATCCGACTCCAGTCTGCCTCGGGGAATTGTGCGGGGAAATCGGAAATCTGCTCGAATTTCGCTACAGAGATTTCCTAGGGCATGGGTGTCCACGTGTTTTCCAGTCGCTACAGAGATTTCCTAGAACATGGGTGTCCACGTGTTTTCCAGTCGCTACAGAGATTTCCTAGAACATGGGTGTCCACGTGTTTTCGTGCCGTCCGGGTTCCAGGCCGGCGTGTGATCGTTCCAGCGGTTGGTGGTCAGTTGCTCGTGGCGGCCATTCTCCAGGTCCAGCAGCCAGACGTCGCGGGCGAAGGGCGAATCGTCGTGCTTGCGGTACGGCTGATCACCCTTGTAGTCCGAGTAGAGCAGGCGATTGCCGCTGGAATCCGCCGCGGCCTGGCGCGCCTCGATGGGCGTGACCTGGCGCGGCGTGCCGCCGTCGATCGGCACGGCGTAGAGCTCCGGCCGGCTGCGGTGCGGGTCGGCGGCCAGCCCGGGCGGGTCGTAGCGCACGCTCTCGAACAGCACGGCCTCGCCGTCGGCGGTGAATCCGGTCACCACGTCATGGGCCTCGTGGAAGGTCAGCCGCCGGACATTCCCGTCGGCCAGGTCCAGCAGGTAGACGTCGAGCGTGCCGTTGCGGTCGCTGCTGTAGGCGATGCGCTTGCCGTCCGGCGACCAGCGCGGGTTCGATTCCACCGCGTCGGTGCGGGTCAGCGCGACGGCCGTACCGCCGGTGCTCGGTACGCGGTGGATGTCGCCGCCGTGGGTGAACGCGATCGTGCGGCCGTCGGGCGAGATCGCGGGGTCGCGGAGCCAGCGTTCGCCGGCGGGTTGGGCAGGGGCCGCGCCGGCGAAAAGCAGCGCGGTGAGAAGGTACAGCGTTCTCGTCATCGGAACCATCCAGTCGAAACAAGGGGGCGCCGGCGGTGCCGGGGCGGTAGAAAAGGGTACGTCAACCGGGCAGGGCGGAGAGGGGCGATTCGCGACGAGGGCATCGCGACGACTCGATCGTGGTCCGCCGTGTCGCGCTTCCGTCCGGAACGCATCCTCGATTTCATCGTTCAGGCAGCAAAAAAATGGCCCGGCAGTGCCGAGCCATTTTCAGTCAGTAGCGATCGACGAAACGGATCACGCGTCGTCCGGATGCGCCAGCTTGAAGCCCATGCCCTGCACCGTGTGCAGCAGCTTGGTCTCGAACGGGCGGTCGATGGACTTGCGCAGGTTGTACATGTGGCTACGCAGCGTGTCGGAGTCCGGCAGCATGTCGCCCCAGAGTTCGTTCTCCAGCTGCTCGCGGCTGACCAGGCGCGGGGACTCGCGCATGAGGATGCGCAGGATGCGGATCGAGGTCGGCGACAGGTTCAGGCGCTTGTTGTCGCGCTCCACGCGCATCGTGCGGGGGTCGAAGACCAGGTCGCCGATCTTGATCGCGCCGTCGGAGACTTCACCGCGGGCGCGACGGATCAGGGCGTTGACGCGGGCCGAGAGCTCTTCCATGTCGAAAGGCTTGACCAGGTAGTCGTCGGCGCCGGACTCGAAGCCTTCGAGCTTGTCTTCGAGCTGGTCGCGCGCGGTCAGCATCAGGATCGGCGTCGAGTCGCCGCGGTCGCGCAGTTTCTTGCAGACCTTCATGCCGTCGACCTTGGGCAGCATCAGGTCGAGGATGATCATGTCGTAGTGGTTGTCTTCGAGCAGGTTGAGCGCGATCGACCCGTCGGCCGCGTAGTCCATGGCAAACCCGGAATCCTCCAGGAAGGCGCCGATGGTGGCGGCGAGATCGTCGTGGTCCTCGACCAGCAGGATCGTGGCATTGGCTTGTTCTTCGCTCATTGCAGAGCACCTCGGGGCATCGGTTCGGGCAGGGGGCAGGAATGACGCCGAAAGCGAGTCATTCACATTTGTGAATCGAGTCTACTGGATGCGTGTGGACGGCGAATCAACAGTCCTTCACGAGGCGGGAATGATTCTCGGGCGCAGTCAGAACGAGCGGCGGACGATCAGCGCGCCGAGCGCGGCCAGGTCGTCGCGCGACGGCCCCGGCGGCAAGGCGTCCAGCGCCTCGCGGGCCTGCTGAAGCAGCGCATCGGCGCGGGCCCGGGCGGCCTCGACGCCGTTCAGGCCGGGCCAGGTGGCCTTGCCCTGTTCGATGTCCGAGCCGGCCGGTTTGCCCAGGGTCTCGGTCGTGCCTTCGACATCGAGCAGGTCGTCGACGACCTGGAAGGCCACGCCGATGGCGTCGCCGAAGGCGGCCAGGGCCTCGTGGTGGGCCGGGTCGGCCGGGCCCAGCCGGGCCGGCAGCTCGACGGCGGCCCGGATCAGTGCGCCGGTCTTGCCTCGGAACATGGCTTCGAGCAGTTCGGTGTCGGGAGCCTGGTGCTCGAAGGCCAGGTCCAGCGACTGCCCGCCGACCATGCCGGCCGAGCCTGCCGCGTCGGCCAGCCCGGCCATCACGGTCGGCGGCAGGCCGGCATGGGCCAGGCCACCGAAGGCCAGGGTCAGCAGCGCGTCGCCGGCCAGGATGGCGGTGGCCTCGTCCCAGGCCTTGTGCACGGTGGGCTGGCCGCGCCGCAGGTCATCGTCGTCCATCGCCGGCAGGTCATCGTGGACCAGCGAATAGCAGTGGACCAGCTCGATGGCCGCGGCGATCGGCGCGACCTCGTCGTCGTCCAGGCCCAGCACGCGGCCTGCGGCAAAGCACAGCTGCGGCCGGATCCGCTTGCCGCCGTTGAACACGGCATAGCGCATGGCTGCGTGCAGCGGGGCCGGGCGGGCGTCTGCGGTCGGCAGCCAGGCGTCCAGCTCTCGGTTGACGCGGTCGATCCAGGCGGTGCTGCGGTCGGGCGGGGTCATGGGTAGGCAACAACGGCGCGGTGCGGGCGGACCCGAAGTGTACGACGACCGACCGGCGCGCGCTGCTACACTTCCGCCCGATGTCCGGCCCCGTCCGACGCTGAACCAGCGAGCATGTCCCGAGCATGTCCAAGGCCCCGATCGAACTCGATGCGCCCCGGTGCGCTTCGGCCCGCGCCGGCGCGAACTTCGCGCTGATCAAGTACTGGGGCAAGCGCGATCTGGCCCTGAACCTGCCCGACGTCGGCTCGATCTCGCTGACGCTGGAGCGGCTCTGCACCGAGACCACGGTGAGCTTCGACCCGGCGCTGGACGCCGACGAACTGCTGCTGGACGGCCGCCCCGATCCTGCGCGCACGCCGCGCATCAGCGCCTTTCTCGACCTGCTGCGGGCGCGCGCCGGCATGCGGGCCTTCGCGCGGGTCGAGACGGCCAACGACTTCCCGACCGCCGCCGGCCTGGCCTCGTCGGCCTCGGGCTTCGCGGCGCTGACCGTGGCGGTGAACGCCGCGCTGGCCGCCGGCTGGGACGCGCGGACCTTGTCGGAACTGGCCCGGATCGGCTCCGGCTCGGCGGCCCGGTCGATCTTCGGCGGTTTCGTCGAGATGCACCGCGGCGAGCGCGACGACGGCCGCGACAGCGTCGCCGAGCCGCTGGCCGGGGTCGGCCACTGGCCGCTGCAGGTGGCCGTGGCCATCAGCACCCGGGCCGAGAAGGCCGTGGGTTCGACCGAGGGCATGCAGCGCACGGCCGATACTTCACCGTTCTACCGGGCCTGGGTCGAGCACCAGCCGGCCGATCTGGCCGAGGCCCGCGCGGCCATCGCGGACAAGGATTTCGAACGGCTGGCCGAGGTGGCCGAGGGCAGCGCGCTGGCCATGCACGGGCTGGCGATGTCGGCCCGGCCCGGTCTGCTGTACTTCAATGCCACGACCATGGAGTGCCTGCACCGTATCCGCGCGCTGCGCGCCGACGGCGTGCCGGTGTTCTTCACCGTCGATGCCGGGCCGCAGGTCAAGGCGATCTGCGAGCCGGTCGCGCTGCCGACGGTGCGCGATGCGCTGGCCGACGTGCCGGGTGTGCTCGACGTGGTCGAAAGCGGCCTGGGTCCGGGCGCCGAGGTGATCGACTCGTGACCGCCGGTCCGGACCGGGTCCGGGCCAGCGCGCCGGGCAAGCTGCTGCTGTTCGGCGAATACGCGGTGCTGGCCGGCGGCCCGGCGCTGGTCATGGCCGTCGATCGACGCGCCCGGGTCCTGGTCGAGGCCACCGATACGGAAGACCTGCACATCGCTGCCCCGCAGCTGGGGCTGGCGGGCGACGGGCTGGTGTTCGACCCGGACCACCCTGACCGGGTGCTGGGCCTGACCGGCCGGCTGCTGGCCCGGCGCCTGGCGCGCTATGGCCTGCCGGCCGCCGGGCTGCGGATCGAAATCGACACCGCGGAGCTGTTCGACCAGGACGCCGCCGGCACGCCGGTCAAGCTGGGCCTGGGTTCCAGCGCGGCGGTCAGCGCCGCGCTGGATGCCGCACTGGCCGTACGGGCCGGCGCGTCGGAGCCGGGTCTGGACGAACTGCTTCGCGACTACCGCGCCGCGATCGGCGGGCCGGTCAGCGGCGCCGACCTGGCGGCCAGCCTGTGCGGCGGTCTGCTGCGGGTGCAGCCCGCCGGCGATCGCCTGGCGACGACGCCGGCGACCTGGCCCGATGGTCTGCACGCCGCACCGATCTGGGTCGAGCGTCCGGCCTCGACGCCGGCCTTCGCCGCGGCCTTCGACGCCTGGCGGCAGCGCCAGCCCGAAGCGGCCGCGGCCTGGGTCGGGCGCATGAATGCCGCGACCTGCTCGGCGCTGGAGGCCGGCCGGGCCGAGGCCTGGATCGAGGCAGCCACCCACGGGGTCGACGCGCTGCGCGAGCTGCAGGCCGCGATCGGCGCCGAGATCGTCACGGAGCGGCACCGGCAGCTGCTCGAAGCGGCCGACCGGTGCGGCGTGGCCTACAAGACCTGCGGCGCCGGCGGCGGGGATTTCGGCATCGCGCTGGCCACCGATCCGGAGCGCCTGGCGGCCTTCGGCGAGCGGGCTTTGGCTGCGGGCGCCCGTCCGGTAGAATTGCGGCTCGAAGCGTCCGGCGCCTGCGTTGCCGAGGGGCGCGACGAGCCCACCGAAGGAGCCTGATCCGTGGCACGCATTCCGAAGTTCTACAAGCTGTCGGTCACCGAGCGCGTGCGCGCGGTCCGCAAGCAGGGCCTGTTGTCGAACCAGGACTACCAGGCCCTGGTCAGCGGCGAGCACACGCTGAACGTGGACTCGGCCGACAAGATGATCGAGAACGTCATCGGCGTGATGGGGCTGCCGGTGGGGCTGGGCCTGAATTTCCTGATCAACGGCCGCGAATACGCCGTGCCGCTGGTCGTCGAAGAGCCGTCGATCGTCGCCGCGCTGAGCTCGGCGGCCAAGGTCGCGCGCGCCGGCGGCGGCTTCGAGGTCGAGAGCACCGAGCCGATCCTGATCGGCCAGATCCAGGTCGTGGATGTGCCGCACCCGCAGCGGGCCCGCGCCGCGCTGCTGCAGCGCAAGGACGAGATCATCAATCTCGCCAACAGCCTGCACCCCAACATGGTCGCGCGCGGCGGCGGGGCCAAGGACCTGGAAGTCCACATCCTGCCGTCCTCGGGGCAGGGCGGCGACATGGTCGTGGTCCACCTGCTGGTCGACACCCGCGACGCGATGGGCGCCAATCTGGTCAACACCATGTGCGAAGGCGTGGCCTCGCTGGTCGAGAACATCGCCGAGGGCAAGGTCTTCCTGCGCATCCTGTCGAACCTGACCGACCGCGCGATGGTCCGGGCCAAGGTGCGGATTCCGCTCGACGCGCTGGCCGGCAAGGGCTTCGACGGCGAGCAGGTGCGCGACGGCATCATCCTGGCCAACGAATTCGCCTCGATCGACCCGTACCGGGCGGCCACCCACAACAAGGGCATCATGAACGGTATCGACGCCGTGGCGCTGGCCACCGGCAACGACTGGCGGGCGATCGAGGCCGGCGCGCACGCCTGGGCCGCGCGCGGCTCGCACTATGCCTCGCTGACCCAATGGACCAAGGGCGAGGACGGCGCGCTGCTCGGCCAGCTGGAAATCCCGCTGAAGGTCGGCACGGTCGGCGGCCCGCTGCAGTCCAACCCGACCGTCGGCATGAACCTGCGGCTGCTGGGCGTGAAGTCGGCACGCGAGCTGGCCGAGGTCATGGGTGCGGTCGGCCTGGCGCAGAACTTCTCGGCGGTCCGCGCGCTGGTCACCGAGGGCATCCAGCAGGGCCACATGACGCTGCATGCACGCAGCGTGGTGGCCGCCGCCGGCGCGCCGCCGGAAGTCTTCGACACCGTTGTCGACCGGCTGATCGCCTCCGGCGAGATCAAGATCTGGAAGGCCCGCGAGCTGGTCGCTTCGCTGGCCACCGACGAGGTCCACGCCGTCGGATCCGGCTCGCGCGAAACGCCGAACGCACCGGCCCCGGTGGTCGCCCCGCCGATGGCCGCAGGCCACGGCAAGATCATCCTGCTCGGCGAACACGCCGTGGTCTACGGCCGCCATGCCGTGGCTGCGCCGGTGCCGCTGGCCATCCAGGCCCACGTCGAAAAGGCCAGGGACGGCGTGCAGATGATGATCCCGCGCTGGGGCGTGGAGCAGCGCCTGCACACCCGCGCCGAGAAGCAGCACTCCTTCGACAAGTCGATGAACCTGATTCTCGAATCGCTGGGCCTGCAGGACCAGGCGATGCGCATCGAGATCGTGCCGAAGGTGCCGCGCGCGATGGGCCTGGGCGGTTCGGCCGCGCTGGCCGTGGCCACCATCCGCGGACTGGACCGATGCTTCGAGCTGGGCCTGGACGACGAGCAGGTCAATCAGCTTGCCTTCGAGTGCGAGAAGATCGCCCACGGTACGCCGTCGGGCATCGACAACACGCTGTCGACCTACGGTCGCGCGATCCTGTTCCGCGCCGGCGACGAGCCGCTGCGCCGTGAAATCGCGATTCCGGAGCCGGTCGACCTGGTCATCGGGATTTCCGGCATCGAGAGCCTGACCGCCGCGACCGTGGCGCGGGTCCGCAAGGCGCGCGACGCGCATCCGGCGCTGTACGAGGGCATCTTCGATCAGATCGACGCGCTGGTCCTGCGCGGCGTCGACGCGCTGGCGAATCATGAACTGGAGACCCTCGGCGAGTTGATGAACGTCTGCCAGGGCCTGCTCAACGCCATGCAGGTGTCGAGCTGGGAGCTGGAGGAAATGATCCAGATCGCCCGCCGCGAAGGCGCGCTGGGCGCCAAGCTCACCGGCGGCGGGGGCGGCGGCTCGATCATCGCGCTGTGTCCGTCCGACGGCGAGACCCCGGCGCGGATCGAGACGGCGCTGAAGAACGCCGGTTACCAGGCCCTGGGCGTGACGATCGGTGGCCACGGCGGTGGCAGCGACCCGGCCGGAGGCGGCGCATGACCATGAACGGCCTGACCGCCAAGCAGGTCTCGTTCGACGACGAGCCGCTGATCCTGGTCGACGAGAACGACAACGAGATCGGCCACCGCGACAAGGTCGACTGCCACACCGGCCACGGCACCCTGCACCGGGCCTTCTCGGTGTTCCTGTTCGACGCGCAGGGCCGGGTGCTGCTGCAGCGCCGCGCCAACGCCAAGCCGCTGTGGCCGCTGTACTGGTCCAACAGCTGCTGCTCGCACCCCCGGCGCGGCGAGAGCCTCGAGTTCGCCACCGCGCGCCGCATGCGCGAGGAACTTGGCCTGGAATCCGAGCTCGAGCACCTGTACAGCTTCATCTACCAGGCCGATTTCGAAGACCGCGGCGCCGAGCACGAGTACTGCCACGTCTACATCGGCCGCGCCCACGGCAAGATCGAAGTCCACCCGGACGAAATCGCCGAATGGCGCTGGATCGAACCCGATGCCCTCGATGCCGAACTCGCCGCCCACCCCGAGCGCTTCACGCCGTGGTTCAAGATGGAATGGCTGGAACTGCGCACGACCTATGCGGATCGGGTCGAGGCCTTGTTCGGCAACTAGTGGGCCATGCGGCAAATGAGGTGACACTCAGCCGTCGCGCCGGCACAGTGGCTCTGAGCGTTACCTGATTTGCCGCATGGCCCACTCGTGCCTGCGTCCTTCAACGGATGGACGCAACGGGCGATGGGCGCGGAGAGAGACGGAAACCAACGATAAGGGAAGAACAACGGTCGTTCCGGAGCGCCGAAGGCGAAACCGGAATCTTCGTCGCATGAGCCCCCTGTCAGTCAGCGGCTTCGCGAGATTCCGGGTCCACACGCCGCTTCGCCGGGAATGCCAGGATCCGAGCGATCAGTGATGACCGCCTTGCCAAGCAGGATCGGAGCGTCTGCTGCGTCCTTCATTCCCGTTCCTGCTTCGTGTCCTTCGCCCCTTCACGTCGTAGCACCCATTCTCCGAAGGCCACGGGCACCCGACCGGAACGAAGCCCAACGGGGCGACCGCCGGCGGCGGACCTGCGTTCGCGGTCGGGTTGGTCGTCGTCGACGGCATGGAGCTCGAGGCGCGGCCGGGCCTCCGGGTGGGGCTGCCGGTCGCGGAGGACACCGGGTAGAATTGCAGATCGACTGAACTTCGTGCTGCAAGCTGCTGATCGATCGGTTTTTTCGCGTCCTGCCGGATCTGTGCCAACGCCTCGATGAGCGGTCGGTTCGCTATGCGCTGATCGGCGGGTTCGGGATGGCGATGCGGGGCGTGCAGCGGGCGACGGTGGATCTGCTGCACGCGTTTCGTGCGCCGGCCCTGGCGATGCTGGAGCGCGCGGAGCGATTGTCGATCGAACACGGGCCCAGCGTACCCGTGGCGACCATGGAGGACATCATCGGCCTGAAAGTGCAGGCCATGAGCAACGACCCTTCCCGGGCCGAGCAGGACTGGCTGGATATCCGACTGCTGGTCCCGGGCATCGAAGAGCCTGGATCACCGCCTCGACTGGGAACTGATCGAGCAGTATTTCGAACTGTTCGGAAAACAGGATCTGGTCGAGGCCCTCCGGAGCGACCCATGACGCGACTCACGCAGGAAGAACGAACCGCCCTTGGCGCACTGGAGCCGGGCGCGCTTGGCCAGCCCGAGCTGACCGATGCCGAACGGCTGGTGCTGCCCAACCCGCGCGCACGGGCCGACTACGTCCGCTTCGCCACGGCCGCAAGCCGTTTCTTCCGTGGCCGGAAGGAAATCGGCTTCCGCGGCGAGAACTGGCGTCTCTAGCCCGCATTGTTCATGAATCGCCGCGATGATTGCGCCGGGAATTGTTCGCACAGGGGATTTTCCGACCGAGCGGAATACCCTGCTGTATTTCCGAGCGAGGACGATTCGCTGTGCGGACAAGGACCAGGCAAGGGCGCG
>NZ_JAAWWS010000163.1:0-37931 GCF_012272825.1 Wenzhouxiangella sp. XN79A | reverse complement strand
AAGGAGCGCGCCTGAACCGACATTCCGGCGTTGGTCCCTTGTAGAGGGCTGGCCATTCACTGCGGGCCGCGCCTTGCACTGTCGATTCAGGCGCATTCCATACGTCACACGAGGAGTGGCCCACTAGCGCCCACGCCGAGGAGGCCTCGGTTCGCGCTCGGGTCTGGCGTCGTCGAAGGCACGGAGTTCGTTGGCGCGGCCGGGCAGGCCGACGTCTTCTCGCAGGACCCGATGGTCGGCCGGGTTCAGGGTCTGCCAGCGGCCGGGCGTGAGCTTGGCGGGCAGGAAGATCGGACCGAAGCGCACGCGCTTGAGCCGCGCGACCTGGGCGCCGACGGCGTCCCACAGGCGGCGGACTTCGCGGTTGCGGCCTTCCATGATGGTGACGGTGTACCAGGTGTGACCGGCGGTTTCCTCGCCGATGACCAGGTCGCTGAAGCGGGCCGTGCCGTCCTCGAGCTGCACGCCTTCGAGCAGCCGGGCCAGGTCGGCATCGTCGACCCGGCCGCGGATCCGGCACAGGTATTCGCGGTCGACGTTGCCCGACGGGTGCATCATCCGGTTGGCCAGTTCGCCGTCGGTGGTCAGCACCAGCAGCCCGGCGGTGTTCAGGTCGAGCCGGCCGATCGCGATCCAGCGTCCGCTCGGCGGCTTCGGCAGCGCGTCGAAGACCGTCCGCCGGCCTTCGGGGTCCGAGCGGGTGGTGACCTGGCCTTCGGGCTTGTGATAGATCAGCGTGCGGTGGCGGGCCGGTTCGGCATGAACGGTGAAGCTGCGGCCGTCGACCTGGATCCGATCGCCCTCGACGGCACGTGTACCGAGCTCGGCGCGCTTGCCGTTGATCCGCACGGCGCCGTCGGCGATCTTCGTCTCCAGCGCGCGGCGCGAGCCCAGCCCGGCGCCGGCCAGCAGCTTCTGCAGCCGCTCGCCGGCTTCGGGCGGGGTCGAGACGGGCCGCCGGCTGTCGCGGTCGACGCCGCGTCGCTTGCGGTCAGTCCGGCCGACGCTGGTCGTCTTCGTCGAACGCTTCTTGTTCGCCGTCTTCTTGTTCGCCGTCTTCGAGTTCGGCGTCGTCGGGTTCGTCGTCGTCTTCGTCGGCGTCGAAGTCCGGCGATCGCGGTTCGGGCCCGTCGTCTTCTTCGTCGTCCTCTTCGTCGCAGCCTTCGAAGTCGTCTTCTTCGTCGTCCCGGCCGCCGGTGTCGCCGGCTTCGACCTCGCCTTCTTCGTCGCCGCCTTCTTCGTCGCCGCCGGTTTCTTCGTCGACAGGGTCTTCCGGGGCGTCCGGTCGCTCGTCGAGGTGCTGTTCGTCTCGCTCGTCCGGCTCCTGCGGGCCTTCGGGTTCCGCTTCGTTCGCTTGCTCATCGTTCGGCCTCTCGCTTGCCGGCCGATCGGGATCGGCCAGCTGCAGTTCGGGTTCCAGGTTGTCGAGGTCGCGAATCTCGGCCAGCGTCGGCAGGTCGTCCAGGCCCTTCAGGTTGAAGTAGTCCAGGAATTCACGGGTCGTGCCCAGCAGCTCGGGCTTGCCGGGTACGTCGCGGTGGCCGACGGTCTTGATCCATTCGCGTTCCTGCAGTGTCTTGAGGATGTTCGCGCTCAGCGAAACGCCGCGGATCTGTTCGATCTCGCCGCGCGTGATCGGCTGGCGGTAGGCGATGATGGCCAGGGTCTCGAGCAGGGCGCGCGAGTACTTCGGCGGTTTCTCGGCCCACATCTTCGAGATGACCGGCATCAGCTTCTGCCGGACCTGCAGGCGGTAGCCGCCGGCGACTTCGACCAGCTCGACCGCGCGCCCTTCCAGTTCGGCGTCCAGCGCGGCCAACGACTGGCGCAACAGCGAGTGGCCGGGCTGTTCGTCCTCGTCGAACAGGCCGTTCAACTGGGCCAGCGTCATCGGCTGTCCGGCGGCCAGCAGCGCGGCTTCGACGTATTGTTTGAGTTTGTCGGGATCCATCAGGGGATTCAGTTATCAGTGAACAGTTATCAGTGAACAGTTTTCAGTGAACAGTTATCAGTGAACAGTTTTCAGTGAACAGTTTTCAGTGAACGGCGGCGGTGGGTGCGTGGAGTGGACGGGAGGTGATCCGGTCTGGATTCTCATCCGCGTTCATCTGCGGTTTCTTCGTGTTTCAAGAAGCACCCTCCGCACCCGGCGCCCTCAGGTAGATCTGGCCGAACAGTTCCTGCTGGACCAGGTCCACCAGGTGCTCGCGCAGCAGTTCGAGCAGGGCCAGGAAGGTGACGACGGCGCCGAGGCGGCCCTCTTCGAGGTCGAACATTTCCTCGAAGCGGACGAATTCCTTCTGCTTCAGCGACTGCACGATGCGGCTCATGCGTTCGCGCACCGACAGCGGCTCGGACTGGATATGGTGCTGGGCGAACAGCTCGGCGCGGGCCATCACGTCGCGCAGGGCCAGCAGCAGCTCCTTCAGGTCGAGCTCGGGCGGGACCCGGATCGGCTTGTGTTCGACGATCTCGGCGCTGGCCACGGCGATGTCGCGTTCCAGGCGCGGCAGTTGGTCGAGGTCCTCGGCGGCCTGTTTGAAGCGTTCGTATTCCTGCAGCCGGCGCACCAGCTCCGCGCGCGGGTCGCCTTCCTCCTCGGCCTCGGGCTCGGGGCGGGGCAGCAGCATCCGCGACTTGATCTCGGCCAGGATGGCGGCCATGACCAGGTATTCGGCGGCCAGTTCCAGCCGCATGTCCTGCATCATCTCGATGTAGCCGGTGTACTGCCGCGTGATCTCGGCGATCGGGATGTCGAGAATCTCGAGGTTCTGCCGGCGGATCAGGTACAGCAGCAGGTCGAGCGGGCCCTCGAAGGCGTCGAGGAAGACTTCCAGTGCGTCCGGCGGAATGTAGAGGTCGTCGGGCAGCTTCAGCAGCGGCTCGCCGCGCACCGTGGCCAGCGGGATCTGCTGCTGGCGGTTGTGCTCCGGCTCCACGGCATCGGGGCGCGGCTCGGCGGCCGGGTCCGAAGCGTCGTCCGGGGCGTGTTCGGTGATGGGGGCTTCGCTCATTCGCGGCAGTGTAGCAGCCCGCTCCGGGCCGGTGCGCTCGTTATACTGCCCGGTCGAACGCAGGTGTTCTCCCATCCATCCGGACCGGATCTCGAAGATGCTCTACATGATTCTCGGCATCGATGCCGACGACAGTCGCTTGCAGCGCGCCGCCAGTCGCGGCGAGCACCTGGCCCGGCTCGAAGCGCTGCGCGACGAGGGTCGCCTGGTGCTGGCCGGGCCGCTGCCGGCGATCGACGCCGAAGATCCCGGACCGGCCGGTTTCACCGGGTCGCTGGTGGTGGCCGAGTTCGCGTCGCTGGACGACGCGCGGGCCTGGGCCGAGGCCGACCCGTACATTGCAAGCGGCGCATGGACCGGCGCCGACGTGCGGCCGTTCAAGGCGGTGCTGCCGTGACCGCCGAACGCGTGGCGATGATCCGCGATCGTCTGGAACGCGCCTTCGAACCGGCGGCGCTGGAGGTGATCGACGAGTCGCACCTGCACGTGGGCCACCCGGGCGCGCGCGACGGCCGCGGGCACTTTCGGGTCCGGATCGGGTCGGACCGGCTGGCCGCGCTGCCCCGGCTGGCGCAGCACCGTGCCGTGTACGACGCGATGGGCGAGCTGATGCAGACCGATATCCACGCGCTGACGATCGAGGTCGTGGCCGCCGATGCGGTCTGAAATCCACTTTTCACCGAGTCTTGAAATGATTTCCAATCCATTGAAAAAATACGTAATTCTTGCCTCTCTTGCCGTGCTGATCGCCGGTTGCGGCCAGCCGGGCGGCGACCAGTGGGTCCATGAGGACGACGTCGTGCTGGTCGAGGTCGGCGGCGAGCCGGTGACCAAGGCCATGCTCGAGGTCACCATGGAGGCCCGCGGCGTGTCCGAAGACGAGACCGACCGGATGCGCGAACTGCTCGACGGCCTGATCCGGCTGCAGGCCGTGGCCAACGCGGCGCGCGACCAGGGCATGGTCGACACGGCCAAGATGCGCGCCGAGCGGCGGATCAACGACCTGCGGCTGACCAATGTCCGGTTCCTCGAGGGCTTCCAGGAACGGAATCCGGTGACGGAGTCGGAGATCGCGCGCGTCTATCGCGAGCAGGTCGAGCGCGCCGGCGACCGACGCTACCGGATCGAGGCGGTGCAGTTCCCGGACCAGTCCGGCGCGCTGGATGCGCTGGACTCGGTGACCGGGGGGCAGCGCGACTTCAGCGCCATGGCGAGCGAGGCGGAAGCCGCCGGCCTGCAGGTGCTGCGGCCGAACTGGATCGATTCCAGCCAGGTGCCGGCGACCTTCGGCGAGGCGCTGGCCGCGGCCGAGCCCGGTCAGGTCCTGCCCACGCCGCAGGCCATGGGCCAGGGCTGGCTGGCCGTCCGCCTGGTCGAGACCGAAGCGCTGGAGCCGCCGCCGCTGGACGAGGTTCGCGAAGGCATCCGCCGGACGCTGGCGAGCCAGCGCAGCGAGGCGCTGGTCGAAAGCCTGTTCGAGGACGCCGAGATCGTGCCGATGCTGCCGATGGATGCAGCGACCGGTGAGACCGGTGAGACCGGCGATGCCGACGGCGACGCCGGCGCGAGCGCCGGCAACGGCTGATCGGGGGGCGGGCGCGGGCTCGCTCAGCGCTCGCCCGCGGCCTGCCCGGTCGGGTTCAGGGCAGATCGACCCGGACCGGCGGCGTCCAGCCCTCGGCACGGTGTTCGACGACCACGTCGGTGTAGACGCCGCCGCGGACGTTGAACTCCGCGGTCAGCCGCATGAAGCGCGGGGCCGTGGCGGCGACCAGGTCGGCCAGGATCCGGTTGGTGACCGCTTCGTGGAACGCGCCCTCGTCGCGGAACGACCAGGCGTAGAGCTTCAGTGATTTCAGCTCCACGCAGCGCTCATCCGGCACGTAGTCGATGCGCAGTTCGGCAAAGTCCGGCTGGCCGGTCTTCGGGCAGAGGCAGGTGAATTCGGGCACCCGGATGTGGATCGTGTAATCGATCTCCGGGCGCGGGTTCGGAAAGGTCTCGAGGTCCTTGCTGGGTTGGCTCGACATTCGGGGTCCTGTACGTCTGACGTGGGCGGGATTTTGAAGGCACAATAGCTCGTTCGACATAGAATAATTCACCGGGGGCGGACCCGCGTCGACGCCGGACCGACATCGGTCGGGCGCCCCCTTCATCAGCGAGAGAAGCTCACACTCCATGCGCCTGACCGCCATCAAGCTGGCCGGATTCAAGTCCTTCGTCGATCCGACCACGATCAAGTTCCCGTCCAACCTGATGGGCATCGTCGGGCCCAATGGCTGCGGCAAGTCCAACATCATCGACGCGGTGCGCTGGGTGATGGGCGAATCGTCGGCCCGTCAGCTGCGCGGCGAATCGATGAGCGACGTGATCTTTTCCGGCTCCAGCGCCCGCAAGCCGGTCACCACCGCCACCGTCGAGCTGGTGTTCGACAACGCCGACGGCCGGGCCGGCGGTGAATACGCCAAGTACAACGAGATCGCCGTGCGCCGCCAGGTCAGCCGCGACGGCCAGTCGCTGTATTTCCTCAACGGCAGCCGCTGCCGCCGCAAGGACATCACCGACCTGTTCCTCGGCACCGGGCTGGGTCCGCGCAGCTACGCGATCATCGAGCAGGGCATGATCTCGCAGATCGTCGAGGCCCGGCCCGAAGAGCTGCGCGGCTTCCTGGAAGAGGCCGCTGGCATCTCGCTGTACAAGGAGCGACGGCGCGAGACCGAGAACCGCATCAAGCACACCCGCGAGAACCTGGAACGGCTGGCCGACCTGCGCGAGGAAGTCGGCAAGCAGCTGGCCAAGCTGCAGCGCCAGGCCAAGGCCGCCGAGCGCTATCGCAAGCTCAAGGACCGCTACCGGGAAGACGAAGCGCGGCTGACCGCGCTGCGCTGGCGCAAGGCGCGCGGCGATGTCGAGGCGCAGTCGAAGGCGCTGAAACAGACCGAGACCGCTCTGGAGCAGGCGATGGCCGCGCAGCGCGAAGCCGAGAAGGCGCTGGAACAGCTGCGCGAGAAGCAGCACAGCGCCTCCGATCACGCCTCGAAGGTCCAGGCCGAGCTCTACGAAGTCGGCGGCGAGATCGCCCGGCTGGAGCAGGCCATCGAGCACGCCCGCGAACTGCGTCAGCGCCAGCAGGCCGAATACACCGAAACCGAGTCTCAGCTCAACGAGCTTCAGCAGCACCTGGTGCTCGACAAGGCCCAGGTCGAGCAGGTCACCCAGCGCATGGCCGAGCTCGAGCCGGCGCTGAAGTCCGCGCGCGAGCAGGAAGAAACCGCGCGGGCCGATCTCGACAGCGCCGACCGCGAATTGACCGCCCGCCAGGACGCGCTGAGCGCCTGCCAGCAGGGTGGGGCGAAGAATCGCCAGCAGGTCGAACTGCTGAAGCTGCGCCTGGAGCATCTCGACGAGCGCATGAACCAGGCCGCCGAACGGTTGGGCCGGATGCGTTCCGACGACGAGGGCCGGCTCGAAGCGCTGGACCGGGAAGCCCGCGCCACGGCCGAGCAGCTGGCCGAGGTCGAGCAGGCGCTGGAGGCGGCCGACCGGGCGCTGGCCGAGGCCCGCGCGGCCCGCGACGAACGCCGCGGCACGATCGATCGGCTCAAGCAGGCGTTGGAAGCCGATCGCGGCCGCCGTCACGAGGCCCAGGGCCGGCTGCAGTCACTGAAGACGCTGAACGAGCCGGATCGCTCCGACGTCGACCGCGAGCGCTGGCTGGCCGAGCGCGGCCTCGATGGCGCGCCGCGGCTGCTGGAGTCGCTGAAGGTCGAGGATCGCTGGCAGGCCGCGGCCGAGACCGTGCTCGAGCACTGGCTCAGCGCGCGGCTGGTCGACGGCGCGCTGCCGACCGCGCTGCCGACCGGGCCGCTGGGCCTGGTCGATCCGTCGGCCGCCCCGACGATGCCTGCCGGTACCCTGGCCGCCGTGGTCGACGGCGCCGGCGCGCTGTCCGGCGTGCTGGGCAGCGTCCGGCTGGCCGACGATGCCGAGGCGGCGAATCGGACGCTGGCCGAGTTGGCGCCGCACGAGTCGGTGATCACGCCCGACGGCACCTGGCGCGGTCCGGGCTGGATCTGGCGCGGCGGGCAGGCCGACGCCGGCGACGGCCGACTGGCCCGCCAGCAGGAAATCCGCGCGCTGGAAGCCTCGCTGGCCGAGCTGGACCAGGCGATCGAGCGCCGCAGCGGCGAGCTGGGCGAGGCCACCGAGCTCGACAAGGCGGCCGTCGAGGCGGTCGAGCAGGCCCGCGCCGAAGTCGATCGTCGCCGGGCCAAGCGGGCCGAACTGGCCGGCATCAAGGCCGGACAGGACAATCGCCGCGACGCCCTGAGCAAGCAGCGCGAGCAGGCTGCGCAGGAGCGCGAGGCGCTGGAGAAGCGTCAGCAGGGCGACCGCGAAACCGTGGCCGCCGTGCGCCGCGAACTGCAGTCGGCGCTGGAAGAACTGGAAACCCAGGACGCCGAACAGCAGGCGCTGGACAGGGCCCGGGCCGAGCAGCAGCAGGTTCGCGAACGGGCTCGCCACCAGTACCGCGAAGCCCGCGAGGCGCGCGAACAGCATGCGCTGAAGCTGGAATCGTGCCGGGCCAGCCTGGACTCGCTGAAGCAGGCGATCAAGCGCATGGATACCCAGATCGGCCAGCTGCAGGGCCGCTACCTGGAGCTGTCCGAAGCGCTCGCGCGGGGCGATGCGCCGGAGCGCGAGCAGGCGGCCAGGCGCGACGGCCTGCTGGAGCGCCGGCTCGAAGTCGAGAACCGGCTGAAGGCCGCCCGGGCCGAGCTCGACGAGCTCGAGGCCCAGTGGCGCGGCCACGACCAGGCGCGCCAGAAGTCCGCCGCCGATGCCGAAGAGATTCGCCAGCAGCAGTCCAACCACCGGCTCCGGCTGCGCGAGCTGGAAATCGGGGTCGAGCGGTATGCCTCACGCATCGAGGAGCTCGGCGGCCAGCTCGAGGCGCTGGTCGAGGGCCTGCCCGACGACGCCGAGGCGCAGGCCTGGGTCGACGAGCTGGCCCGGCTCGAAGAGCGCATCCGGCGCCTGGAGCCGGTCAACCTGGCCGCGATCGAGGAGTTCGACGAGGAGTCCAAGCGCAAGGACTACCTCGACCGTCAGCACGCCGACCTGACCGAGGCGCTGGAAACGCTGGAAAGCGCGATCGCGCGGATCGACAAGACCACGCGGACCAAGTACAAGGACACCTTCGAGCGGGTCAACCGCAACCTGGAAACGCTGTTCCCGCGCCTGTTCGGCGGCGGCCACGGCACGCTGGAGATGGTCGGCGACGACTGGTTGACCGCCGGCGCGGCGATCCTGGCGCGGCCCCCGGGCAAGCGGGTCAGCCGCATCCACCTGCTGTCCGGCGGCGAGAAGGCGCTGACCGCGGTGGCCTTCGTGTTCTCGATCTTCAACCTGAACCCGGCGCCGTTCTGCCTGCTCGACGAGGTCGACGCGCCGCTCGACGACGCCAACGTGGGCCGCTTCTCCGAACTGGTCCGCGAGATGTCGGACCGGGTGCAGTTCCTGTTCGTCACCCACAACAAGGTGACGATGGAGGTGGCGCACCAGATGCTGGGGGTGACGATGCGCGAGCCGGGGATTTCCCGACTCGTTTCGGTGGACCTGGAAAAGGCGGTGGCCATGGCCGCTTCCTGATCCGGCAGACGGGAGACTGCGATGGACAGCACGAGCCTGCGCCTGACCCTGATCCTGATCGGCCTGGTGATCCTGGCCCTGATCTGGTTCCTGCACAAGCCTGACGGCCGCGGACGCTCGCCGGGTGCGACGCGTCGCGACGGCCAGAAGCGCCAGGAGCCCGCGCTGGACCCGGCCAACGAGCCGTCGACGGTCGAGACCGGCGATCGCTCCGGCCACGACAGCGACGACGGCCCGCCCGGCGAGCCGCGCCAGACCCAGCTGCCCGACCTCGGCTCCGAGGCGCCGGACTGGAGCATCGACTCGCCGCGCCGGACCGACGCCCGCCGCACCCGCGTGGCCCCGGAGGCGGCGCCGAAGACCACAGCGAAGGCCGAACCGCGACTCGAACCGACGATCGAAACGGCCCGCGGGCCGGATTCCGGCGACGGCAAGCGGGTCGAGCCGCGCTGGCCGGGCGATGAGCCGGAGCCGGATTCGGGCTCCGACGCCGACGCCCCGCGCGTTCGGACCGCGCCCTCGGCCGGCGGCGAGCCGCCCAAGGTCGTCACCCTGTACCTGCGCGCCCGCGGCGAGCGGTTGATCAGTGGCCTGACGCTGCTCGACTCGGCGATCAAGGCGGGCCTGCGCTTCGGTGAAATGAAGATCTTCCACCGACGCCACCAGGGTGCCAGCAAGCCGGTGTTCAGCATGGCCAATATCACCCGGCCGGGCAGTTTCGACCCATCGGGCTGGAACCTGTTCGAAACGCCGGGCGTGACGCTGTTCATGACGCTGCCCGGGCCGGTCTCGGCGCTGGACGCCTGGGATGCCATGCTGGCGACCGGACAGCGCCTGTCGGAGCTGCTCGAGGCCGACCTGATGGACGACAGCCAGTGCCTGCTGACCCGCCAGCGCATCTCGCAGATCCGCGAGGACATGCGCGAATTCGATCGCAAGGCCGGCCTCGGCGGATGAGTCGATCCGGCAAGGAATCGTCACCGGCTCGCCGGATCGAGGCGCTGCGCGAGGAGATCCGCGCGCACAACCACCGGTACTACGTGCTCGACGACCCGTCGATTCCCGATGCCGAATACGACCGCCTGCTGCGCGAACTCGAGCAGCTGGAAGCCGAGCATCCGGAGCTCGACGACCCGGATTCGCCGACCCACCGGGTCGGGGCGCGGGCCGACGAGGGCTTCGCCACCGTCGAGCACGTCGTGCCGATGCTGTCGCTGGCCAACGCCTTCGAGGACGACGAAGTCGCCGAGTTCGACCGCCGCATTCGCGAGCTGCTGGACGTCGAGTCCGTGACCTACACCGCCGAGCCCAAGCTCGACGGCCTGGCGATCAGCCTGCGGTACGAGGGCGGGCGGCTGGTCCGGGCCGCGACCCGCGGCGACGGCCAGGCCGGCGAGGACGTGACCGGCAACGTGCGCACGATCCGGGCGATTCCGCTGACGCTGGTCGGCGACGAACTGCCCGATCCGCTCGAGGTCCGCGGCGAGGTCTACATGACCCGGTCCGGATTCCGGGCCCTGAACGAGCGGCTGGCGGCCGAGGACCACAAGACCTTCGTCAACCCGCGCAACGCCGCGGCCGGCAGCCTGCGCCAGCTCGATCCGGCGGTCACCGCCGACCGTCCGCTGCGCTTCTTCGCCTACCAGGCGCTGGCCGAGGCCGGGCTGGGCGACAACCAGTCCGCGGTGCTGGAGCGACTGCGCGAGATCGGCTTCCCGGTCTCGTCGCTGGTCCGCCGGGTCGAAGGGCTGGACGGCCTGCTCGCGGCCTATCGCGACATCGGCGAGGCCCGCGACGCGCTGGATTTCGACATCGACGGCGTGGTCTACAAGGTCGAGGACTTCGACCGCCAGCAGGAGCTCGGTTTCGTCAGCCGCTCGCCGCGCTGGGCGCTGGCGCGCAAGTTCCCGGCCCAGGAAGAGCTGACCACGCTGCGCGCGATCGACGTCCAGGTCGGCCGGACCGGCAAGCTGACCCCGGTCGCGCGGCTGGAGCCGGTGTTCGTCGGTGGGGTGACGGTCACCAATGCCACGCTGCACAATCTCGATGAAATCCGCCGCAAGGACATTCGGCCCGGCGATGCGGTCATCGTGCGGCGGGCCGGCGACGTGATTCCCGAGGTGGTCCGCGCGCTGCCCGAGAAACGTCGCTCCGACCTGCCGGAATGGCAGCTGCCCGAACACTGCCCGGTCTGCGGCTCGCACGTCGAGCTGGTCGAGGGCCAGGCCGACGCGCGCTGCTCCGGCGGCCTGGTCTGTCCGGCCCAGCGCAAGCGTGCTCTGGAGCATTTCGCCTCGCGCGGGGCGATGGACATCGAGGGCCTGGGCACGAAGATCATCGCCCAGCTGGTCGAGCGCCAGCGGGTCGACGACCCGGCCGACCTCTACTCGCTGGACGTCGAGACCCTGGCCGGGCTGGACCGGATGGGCGAGAAATCGGCCGCCAAGCTGGTCGAGGCCATCGCCCGTTCGAAGGACGTGTCGCTGGGCCGGTTCCTGTTCGCACTGGGCATCCGCGAGGTCGGCGAGGTCGGCGCACGCAACCTGGCCCGGCATTTCGGCGGCCTGGATGCACTGATGGCGGCCGATCCCGAGGCGCTGGAAGCGGTCGAGGACGTCGGCCCGATCATGGCCGCGCACATCCACGAATTCTTTTCCGAGCAGCGCAATCGCGCGGTGGTCCAGCGCCTGCTGGATGCCGGGGTCACGCCGCAGGCCGAGTCGGCCGAGCCGGCCGGCGAGCAGCCGCTGTCCGGCTGCAGCTTCGTGCTCACCGGCAGCCTGTCGAGCATGCCGCGTTCGGAAGCCAAGAAGCGGCTGCAGGCGCTCGGCGCCAAGGTCACCGGCTCGGTGTCGAAGAACACCCGCGCGGTGATCGTCGGCGATTCGCCGGGCTCGAAGCTCGACAAGGCCCGCGAACTGGGCGTTGCGGTGTTCGACGAAGACGCGCTGGCCGCGCTGCTCGAGGGCCGCCTGCCCGAGGCTTGATTTGAATCATTTCCGGCATCGCCGCGTGGGCTATCCTGCAGCCAGGATACGAACACAGGAGGAGAGGACGCATGACCCCGATCAACGAAGTGGTGGTACCCGTCGACGGTTCGGACAATTCGATGCGCGCGGTGCGATTCGGCGTGCACCTGGCCAAGGGGCTGTCGGCGAAGGTCCGGCTGTTCTATGTCTTTCCGCTGTCCTCGGTCGAGGTCATCGGCATGGCCGGGATGAGCCGCGACGACATCGAGCACTCGGCCCAGCAGGTTGCCCAGCGGGTCTTCGACAAGGTCCACGCCGAGCTCGGCGAAACCGAGGTCGACGTCTCCGACGACATGTCGATCGGTGACCCGGCCGAGGAAATCATCCGCTGCACCGAAGACGACGAGGGCGTGCACGTAGTGCTCGGCCGTCGCGGCCTGTCGCGGATGCAGAGCCTGCTGCTCGGCAGCGTCAGCGAGAAGGTGGTGCGCCACGCCCACGGGCCGGTGACCGTGGTGGTCTGAAGCCAGGCCTGCAAAGCGGAGGTTCGAACGGCCGGCGCCCGGGGTGCCGGCCGTTTTCCTTGACCGCGCGGTGCATCGGACTGGCCAACGGGGAGAGGACCTGCGCAGCCCGAGGCCGCGTTCAGGGCGCGTAGCGCACCCCGCCACTCATCGTGTACCGTCTGGCGAGTCGGAGAGCGTTTGGCTGCAAGGCCTGTCTCGCCGGGAATGGCAGCGTCCTTTCCAGGAGACAGAACGCCGCAGATGGATGCTCTCCGGCTCGCTAGCCCGAGTTATTCATGAATTGCCGCGATGATTGCGCCGGGAATCGTTCGCACAGGGGATTTTCCGGCCGAGCGGAATACCCTGCTGTATTTCCGAGCGAGGAAGATTCGCTGTGCGGACAAGGACCAAGCAAGGGCGCGAGCTCATTCATGAATACTGCGGGCTAGTGGACCATGCGACAAATCAGGTAACGCTCAGAGCCACTGTGCCGGCGCGACGCCTGAGTGTCACCCCATTTGCCGCATGGCCCACTAGACGTCACACGATGAGTGGCGGGGAACAGTAGCGGGTCGGGTCGTCGATCCCGGCGGCGGCGAAGCCGTCGCGCCGGATCCGGCAGGAATCGCAGCGACCGCAGGCCCGGCCCCGGTCGTCGGCCTGGTAGCACGACACCGTTTCGGCGTAGTCGACGCCCAGCTGCGTGCCGCGGCGGATGATCTCGGCCTTGGTCAGGTGGATCAGCGGCGTCTCGACGGTCAGCGGGTGACCTTCCACGCCGCGTTTGGTCGCCAGCCCGGCCAGTTCCTGGAAGGCGGCGATGTACTGCGGCCGGCAGTCCGGATAGCCCGAGTAATCGACGGCATTGACCCCGATGAACAGCGCCTCGGCCTCGAGTGTCTCGGCCAGCCCCAGTCCGATCGCCAGCATCACGGTATTGCGCGCCGGCACGTAGGTGACCGGAATTCCCTCGGTCGGCGCTTCCGGCACCTCGACCTCGTCGGTCAAGGCCGAGCCGCCGATCCGGCGCAGATCGACGGCCACGCTGCGGTGGCCGACCGCGCCCAGCGACGACGACAGGCGGGCCGCCGCGTCCAGTTCGGCGCGGTGACGCTGGCCGTAATCCAGGGCGAGGGTGTGACAGGCGAAGCCACGTGCGACCGCCATGGCCAGCGTGGTGGCAGAATCCAGCCCGCCGGACAGCAGCACGACCGCGATCGGGCGGTCGCCGTCGTGGTTCGAGGTCGAGGGTTCGCTGCCGGCCTTCATGCCGTGATGCGCGTCGCGGACCGGGCCATGGCGAGCCGGCTCAGTCGAACGGCCACAGCCGGTCGAGCAGGCTCTTGCGCTCGTCGTCGGTCATCCGGTCGGCGTAGTTGTATTCGAGCACCCGGCGGGTGTCGGCGGCGAGGTCCGGCATGTTCATGCGCTCGTAGGCCCGGGCCATGATGTCCAGCGCATCGACGGTGGCCGGGGCGCCGGGGTAGTTCTCGATCACGTAGCGGCTGCGGTTGAGTGCCGCGACCTGGGCACCGCGGCGCTGGTAGTAGCGGGCCACGGTGACTTCGTACTCGGCCATGATGTTGCGCAGGAACACCATGCGCTGGCGGGCGTCGGCGACGTAGCGGCTTTCGGGAAAGCGCCGGATCAGCTCCTGGAAATCGCGGAAGGCCTGGCCGGCGGCCTGCTGGTCGCGATCGGCCGCGGTGCCGGGGAACATCTCGCGCAGGAAGCCCATGGTCTGTTCGTAGTTGGTCAGGCCCTTCAGGTACCAGGCGTAGTCGACGTTCGGATGGGTCGGGTAGGTGCGCAGGAAGCGGTCCAGCGTCGAGATCGCCTGCTCGGGCCGGCGCGCCTTGTGCTGGGCGAAGGCCATGTCGAGCAGCGCCTGCTCGGCATGGCGGCCGAACGGAAAGCGCACGGTCAGTGCGCGATACAGGCTGATCGCCTCGTCGTAGGACTTGGCCGCCAGCGCGCCGCGGGCTTCTTCGTACAGGGTCTCGGCGTCCGGACCGTCGTCCCGGATGGCGTCGTCGCCGCCGCAGCCGGTCAGCACGAACAGCGGCAACAGCAGGACGAGAATTGCAGCGATACTGGAAGGACGCATGGGCAGCAAGGATTCCGGACGGGAAACGTCACATGATAAACGCTCCACGCCGCAGTCGTCACCGCCCCGGGCCGCCGGCGTGAGCGACACCGGCCGCGAACGGCGCGAGGCGACGCTGCCGCTGGCCTCGGCCGGCGACCGGGTCGACCAGGCCGCCGCGGCGCTGTGGCCGGAGTTCTCGCGCAGCCGCCTGACCGCCTGGCTGCGGTCCGGCGCGCTGACCCTGGACGGGGCCGTGGTCAAGCCGAACCGCAAGGTGATCGGCGGCGAACGCCTGGTGCTCGACGCCGAAGTCGAGGATCACCCGTCCAATCCGCGCCCGCAGCCGATCGACGTGGCCGTGCTGTACGAGGACGACCACCTGCTGGTCGTCGACAAACCGGCCGGGCAGGTCGTCCATCCCGGCTCCGGCAACCCCGACGGCACGCTGGTCAACGCGCTGCTGCACCACGAACCGGCGCTGGCCCGGCTGCCGCGCGCCGGGCTGGTCCACCGGCTCGACAAGGACACTTCCGGTTGCCTGCTGGTCGCGCGCACCGGCGCCGCCCACGCGGCGCTGGTCGCCCAGCTCAAACGGCGCGATATCCATCGCCATTACCAGTGCCTGGTCTGGGGCGAGCTCATCGCCGGCGGCACGGTCGACGCGCCGCTGGGCCGTCACCCGGTCGACCGCCGCCGCCAGGTGGTGCGCCCGGACGGCCGGCGGGCGGTGACCCACTATCGCCTGAACCGGCGGTTGGCCGGCAGCACCTGGCTGGATGTCAAGCTCGAAACCGGCCGGACCCACCAGATCCGGGTCCACATGCAGCACCTCGGGTTTCCGCTGGTCGGCGACCCGATGTACGGCCGCCGCGGCGCGCCGGCCGGGCTGAGCCCGGAGCAGCGCGCGGCCTGGCAGGGGTTTCCGCGCCAGGCGCTGCACGCCGCCCGGCTGGTGTTCGACCATCCGCTGGCCGAGCTCGAAGTCGACGCCCGCTCGCCGCTGCCCGGCGACCTGGTCGACCTGCTCGAAGCGCTGGCCTGAGTCGGCAGCGATGACCCGGCCGCCGCTGATCCAGGCGCCGTTCGACCCGCCGGTCCACGGCGTGGCGACGACACGTGAAGGCGGGGTCTCGCGGCCGCCGTTCGACAGCTTCAATCTCGGCGACGCCTGCGGCGACGATCCCGAAGCGGTCGTGGCCAACCGGCAGCGGCTGGCCGCCGTGCTGCCGGGGCCGCCGCATTGGCTGCGCCAGATCCACGGCGTCGACGTGATCCACCTCGACGACTGGCGGCCCGGCGTCGAGGCCGACGCGGCCTGGACCGATCGGCCGGGCCGGGTCGTCGCGGTACTCACCGCCGACTGCCTGCCGGTGCTGCTGGCCGACTGCGAGGGCCGCTGCGTGGCCGCCGTACACGCCGGCTGGCGTGGCCTGGCCGCTGGCGTGCTCGAAGCCGCCGTGGCTGCCTTGCCGGTGGCGCCGGATCGGCTCCGGGCCTGGATCGGCCCGCGGATCGGCCCGGCCGCCTACGAGGTCGACGGCCCGGTGCGCGACGCCCTGGGCGAACACGACCGGGCATTCCGGCCGACCCGGCCGGGCCACTGGCAGGTCGATCTGGCGGCGATCGCGATCGAGCGACTGCGTGCCAGCGGCATCTCGGACCCTGTCGACAGCGGCCTGTGTACGGCCGCGGACCCGGCGCGCTTGTTCAGCCATCGCCGCGATGGTCGCAGCGGCCGGCAGGCCACGCTGGCCTGGATCACGCCGCCGGACTGAGCGACGGATGCGCCCCCCTTGCAGCTCGACCGCCTGGCCCGCTCGACGGCACGTCGGCGGGGAATCGTCTACCATCGACGCCGACCGGGCGCTGCGCCCGGCGCAACGATCGTCTTGACCACCAGGAGTCGGAATCCGGGCATGGAAGCGCTACTCGACGTGACGGCCGACGCGCTGCAGCTGATGGCCGTGCTGTTCGTGTTCATGGTCGGGCTGGGTGTGCTCGCGGTGATCGTGATGTACATCGTCGACCGCCTCCAGACGCACCACGCGGTGCGTCGCAACTACCCGGTCATCGGTCGCTTCCGCTATCTGTTCGAACACCTCGGCGAGTTCTTCCGACAGTATTTCTTCTCCCAGGACCGCGAGGAGCTGCCGTTCAATCGGGCCCAGCGCGCCTGGGTCTACCGTGCGGCCAAGAACCTGAACAACACCTCGGCGTTCGGCTCGACCCGCGACCTCAGGCGCGAGGGCACGGTGATCTTCCTGAACTGCGCGTTCCCGAAGCTCGACGAGGAGGCCGAGCCGATCGCCGCGCTGACCATCGGACCGCACGCGCGCCAGCCGTATACCACCGACACCTTCTTCCATATTTCCGGAATGAGCTACGGAGCGCTTTCGGCGCCGGCCATCCGGGCGCTGTCGATGGGCGCCCGCAGGGCCGGCATCTGGCTGAACACCGGCGAGGGCGGCCTGGCGCCCTGGCATCTCGAGGGCGGCTGCGACCTGGTCTTCCAGATCGGCACCGCCAAGTTCGGCGTGCGCGACGAACTGGGCCGGTTCGACGACGAGCGGCTGGCCGCGGTGGCCGCCCACGAACAGGTCCGGATGTTCGAGCTGAAGCTGGCCCAGGGCGCAAAGCCCGGCAAGGGCGGGATCCTGCCCAGGGCCAAGATCACCGAGGAAGTCGCACGGATCCGCGCGGTGCCGCGCGACCGCGATGCGATCAGCCCGAACCGGCATCCGGACATCCGCTCGGTCGACGAGCTGCTCGATGTCATCGGCCACGTCCGCGAAGTGACCGGCAAGCCCTGCGGCATGAAGATCGTGGTCGGCGAGGCCGGCTTCCTCGACGAGCTCTGCCGGGCGGTCCATCGCCGCGGCGTCGAGCATGCGCCGGACTTCATCACCGTCGACTCCGGCGACGGCGGCACCGGCGCGGCGCCGATGACGCTGATGGACGATGTCGGCCTGCCGCTGTCCGAAGCGCTGCCGATGGTGGTCGACAAGCTCGACGAGTACGCGCTGCGCCCGCGCGTCCGGGTGTTTGCCTCGGGCAAGCGGATCAACCCCGCCGACGTTGCCTGGGCGCTGTGCGCCGGCGCCGACGTGGTGGTGGCCGGGCGCGGCTTCATGTTCGCGCTGGGCTGCATCCAGGCCATGCAGTGCAACAAGAACACCTGCCCGACCGGCGTGACCACCCACAACCCGCGGCTGCAGCGCGGCCTGGTGCCCGAAGACAAGGCCGAGCGGGTCGCCTGGTACGCCCGCAACCTGATCAAGGAAGTCGAGACCATCGCCCATTCCTGCGGGGTGGCCCGCCCGCGGCTGATGAATCGCAGCCATGCCCGGGTGGTGCTCGACAACGGCCGCAGCGTGCCGATGACCGAACTCTGGCCGCCGGCCCGGCCGCGGGTCGACCTGACCGGCGAGGACGCGGCATGATCCGGGCGGTCGGAGTGCGCCTGCTGGCCGGGCTGGTGTTGCTGGCCGCGCCGCTGCTGGCGCCGACGCCGCCGCTGCTGTGGGCCGCCGGTGACGAATGGGCCGGCAGCGAGAGCTGCCACACCTGCCATCGCGGCCGGTTCTCCAGCTGGCATCGCACCTACCACCGCACGATGACCCAGGAGGCCAGCCCGGAAACCGTCCAGGGTCGATTCGACGGCCGCAGCATCGAGCAGTGGGGAATGACCGTGCGGCCGGTGCGCGAGGGCGATCGCTTCTTCTTCGACTACCTGGCGCCGGGCAGCGACCGGGTCATCGCCCGCTATCCGGTCGATCGCACCGTCGGCTCGCACCGCTACCAGCAGTACCTGATGCGCGACCAGGAGGGCAGCGGCAATTTCTACCGCCTGCACCTCCTGTGGCACAACGGCGACCAGCGCTGGGTTCACACCAACGCCGCCTTCCTCGGCCCCGACGACCAGCAGTTCGACGACCAGGTGACGGTCTGGAACAACAACTGCATCTTCTGCCACAACACCGGCCCGGAGCCGAACATCGTCAACTACGACGACATGCTCCGGCGTGCCCGCGCCGGTGAACCGGTCAATCCGCTCATCGACGGCATCTACGAGTCCAGCGTGGCCGAACTGGGGATCGCCTGCGAAAGCTGCCACGGGCCGGCCGCCGCGCACGTCGAGAAGCACGCCAACTGGCTGACGCGGGCCTGGTACACCGTCACCGGCTTTGCCGACGACAGCATCGTCAACCCCGATCAGCTCGACCGTGACGCTGCGACCCAGGTCTGCGGCCAGTGCCATGGCCAGCGGCTGGCCAAGTCGGTCGAGCTGATGCGCGAGTTCATCGATACCGGTCCGACCTACCGACCGGGCGGTGACCTGTTCGAATCGGTCGACCTGGTCTGGCCGGACAGCGAACTGCCGGTCCGCGGCCACGACATCGACTTCTCGCTGCGGTTCTGGCCCGACGGCACGCCCCGCCTGACCGCCTACGAATACCAGGGCCTGCTGCTGTCGGAATGCCACACCGAAAGCGAGATGACCTGCGGCAGCTGCCACACCATGCACGACGGTGATCCGGCCGGCATGCTGCCCGAGGAGATGCGCGGCAACGCCGGGTGCGTCAGCTGCCACCAGGACCTGGCCGCCGACCTCGAGGCGCACACCCACCATGCCGCCGACACGCCGGGCTCGAACTGCCTGTCCTGCCACATGCCGGAGATGGTCTACGGCGTGATGGAAATCCATCGTTCGCATCACATCGAGGTGCCGGACCCGGCCGCCGACGCCGCCAACGCCCGGCCGAACGCCTGCACGCTGTGCCATACCGACCGCTCGCTGGCCTGGGCCGAGCAGGAGACGGCAAGGCTCTGGCAGCGACCGGCGCGTCCGGTTCGGCGCGCCGACGGGCTGCCGGCGGAGGTGATCGACGGCCTGGCTCGCCTGCACGCCGGCGACCCGGTCGAGCGCGCGGTGATGGCCGTGGCGCTGGGGCGCTCGGCCGAGCGCGGCCAGCTCGAGGATCCGGCGGCCTGGCGCGACCACCTGCTGCGCGCGCTGGACGACGACTACCCGGCGGTTCGCCGGTTCGCACGGCGCGCGCTGATCCAGATCGAGACCGCCGCCGACGGCGACCGCGCCGCCGACTGGGCCGCGGCCTTCGATCCGCTGCTGCTCGGCGATAAGCGGACCCGCGCGCTGGCCGACCTGATGCAGCGCTACGCGCAGCTGACCGGTGAAGCCACGGCGCTGGCGCCGGGCGCCGGACTGGACGTCGAGCAGCTGCGCGCGGTCGGCCGGGCGCGGTCCGAAACCATCAACATCGGAGAGTGACGCCGCACCGTATGTCGAGCTCCGCCTTCCACTGCCTGCCTCGCGTTCTCGTTGCCGTTGCGCTGGCGCTGCTGGCCGGCTGCCAGGTCCTGCCAGAGCGCGAGATCACCGAGCCGGCGCCGCCGGCGCTGCAGCCGCAGGCCGCCGAGCCGGACCGGCCGACGCGCCTGGTCGACGCGATGGACGCGCTGCAGAACGGCCAGTTCGACGCCGCCGCAGACATGCTCGAATCGCTTCGGCAGCAGAGTCCCGGTTCACCGATCCTGGCGCTGCTGCTGCGCCAGTTGAACGAGTCGCCGGAGGCCCTGTTGCCTCCGCCGTACCGGACGCTTCGGGTCGAGCCCGGCGACACGCTGTCGGAGCTTGCCGAGCGGGAGCTCGGCAACCCGCTGCTGTTCGTCGCGCTGGCTCGACTCAACGAGCTGCGGCAGCCCAAGCGCCTGCAAGTGGGCGCCGAACTGCGCGTGCCGGACCGGAAACCGGCCATCGCTGGCGGTGGTTCGGATGATTCCGCGGGCCGCTCCACGGCCGATGACAGGGCCGACGCAGTGAACGATGTCACGGGCGATTCCAAGGACGATTCCAGGGCGCAAGCGCAAGACGCTGCGCCGGCCGACGAGTCGATGGACGCCGCTGCGGGCAACGGGTCGCGCCGTTCCGAGCTGGAAACCGTGGCCGAGTACCTGCTGGCCTCCGGACAGCCGACCGATGCCCGCGAGTTGCTGATCGCGGCCGGGCGCGAACAGAGCCTGTCGGACGGCGCCGAGGAGCTGCTGGTCGAGCTCAGCCTCGACAGCGCGCGGGCCGAGGTCGAGAACGATCAGTTCGCGACCGCCACGGCCACGCTGGCCGAAGCCATGACGGTGCTCGGTCCCGGACCGCTGCGCGCTCGGCTGGAGGTGCAGCGCACCCGGCTCGCGGTGGACGAGCGGCTGGCCCGGGCCGAGGCCTTCGAGCAGCGCGGCCTGCTGCTCGAGGCCTACCGCGAGGCCGAACAGGCGCTGGCGCTCGACGACGACCACGGCCTGGCGATTCAGCGCGAGGCGGCGCTGCGCGAAGCACTGGTGGCCGACTACCACGACCGGGCGCTGCGGGCCTGGCGGGCGCGCGATATCGATCTGGCGATCCGGACCTGGGACGTGCTGCTGGAGGCCGTGCCGACGTTCGAGCCGGCGCGGGTCTACCTGGAGCGCGCGCGCCGACTGCGGCGCCGCCTCGACGACCCGGAGTGAGGGTCAGCGGCGCTTGCGATCGCCGCGCAGCGGGGTGACCGAAGACTCGTCGATGGCCGGCGGCGGCGCCGACAGGTCCAGCGTGTCGTCCGGCAGACCCTGGATGGGGCGCAGCGTCGGTGTGTCGATCGGCTCGGTCGGGTCGTCGGCGCGGCCTGCGCTGCGGTGCTCGTCGAGCCGGACGGCCAGCCGGTTGAACTGGCGATAGACGTCGTTGAACTCGTCGCGGCGTTCGGCTTCGAGGCGGAAGTCGACCTGACCGCGGCTCAGCCGCTTCAGGCCCCAGGCCAGCCGCTGCAGGGCCCGCTGCTGGCGGCGCATCATCCAGCCCACGCCCAGCGCCACGACCAGCACGGTGATGCTGAAGACCAGCGCGAGCAGGCTCAGGGTGGTCGCCGCCGTGGCGTCCAGCGCGCTGCCGTCGAGGCCCAGCCGCACTTCGCCGACCCGGCGGGCCTGGAAGCGGATCGGCACCGCGAACTGCAGCAGGGCGTCGTCGTTGCGGGTCAGCACCACGCTGCCGGCTTCGCGATCGACCGCGCGGCCGTCGGCCTGCGGCACCGGTTGGCCCTGCAGGAACGGGTTGGTCGAGGCCTGGACGACCCCGGCCGCGTCGGCCACGTGGAGATGATCGACCTGCGGATTGACCGAGAAATCCGAGACCAGGATCGACAGCGCCGTGGTGTCCTCGAGAATCAGCGCCTCGGCGGTTTCCTGGGCGATCAGGCTGGCCAGCGCATCGCCGTAGCCGTAGGTTGCCGCTTCGATCGCGCCGGTCTGGCTGCGGTAGACGTACCACAGCCCCAGCACCAGCACCACCGCCACTGCCGCGCCGATCCCCAGCGGCCAGCGCAGCAGCGACGATTGCTGGCGAACGGTCTGCAGCAGGCCCCGGTGCAGACCGGAGCGGATTTCCTCGAGTTCCTCGACGACCTGGCGGGCGCTGACCGGGCGCGACTCGGGCTCGCGCGCCATCAGCCGGTAGACCAGGTCGACCAGCTCGCGCGGGGTGTTCGGATCGCGCGGCCGCAGCGGTCGGGTCTGGTGACGCACGACCTGGTCGATGACCGCGTCGGAGTCGGTGGCGTCGAACGGCAGCTCGCCGGACAGCAGCTCGAACAGCACAACGCCGAGCGAATACAGGTCGCTGCGTTCGTCGGCGCGCTGGGCGGTGAGCTGCTCCGGCGCCATGTGGGTCGGCGTGCCGGCCACCGTCGCCGAGCCGCGCTGCTCGCTGCCGCGCTCGATGGCCGCGATCCCGAAATCCATGATCTTGACCAGGTCGGTGTCGGGGTCGAGGTGGATGTTGGCCGGCTTCAGGTCACGATGGATGACGCCGTGACGGTGCGCGTAGTCCAGCCCGGCGGCCAGCTGCAGGCCGATCTTCAGCAGCGCCTCGACGTCGAACTGCGGGTCGTGCCGGAGCCGCTCGGCCAGCGTGTCGCCGGACAGGCGCTCCATGGCCAGGAACGGCAGGCCGTCGTGCTGGCCGACGTCGAACACGGTGGTGATGTTGGGGTGGGCCAGCCCGCCGGCGGCGCGCGCCTCGCGCAGGAAGCGCTGGCGCGCGTTGACGTCGCGGGCGAAGTGTTCGCGCAGCACCTTGATGCCCAGCGCGCGGTCGATGCGGCTGTCGAAGCCCTCGTAGACGATCGACATCGAGCCGCGCCCGAGTTCGCGGCGGATCTCGTAGCGGCCGATGCGTTCCACGTGCCGGGTCTAGCGCAGCAGGAAGAACCAGGCCGCGGCACCGATCAGCGCCGCGACGAAGCCGATCAGCACACCGGTCCGGAACCCGCCGGATTCGCTCGACGCGCCCGCCTTGCTGGCCGGGTCGCGGAACTTCAGGCTGACCCGGCCGAGCCGGATCACGTCGCCGTCGTTGAGGCGGTGCGAGAAGACCTTCTCGTCGTTGACGAACACGCCGTTGGTCGACAGCAGGTTGATGACCCGCCAGCCGTCCTCGGAGCGGACCAGCCGGGCGTGCTCCGACGACAGGCTGGGCTCGTCGAGCTGGATGTCGCAGACCTGCGAGCGGCCGATCGTGGTCCGGTCGGAGGTCAGCACGAATTCGCGGCCGTCGAGGCTTTCGCCGACGCCGACCAGCCGGGCCTCCCGGCCGGTCAGGGTGGCATCGCCGCCGTCCGCGGCGAGATTGCCGGGAAGCTGGTCGCGCGAGAAGACCTGCGTTCCCTGCGGGCCCTGGCGCGGATCCGTGTTCGAGTCGGATTCGGCAGTCATGACGTTGGCTCCCCATCAATTGGCTGGTCCTGGCGAGTATAGCAATCGGTTTGCCGAAAGACACCTTTCGCATCGGGGGGCTGGCCGGGGCCGTTTTCGGGGTAGAATGTCGTCCCGGAGTCATTCATCCGGGATGCTGGCCATGGCCTCTCTCATTTTCGTTACCGGCGGTGTCGTTTCGTCGCTCGGCAAGGGCATCGCGTCGGCGTCGCTGGCGTCCATTCTCGAAGCGCGCGGGCTGCGCGTGACGTTGCTCAAGCTCGACCCCTACATCAATGTCGATCCGGGCACCATGAGCCCGTTCCAGCACGGCGAGGTGTTCGTCACCGAGGACGGTGCCGAAACCGACCTGGACCTCGGCCACTACGAGCGCTTCGTCCGGACCCGGATGACCCAGCGCAACAATTTCACGACCGGCAGGATCTACGCCAACGTCATCGCCAAGGAGCGCCGCGGCGACTACCTCGGCTCGACGGTGCAGGTCATCCCGCACATCACCGACGAGATCAAGGATTCGATCGAACAGGCCGCCGACGGCTACGACGTGGCGCTGATCGAGATCGGCGGCACGGTCGGCGACATCGAGTCGCTGCCGTTCCTCGAGGCGATCCGCCAGCTGGGCCACGAGTACGGCCGCCGGGCGATGTTCATGCACCTGACCCTGGTGCCGTACCTGCGCGCGGCCGAAGAGATCAAGACCAAGCCGACCCAGCACTCGGTCAAGGAGCTGCGCTCGATCGGCATCCAGCCCGACGTGCTGCTGTGCCGCTGCGAGCGGATGCTCAGCGAAGAAGAGCGCCGCAAGATCGCGCTGTTCACCAACGTCAACCAGGAAGCCGTGATCTCGGCCGTCGACGTCGACGACATCTACAAGATTCCGTTGTTCTATCAGCGCCAGGGCCTGGACCGCACGGTGCTCGACCGGCTGGGCCTGAAGGCCGGCCCGGCCGACCTGTCGGACTGGGAAGACGTGGTCGAACGCAAGGCCCGGCCGGAACACGAAGTGACCGTGGCCATGGTCGGCAAGTACGTCGAGCACGCCGATGCCTACAAGTCGCTGAACGAAGCCCTGTCGGCCGGCGGCCTGGCCGACCGGATCAAGGTCAGGATCAAGCCGGTGGAATCCGAGCAGATCGAGCAGCAGGGCGTCGGCGTGCTCGACGGTGTCGATGCCATCCTGGTCCCCGGCGGCTTCGGTGAGCGCGGGTTCGAGGGCAAGATCAGCGCCATCCGCCACGCCCGCGAGAACGGCATTCCGTACCTGGGCATCTGCCTCGGCCTGCAGGCCGCCGTGGTCGAGTTCGCGCGCGGCGTCTGCGGGCTGGACGGCGCCAATTCCACCGAGATCGATCCCGACAGCCCGCACCCGGTCATCGGTCTGATCACCGAGTGGATGGACGAATCGGGCCAGAAGCAGCTGCGCGACGAGGGCGGCGACCTCGGCGGCACCATGCGGCTGGGCGCCCAGCGCTGCCTGCTGCAGCCCGGCACCCTGGCGCGCAGGCTCTACGGCAAGGACGACATCCTCGAGCGCCACCGTCATCGCTACGAGTTCAACAATCACTACCGTGACGTGATCCAGCAGCACGGCATGGTCATCGGCGGACTGTCGACCGACGGCATGCTGGTCGAAATGGTCGAACTGCCCGACCACCCGTGGTTCGTGGCCTGCCAGTTCCATCCGGAGTTCACCTCCACGCCGCGCGATCGCCATCCGCTGTTCACCGGCTTCATCCGCGCTGCGCTGGCGCACCAGCAGGCCGGCGCCACGCAACCCGAGGCCGCGGCCTCGTGACCTCCCTTCCGAGCGGACAACGCGCATGAACATTGCAGACTTCGAGGTCGGCCTGGACCGGCCGTTCTTCCTGATTGCCGGTCCCGACACGCTGGAATCGATGCAGCTGTGCCTGGACGTGGCCGGCCACCTGAAGGAGGTGACCGACCGGCTCGGCATTCCCTACGTGTTCAAGGGCTCGTTCGACAAGGCCAACCGCACCTCGGTCAAGAGCTACCGCGGCCCGGGCGTCGACGAAGGCCTGGAGATCCTGGCCGCGGTGCGCAGCCAGGTCGGCGTGCCGGTGCTCACCGACGTCCACGAGGACACCCCGCTGGACGCGGTCGCCGAGGTGGTCGACGTCCTGCAGACGCCGGCGTTTCTGTGCCGCCAGACCAATTTCATCCAGAACGTCGCCCGGCTCGGCAAGCCGATGAACGTCAAGAAGGGCCAGTTCCTGTCGCCGTGGGAGATGCGCACCGTGGTCGAGAAGGCCCGGGCCGCCGGCAACGACCGGGTCATGGTCTGCGAACGCGGCTACATGTTCGGCTACAACAACCTGGTCGCCGACATGCGCTCGTTGGCGATCATGCGCGAGACCGGCTGCCCGGTGGTCATGGACGCCACCCACTCGGTCCAGCTGCCGGGCGGGCAGGGCGACAGCTCCGGCGGGGCGCGCGAATTCATCCCGGTGCTGGCCCGCGCCGCCATCGCCGTGGGCGTCGCCGGCCTGTTCACGGAAACGCACCCGGAACCGGAGAAAGCGCTCTGCGACGGCCCGAACTCGATGCGCCTGTCGGACATGGAAGGCCTGCTCGAAACCCTCGTCGAGATCGATCGGGTGGTGAAGCGTTAGAAAAAAATCGTTCTGGAACCGCAGATTACGCGGATTTCGCCGATGAGTGATCAAGTGCGTTGGACGTTCAGCGCCGTGACTTGATCACCCAGGAGCGCAGTTCAACGCGAGAGGTTCTTTTTCCCGAGGATCTGCGTAATCTGCGAAATCCGTGGTTCCCGCTTTTGGAAGGATCAATTGGAGTACCTATGAAAATCACTCGAGTCCACGCCCGTGAAATCCTCGACTCGCGCGGCAATCCGACGCTGGAAGCCGAAGTCACGCTCGACGGCGGGGCGGTCGGGCGCGCGGCGGTGCCGTCGGGGGCGTCGACCGGCGAGCACGAAGCGGTCGAGCTGCGCGACGGCGACGAGGCGCGCTACAACGGCAAGGGCGTGCAGACCGCGGTCGGTCACGTCAACGGCGAAATCGCCGCGGCGCTGTACGGCGCCGATGCCGCCGACCAGGCCGCGCTGGACGCGGCGCTGATCGAACTCGACGGCAGCGACAACAAGGGCCGGCTGGGCGCCAACGCCTTGCTCGGCGTATCGCTGGCCACCGCCCACGCGGTCGCCCACGCCCGCGGACAGGGCCTGTGGGAATCGCTGCTGGAAACCACCGGCGCGGAACCGACGCTGCCGGTACCGATGATGAACATCCTCAACGGCGGCGCGCACGCCGACAACCGGGTCGACATCCAGGAGTTCATGGTCATGCCGGTCGGGCTGCCCGACTTCCCGTCCGCGCTGCAGGCCGGCACCGAGATCTTCCATGCGCTGAAGTCCACCCTGAAGTCGCGCGGCCTGAACACCGCGGTCGGCGACGAAGGCGGCTTCGCGCCGGACCTGAACTCCAACGAAGCCGCGCTGGAGCTGCTGCTGACCGCGGTCGTCGAGGCCGGCTACAAACCCGGCGAGCAGGTCGTGCTGGCGCTGGACGTCGCCTCCAGCGAGTTCTGTACCGAGGGCCACTACACGCTCGATTCCGAGGGCCGGGCGTTTGGCCGCGAGGAATTCGTCGAGTACCTGTCGGGCCTGGTCGCGAAGTTCCCCATCCTGTCGATCGAGGACGGCATGGGCGAGAACGACTGGGACGGCTGGACGCTGCTGACCGAGGCCATCGGCGGTGCGGTGCAGCTGGTCGGCGACGACCTGTTCGTGACCAACACGAAGATCCTCCAGCGCGGCATCGACGAACAGGTCGGCAACGCCATCCTGATCAAGCCGAACCAGATCGGCACCCTGACCGAAACGCTCCAGGCCATCGAGATGGCCAGGGCGGCCGGCTTCGGCACGATCATGTCGCATCGTTCGGGCGAGACCGAAGACACCACCATCGCCGACCTGGCCGTGGCCACCGCGGCCGGCCAGATCAAGACCGGCTCGCTGTGCCGCTCCGATCGCGTGGCCAAGTACAACCAGCTGCTGCGGATTCACGAAGCGCTGGGCAATCGCGCGGTCTATGCCGGCCGCGAGGCGCTTTCGCGCTAAGCTGGGCGACATCGAAGCGGGGCGCGGTCCGACAGCGGCGCGCGCCGGATTCACGGGGCGGACTCGACGAGGCTGAGGAGAACCGGGCATGGGACAGCTGGGTGAAGTGGTGATCTTCCTGGCCAGCGCCGTGATCATGGTGCCGCTGGCCCGCCGCTTCGGCCTCGGCGCGGTGCTCGGCTACCTGGCCGCCGGCATCCTGATCGGGCCGTGGGGCCTGGGCCTGATCACCGACGTCGAGACCAAGCTGCACTTCGCCGAGCTCGGCGTGGTGCTGATGTTGTTCGTGATCGGCCTCGAACTCCGGCCCAGCCGCCTGCTGGTGCTGCGCAAGCTGATCTTCGTCAACGGCTCGCTGCAGCTGGCCCTGACCACGCTGGCGCTGTGGCCGCTGGCGGCCTGGTGGCTGGGCGATGCCCGGCTCGGCTTCGTCATCGCGATCGTTCTGTCGCTGTCGTCCACGGCGATCGGCCTGCAGATGCTGGCCGAGAAGAAGCAGCTGACCACGCCGTATGGCCGCAGCGCCTTCGGCATCCTGCTGCTGCAGGACATCGCCGTCATTCCGCTGCTGGCCCTGATCCCGCTGTTCGCGCTGGCACCCGAAGGCGAGGAGGCCGGCGGCTACCTGCTGCCTGCGCTGAAGGCGATCGCGATCGTGGTCGGCATCGTCGTCGGCGGTCGCTATCTGCTGCGGCCGTTCTTTCGCGCCGTGGTCAAGACCGGCGTCTACGAGATCTTCCTGGCCGCGGTGCTGCTGGTCGTGCTCGGCACCGCGCTGTTGGCCGAGTGGGCCGGCCTGAGCATGGCGCTGGGCGCGTTCCTGGCCGGCGTGCTGCTGTCGGACTCGGAGTTCCGGCACGAGCTCGAAGCCGGCATCGACCCGTTCAAGGGGCTGCTGCTGGGCCTGTTCTTCATCGCCGTGGGCATGACCATCGACTTCGGCCGGGTCGGCTCGGAACCGGGCCTGGTGTTCGGCATGGTCGGCGTGCTGATGGGCATCAAGTTCGCGATCCTGCTGGTGGTCGCACGGATCGGCGGGCTGCGCGGCCGCGAGGCGCTGTCGCTGGCCTTCGCGCTACCGCAGGCCGGGGAATTCGGCTTCGTGCTGTTCAAGGTGGCCGTCTACGAGGGCGTGCTGGAGCAGCAGACGGTCGATCCGCTGATCGTCGCGATCACCATCTCGATGGCGCTGACGCCGCTGTTGTACTTCGTCAACGAGCGCTGGGTGCTGCCGCGCCTGCGCGAACCGGACGACGACAAGCCGCAGTTCGAGGGCATTCCCGACGACCACGGCGAGCCGCGCGTGATCATCGCAGGGCTCGGGCGGGTCGGCCAGATCGTGGCCCGCAACCTGTCGATGCTGGGGATCCACTTCACCGCGCTGGACTTCGACCAGGTCCACGTCGATTTCGTCCGCAAGTTCGGCCACCGGGTGTACTACGGCAATGCCAGCAACCTGGACGTGCTGCGCTCGGCCGGGGTCGCTCACGCGAAGCTGTTCGTGCTGACGATTTCCGACATCGAGCTTTCGCTGCGGACCGCCGAAATGGTCAAACGGCATTTCCCCGATGTCCGCATTCACGCCCGTGCGCGCAACCGCCAGCACGCGCTGGAGCTGATGGCGCTGGGCGTGGAGTTCGTGATCCGCGAGTCGTGGCTGTCCAGCCTGGAGCTGGCCCGCGAATCGCTGCGCGCCGTCGGCGTGCGCAACCCCAGCCAGTACGTCGACCGCTTCCGCGAACACGACGAGGCCACGCTGAGCGAGCAGGTCCAGCACAAGGATGACGAGGAGCAGCTGGTGCGCATCGATCGTCGTTCGCGCGAGCAGCTGGCCGACCTGTTCGAGGACGATCGCGAAGCACTGCGGCGAGGGTCGGGCGGCGACGGTGGCTGAGGCCGCGTGATTGTGCTCGGCGCCGTCGATCCGCTATGATCGGCGATTGAGTTTTTTCGAGCCCCGCACCATGAATCGAATCCCGCTGCTTGCCGTGCTCGGCATCCTGGTCCTGCCCGCTTTCGTCGCCGCTGACACCGGAACCCGCGAATCCTCCGCGATCTGGTCGACCTGGAGCGGGGCGGGGCACTTCGAGCTTCGCGCCGACTATCTCCAGCGCACCGAACTGGAGATCCTGGTCGACGGCCAGCCGATCGAGGGCGCCGTGCGCGTTCCGGTCCGGATTCGCGACCTGGGGTCGATCTCGATCTACGCCCCGAACGGCAATTTCGAGGATTTCGACGACGGTCGGCTCGACCTGGCCACCGACATCGTGCTGCGCTACCGGGACCGGGAAGTCTCGCTGGAATCGCTGGTCGCCACCGGGTTCACCAACAAGGACCACCCGGCGCTTCGGATCAGCGACGGCAAGGGCCGCCACCTGCTGACCGTGGCCCACCCGCACGTCATCGCCGACCAGGACAAGCAGCTGCTGACGATCCACAACGCCGACCTCTGGGCCACGGACACGCTGGCCGACGCGCTGGACTTCGAGCCGCTGGCCGGCTATCCGATCGGCATGGCCTGGCTGGATCTGAACCTGTACATTCCGCCGGACGCCGACCTGAGTGGCATCAGCCCGCCGCGCGGTGGCCTGAGCTGCACCGGCCGTCCGCAGTGGCCGCAGCAGTCGACCGCGGGCAACCTGTTCGAGGTCGATGTCGAGCTGATCAACATCGGCCAGGTGGTTGCCCAGGACCAGAGCTTCGAACCGGTCGGCCAGGTCAAGGTCGCGCCGTCGGCCACGCTCAAGAGCGTCAGCGACAGCGGTGACGCGGTCTGGATCCCGAAGTTCAGCTCCAACGGCCTGTGGCCCTACACCCCCGAGGACCAGCACCCGTACCTGGTCTGGAACATGTACCGGATCCACGACGGCCGGATCGAGCAGATCGGTGCCTCGGGCGTCAAGCACGCGTTCCTGACGCTGAACTTCAACTGCACCATCAACTGCGGCAGCGGCAACGTGCTGTGGCCGGGCTGCGAAGACGTCTACGGCACCGGCACCAACAACAGCAACTCCAACCAGGGCCCGCGCTACGACATCAACCCGGCCAGCGGCCTGTTCATCTCCTCGCCGTCGTTCTTCGACCCGAACAATTCCGGCTCGCAGAGCAATTCCTCGTCCGCGTTCGAGAACCGGCTCGTGGTGCCGGACGTCGAGCTGGAAGTCCCGGGCGCCGAGTACTTCCTCGATTCCTGGTACGTCGTCATGCACGACATCGACATCTGGAACTCGATGGGCTATCACCGCCTGAACCCGAACGAATCCGGCGGGCTCTGGACCTTCGGACCGCTGGGCCCGTTCACCAACGGCCCCCTCATCAGCGAGTGGGTCCCGGAAGGCACCACCGATCCCCTCGAGAGCCATGTCTCGATCAAGGTGCCGAGCAGCAATCCCCTGGCCCAGTACCCGAACAACATGCCCCAGGGTCATGTCCGCGTGCTGGCGAAGGCGACGGAGACCGCGCCCGGCCGCTGGCGTTACAACTACGCGATCCAGAACTACGATTTCGACCGCAACATCGACGAGGTCCGGATCCCGCTGCCGGCCAGCGCCGAGGTGTTCGAGACCTTCTTCGGTGCGCCGGTCACCGACGGCCATCAGACCCTGGACTGGGCCGTGCAGCGCGTGGGTGGTGAACTGGTCTTCACCGCACCGCCGCCCACCTCGCGCCCGGCGCCGGCGCCGCCGGCCAGCAACGACCTGACCTGGTTCTCGCTGTTCAACTTCGAAGTCGAGACGGACGTGCCGCCGATCGAGGCCGCGGTCACCCTGGGCGTGGCCGAAGCCGGTTCGCCCAGCGAGCTCAGCGCCGCTGTGGTGGCGCCGGGGCTGCTCGAGGCGATCTTCTTCGACGGCTTCGAAACGCCGTGACGGGCATGCGGTAAGCCGTTTTTGCGGCGCGTCAACTCGCGCGCTGCACCACTCCGACACACTGACCGGGCCGCGCCATCGAGCGCGGCCCGGTTGCGTTCGCGGAGTTCGAATCGGCCGCTTGATTCGCCCCGCCCGCGACCTCATACCTGTGGATAACTCTGGAGAGGCACGGGGAAACCGACATGCGAATGGACAAACTGACCGCCCGCTTCCAGCAGGCCCTGAATGAAGCCCAGAGCCTGGCCGTGGGCCTGGACCACCAGATGCTGGAGCCGGACCACGTGATGGTGGCGCTGCTCGACCAGGAGGGCGGCGGCATGCGCGGCCTGCTGACCAAGGCCGGTGCCCAGGTCGCCCAGCTGCGTTCGGCGCTGGGCAAGAAGCTCGATGGCCTGCCGAAAGTCTCCGGGCAGGCCGGGCAGGTCAATCTTTCGAACGACCTCGGCCGGGTGCTGAACCTGACCGACAGGATCGCCCAGAAGCGCAACGACGCCTACATCGCCTCGGAACTGTTCGTGCTGGCCGCGCTGGAGGCCAAGGTGCCGCTGGCCGAGACCCTGCACCAGGCCGGCGTGACCGGCAAGGGCCTGGAGCAGGCGATCGACCAGGTGCGCGGCGGCGAAACCGTCGACGACCCCAACGCCGAAGACACCCGCGAGGCGCTGGACAAGTACACCATCGACCTGACCGAGAAGGCCGAACAGTCGCGGCTGGACCCGGTCATCGGTCGCGACGAGGAGATCCGCCGCGCCATCCAGGTGCTGCAGCGCCGGACCAAGAACAACCCGGTGCTGATCGGCGAGCCCGGCGTCGGCAAGACCGCCATCGTCGAGGGCCTGGCCCAGCGCATCGTCAACAGTGAAGTGCCGGAGGGCCTGCGCGACAAGCGCGTGCTGTCGCTGGACATGGGCGCGCTGATCGCCGGGGCCAAGTTCCGCGGCGAGTTCGAAGAGCGCCTGAAAGCCGTGCTGAACGACCTGAAGAAGCAGGAAGGCCGGATCATCCTGTTCATCGACGAGATCCACACCATGGTCGGGGCGGGCAAGGCCGAGGGCTCGATGGACGCCGGCAACATGCTCAAGCCCGCGCTGGCCCGGGGCGAGCTGCACTGCATCGGCGCGACCACGCTGGACGAATACCGCCAGTACATCGAAAAGGACGCAGCACTCGAGCGGCGCTTCCAGAAGGTGTTCGTCGGCGAGCCCAGCATCGAGGACACGATCGCCATCCTCAGAGGCCTGCAGGAACGCTACGAAGTCCACCACGGCGTCGACATCACCGACCCGGCGCTGGTTGCCGCGGCCACGCTCTCGCAGCGCTACATCGCCGACCGCCAGCTGCCCGACAAGGCCATCGACCTGATGGACGAGGCGGCCAGCCGCATCCGCATGGAAATCGACTCCAAGCCCGAGGCGCTGGACCGGCTCGAGCGCCGCCTGATCCAGCTCAAGATCCAGCGCGAGGCGCTGAAGAAGGAAACCGACGAGGCCTCGAAGAAGCGCCTGGCCGACCTGGAAAGCGATATCGACGACGCCGAGCGCGAGTTCGCCGACCTCGAGGAAGTCTGGAAGTCGGAAAAGGCCTCGGTGCAGGGCGCCACCCACATCAAGGAAGAACTGGAGCGGGCCCGCGCCGAACTCGACAACGCCCGGCGCGCGCAGGACTGGTCGCGGATGGCCGAACTGCAGCACGGCAGGATTCCCGAGCTCGAAGAGCAGCTCGAGCAGGCCGAGTCCAGCGAGGCCACCGGCAACTTCCAGCTGCTGCGCAACAAGGTCACCGAGGAAGAGATCGCCGAGGTGGTCAGCCGTTGGACCGGCATCCCGGTCTCGAAGATGCTCGAAGGGGAACGGGATAAATTGCTGCGGATGGAAGAGGCGCTGCACGAGCGCGTCATCGGCCAGGACGAAGCGGTCAAGGCCGTGGCCGACGCGATCCGGCGTTCGCGCGCCGGCCTGGCCGACCCGAACCGCCCGAACGGTTCGTTCCTGTTCCTGGGGCCCACCGGCGTCGGCAAGACCGAGCTGTGCAAGTCGCTGGCGAACTTCCTGTTCGACACCGAAGAGGCCATGGTCCGCATCGACATGTCGGAGTTCATGGAAAAACACTCCGTGGCGCGACTGATCGGTGCGCCGCCCGGCTACGTCGGCTACGAAGAGGGCGGCTACCTGACCGAGACCGTCCGCCGGCGGCCGTATTCGGTGATCCTGCTCGACGAGGTCGAGAAGGCCCATCCGGACGTGTTCAATATTCTTCTTCAAGTGCTCGACGACGGCCGCCTGACCGACGGCCACGGCCGCACCGTCGACTTCCGCAACACCGTGATCGTCATGACGTCCAACCTCGGCTCGGACCGCATCCAGGCCATGCAGGGTGCGGACTACGAGGCGATGAAGTCCGCGGTCATGGAGGTCGTCGGCACGCACTTCCGGCCCGAGTTCATCAATCGCGTCGACGAGATCGTCGTGTTCCACCCGCTGGACCAGGAGCAGATCCGCGCCATCGCCGGCATCCAGGTGGCCTACCTGCAGAAGCGCCTGGCCGACCGCGAGATGGGCTTCGAGATCACCGACGCCGCGCTGGATCTTCTCGGAGAAGCCGGCTTCGACCCGGTCTACGGCGCGCGACCGCTGAAGCGCGCGATCCAGAGCCGGCTCGAGAACCCGCTGGCGCAGAAGATCCTCGGCGGCGACTACGGGCCCGGCGATACGGTCAAGATCGACGTCGCGGACGGCGAGCTGACCTTCGGTGCCTGACGCGGCGGCCGCGCGGATCTGGGTCGACGCAGACGCCTGTCCCGGCGCGATCAAGGAAATTCTTTTTCGCGCGGCCCACCGCACCGGCATCGAACTGACGACCTTCGCCAACCACGCGATCTCGACGCCGGCGAACGCCAACATCCGCCACGTCATCGTGTCCTCGGGCTTCGACGAAGCCGACAACGAAATCGTGCGGCGCTGCAGCCCCGGCGACCTGGTGGTGACCAGCGACATTCCGCTGGCCGCCGAGGTCATCGAGAAGGGCGGGGCGGTCGTCACGCCCCGGGGCGAGCGTTATACCGCCGAGTCGATCCGCCAGCGCCTGAACATCCGCGATTTCATGGACACGATGCGCGCCAGCGGCGTCCAGACCGGCGGCCCGCCGCCGCTGGGCAACCGGGACAGGAAGGCCTTCGCCGACCAGCTGGATCGATGGCTGGCGCAACGCCGAGCAGGGTAGAACCCGCCGCGGCGGGCTTGCCCGGACGCCCGACCTGCGGCATCATCGACCCAGGCTTGGCAGCTGAGTGGTTCGAACCCGTGACCCCGAAACCCGAGGATTCGATGAGCGCTATGCGGCGTTTTCGCCGTGTAATGACGGCGCTGGGTCGGAAAGACTGGCGTCAAATCAGCCGCTTGACAACATTCCCCTCACCAGGGCGCGCCTTGTTCGTCACTTCCGACGAAATATCCATTACCCGGCGTTTTCGCCTCCTAAATTCTAGTTAGGCACATTAGATGAATCGATTCCTCATCATGTCCGCCCTGCTGCTACTTGGCGGATGCGCCGATCCAGATCTGGAGATGCTGCAGTTGCCCTCAGGCCAGACAATTTCCTTGGAGGGCGTTGAGAATGTGCCTGTTGAGGGTGACCGGTACTACTTGAAGTTCTCGTACGTTACGGATACGCCACTCGCAGAAGTCAATGCTATTGAGGAAGAGGCTGTTCTCGTTTGGCGATCCTTTTTGCAGCGGCGTGCAGACGAAGAGGGCGCTACCGCCGCCGTTTTGCTAGCTCACAATGAGGCAAAGCCTACATTCGGTTTCTTTGCGAGAGGTAACTACGGAACCGCCTTGGTAAAGCGCGATGGCGCCTGGATTGTGGTCAATGTGCCTAACAAGTAGTTCCAGTTCGTTCCGGGCTTTGCCCTCCACTGGACGCGCCAGTGCGCGCCGCTGAAAAAAGACGTTATATCGAATGAGAGCATTAGGTGTCTTCGTCTTTTCCTTCACGCTGATGGAACTTGCTTTAGGCATAACGTGCAACGGTGAAAGGCACATTGAGCCCGAATCCGCTTTACTGGGAGTTGGGTTTTCTGCTCCACCTAACAAGCTTGAGTTACCAACTGGCTGGAGGTACGGTTTCGTTGCTGGCCGAGTTCTCCCTCTACCGCTAGATGGGGTGAAAAACGTGGGATTGATGCAACATAGTGGAATCGTAGGGCATATCGTTCTCGGAAATGCAGATTCTGAAAGACTATGGTCCATTGACTTGGCTCTCGGGCGAATATTTCGAGACGTTCCTATTGAAACTCTGCTGTCAAAAGCAATAGAGGGCGGTGTGACTGATAGCTTTAAACCGGAAGAGTGCGCGGAACTTGAAATCCTTAACGAGCTCTTGGGTGCATATTCAACGCCGAAGTCAACCTATGCTTTTCGTCTAGGACAGGTAATTGCCCTTGACGCGGGGTTTGATGATGAGAGTATCTGGACTGTGATGTGGCGTGGTTCCTCCGGAGACCTTTCGGTCGCCTCATGGCGCATAGACCCAGGCCAAGAGGGAGTTCTGCGCGCCATCAGCAGAAAAGCGGAGGATCAGTCTCCTTCTCACCCGATTCAAAAGATCTTGGACTGCGCCTCTAGTGGGGAACCCTTTGATACCTGTCGGGCGATCAGGATTCCTGGCGTTGAAGTTATAGCATGGCCCCCAGAGAATGAATAAGGCTCGAAATTCAGTGAATCGATTAACAAGTCGCTCAAGTTCGTTCCGGGCCGTGCGGCCCTCCACCGGACGCGCAAAAGCGTGCCGCTTAGCTAAGACGATATGTTACTTGAGGGTTCCAATCCTTGACGTTGGGAAAACTTTCGAGTGCTCACCAATTCAATGCTCATGAAGATTCGCTATCGACAAATCGTACCCAGCGATATTCCATCTCTTTTCGCAGTGCGGATTGCGACGTGGCACAACGAACATGGCGCAGCGGAACTAGCAGAGCTCGGGATTACACCAGAATCGGTTGGCGAGCAGTTGCTTTATTCGCACCGAGGATGGGTCGCTGAAGGGGAAGGCCGGGTTATCGGTTTTGCCATTGGCAATCACTTAACCGGAGAAATGTGGGTCATCGCCGTCCTCAAGGAATACGAAGGGCATGGGATCGGTATGCGACTTCTTGCATCGGTTGAGAATTGGCTTTTCTCGGAAGGGTGGAATGAAATCTGGTTGACTACCGATCCGGATGAGAACTATCGTGCCGTTGGATTTTATCGCCACCTCGGCTGGAAGGATTGGAAGCTCGAACCCGATGGTGATCGTTTCATGAAAAAGACTGAGCCGAACCGGTTTGAACATGTCCAAGATGGAACGGAATCCCAATAACAAACACGTCCCTTCATCAGAAATAAAGGACACGCTGACGTCAAAACGCCTGTCCTGACAATGCGCAACTTAAAAAAACGATGCACCGGAGCCGTCATGCGCCTGCTTGTTGACCTCCGCGGCGATTCGCTTCGCTCATTTTAGTCACCGCTTCGGCAACGCGTGGGCCGTGTTTTCGCCCGGTGATCTTGAACGTCAGGCTATTGACGCGCGTTGCGCGCCACGCTGAGTTATGGTGATTTCTGGTGTACGAGGGATCTGAAAATTGGGTGGCGTATCCTGTTGGTTGATCACGACCAAGATCACAACCAACAGAAAAGGATACGCCATGAACCAGTCTACTCTTTCGGCGGTAGAGCCGCCAGTTTCTGATCTTTCGGACCCCCTGCACAGCCTGATTCGACAGGGCGCGCGGGAACTGATTGCGGCCGCCGTAGAGTCCGAGCTGGAGGCCATGCTCAAGCACCATCAACATCGATGTGATGACCAAGGGCGTCGGGCGGTGGTGCGCAACGGTTATCTGCCCGAACGCACCATCCAGACCGGCGTCGGCGACGTCGAGGTCCGGGTGCCCAAGGTGCGAGACCGGAGCGGATCCGGGATCAAGTTCAACTCCAGCCTGCTGCCGCCGTATCTCAAGCGTGCACGCAGCCTCGACGAGTTGATTCCGTGGCTCTATCTGCGTGGCGTGTCGACCGGTGACTTCCAGGAAGCGCTGCAGGCACTGGTGGGTGATCAGGCCAAGGGGCTGTCGCCGAACACCGTGGCGCGCCTGAAGGCGGGCTGGCTGGAAGAGCATGTCCAGTGGCGGCGTCAGGATCTGAGCCAGAAGCACTACGTCTACCTGTGGGCGGACGGCGTCTATAGCCGGGTCCGGATGGACGACAAGCTGTGCTTGCTTGTGATCGTCGGGGTCACCGAGCATGGCCGCAAGGAGCTGGTGGCGGTCGAAGACGGCTATCGGGAGTCCGAGGCCAGCTGGCACGAGGTGTTGACCGACCTGCGCAGCCGGGGCCTACAGCGACCACCCAAGCTCGCCATTGGCGATGGTGCGCTGGGCTTCTGGGCAGCGCTGAACAAGGCGTTCCCGGATACTCGTCACCAGCGATGCTGGGTGCACAAGATCGCCAACGTGCTCAACAAGTTGCCCAAAGCGGTCCAGCCGAAGGTCAAGTCCGCGCTGCATGACATCTATCTGGCCGAGACCCGCGAGGCGGCCCACCAGGCTTTCGATCGTGCGCTGGCGCGCTTCGGCACGAAGTACCCCAAGGCCATGATGTGCCTCGAGAAAGATCGCGACGACCTGCTGGCCTTCTACGACTTCCCGGCCAAGCACTGGGTCCATCTGCGGACCACCAATCCGATCGAGTCGACCTTCGCGACGGTGCGGTTGCGAACTCGCAAGTCGCGCAACTGTGGCTCACGCGACACCACGCTGGCCATGGTGTTCAAGTTGTTGCAATCCGCGGGGCGTCGATGGAAACGAATCAAGGGCTTCCAGTTGCTGAGACTGGTCGTCGATAACGTCGAGTTCCGAGATGGAGAACAGGTCGTTGATCAACCAAAGCACGCCGCTGCCTGATCGCTCGTACACCAGATTTGACAATAACTC
>NZ_JAAWWS010000162.1 GCF_012272825.1 Wenzhouxiangella sp. XN79A | reverse complement strand
CCAGTGCGGTTCCGCACACTATGAAAACGCCGGCAAAGACAGTCAGATCAGGCGCTGCGGGCGATCAGAGCTTTGCGAGATCCGGATATAGCCAAAAATGATCTTGAGCCCCTGAAAAAGGACGAAACTCCACCTTCCCGTTCCGTACTTTCATCAACTCGACCACAACCCTCAGTAGCACACTGATTAAACGCAAACCCCATCGCCGCCGTCACCGCCCCGTTCGCAAACTTTCCCCCACTGATCCGAGACGTCGTCCCGCCGACGATCGCCACGGCCGCACCCTGCACGAACACGTCCTTGCTGACACTCATCGCCGCCGGCGTCGCTGCCTTGGCCACGCCCGCCGACAGGAACCCGTGCCCGAACTTTCCGCCCTGCAGCTCGGCGATCGTACCACCGGCAATCCCGTGCGCGACACTGGCCTTTGCAAGCTCCGGTCCGGTGTAGCTGGTACCGAACACGCCCCCGTCGCCGGCCGTGCCGGCGAACTGCTGGCCGATCCCGAAGAAGACCCCGCCGGCGAATGCGCCCCAGAGCGCACCCTCCACGCTGCCGGCGGCCACCGCGCCCGAGGCCGCGCCGCCGAGCACGGCGCTCAGGAACCCCTTGAACGTGAACCCGAAGCCCAGCGTGACCTTCGCCGCGATCACCGAGATCGCGATCGAGACGATCGTCCGGAACGCCTTCTTCAAACTGAAATACCCGCTCGGATCCGTATACGCCAGCGGGTTGTTGTGCACGTAGGTGTAGCGGTTCAGCGTGGTGGCGTCCTCGACGAACGGGTCGGCCTGCAGGAACCGCCCCAGCAAGGCGTCGTAGATCCGACCGTTCATGTGGATCAGGCCCATCTCGTCGACGTGCTCGTGGCCGGTAAAGCCCCTGGGCGTGACCTCCAGCTGGACGGCCGCCCAGGCAGGCGTCATGCCCAGCAGCCACTGCTGCCACACCGAGCCCCAGTGGTCGCCGTCGCGCCGCTGGCCCCAGGCGTCGAAGCCCGTGCGCGACTCGATCAGGCCGTTCTCGTCGCTCATCGCCACGATCGAGCCCAGGTGGTCGGTGTGCAGGTAGCGCACCCGGTCGACACCGCTGGCCGCGTAGAAGGTCGCCAGCGCCACCCCGGCGATCGAGCGGCGGTACTCGCCGCCGGACGATGATGGGTTGCTGCCCTTCCAGACCACCTCCACCGCGCCCACGTAGTGCGTGCGCCGGGCGATCGAGCCGCCCTCCCGGTCCACCCGCAGCGTGCGGGCGCGGTCGGCGCCGTAGTGGAACTCGACCTGGCGCGGGCCGCGGGTGACCCGGCGGAGCTTGTCGTAGCTGGTGTAGTGGAACTGGCGGTCGGTGATGCCGTTGTTCCGGTCCGACGTGACGTTGCCGTTGGCGTCGTAGATGAGCGTGCGCGGCCCGGCCGTCGTGGCGGCGTGCGGGCCGGCGTTGCCGGCGCCGTAGGCATAGTTGGTCTGGCTGCCGGTGCAGCTGGCCGAGGACACGTCGGACTTGCACAGGATATTGCCGGACAGATCGTAGCGCAGCCGCTGGACCGTGCCCAGCGTACCGCCGTTGACCGAGCGCTGGAGGTGAATCAGCCGATCGCGGGCATCGTAGTGGAAGACCTCGCGGTGTGCGTTCAGAACGCCCCATCGGCAAGGCGACCTGGACGAAGCTGGACATCCGCCTGGCCCGCGAGACCGGCGGCGCCGATGCCGACCCGCCCTGGGACGCGTTGATCGGCGTCGGGTTGCTGCGCGAACGACGCGTGATCTACGACGCGGCCGGCGATCGGTTCTGGACCGACGCGGCGCGCTGACCCCCGCCCGCCAAGGTGGCGATCGCTTCGACGGCGGCGGTCACGATCGCCGTGCGGACGGCCACCGCCTCGCGGCCCTCGGCGAAGCGCTGGTTCAACTCGATCTCCAGCGTGTTCAGCTTCGAATCGTCGAACATGCGCCGATGCCAGGCGCCGAGGCCGTCGCTGGTGCCCCGATACGGGCGATTGCGGTGCACGGCGAGATCCGGATCGCGCCCCCGGAGGGCCTTCTGCAGCGCCCTGCAGAACGCGTCCTCGTCCGGGCGCGACGGATCGTGCAGCAGGCCGATGTCGGTACTGCGCACTTTGCCGTCGAGCACCGGCGTGAAGCTGTGGCAGGCCAGGTGGATCACCCGGCCCGGGGCGGCGCGGACGAACTCGGCATAGGCCTGCCAGTGGGACCGCCAGAGGGCGCGGGTCAGTTCCTCTCGCTCGGCGGCGGTCAGCGTCCTGGAGAACGCCGAAAAGCGCTTCGGGTGGTGCTCGGAGCGGTTCAGGTCGACGAGCAGCCGAGTCCAGCGGCCCGTCATGAGTTTCGCGCCCAGCGCCTCGGCGAGCGCGCGGGCCAGCGGCAGGCTGCCCGGGTCCCAGGCGCGGTGCGTCCTCAGCACGTCCCGGCTGTCGTCGAACAGCTCCGCCCAGCGCGAAGGGACCGCGTTGGACGCGTGTTCGGCGGTGATCAGGACCGATAGGGGCGGTTCTCGGCCAGGCATGCGGCCAGCTCCGTGCAGGCATCGACCAGTTCACGCTCGCTCGGAGCGTCGCCCAGCGCGCGGTACAGGCGGGCGGCCAGCGGCCCGTGCTCGAGCAGCAGGGCGATCCGGCCCGACGCATCATCACCCAGCCAGCCGCGCTCCAGCAGTCGGGCCAGTGCGTCAGCGGCGCGCGTCCCCGGCTCGACCCGGTACAGCGCCGCGATTCCGGCGTCGTCGATGACCGCCTCCGGACCGCGCGCCGCGCAGTCGAACAGCAGCGTGGACAGGGCCTCGGTGGCCACCGCCTGCTGGTCGTCGAAGCCGACCCGACCGTCGTAGAAGACCCGCACCAGCGCGACGACGGCCTCGGCGATCGCCAGGTCGATGGACGGGGCTTCCTGCAGGTCGATGATGCGGATCTCGAGGGTCCGGCGCTCGAAGCGGGCGATCGCACCGCGGGAGTTCAGCCAGTCGTCGTTCAGGACGCCGTCCGGGTCCAGCGGTTTCACCGCGTCGTACATCGGCAGGAGGATGCGGGCGTGGTAGTCCTCGATCGAGGTCACCGGCTCGGGCACCACGCGGCCGGAGATCGCCGGAACGGCCTTCTGGTTGTCGCGGTAGAACCTCAATCGATTGTCCAGCCAGCCGCCGAAGCGGCCGTCGAGGTACGGCGAGGCCGCCGACAGGGCCGGAATCAGCGGCAGGGCGACGCGGATCGCCGCGTGCAGCCGGGTGAACTCCTCGTCGGTGGCGAACGGCAGGTTGATGTGCATCGACTGAAGGTTGGACCAGCCGTGGCCGCGGCAGCCGAAGATGCGGTCGTAGGCGGCGTAGATCTCGTTCTGGCCGAAGGGCCACAGCACCGTTTCCCGGTCCGGCTCGAACAGCGGATGCGCCGCGCCCGGCAGCAGGCAGGCACCTTCGGTCTCGAGCCGCCGATTGATCGTCACGAGGTCCCGGTGGAAACGCTCGCCGAGGCCGTCGAGCGTCGGCGCCGGTCCGTTGGTCTTGAGTTCGACGACGTGCCGGACCAGCTCGTTCGACCAGGCGATGTCGCCGTGCGCCACCTCGTTGACGACCTCGCCGGTCTCGTCGTGCAGCAGCACGTCGGCGATCGGTTTCGCGCGCATCGTGGCGCGGTCGACGATCATGTATTCGAGCTCGATACCGTAGCCGGCGAAGGCGTGCAGGAATTCGATCTCGTAGGGCGGATCCAGGGTCGGCATGTCAGTCTCCGGAGCGTCCCGCGGTCAGGCCCTGCTTTCGCGCCTCGATCCGTCGGAGCAGGCTGCCCAGGATTTCGCGGTACAGCGCGCCCTTCAGCACCGCGTCCTCGCAGCCGGCGTCGATCGACGGGTTGTCGTTGACCTCGATGACCAGCACGCGGCCGTCCACTTCCTTCAGGTCGACGCCGTAGAGGCCGTCGCCGATCAGCGAAGCGGCCTTCAGCGCCGTGCGGACCACGCGCTCCGGCGCCTCACCGACGGCCACCGTGTCGGCGTTGCCCTCGTCGGCGCCCTTCTCGCCGTCGTGCTTGATGATCTGCCAGTGACCGCGGGCCATGTAGTAGCGGCACACGTACAGCGGCCGGCCGTCGAGCACCCCGACCCGCCAGTCGAAGTCGGTCGGCAGGTACTCCTGGGCGACGACCAGCTCGGAGTGCTTCAACAGCTTGCGGATCGTGGGCTTGAGCTCCCGGGCTTCGCGCACCTTGACCACGCCGGCGGAGAACGCGCTGTCGGGCTGCTTGAGCACCACCGGCAGGCCGAGTGCGGCTTCGACCTGGTCGATGTTGTCGCGGTGGACCAGCAGCGTCTTCGGCGCGGCGACGTGGTGGCGGGCCAGCAGCTCGGCCAGGTAGACCTTGTTGGTGCACTTCAGGATCGAGTCCGGGTCGTCGATGACGACCAGCCCCTCGGCGGCGGCCTTGCGCGCGAAGCGGAAGGTGTGGTGGTTGACGGCGGTGGTCTCGCGGATGAACAGGCCGTCGAACTCGGCCAGCCGGCCGATGTCGTCGGGGCCGATCCGCTCGACCGCCAGCCCGAGCTCGGCGCCGGCCTTCTCGAAGCGTTTCAGGGCGCGCTCGTCGGACGGCGGGTGGGCCTCGGCCGGGTTGACCAGCATCGCCAGGTCGAACCGCGTCGGTTTGCTGCGCGGCGTGCGCGGACGTTCGCCGGCGAAATACCGGCGCGCCGCCTCGTGAAGGAAGCCCCGGTGGCCCTCCGGCACCTCGGCGAAGTCCAGCGGCGCGATGCGGCGCAGCAGCCACTCGTCGTTGACCCGGGTGAACTCGGCGCGCAGCAGCGGCGCCGGGAACAGCTTGAACAGGGCCCGGCTCAGCGTGTCGTGGCGTTCGGCCAGGTTGCGACCGAAGTAGATCGACAGCACGAAGTGATCCGACTGCAGCGCCTTCAGGCTCTTCTGGATGGCGGCCTGCAGGTCGCCGGACACCAGCCGGACCACCGAGGGGTTCTTCAGGTCCTGCAGCGTGCCGACCGACGGCAGCGGCCGATGGCCGCGCGCGGCGGCCAGCAGCGAGACGTAGTAGCCGGTGGCCTGGTAGCGCAGACTGCGGCAGAGGTTGTAGACACGCACGCCACGCTGGTCCGAACGGGCCGGGTCGGCCAGGTAGTCGCGCGCGGCAACGCACTCGACGCCGGGCAGTTCGGTCAGCCACGGCTCCAGCGTTTCGGCCACCACCCAGTGCTTCATGCGGCGTTTTTCCTCGGCCGGATCACGACCAGGTTGGCGTCGTAGGTCAGCGAGCCGAGCAACACCGCACCGATCACGCGGTCGATATGGACCCGGTAGCGCTGGCTGCCGAGCGGATTGCCGGCCATCGGGTCGGCAATGCCGACCTCGCGGGTGGTCCGGTCGTAGTCGGTCAGCAGCACGAAGTGCCCGACCGGGCGGCCGCGGATGTCGTCGTCTTCGTCGTCCGGGCCCCACTCGCGCATGCTGCGATACAGGTAGGTCGCGCTCAGACCGGTCAGCACCGGATGCCCATCGCGGAGCAGGCGGCGGATCAGGGTGCGGGTCAGGTCGGAGAAGCGCAGCCGGCCGCCGGCGGCCAGGAAGTGAAGGTAGCCGGTCGTGGCAACGGTCAGCTTCGGGTTGTTCTTGGCCCAGGCCTGGGTGCGCAGACGCTCGGCGATGTCGACCCTGCCCTCGAACCAGGTCGGATCGAACACCTCGAGGTTGTAGGTATGGATTTCGGCGGTGTAGCCGCGCGCCAGCGCGTGGTTGGCCAGGAACACGTCCAGCGTCCCGCCGTGGTCGAGCCGGTGGATGGTTTCGATGACTTCGTCGAGGACGATGCCATCGCCGAAGTGCCGATACAGGGCGTGCAGGCAGGTCGGCCCGCAGGTCGTGGTGTCGGGCTGGGCCTCGATCCGCGGCGCACGGCCAGGGGGCGACACGGAACGGTCCTTCAACCGGCCTGGCCGAGCGCCCGGCCGAGGTCTTCGACCAGGTCCTCGAGCGACTCGATGCCGACCGACAGGCGCATCAGCCGGTCGTCGATGCCCAGCCGCTCGCGGACCGCGGCGGCGACCCGCGCGTGGCTGGTCCGGGACGGCTGGCAGATCGTCGATTCGACGCCGGCCAGGCTGACCGCCGGCGCGATGAACTCCAGCGCCGCCAGGAACCGACCGGGATCTCGATCGCCGGCCAGCCGGAAGCCGAGCATGCCGCCGAAGCCGTCCATCTGCCGCCGCGCGATGGCATGGCCGGGATCCTCCGGCAGCCCCGGATAGTACACCTCGGCAATGGCGGCATGCTCGGCCAGCGAGCGGGCCAGCTCCAGCGCACTGGCGCTCTGCCGCTCGACGCGCAGCGCCAGCGTCTTCATCGAGCGCTCGAGCAGGGCGAGGTCCTGGCCGTTCAGGCTGGACCCGAGCCGGATCGCGGCCGGGCGAATCCGGTCGATGAGTTCGGCCGAGCCGGCCAGCGCACCACACAGCAGGTCGGAATGCCCGCCGAAGTACTTGGTCGCCGAGTGCATGACCAGGTCGAAGCCCAGCGCCAGCGGCCGCTGCAGGATCGGCGTGGCGAAGGTGTTGTCGATCGCCGCCAGCACGCCGCGTTCGTTGAGGATGGCTGCGGTCGCCGCCAGGTCGATCACCCGCAGCAGCGGGTTGGTCGGCGATTCGACCCAGGCCAGCCGGGTCCGCGGCTCGATCAGGCCCGCCAGCGTGCCCGGATCGCCGTCCCAGGTCGAATGACGCAGGCCCCAGGGCACCAGCAGCCCGTCGATCAGGTCCGAAGTCCCGCCGTAGAGTCCGTCGAGCAGGATCACGTGATCGCCGGGCTCGAGCAGGCCGAACAGCAGCGCACTGATCGAGCCCAGCCCGGAGGCGGACACCAGCGCATCCTCGGCACCTTCCAGCGCAGCGATCTTGGCCGCCACGACCTGGTGGTTGGGCGTGTTCAGGTAGCGCGGGTACCGTACGCCCTCGCCGCCGGTGTAGTCGTAGGCCGTGGAGGTGACGATCGGTGTGTTCAGGCCGTTCTCGGCCGGCCCCTTGCGCTGACCGGCATGCACACAGAGGGTCGGGAGTCGGGTTCGATCGGTCATGGCGAGCTCGTCGGTGGATCAGGGGTGCATAGCATGCGCTCTTGCCGACCGAAAAACACGGTCGTGCAGATCGATCGATGGCGTGAAGGCTCGCCTTTTCATAGGTTATGTACTATATTTCCGCCCTGTTCCATCGGAATCGCACGAGCAATGTCCCGCGAACTGACCTTCAAGCAGCTCCGCTACTTCTCTGCCCTCGCCGATTGCGAGAATTACCGGAAGGCCGCCGAGCAGTGTGGCATCAGCCAGCCGTCGCTCAGCGCACAGATCGATGGGCTCGAAGCACACCTCGGGGTCCGGCTGGCCGAGCGCGGACGGCGCGGTGCCCAGCTGACGCCCGTCGGCCGCGAAGTCCTGGCCAGGACCCACACCATCCTGCGCGAGGTCCAGGCGCTCGAGGACTACGCCAGTGAAGCGATGAAGACACTCAGCGGCACGCTGCAGTTCGGCGTCAAGACCAGCGTCGGTCCGTACCTGATGCCGCCGGTGGTGCGCCGGCTGCACAAGGAGTTCCCCCAACTGCGCCTGCGCATCCGCGAGGACTTTTCCGAACCGCTGGCCGAACAATTGCTCAACGGCGTCCACGACCTGATCCTGACCGAGATGCCGGCCGGGCGCGGTGACCTGGTCTGTCGTGAACTGTTCGAGGAGCCGCTGCTGATGGTCTGCGCGCTCGACCACCCGCTGGCCGGCGATACGCCGATCCACCCGAGGGAACTCAAGGGCGTCGAGGCGCTGTCGTTCAGCGCCCGGTCGCAATACCACCGCCAGATCGACACCTTCTGCAGGAAACACGGCGCCGAGATCAACGCCCGCTACGACTCGGCCAGCCTCGACGCACTGCGCCTGATGGCCGGCATGGGCACCGGCGTGTGCTTCCTGCCCTACCTGTACGTGGCCTCCGAGATCGACGGTCGCGGCGACGTGGTGGCCCGGCCGATCGAGGGCAATCCGCTGGTCCGGCGGATCGGCCTGGCGTGGCGCAAGAGCACCGGCACCTCGCCGGCGATCCGGCGCATCGGGGATGCCATCCTGCGCGATCTCGAGCGCCACCACCCCGGTCTGGAACGGCTGGACTCCAGCAAGCTGGGCTGAGCGCCGGGCTGCGGTATGCTCGGGCGCACCCGTTCGATGAGCGCAACCGCATGACCGACTTCATTTCGCTGATCCGCGACGTCCCGGACTGGCCCGAGCCCGGCATCGTGTTCAAGGACATCACGCCGCTGCTGGCCCACCCGGAAGGCCTGGCCTGGGCGGTCGATCGACTGTACGAGCCGTTCGTCGGCCACCACATCGACCAGGTCGTCGGCATCGAGTCACGCGGCTTCATCTTCGGTACCGCGGTCGCCCGGGCGCTCGGCGCCGGCTTCATCCCGGTGCGCAAACCCGGCAAGCTGCCGCGCGCCACGCTGCGTCGCGACTACACGCTCGAATACGGCAGTGATGCCGTCGAGATGCACAGCGATGCCGTGCGCCCCGGCGACCGGGTTCTGCTCGTCGACGACGTGCTGGCCACCGGCGGCACCATGGCGGCAAGCTGCGAGCTGGTCAACGACGCCGGCGGCGAGCTGATCGGCTGCGCGGTGCTGATCCGGCTGTCCGCACTGGACGGCGTCGAACGCGTTCCGGTGGCCGTCCACACCGTGCTGGACGCCTGACGCAAGCGCTTCTCATTCCCGGAGACGGTCGGAAGGTGCGGTATCCTCGCGCCTGAAATCCATACCCGAGCCGACCGCACATGAAGGGCGACGCCACCATCATCGAGCACCTGAACAAGGTGCTGAAGAACGAACTGACCGCGATCAACCAGTACTTCCTGCATGCCCGCATGCTCGACGACTGGGGCCTGGAGATCCTCGGCAAGAAGGAATACGCCGAGTCGATCGAGGAAATGCAGCATGCCGACGAGGTCATCAACCGCATCCTGTTCCTCGAAGGCCTGCCCAACCTGCAGGACCTCGGCAAGCTGCGCATCGGCGAGAACGTCCGTGAGCTGCTGGAATGCGACCTGGCGCTCGAACACCAGGCCATCCCCGACCTGCGCGACGCGGTCGAGTATGCCGAGCAGGTCCGGGATTATGTCTCGCGCGATCTGTTCCAGAAGATCCTGAACGACGAAGAAGGCCACGTCGACTGGCTGGAAACCCAGCTTGCCCTGATGGACAAGCTCGGCGAGCAGAACTACCTGCAATCGCAGATGAAACCCGCCAGCGAAGGCTGAACCACCGCCGACTCCGGCCGGGCGCCCTGCCCGGTCGGTCCGATTCGAGAGAGGCCACCCCGATGACCCTGAACCGACTGCTGATCGGCGGTGCGCTGGCGCTGTGCGCGGCCGCCTGCTCGCCGGCGCCCGACGCCACCGCACCGGACGTCGCCCGCGGCGAGCGGCCGGCACCGATCCCGACCGGCCCCGATCCGCACAGTTACGCCAACCACGATGCGGTCGCCATCGACCACATGACGCTGGACCTCGACGTGGACCTTCGTCGGCGCGTGCTCGACGGCTTCGTCGTGCTCGATCTGGAACGCATCGAGGGCGCCGCGGCCGAGCGGCTGGTGCTCGATACCCGCCAGCTCGAGATCCGCGACGTGAATCGGGTCCTGGACGACGACGCCCTCGAACCGCTGTCATGGCGGCTCGGCGAAGGCGATCCCGACCAGCCCTGGCTCGGCCGGCCACTGGTCGTTGCGCTGCCGGGCGGCGCCGACCGGGTCCGCATCGACTACTCGACCACCCCCGAAGCCTACGGCCTGCAGTGGCTCGACGGCCGGCAGACCCTGTCGGGCCGGCCGTTCCTGTTCTCGCAGTCGCAGCCGATCTTCGCGCGCACCTGGGTGCCGCTGCAGGACACGCCGGGCGTTCGCTACACCTTCGACGCCACCGTGCGCGTGCCGCGCGGACTCATCGCCGTGATGGGCGCCGGCGGCAACCCGACCGAGCCGGCCGCCGACGGCACCTACACGTTCACGATGCCGCAGCCGATCCCTTCGTACCTGATGGCGATTGCCGTCGGTGAGCTCGAGTTCCGCGAGATCGGGCCGCGCTCGGGCGTCTACGCCGAACCGTCCCGGCTCGAGGCCGCGGCGTACGAGTTCGGTGAACTGGAAGAAATGATCGACGTCGGCGAGGCGCTCTACGGCGACTACCGCTGGGACCGCTACGACCTGCTGATCCTGCCGCCGAGCTTCCCGTTCGGCGGCATGGAAAACCCGCGCCTGTCGTTCATCACCCCGACCGTGATCGCCGGCGACCGCTCGCTGACCGCGCTGATCGCGCACGAGCTGGCCCACTCCTGGTCCGGCAACCTGGTCACCAACGCCGCCTGGCGCGATCTGTGGCTGAACGAGGGCTTCACCACCTACTTCGAATCGCGGATCGTCGAGAACCTCTACGGCACGCGCCGCAAGGACATGGAAGGCACGCTGGACTTCGAGAACCTCAAGGCCCAGCTCGAGGAACTGAGCGACGCCGAGCAGGTCCTGGCCCGCGACCTGGTCGGCCAGGACCCGGAAGCCTCCTTCACCGGCATCCCCTACGACAAGGGCCGGCTGTTCCTGCAGTGGCTCGAAGCCCGGGTCGGTCGCGAGGCCTTCGATGCCTTCCTGACCGACTACTTCGATCACTTCGCGTTCGAATCCATCGACACCGAAGACTTCCTCGCCTATCTCGACACCACGCTGCTGGCCGAGCACGGCGAACGGGTCACGAAGGCCGAGCTCGAGGAATGGATCTACGCGCCCGGCCTACCCGACGACGCGGTGATCCCGCAGTCCGATGCCTTCGAGATCGTCAACGACTACCGCCGGCAGTGGCTGGCCGGCGAGATCGAGCTGGCCGACATCCCGACCGCCGACTGGACGGTCAGCGAGTGGCGCCGGTTCCTGCTCGGGCTGGGCGATGTCCTGACGCTCGAGCAGATGGCCGAACTCGACGCGGCCTACGACCTGACCGGAAGCGGCAACGTCGAGATCCTGTACCTGTGGCTGGTGCGCGCCATCGAAACCCGCTACGAACCGGGCCTGGAGCGGCTGGAAAGTTTCCTGGTCGACGTCGGCCGCAACAAGTTCACCCGTCCGCTCTACGAAGAACTGGCCGCCACCGACTGGGGCCGCGACCGGGCCATCGAGATCTACCAGCGTGCCCGCCCGCGCTACCACCCGATGACCCGCGCCGCCGCCGAACGCGCGCTGGGCATCGACGGTTGAGGGCGGCTCTTCGCGGTCGTTGCGCCTTGATTTTCTGGAGGATGGACGCGAACCGGGCGAAGGGGTGAAGAACGCGAAGAGAATGTTCTTGGGCGATTCCCTGTGCGTCGACGATCCAGCGGGCGGTGTCGAGGATTCGGGTGGGCTGGCTTCGATCCGCTAGCTGATTCGCGCAAAGACGCAAAGACGCGGAGAGAAAGGCGAAACGCGAACAGGCGTTATTTTTGTTGTTGGTTGTTGGTTGTTGGTTGTTGGTTGTTGGTTGGTGGTGGGTGGCAAGAGCGGTCCGTCGAAGGAGCGCCGACTGCCGAACCCGGAAACCGGATTTTGCCTTTCCCTTCGCGCCTTCGCGCGCGTCCTCCAACGACGATTCCGGCACGCTCGAACCGGGCACAGTCACGGATCAGGCGGCGAGGCCGTGGGGTCGTCGAGGCCGTGTTCGAGGTAGTGGGCGATGGCCTGGTCGTGGCCCGGTAGCGGGGTGATGGGCAGCGGCTCGCCGGTGCGTGCGCGGTGGCGGCGGTCGAGGTCGGCGACGATCTGCGCAGCCAGCGCGTCGGCCAGCAGCAGTTCATCCGGCTGCATCGGCTCGTTGGCGTTCAAACGATGCGCGACCATCAGCGCGGTCCAGTCGCCGAGCCGGTACGAGGCCCGGAACCAGGCCTGGGCCAGCAGCGGATCCACGACCACGCCTTCGGCGCCGGTTCCCAGATAGGAGAAGGCCAGCATCTGCATCGCGTAGTGCGAGCCGCGCGCAGCCAGTTCGACGAAGCAGTCCAGCGCGACTTCCCCCCTGTTGTCTCGAAAGAGCTGCCGGTAGCACTGCTCGTAGGCCGCGAGCTTGTCCTCGCCGGCGCGCCGGGCCAGTTCGGCGTCGCTCATGTTCGAATACCGCTGCACTTCCAGGTCGTCCAGCGGAAATCCGTGCTCGCGCATCCAGGCGCGGCCCGAGCCGGGGCGCGGCTCCGCGCCCGGGTCGTCCTGCGCCGGTTGAAAGGCCGGACGATCGGACGGGGTGCGCAGCCGAGCCGCGGCCTCCGCAGTCTCGGCTCGAAAACGGTCGGCGGTGGGAGTACGAAACGCAGGCGGCGCGGCATCCGGTACCGCTGCAGTCTGCGGCGCACCCTCCTCGACGGGCGAGGCGCCGTGATGCAGTCCCAGCCAGTACGCGCCGGCGATGACCGGCACCAACAGGACGAATCGAACCCTTCCGTTCATCACGATCCTCCATCGGCCCACCTCGCCCCAGTCTACCCACCCCGGCACCCGCGCTCGCACCGGCCACCCAGCGAGCGCTGGGCATCGACGGTCGAGGACGTGCTCTTCGCGATCGTTGCGGCCTTCGCGTCCATCCTCCAAGGCAGCGAGCACGACCCAGAAAGAGGGCACACCCCTCGGCCACGCAAAATCGGCCGCCGAAAGCGTACAATATCGGTCCTGAATTCAACGCCCTGCCCGACGACGATGTTTTCCCAGTCCTACACGCCGGTGAAGTTCGAGCGCGACGCCGAGGTCGTGCTGATTCCCGATGGCCAGGTGCTCGAGCTGCCGGCCGGGACAACCGGGTACCTGACCCAGTCGCTGGGCGGCAGCTTCACGATCTACGTCGACGGCCGCCTGTTCCGGCTCGGCGGCGATGATGCCGACGCGATCGGCCGCGAGCCGCCGGCGCGGCCCGAGCTGCCGGAGAACGCGTCGGACGAGGACTTCGAGGCGCTGGTGGTCCACCAGCTCAAGACCTGCTACGACCCCGAGATCCCGATCAACATCGTCGATCTCGGCCTGGTCTACGAGGTCGACATCCAGCGCAACGATGAAGGCAACCGCGACATCCGGATCGCGATGACGCTGACCGCGCCCGGCTGCGGCATGGGCGACTTCCTGGTCGACGATGTGCGCTCACGGCTGATGATCATCCCGACGGTCGAATCCGTGGACGTGGCGCTGACCTTCGACCCGCCGTGGAACCAGGAAATGATGTCGGAATCCGCGCGCCTCGATACCGGCATGTTCTGAACCGGTGGCGCGCACCGGCCTGGAACGGGATTCCTGCGCGCAGCCGCTGCGCCTCGCCGATGCCTTCGACTACCTCGGCTCGCCCGAGGGCATTCGCTGGGTAGCCGGCTTCTGGTTCGCCATCGTGTTCATCGAAGCGCTGGCGCGCGCACCGATTCCGCTCGGCGGTCTGGCCGCGTTCGTACTGCGCTTCATCGCCTGGTTCATGCTCTACCGGATCGCCTCGGAGACCCTGCTGGAAGCGGCCGACGACACCCCCGGCCTGCCGCGCCGGATCGAAGGCGGCGACGGCCTGGCCTGGCGACACGTGGCGCTCTGGCTGATCGGCACACTGGCGCTGGTCGCGCTCACGCTCTGGGCCGGACCGTTCGGCACGGCCCTCGGCGCGCTCGCCCTGCTGCTGGTCCTGCCCGCCGCGACGATTCTCCTGACCCTCGGCCGCAGCCTGCTGACCGCCCTCTGGCCGCCGTCCTGGCTTCGCCTGGCCGCCCGCCTGGGCCGGCGCGACTACGGCCTGCTGTGCGGCGCACTGCTGGGAATCGGAGCGATCTATGCACTGACCGCGGGCGTCGGCCGCATCGTCCAGCCCGACGGCTGGCTCGGCCCGATCGCGCAGTTCACGGTCTGGAGCGCCGGCGTCCTTGGCTGGTTCCACCTGGCCGGGCGCGCCGTGGCCGTTCACCGTGAGGACCTCAACCTGACCGATCCCGACACCGAGGTCGAACCGGAACCCGAACGCTTCACCCGCGACCCGGACGCACTGTGGGAAGAAATCCGCAGCCGCGGCGGTTCGCGCGCGATGCACGCCGAGCTGGCCCGCCACCTGGTCGTCGACGGACCACCCGACCGGCGGCTGACCCACGGCCGAATGCATATCGAGGCGCTGCTGCTGGCCTTCGAGGACCCGGTCGAGGCCGTGGATCGTAGTGCAGCGATGCTGGACCTGGACCCGGGTTTCTGCCTGTCGGACGCCGAGGTCATGCGCGCACTCGTCGTGGCGGCTGCCGACCAGGACCACCCCGATCTCGCGATGCGCTTCGCGGAGAATTTCCTGGCGGTGTTCGCCAACTCGGCCAAAGCCACGAGCGTCAGACTGCGGGCCTGCGAACTGCTCGCCGATCGGCCCGAGCACCCCGGGCGCGCGCTGGCCGCCGACTGGTTGGCCGAACTGAACGCCGGCGACGTGCCCGACGCCCTGCAGGCCCGTCTCGAGGCGGTCAACGCCCGCTGGGCACGGGGCGCCTGACGAGAAAGGCCGCAAAGCAGAAAGTGCGCGCGAAGACGCCAAGAGAACGGCGAAACGCGAACAAGCGTTGCCTGGTTGTCAGTTGGTCGTGTCGGTTGTTTGCGCTGGCGGAATCCGGAACCCGGATTTCTGCCTGTCCGTTCGCGTCTCTGCGCCTCTGCGAGACCCGTCTTCAGGAAGCGTTCAACGCCCGAACAATTTCCCTGCCAGACCGATCGCGCCCGACAGGCCGCCGATCGACTCCAGCGAACCGCCGCTGGATGCCCGGTCGACCATCGTCGGCACGGCCTCCTGCAAGCCCGACAGCGCTGTACCCTCGTCCAGCCCGAGCTTGCCGGCAAAGCTGCGGATGGAGTCACGACCGAACAGTTCGACCAGCTGACCGGCATCGATGCCGGCGTTGCCGCCGTCGCCGAGCCAGGTCTCGGCCATTGCAGCCAGGCCCCCTCCCTGCATCCTGCCGACCAGCGAGGCCAGGTCGACGTTCCTGCCCTTGCCCGGCAGGAGCCCGGCCAGCGCATCCATGATCGTGTCCAGCGACAGCGAGCCGGTGATCTGGTCGGCCACGCCGGATTGAAAGGCCTGCGCGCCGATCTTCAGCAGTTCCTGGATATTCATGGTCCACAACCCTCTTCATCCCCGCGCCGACCGCCGGCACGTTCGGCTTCATTCTACGGAGAATCGGCGAGGCCGATCAGCCCTTCGGTCGCTTCGACCCGACCGTCGGCGTCGACGACCAGTGCGCGATCCAATCCCATGGCGTCGGCCACCATCCGCCAGGCGTCGGGTCCGGCCACGACCAGCGCCGTCGCGCCGGCGTCGGCGCGGAGCGGATCGGCGTGGATCACGGTGGCCTGCATCACCGCATCGACCGGGCGACCGGTGAACGGGCTCAGGATGTGCGCGTAGCGCTCGCCGTCGAATTCTCCGAATCGGTAGTCGTTGCCGGAGGTGAATACGGCCACCGGTTCCCGGATCTCCAGCGTGGTCAACACGCCTCCGGCCGGGTCGCGAAGGCCGACGCGCCACGCACGAGCGCCCGGCCCGCAGACCGCGACGTCACCGCCGGCATTGACCAGCGCGTCGGTGATTTCGACCCCGGCGAGCAGTTCGCAAGCGCGCCGCACCGCCAGGCCCTTGGCGAGGCCGGAAAAATCCAGCTGCACACCGCGAGCTCGCGCCCGAACGGTGCGCCCATCGAGGACCAGCGAGCGCATCGACGGCTGCCAGGCCAGGCGCTCGGCAACCGCCGCATCGCTCGGCGGCGGATCGGTGATCGGGTAGGCGGAGGTGTGGAAGCCCCAGAGCGCCACCAGCGCCCCGATCGCCGGATTGAACCGGCCCATCGATTCGGTTTCCAGCCTTGTGCCGACTTCGATCAGTTCGGCCAGATCCGGCGTGGTGCGATGGCGACCGCCACGGGCCAGTTCGGCGTTCAACTCGGTCAAGGCGCCGGGTTCCCACGGATGCCACTCGCGGTGCATGCGCTGGAATTCCGGTCCCAGCAAGCGGAAGGCGTTCGCCGCGTGGGCTTCGGTGACGCCGCGCAGGCGGACTTCGACCTCGGTGCCGAACACGAAGAAGGTCGCATCGTGGTCGCCTTCCGGCGGCATGCAAGCGGCCAGCAGAATCGAGGCCAGGATCACTGCGGCGGCCGGGCCGCCGCGTGTTCGGCTCGAGGGCGCGAGCGAACGCCTACCGGCGCCAGGCCAGCGCCAGGAACACCCGTCGGTCCGGCGCATTGAAGCCGGCCAGCGGTTCGTAGTCCTCGTCGGCGAGGTTGTCAACGCGCACCTCCGCAGTCCAGTCCCGGCCCAGCGCAATCGCGCCGCGCAGGTTGACGAGGGTATACGAATCCAGCGACAGGCCGCCGACGTCCAGGCGCGTGCCGACATGAAGCAGTTCCGCGCCGAGGCGGTGCCCGCCGTCGAGCCGCCAGCCGCCGGACCAGGCATAGCGGGCCTCGGCACGGCGCAAAAGGTCGCGATCGGCGGCGAGGTCCTGCGGATCCTGCCAGGTGGCGCTGGCTTCGCTGTACCAGCGCTCGGCGGAGTATCGATGGGTCAGTTCGACGCCGCGGATCCGCGCCTCGTTGATGTTGATGGCCTGGAAGTCGACGCCGGAGAAGTCGATCAGATCATCGATGCGGTTCCGATACACGCTGAGCGTCAACGCCTGGCGTTCGGTGGGCCGCCAGTCCAGGCCGGCTTCGACTGACCAGGACCGCTCGGGATCGAGGTCCGGGTTGCCGGCGAACAGGCCGCCGAAGCCCGGCGAATACAGCTGGCTGAAGTTCGGCGCCCGGAATGCACGACCGATCGATCCGAAGGCCCGCCAGCGCTCGCCGAATCGATAGCCGACCGCCGCGTTGCCGGTCAGTTCGGTGCCGAATTCGCTGTCGCGGTCGGCCCGCACGGCGGCTTCCCAGTCCAGCGCGCCGCGTGCGCCTTCCAGCCCGGTGAACAGGCCGAGATTGAATCGGTCCTCGTTCCACTGATCGGCCGATTCGCCGTCTTCCTGCCAGGCATCGGCGCCGATCAGCCAGGTCGCCGCGCCAAGCGTCCGCTCGGCCTGCAGGTCGAGCTGCAGCCGCCGGGTTTCGACCCGGCTGCGGCCGAAGCCGGTCTCGGTCTCGAGTTCATCCGACAGCAGGCCGCCTCCGAGGCGCAGCCGCCAGTCACCGTGCCGCCGCGAGAAGTCGATCCGCAGCGACCCGTTGTCGAACTCGCTGACGCCCTGGTCGAACTCGGTTTCGCCGCGGGCGAAGCGGCCACGCCAGTCGAGCCGGCCACCGCCGACCGCGTGGCGGCCGCCGATCGCAGCGGAGAGGTTCTCGAACCCGTCGTCATCGGGGTCGAAGGCAAATCCGCTCTCGTTCTGCGCCGAGAACCCGTCGACCTTGCGCCAGGCGGCGGTCAGGTCCAGGGCGTGGTCTTCGCTGCCCCCGCCCACCGAGACGCTGGCCGAGCGGTCCCGATCGGATCCGTACGCAACCCGCGCCGATGCGCCTTCGGCCCGCCGGGTGAAGATCTGGATCACGCCGCCGATCGCGTCCGACCCCCAGCGCGCCGCGCGCGGGCCGCGCACGATCTCGATCCGCTCGATCAGCGCCGGATCGAGGATCTCCCAGGTGAAGGCCCCGGTGCCGCTGGCGCTGACCCGAACGCCGTCGATCAGCACCAGGACGTGGTTGGAGTTGGTTCCGCGCAGGAACACGCTGGTCTGACCGCCCGGCCCACCCGGCCGGGCCACGTCGATGCCGGCTTCCAGCCGCAGCAGCTCGGCCAGGTCCGGGGCCTGCGAGGCCTCGATGCGTTCGCGCGTGATCACGCTGACGCGCGCCGGCACGTCGGCCTCACGCTGCTCGGTGCGGTTCGCGGTCACGACCAGCGGATCGATCTCGACCACCGCGCCGGCATCGGGCGCTGCGCCGGAGGAGCCGGAGGCCATCAGCAGGCAAAGGGAAAGGGCAGAAACAACGGACAGGGCCCGACGGCCCGTGAAACATTCGAACTTCAGCATGGAAACGGTCTCCCGGCGCACGCCCGCGCCTTCGGCGCCGCATCGGTGCATGGAGACCACGGATCCGCGTCGGGAACCCCGAACGCATCCACGATCCCGACCACCCTCCGCGGCGGGTTGACGATGGGTTCGAGGCCGGTCTCCTGGCTTCCGGCGGGGCCCTGGCCCACGGAGCCGATCCCTTCCCGGCGCAGCGCGCCAGTGGTTGCCGATCGGTTCGCCCGCACATCGCAGGGGATGCACGGCGCCGGTTCACAGTTGCGGGGGCAGCGCCGGATTTCCACCGGCTTCCCGTTTCACCCCGCCGGACGCGCAAACGCCGGACGGGACACCTGGAACCTTGATGACTTGCCCGGAATCCTCCCCGGACGCAGCGAAGTATACAGAACGTGAAGGCCGGGCTCCGGTCGGCGTTGGGGCCGGTTCTTTCCGGATGATGCGCGCGAAGGCGCGAAGGGGAACACGGGAAAATGGAAACTCGGTTTACGGTTTCGGGTTTCCGCAACCCGCCTTATCTCCGACCCACCGTCTGCGCAGCCCACTTTCCGCGACCGGCAACCAGCAACGAGCCATCCCGATCGGCTGCTGTTTTCTTCGCACCTTTGCGTCGTTGCGCGCACCCTCCAAGGGAGCGAAGGCACCGTGCTCCAACGACAACGCCCCCGGAGCACGGGTAGCGCTCCGGGGGCGTCGGTTCTCGAACCGGTTCTACCCGGCGTTCTCGCCTGTTCTCTTCGCGCCTTTGCGCGGGCGCCCTGGAGAATCGGCCGCACGACTCGATTGGTGCGCCGACCTCTACGCCGCGTCGCGGATGGCCTCGCCCTTGTCGGACAGCCCGGCCTGCAGCTCGCGGATGTCGAAGTCGTCGACCGCGACGATTTCGAGCACGCGCTCGCGCACGCCCTCGAGGAATTTCTTCTCGTCGACCGACAGAATCTTGGCCTCGACCGCGGAGTCGAGCTGTTCTTCGAAGGTATAGCCGGAAATCTTCCCGGCCCGCAGGGCCTTCAGCATTCGCCGTTCCAGCGGCTCGGCGGCAATGACGTCGGGCAGCAGCGCTTCCATGTTGCCGATGACCCAGCCCTCCCGGTCCTTGGTGTAGCAGCCGCGGGTCAGGCGCTCACGGGTTTCCGAGGGCGACAGCATCAGCGCTGCGACCTTGTGGCCGAGGCGGTCGTTCGGCCGACGCTCGTTGGCGCCCAGCGGGAACACGATGCGGCGCAGGATCGGCCGGGCGAAGGCGATCGGATAATTGTCGATCACGCCCTTCAATGCCTCCTGGATGCGGTAGATCGCGTCGTGGAAGGCCCAGGCCATGATCGGCTGGTCAGCGGCCGGGCGGCCTTCGTACTCGAAGCGGCGCAGCATGGACGCGGAGATGTAGAGCCAGCTCAGGGCATCGCCGAGACGTCCGGAGATCTTCTCCTTCATCTTCAGCTTGCCGCCGTAGGTCAGCATGGCCACATCGGCCATCAGCGCGAACGACGCCGCGTAGCGGCTGAGCTTGCGGTAGTACCTCCGGGTCTGACGATCACCGGGCACCGCGGCGAAGCGGGCCAGGCTCATGCCCAGCACGAACGAGCGCGACGCACAGGACATGCTGTGACCGATGTGGCTGAACAGCAGCCGGTCGAATTCCTTCAGCTGCTCGTCCTCGTCCTCGATGGACAGCGCCTCGAGTTCCTTGAGCACGTACGGATGGCAGCGGATCGCGCCCTGGCCGAAGATCATCATCGACCGGGTCAGGATATTGGCGCCCTCGACGGTGATCCAGATCGGCGCCCCCTGCCAGCCGCGGCCGAGGTAGTTGCGCGGCCCGAGGATGATGCCCTTGCCGCCGTGGATGTCCATGGCGTCCTTGAGCACTTCGCGCGACAGTTCGGTGGCGTGGTACTTGCCGATCGCACCCGGAACCGCCGGCTTCTCGCCGGCATCGACGGCCGAGGCGGTCTGGCGCGACAGCGCGCTGGTCGCGTAGGTGTAGGAGGCGATCCGGGCCAGCGCTTCCTCGACGCCTTCGAAGCGGCCGATCGGCAGGTTGAACTGCTTGCGGATCCGGGCGTAGGCGCCGGTGGCCAGGCAGGCCAGCTTGGCACCGCCGGTGGTCGATGACGGCAGCGAAATCGCGCGGCCGACCGACAGCGACTCGACCAGCATCTTCCAGCCCTGACCGGCGTACTCGGTGCCGCCGAGCAGGAAGTCCAGCGGCACGAACACGTCCTTGCCGCGCACCGGGCCGTTCGGGAACGGGTTGTTCAGCGGGAAATGACGGCGGCCGACGTCGAGGCCGGGCGTCGAACGCGGCAGCAGCGCCACCGAGATGCCGATGTCCTCGGTCTCGCCGAGCAGGCCGTCGGGGTCGTACAGCCGGAACGCCAGGCCGATCACGGTGGCGACGGGCGCCAGCGTGATGTAGCGCTTTTCGAAGGTCAGCCGGATGCCGAGCGTCTTCCTGCCTTCCCACTCGCCTTCGCAGACCACGCCGTAATCGGCGATCGAGGTCGCATCCGAGCCGGCCGTCGTCGAAGTCAGCGCGAAGCACGGAATGTCCTCGCCAGCGGCCAGGCGCGGAAGGTAGTGGTTCTTCTGCTCGTCGGTTCCGTAGTGCAGCAGCAGCTCGGCCGGTCCCAGCGAATTGGGCACGGCGACCACCGAACCGGCGGTGGCGCTCATACCGCCGACCTTCTCGAGCACCGCCCGGTGGGCGATCGCCGAAAACTCCAGGCCACCGTAGGACTTCGGGATGATCATGCCGAAGAACTTGTGCTTCTTCAGGTGATCCCAGACCTGCGGCGACAGGTCGGCGCGGTAGTGGGTGAATTCCCACTCGTCGATCATGTCGCACAGTTCCTCGACCGGCCCGTCGAGGAAGGCCTGCTCTTCCATGCTGAGCTCGGGCAGCGGCTGGTCGATCAGCTTGCGCCAGTTGGGCCGGCCGGTGAACAACTCGCCCTCGAAGCCGACCGTGCCGGCATCCAGCGCCACCTGCTCGGTCTCCGAAATCTGCGGGACCATCTTGCGGAAGGTCTTCAGGATCGGCTGGGTGATGAAGGCACGCCGCCAGGGAAGGTAGTTCAGCAGGGTCGCGGCTGCGGCGAACAGCAGCCAGACCAGGGTCAGCGACAGCCAGCCGGGCTCACCGGCCAGGGTAAAGGCCAGCAGCGTCGCGCCGAACGCGGCAGTCCCCACCGTCAGTGAGGTCTTCAGGAAACTGCAGGCCACGGTCACGGCGAGCAGCGCCAGCAGGAACAGCAGCATCATCATTTCGTGTCTCCTTGGCCGGTGTGCTTCTTCAGGAACGGAATCACGACCTGGAGGAATCGATCGTTGACGTCGCCGGCGACCATGTGGGTCGCGTTCGGCACCTCGACGTGTTCGGCGTGGGGCGCAAGCTTCAGGAATTCCTCGACGTGCTCGTCGAAGATCAACTCGCTCTTTCCGCCCGACACCAGCAGCGTGGGCTTCTTGAGCTTGCGACTGGCCGATTTCAGGCGGCTCTGGAGGTTCCGGCTCTTCTCGGCCAGGGCCAGCATCGCCGGGTCCCAATGCCAGTACCAGCGGCCATCCTTGCCTTCACGAAGATTGCGGCGCAGGCCCTCGTCGGTGGCCGCGCTGCGGCGGTGCGGGAGGAAGTTCCTGACCGCCTGACGGGCCTCGTCGAGGGATTCGAACCCGTTCGGGTGCTGGCGCATGAAGGCCAGCATCGCCTCGACACCCTTGTCGTCCCAGCGCGGCGCGATATCGACCAGCACCAGCGCCTTGAGCTCGGCGATCGGCTTCTCGGAATGGGCCAGGAGCGCGGTCAGGCCGCCCATCGATGCACCGACCAGCAGCGGCGGGTGCGGCAGCGAGGAACAGACCCGGCGGAAATCCTCGACGAACATTTCGAAGTCGTAGCGGTTGTGCGGTGCGCGGTCGGAATTGCCGTGGCCGCGTGCGTCGTAACTGACCGCCTGCCAGCCGCTGGCGGCCAGGTACCGGGCCGTGGTCTCCCAGGCGTGCTGGGTCTGGCCGAATCCGTGGGCCAGCAGCACGCAGGGGGCGCGATCGTGCCCGAGGTAGCGGACGTCCAGCCGCACGCCGTCGTCGGTCCAGATCTGGCGACGCCGGATCTCGTGCGTGTTGAGGCTTCGTATTGCTTCCATACGGCACAGTATGGGGGCATGAATCCCCGTCGTCAATGGAGTTCCGGGGTCGGCGGCGGTGCCGCGAGGCGCCCGGTCCGGATCCCGGTTTCAGGCGTCCAGGTCGGGAATCAGCTTCGATTCCCAGTACGCGATCTGGTCCTTCAGGCGCAGTTTCCGCTTCTTCAACCGGGTCAGTTGCAGCTGGTCCGGTGCGGGCGCCTCGCCAAGCCGGTGGATCGCATCGTCGAGATCGCGGTGCTGGACCTTGAGCTCGGCGAGGAACTCGGCGATATCGGACGGCGAATCGTTCATCAAGCGGTTCCGTGCGATTCCGGAACGGCTCCGGGCCGCCCAGTGTAGCGCAGGCTGCCCGCCGCCCGAAACCCCGGAACGGGTATCCTTGGCGGCGACACATATCCAACCCCGCGGAGGCGGAGCATGGAAACCGGGCCTCGATCCGCCGCGGCTGCGCCGCCGGCCGGAACCACGCAGAAATACAACGCCGACAAACTCTACAAGCGGCTGCGCAAGAACGTCGGCAAGGCGATCGGCGACTACGGCATGATCCGCGACGGCGACCGCGTGATGGTCTGCCTGTCCGGCGGCAAGGACAGCTACGCGATGCTGGACCTTCTGATGAGCTTGCAGCGCCGCGCACCGGTCGACTTCGAGCTGTTCGCGCTGAACCTGGACCAGAAACAGCCCGGCTTCCCGGAACACGTGCTGCCGGAGTACCTGACCGGGCTGGGCGTGCCGTTCGACGTGCTCGAGCGCGACACCTACTCGATCGTCAAGGACATCATTCCCGAGGGCAAGACCACCTGCGGCCTGTGTTCCCGGCTGCGCCGCGGCAATCTCTACACCTACGCCCGCGAAAACGGCTTCACCAAGATCGCGCTGGGCCACCACCTGGACGATATCGTCGAGACCTTCTTCCTGAACCTGCTCTACGGGGGAACATTGAAAGCGATGCCGCCGAAGTTGAAGAGCGACGACGGCGACAACGTCGTGATCCGGCCGCTGGCCTACTGCCGCGAGTCCGACCTCGAGACGCTGGCCGGTTTGCGCGGGTACCCGATCATTCCATGCAACCTCTGCGGTTCGCAGCCCAACCTGCAGCGCCAGGTCGTCAAGCAGATGCTGGCCAGCTGGGACCGCAAACAACCGGGACGCACCGAAACCATCTTTCGCGCGCTGTGCAACGTGGCGCCGTCGCAGCTGTGCGACACGGGACTGTTCGATTTCCAGTCACTCGACGCAGGCGGACCGGGCGCGCTGGACTGGCTGATACCCGGAACCCGCCCGGCAACGGGCTGATCGTCACCCCGCCGGAGCGTGACCTCTGGCGCTGGCAATGCCTCCGACGCCAAGCGACAATCCGCATCTACCCATGCCGAAACCGGAGTCCAGGATGAAGCACGTACTGACCTTGCTCGGAGCACTGGCGCTGGCCGGGTGCATTTCGATCAACAGCGATGTGGTCGTCGAGGACGGCCAGACCTCGAACTCGATTTCCACCGTCAACGGCTCGGTCGACGTAGGAATCGGGGCGATCGTGGACGGTGACATCAGCACCGTCAACGGCTCGATCGCGATGGCGCGCGGCAGCCAGGCCGGCGACGTGGCAACCGTCAACGGCAAGATCGAGCTCGGTCCGGACGTCGTGGCCGGGTCGGTGGAAACCGTGAACGGCGCGATCCAGATCGCCGGGCAGGCGGCCATTTCGGGCGACGTCGAGACGGTCAACGGGCGGGTGACGCTGGGTGAGGACACGGTCGTCGAAGGCCGGGTCGCAGCCGTCAACGGCCAGCTGCTGCTGCGCGGCGCCGAGGTCGGAAGCCTGGTCAACGTCAACGGCGGGATGGTGCTGGAGCCAGGCAGCGTCGTGAACGGCGAACTGCGTGTCCGCAAGCCGCGCGGCGGCGACGACGAGCCGGTATCGATCGACATCCGGTCGGACGTCACGGTGGCCGGACCACTGGTCTTCGAGCGCCCGGTCACCCTGCGGGTGCACGAAACTGCCCGTCTCGGCGAGATCCAGGGCGCCGAACCGGAATACTACAACGACTGAACCAGCCCCGAGCCAGGAGCGCCAGGCGCTCCTGCTCGTCTCGAGCGGCTCAGTCGTAGCGCGTGCCTTCGTGTTCGACCCACCCCCCGGAACCGGGCTGCTCGGGGTCGAAGTAGGTCAGCGAAACGATGCCGCCCCGCGCTTCCCAGTCGTAATAGCCCTGGAACCTGACGAGGTCTCCGCGCTCGACCGGAATCCGGTCGGCGTTGTCCAGCGAATGCCGGATTTCGACCTGGATCAGGTCATTCGGCTTGACGATGAATCGCTGGGTCTCGCCCCCGATGTCGGTGTCGCCGAGAATCTGGCTCACCGGACCGGTACCGCTGACCCAGATACCTGTCCGACCGGACTCGAAAGTCTCGATCAGACGATCGTTGCTGATTGGCGCTTCCCCTTCGCCGCAGCCCCCGAGCACAAAGCAGAACGAAACGATCAGAACCTGCGAAAACGTCCGCATGATGTCACCCCGTTACTTTGTTGTTTCCAAGCGTAGCAGATTCGAACAGCTTCGCATATGGGACAAAGGTCCCGGCTCGAGGTTCGATCGTGCGCGGTTCTGGTGAGGCGGGGGTGAAGCTCGCCGGTCCGGCCGCGATCCACGAGACCATCGACGCGCCGGCGCAGGGCGGTGGGCCCGAGGCCGCACCGCTCGCGGGGGATAGGTCAGCGCTTCAGGTTGCGGCGCAAGCGCTCGAGGGCAGCCAGCTGGGCCACGGCTTCGGCCAGCTTCGCCTGGGCTTCGGCCATTTCCATGTCGGCGGTGCGGTCCGACAGCGCCCGCTCGGCCTCTTCCTTGGCCCGCAGGGCCGCGGCCTCGTCGAGGTCGTGGGCCCGCGCAGCGGTATCGGCCAGCACGGTCACGACGTGCGGCTGGACTTCGAGCATGCCGCCGGAGACATAGTAGAACTCCTCGCCACCTTCCGGGAGCATGACCCGAACCTGGCCGGGCTTGATGCGGGTCAGCAGCGGCGCGTGACGCGGCGCGATTCCCAGCTCGCCTTCCTGGCCGGTGACCACGACCATGCTGGCCTCACCGGAAAAGATTTCCGCCTCGGCGCTGACGATGTCGACGTGAATCGTTGATGCCATTGTTCAGTTACTCCTGCGTCTACTTGACGCCCTCTCTTCGGGGAGAGGGCGTGATTCGCGGAGGCTGACAAGGCTTGAGGCGGCGTCGGAAGCGGAGCGTACATCAGTACGTGAGCATTCCGACGGCGCCGAAAACGCCGTCAGCGTTCGCGAAGCGCGTCCTCTCAGGCGGCTTTTTCGGCCATCTTCTCGCCCTTCTCCACGGCCTCTTCGATGGTGCCGACCATGTAGAAGGCCTGCTCGGGCAGGTGGTCGTACTCACCGTCGACGATGCCCTTGAAACCGCGGATGGTGTCTTTCAGCGACACGTAGACGCCCGGGGAGCCGGTGAAGACTTCGGCGACGAAGAACGGCTGCGAAAAGAATCGCTCGACCTTGCGCGCGCGGGCGACGGTCTGCTTGTCTTCCTCGGACAGCTCGTCCATGCCGAGGATGGCGATGATGTCCTTGAGCTCCTTGTAGCGCTGCAGCGTGCCCTGGACCTTGCGGGCGACGTCGTAGTGCTCCTGGCCGACGACCAGCGGATCGAGCTGGCGGGAGGTCGAATCCAGCGGATCCACGGCGGGATAGATACCCAGCTCGGCGATCTGCCGCGACAGAACGACGGTGGCGTCGAGGTGAGCGAAGGTGGTGGCGGGCGACGGGTCGGTGAGGTCATCGGCCGGGACGTAGACGGCCTGGATCGAGGTGATCGAGCCGGTCTTGGTCGAGGTGATCCGCTCCTGCAGCGCACCCATTTCAGCGGCCAGGGTCGGCTGGTAGCCCACCGCCGACGGCATCCGGCCCAGCAGCGCCGACACTTCGGTACCCGCCAGGGTGTAGCGGTAGATGTTGTCGATGAACATCAGCACGTCGCGGCCTTCGTCGCGGAACTTTTCCGCGATCGTCAGCCCGGTCAGGGCCACGCGCAGGCGGTTGCCCGGCGGCTCGTTCATCTGACCGTAGACCAGCGAGACCTTGTCGAGGACGTTGGAATCCTTCATCTCGTGGTAGAAGTCGTTGCCCTCACGGGTCCGCTCGCCGACGCCGGCGAACACCGAGTAGCCTTCGTGCTCGATGGCGATGTTCCGGATGAGCTCCATCATGTTGACGGTCTTGCCCACGCCGGCGCCGCCGAACAGGCCGACCTTGCCGCCCTTGGCGAACGGACAGACCAGGTCGATGACCTTGATGCCGGTTTCGAGCAGCTCGTTGCTCGAGGCCTGCTCTTCGAAGCTCGGCGCCTTGCGGTGAATCGGCATGCGCTCCTGTTCGCCGATCGGACCGGCCTCGTCGATCGGATTGCCCATGACGTCCATGATGCGGCCCAGGGTTTCCTTGCCGACGGGCACGGAAATCGGCTCGCCGGTGTTCTTCACCGCGACGCCGCGTTTCAGGCCGTCGGTCGAGCCCAGCGCGATCGAACGGACAACGCCGTCACCCAGCTGCTGCTGGACCTCGAGCATGATTTCGTCCTGTTCGACGATCAGGGCGTCGTAGACGTGCGGAACCTCGTCACGCGGAAATTCCACGTCGACCACGGCGCCAATGATCTGGACAATCTTCCCGTTGCTCATCACTCAAACCTCGTTTCTGGTTCGTGGTCCGGCGTCCGGAGCATCCGTCGCCGAGCCGATTTTCGATTCTTCCGGCGTCGCGCGGTCGTCAGACCGCCGCCGCACCACTGACGATTTCCGAAATTTCCTGCGTGATCGCGGCCTGACGGGCCTTGTTGTAGGCCAGGTTCAACTCCTCGATCAGGTTGTTCGCGTTATCCGACGCGCTCTTCATCGCGACCATTCGCGCAGCGTGCTCGCTGGCCAGGTTCTCCAGCGTGGCGTGGTAGATCAGGGTCTCGATGTAGCGCACCAGCAGATCATCGAGCAGCGACTCCGGGTCCGGCTCGTAGAGATAATCCCAGTACTGCAGCATCGGCTCGTCTTCGGTCGGCGGCAGCGGCAACACCTGGTCGACCGTGATCTGCTGGGTCATCGTGTTGATGAACCGGTTGTAGCAGACATGCAGTTCATCGAGCTCGCCTTCGCGATAGCCGTCGAGCATGATCTTGATCGCGCCGATCAGGTCCTCGAGCTGCGGCTGCTCACCGAGATCCTGGGTGGCCGCGGCAATGTCGACCCGGATCCGCTTGAAGAACTGCGCGGCCTTGCGTCCGACCAGCACCAGCCGGATTTCCTGGCCGTTTTCCTGGTGCTCACGGAACCGGGCCAGCAGCTTGCGGAACAGGTTGTTGTTCAGGCCGCCGCACAGGCCCCGGTCACTGGAGACGATGATGTACCCGACCCGCTTGACCTGGTCGTGGGCCTGCGTGAACGGATGCTTGTACTCCGGATTGGCATGGGCCAGGTGGCCGACCGCCTGGCGGACCAATCGCGCATACGGCCGGGAGGCCTGCATGCGGTCCTGCGCCTTGCGAATCTTCGAGGCCGAAACCATCTCGAGCGCGCGCGTCACCTTGCGGGTGTTCTTTACGCTCTTGATCTGGCCGACGATTTCCTTGGATCCACTCATGTCGTTCCTCGGGAGGCGGAGGGTTCAGTCCCGGCCTCGGTCTCGGGTTCTTCAGTGCACGCGATGCGAATCGGGGTCGCGGGCGCTCGATCGACGGACCACGGGGCTCACCAGGAGCCCGTGGACTTGAACTCATCGACGGCCTTCTTCATTTCCGCGGCCAGGTCGTCGTTCCAATCGCCGGTGTCATTGATCTTCTTCATCAGCTCGCCATGCGAGTTGGCCATGAAGTCGAGCAGCGCGCTTTCGAACGGCACCACCTGGTTCAACGGGAGGTCGTCGAGGAAGCCTTCGTTGCCGGCGAACAGCGACACGGCCATTTCGGCCACCGACAGCGGCGAGTACTGCTTCTGCTTCATCAGCTCGGTGATCCGCTGGCCGCGCTCGAGCTGCTTGCGGGTCGCCTCGTCGAGGTCGGATGCGAACTGCGAGAAGGCCGCCAGCTCTCGATACTGCGCCAGCGCCAGTCGAACGCCGCCGCCAAGCTTCTTGATGACCTTGGTCTGGGCCGCCCCACCGACGCGCGACACCGACAGGCCGGCGTTGATGGCCGGACGGATGCCTGCGTTGAACAGGTCGGTTTCCAGGAAGATCTGGCCGTCGGTGATCGAGATCACGTTGGTCGGAACGAACGCGGAGACGTCGCCGGCCTGGGTTTCGATGATCGGCAGCGCGGTCAGCGAGCCGGTCTTGCCCTTGACCTCGCCGTTGGTCGCCTTCTCGACGTAGTCGGCGTTGACGCGCGCGGCGCGTTCGAGCAGGCGCGAGTGCAGGTAGAACACGTCGCCGGGATAGGCTTCGCGGCCCGGCGGGCGCTTCAGCAGCAGCGAAACCTGGCGGTAGGCCCAGGCCTGCTTGGTCAGATCGTCGTAGACGATCAGCGCGTCTTCACCACGATCGCGGAAGTACTCGCCCATGGCGCAGCCGGCATACGGCGCGATGTACTGCATGGCCGCCGAGTCGGCCGCGTTGGCCGCCACGATGATCGTGTGCTCCATCGCGCCGTGCTCTTCGAGCTTGGCCACGACGTTGGCCACCGAAGAGGTCTTCTGGCCGACGGCGACGTAGATGCACTTGATGCCGGTGCCCTTCTGGTTGATGATCGCGTCGATCGCCACCGCGGTCTTGCCGGTCTGGCGGTCGCCGATGATCAGCTCACGCTGACCGCGGCCGACCGGGACCATCGCGTCGATCGCCTTCAGGCCGGTCTGGACCGGCTGGTCGACCGACTGGCGGGTGATCACGCCCGGCGCGATCTTTTCGATCGGCTCGTTGCCCTGGGCCTCGATCGGGCCGGCGCCGTCGATCGGGTTGCCGAGAGCGTCGACCACGCGGCCGAGCAGCCCTTCGCCGACCGGCACCTGCAGGATCTTGCCGGTGCAGCGTGCCGTGTCGCCCTCGCTCAGGTGCTCGTAGTCACCGATGATCACGACGCCGACCGAGTCACGCTCCAGGTTCAGCGCCAGCCCGTAGGTGTCGCCGGGGAACTCGATCATTTCGCCCTGCATGGCGTCGGCAAGACCGTGAATCCGGCAGATGCCGTCGGACACGCTGACGATGGTGCCCTCGTTCCGGGCCTCGCTGACCACGTCGAACTGTTCGACGCGCTTGCGGATCAGTTCGCTGATTTCGGTCGGGTTGAGAGTCTGCTGCATAGCTTGTTTACTCGTTCAGATTCGGTGAAATACCGCGGATTGTCGGCTCGAATGCTCAGCGGACCAGCTGGCGCCCGAGCTGCTGCAGTCGGCCACGCACGCTGGCATCGATGACCTTGTCGCCGGCCCGGACGATCAGGCCGCCGATCAGATCGGCGTCGACTTCGGTTTCCATGTCGATGTCGCTGCCGAAACGCTGTTTCAGACGATCCGCCAGCTTGGCCCGCTGGGCATCGTCCATTTCGACCGCCGAGGTCACCCGCACCTTGATGCGGTCCTCGCTGGCCCGACGCAGCGTCTCGTACTGCGCGGCGATCTCCGGCAGCAGCGGCAGCCGGCGATAGTGCATCAGCACGTCCAGGAAGCCGCGCACGGGGCCGTCCATGTTGTCGCCGAGCACGTCGCCGAACAGCGCCAGCAGCCGCTCGGCATCCATGCGCGGATTTCCGATCAGCGCTGCGGCATCGGGATCGGCGGCGACCTTCGCCGCCAGCCCCAGGGCCCGGCTCCAGTGATCGACCGTGCCGGCCTTGTCGGCCAGCTCGAACGCCGCACGGGCGTAGGGTCGGGCAAGCGTGGTTTCGGCGAGCATGGCGCGTCAGAGCTCCTCGGCCAGCTTGTCGAGCATGACCTTGTGACGACCCGCATCGAGCTCCTGTTCGAGCACGCGCGAGGCGCCGGTGACGGTCAGTTCGGCGAGCTTCTCACGCAGCGCTTCGCGGGCCTGGTTGGTGGCCAGCTTGATCTCGGCCTCGGCAGCCGCGACCTGACGATCGCGCTCGGCGATGGCATCCTGCTTGGCCTGCTCGACGATCTCGTTGCCGCGCTTGCCGGCCTGGTCGATGATCTCGCTGGACCTGGCCCGAGCCTGCCGGATGATCTGCTCGGCTTCGGCTTCGGCCTTTTCCAGCGCCTTTTCGGCTTCGTCGGACTGGGCAAGACCCTCGGCGATCTTCTGCCGGCGTTCTTCCATGGCCCGGGTCAGCGGCGGCCAGACGAATTTCATGGTGACCAGGATGAAGACCAGGAACGTGCCGGCCTGCCCGATGATGGTGCCTAGACTCAAGTCCATAGCTGCAACCTACAGATCAGTTGGTTTTGGAACGGTGACGTCCGCAGGATCAACCGCCGGTGACGGCGGCCAGCAGCGGGTTGGCGAACAGCAGCAGGGCCGCGAAGGCCACGCCGATGATCGACAGGGCGTCGAGCAGGCCGGCGATGATGAACATGCGGACCTGCAGCATGCCGGCCAGTTCGGGCTGGCGGCTGGCGCCTTCCAGGAACTTGCCGCCCAGCAGGCCGAAGCCGATGCCGGTACCGAGGGCCGCGAAAGCGAAGATGAGGCCGACAGCAATGGCGGTGTTGGCCTGGATCAGAGCGATGGTTTCCACTTGAAGTCTCCTGACGGTGTTGTGCTTGGGTGGTTGGGATTGATGAGGTTCACTCAGTGTTCTTCATACGCCAGCGACAGATACACGATCGTCAGCGTCATGAAAATGAAGGCCTGGAGCGGAATGACCAGGATATGGAACGCGGCCCAGGCGCCGCCCGGCACGAACTGGATCCACCAGGGCAGCAGCGCGATCAGGATGAAGATCATTTCCGCGGCGTACAGGTTGCCGAACAGTCGCAGCGCCAGCGAAACCGGCTTGGCGATCAGCTCGACCACGTTCAGCAGCAGGTTGGCCGGCCACAGGACCGGGTTCTTGCCGAAGGGGTGGAACAGCAGTTCCTTGGCATAGCCACCGACACCCTTGCCCTTGACCGAGTAGATCAGGATCAGCGCGAAGACCACGATCGACAGCCCGAACGGCCCGTTGATGTCGGCCGAGGGCACCACGCGGGTGTACTCCAGCCCGAACAGCTTGTAGGACAGCAGCGGCAGGTAGTCGACCGGGATGATGTCCATGAGGTTCCACAGGAACACCCAGACGAAGATCGTCAGCGCCAGCGGCGCGACGAACTGGCGCGGACCGTGGAAGCTGTCCTTGACCGCGTTGTCGACGAAATCGACCAGCATCTCGACGAAGTTCTGCAGCTTGCCCGGCACGCCGGCGGTGGCCCGGCGAGCGGCCAGGATGAAGAAGAACAGGAAGAACAGACCCAGCGCGATCGAAACGACGATCGTGTCGGCATGGATCGTCCACAGACCTTCGCCGTAGCTCAGGTTCGTGATGTGGTGCTTGACGTATTCGCTCGGTGACGGGGTGCCGCTAGCCATGATTCAGTTCCAGGTCCCTTGCAGTCAGTCGTCCTGCTGGTTCGATGCCGGTTGCATGCGACCGAGTCGCCACATGGCCAGCCAGTACGCCACGACCGTGGCGATGTATCCGATCAACACCGGCCCGAAAAAGCCGGGAAACCAGTACGCGACGGCGGCGAACAACGCCACCGCGACGACCAGCTTCATGGCCATCGCGCGATAGAACGCGGCGACCATGGTCGCGGCACCGGCGCGCGCCGACACGACGCCCGTGCGCAGCGCTGCCACCGCGGTCAGCAGGATCCCGATCCCGCCGCCGGCCAGCAGCGCCAGCCCCGAGCCGGTGCCCGCCAGGAGCACCGCGGCGATGGCGCCGACGACGACGAGCACCGCCTGCGTGCGCAACAACCAGACCGCCATCCGGGCAAACCCGGCCTGCGTTTCTTCGATCTGGCTGTGTTTCGGCTGTCCGGATTCGGTCGCCACGTCCCTGGCACATCTCCGTCGCTCGTCGCGCCGTGCATCGTTGGATCCGCCGGCGCTCGCAACGTAAATCGCGCGCTCCAGAGCCAGAGGAGTATAGCAGTTTCGTTCTTGCGGTGGGACGATTCGCCGCTCGCGACGGGGCCGGAACCGACGGAGCGGATCGATCGGCCGGGCCGATGGATCGAGACCGTTTTCGATACCCGCCTCCGATCCGGGGTCCGCCCTGGTCGACGATCCTTTCGCATCACCCCATCGAACGGGAGCCCGACGCGGTGCGTCCCGCCACCTGGCCCACGGACCCACGGCCCGGCGGTCGCGCCGCACGCCTCATGCGCCGGCAGGCCGCGCTGCTGGCACAGTTCCGGCTGCTGACCGGCTGCGCCGCCGCCGATCCGGTCGCGCCGGGACGCAGGCGGGGCGCTCCGCTGGGCGCGGGCCGGGCCAGGAAGAGCAGCGCGTCGCCGGGGCCGAAGCGCCCGTCGCCCCCATCCTCGAGGTGAACGGGCACCGGGTCGCCGGCGTGCTCGAGCGACAGATGCGCGCCGGGAGCGTCGCCCGCCAGCCCGTGATCGCGCAGCGCCTCGAACGACAGTCGATGAACGCCCGGCTCGGTGGTCAGGATGGGGAACCGCGGCAGCGGCGCCGAGCCGACCCCGGCGGCCGGCATCGGCGCGGGCAAAAGCTGCATGGCGACCAGCCGTGCCGGTGGGACCAGTGCCGGGGAGCGTCGAGAACGCGTTCGACGGGGCATGCTGCGATCTCCGGAGACAGGGGTCGCACGATCATGGCGCCGCTGCGCCCGCACGGTTCCGCGCCCGGTAGCAGCCAGGCCTGCTCTACCTCCGTTTCGGACCCTTCGACGGCGGGATCCCCGCCCTGTCCGATCCGGCCTTCAATGAGAAGAGTGCCCGCGGCCTGCTTTTCGCATCGGTGAAGAATCCGTCGCGCGGCAGATCGCGCGCCTTCGGACAGCTCATCGACGCCCTGTTCCGGTTGGCCGCCGACGGCGGACCGGGCCGACCGGGCTTGGGTATAGTCGGCGCAGTCGACAATCGAGCACAGGCCCTGCCCCATGGATCGATCCTTCGAAAACGTCACCGTCCTGATCACCGGCGCCTCGATGGGCGTCGGCGCGGCCGCCGCGCGGGCCTTCGCCGCACGCGGCGCGAATCTGGTGCTGATCGCCCGGGGCGAAGACAGGCTACGCGCGCTCGACAAGGCGCTCGACCTCGGCGATCGGGTTCATGTCGCGGCGATGGACGTCACCGACCTCGACGCCTTCGCCGCGCTGCTGGCCGAGACCGAGCAGCGCTTCGGCTCGGTCGACGTGCTGGTCAACAACGCCGGCTACCACGCGCGCGGCCCGGTCGAGAGCGTGGATGCCGACGAGCTCGGCCGGATGATCGACGTCAACCTGAAGGCGCCGATCATGGCCACCCGGCTGGCGCTGCCGTACCTGCGGCGGGCCCGGCGGCCGGCGGTGATCAACGTTGCCTCGCTGGCCGGCCGCACCCCGGTGCCGGGCTCGGCGACCTACTCGGCAAGCAAGTTCGGCCTTCGCGCATTCGGCCTGGCGCTGCACGAGGAGCTCCGAGGCGAAGGCATCAAGGTGGCCAGCGTCTCGCCGGGCCCGATCGACACCGGGTTCATCATGGACGACATCGACCGGGTCACCGACCTGACCTTTTCGCAGCCCATCGTCACCGCCGAGCAGGTGGCCGAGGCGATCGTCGCGCTGGTCGACGACGCGACGCTGGACCGTCCGATGCCGCGGATCAGCGGTGTCCTGACCACCGTTTCCTACCTGTTCCCGAGGGTCGGCCGCGCGCTGCGGCCGATGCTGGAAAAGAAAGGCCGCAAGACCAAGGACCGGTTGAAGCGCGAGCGCGGCGGCTGAGCCGATCGCTACTCGCGCAGCGCCGCGACGATCGGCATCCGCGCGGCGCGGAGGGCAGGACCCAGACCACCGACCAGGCCGATCACCAGCGCCAGCAACAGGCCCTGGACGAGCAGTTCCGGCGTGATCGCGAAATCGAACACCACCTGGGTGAAGCTGGCGAAGTTCAGGGTCGAGACCGTCACGCCGTTGAACAGCAGCCAGGCCAGCGCGGCGCCGAGCAGCCCACCGAGCAGGGCCAGCAGCATCGCCTCGACCAGCACCGAGACCACCACCGCGCCCGGCGAGAAACCCAGCGCGCGCAGCGTGCCGATCTCGCGGGCGCGCTGCGCGACCACGTTGTACATGGTGTTCAGGGCCCCGAACAGCGCACCCAGCGCCATCAGCGCAGCGATGCCGTAGCCGGCCACCCGGATGAAGGTCGACAAGGCCTGCGACTGCTCGGCCAGGTAGTCGGTTTCGCGCTGGACCGAGAGCGAAAGGCGCGGATCGGCGGTCAAGGCATCCTTGAAATCGCCGAATGCGCCGGCATCGACCAGGCGACCGTAGACCGACGAGAAGTTGTTGCCGCGCCGGTAGGCGCCCTGGAGCACCGCGCTGTCGGTCCACAGTTCGGAACTGGCCGGACCGCCGCCGACGAAACGACCGACCACCGCCCAGCGCTCGGTGCCGAACTCGAGCGTGTTGCCGACCTCCAGCCCGACGAACTGGCCGGCCGCGCCTTCGCCGACGATCAGCTCGCGCCGGCCCGGCTCGAACATCCGGCCCTCGACCAGCTCGAGATCGGACCGGATTTCGACCGCCTCGGGTGCCACGCCGCGCAGCGGAACGTTGGCCGACGTGCCGGTCGTGGCCTTGGTCAGATCGATGATGACGTAGACCTCCGGCGAAACCAGCCTCAGCTGCGGCGCCTGGGCGATCAGCCGGACCTGCTCGCCTTCCAGCCCGGATTCCAGCTCCGAGCCGGCGCCGGAACGCATCACGACCACGTTCTCGGGCGATGCGCCCCCTTCCAGCGATTTCTCGAAGCCGCGCGCCATCGAAAGCACCGCGACCAGCACGGCCACCACCCCGGCCACGCCGACGATCGCGACCAGTGACGGCCCGAGCCGACCGGGAATCGCCCGCAGGCTGGCGGCCGTGATCGCGGCGGCCTGGCCGATCATCAGCGCCGCCCCATCGCGTCGACGACCTTCAGCCTGGCGGCCTGCCAGGCCGGCAGCGCGCCGGTGACCAGGCCGAGCACCACGGCCAGCGCCAGGCCCCAGCCCAAGGCACCGACGCTGGGCGCCAGGCCGGGGAAGAACTGGGCCATGACCGACGCTGCGCCCTGCACGGCCAGCGAACCCAGCGCCAGCCCGATCGCCCCGCCGATGATCGCCACGGCCAGGCTCTCGGCCAGGACCAGGCCGAGAATGCGCCGGTCGCTGAAGCCGATGGTCTTGAGCACGGCCAGCTCGCCGGTCCGCTCGCGCACCGCCTGGGCCATGGTGTTGCCGGTGATCAGGAGCAGCGTGAAGAATACGCAGCCCATGATCAGCTGGACGATCAGGCCGATGTTGCCGAACTGGTTGGCGAAGCCGGCGGCGAAGCCGGCCTCGGTCGAGGTCTTGGTCTCGGTCGGTGAGTTCGCGAAGCGCCGGTCGATCGCCTCGGCCACCGCATCGGCGCGGTCCGGGTCATCGATCTGGGCAATCATCCAGCCGACCGTGTCGCGACCGAACTGGCGCGATTCGTTGAAGTAGTCGTAGTGCATGTAGGCCTGCTGCTCATCGGCCGCATTGCCCGACCCGGTGAAGATCGCCTCGACCACGAACGGCCAGGAGAAGTTGCCGTCCTGGCGCGGAAAGATGCTGGAAAACAGCGGCACCCGGTCGCCGACCTCCCAGCCGAACGACTCGGCCATCGCCCGGCCGACCATCAGCCCGGTCCGGTTGTCCAGCATCGCCTGCCACTGGTCGTCGGGCACGTCGAACTCGGGGTAGATCCGTCGCAGTTCCTCGACCTCGGTCGGAAACAGCCCGAACTGCGAGCGCGGATCCTGGAAGTACGCACCGAACCAGGTCTGGTGGGTGGCCTCGACCACACCGTCGATCTGGCGGACCCGCTGGACATAGCTCAGCGGCAGCGGCTGGATGAACGAGACCCGGTGCAGCGTGATCAGCCGGTCGGCCCCGGCCAGCTCGACGCCGGCGGTGAACGCTCGATTGAGCCCGCCGAGCAGCGCGAACAGCATGAAGGCGATGATCACCGAGGCCAGCGTGAACAGTGTCCGCAGCCGGGACCGCGTCAGGTTCTTGCCGACCAGCAGCAGCATGCCCATCAAGCGGCCTCCGCCAGCGTACCCTTGTCCATCTGGACGATCCGGCCGGCGCGCTCGGCGGCGGCCGGATCGTGGGTGACCATCAGGATCGTCTTGCCGTGGCGTTCGTTGAGCGTGTGCAGCAGGTCGAGAATGTCGTCGGCAGTGGCCCGATCGAGGTCGCCGGTCGGCTCGTCGGCCAGCAGCAGGTCCGGGTCCGACACGATCGCCCGGGCGATCGCGACGCGCTGCTCCTGGCCGCCGGACAGCTCGCGCGGCAGGTGGCGGGCGCGGTCGGACAGGCCGACGATCTCCAGCGCGGTCAGCGCCCGTTCGCGGCGCTCCTTGCCCGACATTTTCTTCAACAGCAGCGGCAGCTCCACGTTGCGCTGCGCGCTCAGCATCGGCATCAGGTTGTAGAACTGGAAGATGAAGCCGACGTGGCCGGCCCGCCAGCGGGCCAGGTCGCGCGAGCCCAGTCGTTCGATCTGCTGGTCGTTGACCCGGATCCGACCCGAGCTCGGCTGGTCCAGCCCGCCGATCAGGTTCAACAGCGTGGTCTTGCCCGAACCCGATGGCCCCATCAGCGCGCAGAACTCGCCGCGCCGGATCTGCAGGTCGAGACCGTGCAGCACCTCGACCTTCTCGCGGCCCTTGCGATAGGTCTTCACGACCTGCTCGATGTCGACGATCACTTCGTTCATGTCCAGGTTTCCTCGTGCTTCAGGCCGCCCTCGTGGGTCAGCCACCCTCGCGGACCGCAACGCCTGCGGCCAGCGCATCGCGCCCGGCGTTCTCGACGATCCGATCGCGCTCGGTCAAGCCGGCCAGGATCACCACCCGGTCGCCGCGCCGAGCGCCGGTGCTCACCGCGCGCCGCTCGAGCCGGCCGTCTTCGACGCGCCAGACGTAGCGGCGGGTCTCGACATCGAACACCGCCGAGGCCGGCACGGTCAGCGCCGGTGCTGTGTCCGCCCCGGTCGGCGCTACCGTTTCCTCGTCGAGAAAGCGGACGCTGATGCCCATCTCGGGAAGGATGCGCGGATCGCGCTCGAGGATCGACACCCGCACCCGCACGGTGGCCTTCTGCCGATCGGCGGCCGGCACCACGGTGTTGACTTCGGCCGGAATGGCCCAGTCGGGGTAGGCATCGAGAACGGCCGTGACGCGCTGTCCGGGCCGGACCCGATCGATGAAGCTCTCGTTGACGTCGACCTCGATTTCCAGCGAATCCATGTCGACGATGGTGCCGATGCCGGTTCGGGTGAAACCGCCGCCGGCCGAGATCGGCGAGACCATCTCGCCGGCCTGCGCGGCACGGGCGATGATCACGCCGGAGAACGGCGCGCGGACGGTCAGTTCTTCGAGCAGCTGGGCCTGCAGCGCCATTTCGCTGCGCGCGACCTCGATCTGCTCGCGTCCATTCGCCAGGCGCGCCTCCAGGGCGCGGACCTGCGTCTCGGCCCGGTCCAGGTCGGACTGGCTGGCCAGCTCGCGGTCGCGCAGCTCGCGCTGGCGCTCGAGCGTGCGCTGAGCATCTTCGAGCTGGACCCGGATTTCCTGCAGCGCCGTCTCCGCCGCGCGCAGCCGCGCCTCGGTCAGCGCCAGCTGGGCGCGCTCGGTCGCGTCGTCCATCCGCGCCAGCACCTGGCCCTGCTCGACCCGCATGCCTTCCTCGATCAGCACCTCGGCCAGCTTGCCGGTGACCTCGGCGGCCACCGTGGCCTGGCGCCGCGCGACCACGTAGCCCGATGCATCGAGCACGCTGGCGGCGGTCGAGCCTGCGTCCGATGACTCGCGGACCGGCTGGACGAGCTCGACCTCGACCGCCGACGGGCCGCCCAGCAGGCGCCAGGCCCCGATGGCCAGCACCGCGATCACGAGCAGGCCCGCGACCCACGGCCACACCGGGCGCCCCACGTCGGCGTGGCGCTGGGCGTCGGAGATCTTCAAGCGGTCGATCAGCGGGTCGGACTCGGCCATCGCGCGCGACTTCGGTGAACCTCGACCTCGAATATAGCCGGTCGGCATGTCACGAAACAGTGACGCCTGTCACTCCGGATCGCTGACACCCGTCACGGGTCCGGTCACGACAATCCCGCCGATTGCCGGCCGCGTCGGAAAACGGCCGCCGCAGGCCAGTCCGGCCCCCGGGTCTCGCAATCGGCTGAGACTCTCGCGACGCTTTTGCTGCAGATAGAAGCAAGGCAGACAATCGCTGCGCCGCCGTTCAACCGGGTGGGGTGCAGGCTTGCAGGTCCGGACACAGGGGAAGATGCCGATGCCACACCGCTTTATTCACGACAGCGGATGCCGAGTCCGCAGGTCCTGGTCCGCGCTGCTTGCGCTGGGCGTCTGGACCGTTGCGGCGACGATGGCCGCCACAGCAGTTCCCGCCCCGGCGGCCGCGCAGGACTTTCCGCCGGCGATCGATCTCGGTTCGCTCGATGGCTCGAACGGCTGGTTCGCCGACGGCGAGAGCCCCAGCGACACGTTCGCCCGGTCGATGGCCGGCATCGGCGATATCAACGCAGATGGCTTCGACGACCTGGTCATCGGCGCCGATGGTTTCGACCTGCCGGGCAGGGGCAATACCGGGCGCAGCTACGTGGTGTTCGGGCGCGCCGACGGCTTCCCGGCACAGATCGATCCCGCATCGCTGGACGGCAGCGACGGCTTCGTGCTGAACGGCGAACGCAGCGACAACGCGTCAGGCTGGTCGGTCGCGGGCGCCGGCGACATCAACGCCGATGGTATCGACGACCTGCTCATCGGCGCGTACTTCGCGAACTCCGTCAATGGACCGCGGTCCGGGCGCAGTTACGTGGTCTACGGGCGCAGTTCGGGCTTTCCGGCGACCCTGGAGCTTTCGTCGCTGGACGGCACGCACGGCTTCTCGATCGACGGCGCGGATACGGACGACTGGACCGGCTTCTCCGTCGCCGGTGCCGGCGACGTCAACGGCGACGGCATCGACGACATCATCCTGGGTTCGCTCAACGCCGAACCGACAGGACTGTGGACCGGTGCCGCGTACCTGGTCTTCGGCCGCTCCGCGCCGTTTCCCGCCCGGCTGGATCTCGCCACACTGGACGGCAGCGAAGGCTCGGTCCTGGCAGGAGTTTCGGAAGGCGAAATCGCGGGGCGCTCCGTGTCCGCGGCCGGCGATGTCAATGGGGACGGCATCGACGATGTGGTCATCGGCGCTCCGTGGGCTGCCCCCAGCGGTGCCGAGTCCGGGCGCGGCTACGTTGTGTTCGGGCGCACCACGGGCTTTCCGGCCCTGCTCGATCTCGGGTCGCTGAACGGCAGCGACGGGTTCAGCATCGATGGCGAAGCGAGTCCGGATCGTCTCGGTTGGGCCGTGGCCGGTGCCGGCGACGTCAACGGCGATGGCCTCGACGACCTGCTCCTGGGCGCGCCACTGGCCTCGCCCAACGGAACGGAATCGGGCCGCAGCTACCTGCTGTTCGGACGCAGTACGGGCTTCCCCGCGACCCTGGATCTGTCCACGATGGACGCCACAGAAGGCATCCGGATCGACGGCGAGACACCGTTCGACCAATCGGGCCTGTCCGTGGCCCGGGCAGGCGACCTGGATGCCGACGGCATCGACGACGTGGCGGTGGGTGCCGGCAACGCCGACGGCAACGCCGTGAACGCGGGGCGCGCCTACGTGATCTTCGGCCGGACCGAGGGATTCATCTCCCCGTTGCAGCTGTCGGCGCTGGACGGCCGCAGCGGTTTCCGGCTGAACGGCGAAGCGAACTTCGACAGCGTCGGCGACTCCGTGGCCGCAGCCGGCGATCTCGATGGCGACGGTGTCGACGACCTGGCCGTGGGTGCACCGTTCGCGTCCTACAACAGCACCTCGTCGGGCCGCGGCTTCGTTGTCTACGGCCGCGTTACCGGCACCCCGGCACTGGATTTCGGCGGCACCGAGTTCCTGGACTTCGGTGATGTATTCCTCGGCACCGACGCCGCCCCGCGCACGGTCACGCTCGGCAATCCCGGCTCCGGCATGGTCTCGATCGACGTCATCGCGGTCGGCGATCCGGCCTTTTCGATCGCCGGCGGAAGCTGCGGTTCACTGCCCATCCGCATCCCTGTCGGCGACGCATGCACGCTGGAGATCGGTTTCGCGCCCGAGGCCGTCGGGTTGGCCCAGGCCCAGCTGACGCTCGAAGGCACCTCGACGACCAGCCCCGACTCGATCTTCGTGCAGGGCCGCGGCGTGCCGATGCCGGAGGCGGAGCTGCGACCGGACCCGCTTCGGTTCGGCGACGTTGCCGAGGGTGACCTCGCGATCGAGATGCTGCTGGTGGAGAGCACCGGAGCCGGCGCGCTTGCGCCGGGGGCCGCGACGATCGACGGGCTCCATGCAGCCGAGTTCACGATCATGTCGAACGACTGCACCGGCGCCGTGCTCGACCCGGGTGAGACCTGCGGCATCGACATCGGCTTCTCGCCCACCGCGCCCGGCATCCGAGGCGCCATTCTGACGCTGGCCTCCAATGCGCCGGCGGGGCCCCACGTCGCACGCCTCGGCGGCAGCAGCGGTGTGCTGTTCGCCGACGACTTCGAGACGCCGTAGACAGGAAATCGAATCCGGCGAATCAGTCGCCCGAGAAGCACAGCATCGTTGAAGCCGTCCAGCCAGGACTCGAACTGGCGCGAGACGTCGAGCATGAACGTCCCGGCGCTCGGCGGGGCGGGTGCGGTGTCGGTCATCGGGGCATCCGGGCTGCTGAACAGGCGCCCCGGTCGACCAGCGCAGCGGCCATCGAGGTCGGAACGGCGCGGCCGGACTATTCGATTTCGAACCCGTCGGCGAACAGGCCGACCGGATCGGCATCGGTCGCGCTGTTGTTGCCCGGATCGATGTCGGTCTGGCCGGCGGCCAGGGTGACCGTGGCGGTGTTGGTCACGATCTGGCCTTCGGTGGCCGTGACCGTGGCGGTGAGTTCGTAGAGCAGGCCGGCGCCGGCCGGCAGGTCGACCGGCTCGTCGATGCCGCCGCTGCCGCCGGCGTTGGCGCAGACCGCACCGCCGAAGCCGTCCGGCTGACATCCATTTCGCCGCTGGAGCGGCGCGCCCGGCGCAGCTCCAGTCGCAGCAACAGCGATCCGCGTGCTACGCTCCGAGCGGGTGCGATCAGTCACGCGACCACTCGGCGCGTCTTTGCACCCTCGATCAGGAGTGCGCTGACATGCCCATGGCCCTGCACGCTTCGTTCCCGTCTCGTCGGGAAACAGCCCACACCCCCCCGAGCCCGCTGAGCCTGGCGATCTCTTCACTGCTTCTGAGCGGCGCGCTTCACGGCACGGCCACCGCCCAGGACTTTCCACCAGTCATCGATCTGGGCACGCTGGACGGGTCGATCGGCTTCGCGATCGATGGCGAAGGCATCGACGGTCGCTCCGGGTACGCGGTGTCGCCTGCCGGCGACATCAACGGCGACGGCATCGGCGACCTGATCGTCGGCGCGCCGAGCGTGAACTTCAACGGCTTCTTCCCGGTCGGTCGCGCCTACGTGGTGTTCGGTCGCGACCCCGCCACCCCGGGTGGATTCCCGTCGTCGCTCTCGTTGGCCGACCTCGACGGCAGCAACGGCTTCGCGATCAACGGCCAGGGCGCGGTCAATTACGCCGGCGCGGCGGTGAGCGCGGCCGGCGACGTCAACGGCGACGGCATCGACGACCTGATCGTCGGTGCCTGGGGTGCCGACGATGCCGGGGCCAACGCCGGCCGCAGCTACGTGGTGTTCGGGCGCAATACCGACCTCCAGGGCGCCTTCGCCTCACCGCTGCTGCTGTCCGATCTCGACGGCAGCGACGGTTTCGCGATCGACGGCGAGGCCGCCGGCGATTTTTCCGGGTTCACGGTCGGCGGCGGCGGCGATGTCAACGGCGACGGCATCGACGACATCATCATCGGCGCGCCGCGCGCCGAGCCCAACGGCGTCGAATCGGGGCGTAGCTACGTGGTGTTCGGTCGCGATGTCGCCACCCAGGGCTCCTTCGCTGCGCTGATCCTTCTGTCCGGGCTGGACGGACAGCAGGGCTTCAAGATCGACGGTGAAGCCGTCGGCGACCAGTCCGGCACCGCGGTCGGCATCGCTGGCGACGTCAACGGCGACGGCATCGACGACCTGATCCTCGGCGCGCGCTTCGCCGATCCGAACGGCAACGGATCTGCCGGTCGCAGCTACGTGGTGTTCGGCCGCGACACGGCCGCCCAGGGCGACTTTTCCTCACCGCTGGCGCTGGCCGGTCTGAGCGGCAGCGACGGCTTCAGGATCGACGGCGAGGCCAGCTACAGCTTTTCCGGCAACCGGCTGGCCGGGGCCGGCGACGTCAACGGCGACGGCATCGACGATCTGGTGATCGGCGCCTATGCCGCGAGCGTCAACGGCAGCCAGTCCGGCCGCAGCTACGTGGTCTTCGGTCGCAATGTCGCGGGCCAGGGCGGATTCGTCTCGCCGCTGGCCTTGGCCGATCTGGACGGCAGCGACGGCTTCAAGCTCGACGGTCAGCCCGGCGAGCGCTCGGGCAGCGCGGTGGCCGGCGCCGGCGACGTCAATGCCGACGGCGTCGACGATCTGATCATCGGTGCGGTGTTCGCCGACGCCAACGGCAGCGACTCCGGCCGCAGCTACGTGGTGTTCGGTCGCGACGCGGCCAGCCAGGGCGCCTTCAGCTCGCCGCTGCCGCTGTCCGGACTGGACGGCAGCGACGGCTTCGCGCTGACCGGCCAGACCGCCGGAGACAATGCCGGCCAGGCCGTGGCTTCGGCCGGCGATCTCGACGGCGACGGGGTCGCCGACCTGGTCGTAGGCGCGCCGCGCGCGGGTCCGGGAGGCATCCTGAGTGCCGGCCGCAGCCACGTGCTGTTCGGCCGGATCACCGGCACGCCGGCGCTCGACTTCAACGGCCTCGCCCTGTTCGACCTGGGCTCGGCATTTGTCGGGGCATCGACCGCTCCGCAGCCGCTCACCGTGCGCAATCCGGGCACCGGCCTGGTGCAGATCGACGCCATCGACGTGCAGGCACCGTTCCTGCTGGCCGGCAACGGCAGCTGCGGCGCGCTGCCGATCCGGATTGCGGTCGGTGCCACCTGCATCGTCGAGCTGGCCTTCGCGCCGACCGCGGAGGGCCCGGTCCAGGCATCGATCAGCTTCAGCGGCAGCTCCACGACCAGCCCGGACAACCTCGACCTCCAGGGCACCGGCCTGCCGGCGCCGGTGCCGGCGCTGGCGCCCGATCCGCTGGACTTCGGTGAGGTCGATGCCGGAATGCAGGCGATCGAGCTGCTGACAGTCGAAAACATCGGCGGCAGCTCGCTGCAGCCGGGAGCCGTTTCGATCACCGGACCACAGGCAGCCGACTTCAGCATCGAGCTGAACGCCTGCTCCGGCGTGCCGCTCGCCAGCGGCGAAACCTGCACCATCGCGATCGGCTTCGAGCCCACTGCACCGGGGCTGCGCAACGCCAGCCTACGCCTGGAAAGCAACGCGCCGGGCGGTCCGACGATCACAAGCTTGCGCGGCCGCAGCGATGTGCCCTTCGCCGACGGCTTCGAGACGCCCTAGTGCGCCCCGCCGCAAATCCTGAAAAATATGAGGCCTCTTCCAACCTCGGGATAAATCATGCGTGTGGCCCCGAAGATCGTCCTGGAATCGGCGGAACGTGAGCTTCTAAAGCGACCGGATCGAACACGTTGTTGAACCGCCACAGCGCGTGGAGGCTGGCCAGGTACCTGCGCTGGTCGCGCGCGGCCAGGCCCATGCAGCCGGCGAAGGTGCGCTCGGCAATGCTGTTGACCTGCGCGCCGTGACCAATGAAGACCACCTTGCCGGCCTGGTCGGTCGAAAACGCGATGCTTGCGTTGGAGCCGTCCAGCCAGGACTCGAACTGGCGCGAGACGTCGAGCATGAACGTTCCGGCGCTCGGCGGGGCGGGTGCGGTGTCGGTCATCGGGGCCTCCGGGCTGCTGAACAGGCGCCCCGGTCGACCAGCGCGACGGCCATCGAGGTCGGAACGGCGCGGCCGGACTATTCGATTTCGAACCCGTCGGCGAACAGGCCGACCGGATCGGCATCGGTCGCGCTGTTGTTGCCCGGATCGATGTCGGTCTGGCCGGCGGCCAGGGTGACCGTGGCGGTGTTGGTCACGATCTGGCCTTCGGTGGCCGTGACCGTGGCGGTGAGTTCGTAGAGCAGGCCGGCGCCGGCCGGCAGGTCGACCGGCTCGTCGATGCCGCCGCTGCCGCCGGCGTTGGCGCAGACCGCACCGCCGAAGCCGGAGCAGGTCCAGCTCGCCCCGGTCACGCCCACAGGCTCGGGATCGCTCAAGGTCGCGCCCGAGATGGCGACCGGGCTGGAGTTGGAAACCTCGATGAACCAGGTCGTCGGCAGGCCGGTGTCGACGAAGGCCGAGCCGTTGGTCTTGGTCACGGCCAGGTCGCGGGCGGCCCGGCCGAAGATGACGTAGCTGCGGCCGGCGCTCCCGTTGCCGTCGGGGTCGGCGCCGAACGCCCCGACGATGAGATCGTCGATGCCGTCGCCGTTGACGTCGCCGGCCGCGTCCGGACCGCGCCTCAGGCGCCGCGCATGCCGCCGTCGATGTCGTCCTCGATCTCGTCGACGGCATCTTCGGTGTCGTCGGCCGCATCCTCGATCGCGTCCTCGGTGGCGTCGACGCTTTCTTCGACCGCGTCTTCGGCTTCTTCGGCCGGACCGTCGTCATCGACGACGCAACCACTCGTCAGCAGCGCCGTCCCGGCCAGCGCCATGGCAATGCCGATCGCAGGCAAAAGGCCTCGTATCGATTTCTGAAGCTCCTTCATCGGTGTTTTCCTCCGGTTTCGTCGATGTGAGCTTCACGCTAGGCGGCTGCAGCGTGCAGTGCCTTGATTCAGATTAACGAGCCGGGACGGTCCGACGCCTAGGCTACAACTTCATTCGAACCGAAAGGAGCTCACCATGCTGGGTTGGGCGCTTGTCTTTCTCGTCGTCGGCCTGATCGCCGGCGTTCTCGGTTTCAGCGGCATCGCCGGTGCTGCCACGCAGATTGCCTGGATCCTGTTCGTCGTCGGTATCGTGCTGGCGATCATCTTCGCGGTCGTCGGGCGCAGACCTCGGGTCTAGTGGGCCATGCGACAGATCAGGTAACGCTCAGAGCCACTGTGCCGGCGCGAATCAAGGCGCGTTTCGCAGGGGATTGCCTCTCCCTTGCCAGGAAACGCAACGCCGGGTCGTGTCGGCACAGTGACTCCCGAAGGGCCGTCGCACCCGCACCGTATGCTGCGTTCCGCTCGCTTGACGGCCCGGCAAGGACGCCTGCACTTGCGCGCCTTGCATACGAAGCGGGTGCGACGGCCGAGTGTCACCTGATTTGCCGCATGGCCCACTAGCCCGCCACTCCTTGTGTGACGTACAGAGCGCGTGGGAATCGACGATTCGGAATCGATGAAGTAACACTGCGGTTCTCGAACACAACCCCTGCCGTTGGCCCGGTCGTCCGGCCTCGCAAGTCGCATCAGGCACGCCCCCGAACGGCTAAGGAGTCAGTGGCTCTGCACAGTCGCCGGAAAAAATGCGGCAACGGTGCGGTCAATCCGCGTCGTTGCAGACCGGGTCCACTGCGAGATACCCCGGATCGAAATCGCAGGCCCGTCTCAGCGTGTCGATATCGAGCAGGTGCACGCCCTGATCGTTCATGTCGACCAGGCCTTCATCGCGAAGCTGGCTGAGCATCCGGCTGACGTGGACCGAGGTCAGGCCGAGCATGTCAGCCAGAAAGGCCTGGGTGACCGGCAGACGAAATCGGTTTGCCGACGGCCGCAGACGATGGTGCATCTCGAGCAGGAAATGGCCCAGCCGCTCGGCGGCATCGCGTCGACCCAGCGAGGTGAGGCGCTCTTCGAACATCAATCGCTCGTGCGCAATCAGCATGGCGACCTGGTCGCTGAGTTCGCCCGATGCGCACATCCGTTCCCGAAGGCGCTCCCAGCTGATCTCGTGCAGCTCGGTCGGCCCCAGTGCATACAGCGCCGACAATGGTCGCTGCAGGCCGTGCTCACCGAGCCCGACGATCTGACCGGGAAGCCAGACCTCGAGCAGCTGGCGCCGGCCATCCGGCAGGATGCGCGCCGAATACAGCCAGCCGGCCTCGATGACGAAGACCGCATTGCGCGGCTGTCCGGCAGGACGAACGGTCGCGCCGTCGTCGAACGAACGCCGCGGAGCATCGTCACCGGCCAGCAACGCACGCCGGACCTCGGCGGCGTGATCGCGGTCGCGGGACCGGGCGCCCGGGGTATCGACCGCGTCGCCGGACGGCCCACCCCCCCGGGCCTCGATGGGCGGTCGCTCAGCCACCGCCCCGGAAGCGCTCGAGCAGGCCGTCGAGTTCGTCGAGGCTGGTGTAGCGGATGGTCACCTGGCCCTTGCCCGATGCCGAGTGGCGAAGGCTGACCGGCGCGCACAGGGTTTCGGTCAGTTCCTGCTCCAGGCGCTGGATGTCGGGATCGGGCCGGGGCGGCTTCTTCGTTCCGACACCACCACCGTCCTTGATCCGCTTGACCAGCGCCTCGGTCTGGCGCACGGAAAGATCCAGGTTGACGACCTGGCGCGCAGCGTCGAGCTGGGCCGGACCACTCAGCGCCAGCAGCGCGCGGGCGTGCCCCATGTCGATCTTCTTCGCATCGACCAGGGCTCGCACCTTCGGCTCGAGGTCGAGCAGCCGCAGCAGGTTGCTGACCGCGGCGCGCGACCGGCCGACATTGGCGGCGGCCTGTTCGTGGGTCAGTTCGAACTCCTCGATCAGGCGGGCCAGCGCACCGGCCTCCTCGATCGGGTTGAGGTTCTCGCGCTGGATGTTCTCGATCAACGCCATCGCCAGCGTGACCTCGTCCGGCACGTCGCGGATGACCGCCGGAATCTCGCTGAGGCCCGCCTTCTGCGAGGCCCGCCAGCGGCGCTCGCCGGCGATCAGTTCATAGCCCTTGCCGGCGCCGAGCGAACGCACGACGACCGGCTGGACCACGCCCTGGGCCTTGATCGACTCGGCGAGCTCGTCGAGCCGGTCGGGGTCCATGCCGGTGCGCGGCTGGTATTCGCCCGGTCGGATCTGCTCGATCGGCAGGTTTCTCAGCGTGCCGTCGGCGGCATCGGGCGGAGCGTCGCGGGTCGCTGCGGCGTGTCCGCTGCGCGACTTGCCCAGCAGTGCGTTGAGGTTCTTGCCCAGCGGGGCCTTCTTGCGCGTGGCCATCGGATCAGGCTCCCATGCGTCGGACGTATTCCCCGGCCAGCCCCCGGTAGGCCAGGGCGCCGCGCGACTCGGGATCGTAGGTCAGCACCGATTCGCCGTAGCTCGGCGATTCGGCCACCCGGACATTGCGCGGCACGATGGTGTTGTAGAGCTTGTCGCCGAAGTTGTCGGCGAGCTGGCGGGCGACCGCGCCCGACAGGTTGTTGCGGATGTCGTACATGGTCCGGACCAGGCCTTCGATTTCCAGCCCCGGATTCACCGAGGCCTGGATCTGCTCGATGGTGTCGACCAGCGCGCTGAGGCCCTCCAGCGCATAGTACTCGCACTGCATCGGGATCATCACGCGGTGGGCGGCGGTAAGCGCGTTGAGCGTCAACACGTTGAGCGCCGGCGGGCAGTCGATGATCACGTCGTGGTACCGCCCGGCGACCGCTTGCAGCGCCGCCGACAGTGCACCGGCCCGGTCCTCGCGCTCCATCAGGGCGACTTCGGCGGCGGTCAGGTCGCCGTTGGCCGGGCCCAGGTCGAGCTCGGCCGAAGCGGGACGGACGATCACCGCTTCGAGCGAATGGCTACCGACCAGCACGTCACCCATGGTCGGCTGGTCCGGATCGAGCTCGACGCCCAGACCGGTCGTGCAGTTGCCCTGCGGATCGAGGTCCAGCAGCAGGACCCGGCGCTGCAGCGCGGACAGGCCGACTGCCAGGTTGAGCGCAGTCGTGGTCTTGCCCACGCCGCCCTTCTGGTTGGCGATCGCGAGAATGCGAGTCGATTTCGTCACGTTGGGGCCTCTCCTGACCGGTCCGTCGCCGCACGATGCGGGCCGACCATTGTAAGCAGGCCGGGCCGGCGCGTCAGCCCGCGTCGCGGCGGACCACCGCCAGCGAACGCGGTGCCTCCTGGCCGGGCCAGTCCAGCGACCGGACCTCGACCGAGTACCCGGCCGCCACGCCGCCGACCTCGTCGGCCTCGAGCCCGGCCTTCATCGCCAGCAGCGGCGCCCCGCGATCGAGCCACGGGGCCAGCCAGTCGACCAGCCTCGGTAGCGGCGCCAGGGCCCGTGCGACCAGCGCATCGGGCGGCGATTCGAGGTCCAGCGCTTCCAGCCGGGCCTGGATCGGCTCGATGTTGTCCAGCCCCAGGACGCGCTGCACGTGGCGAAGAAAGCGCACCTTCTTGCCGTTGCCGTCGACCAGCACGAACCGTCGCCCGGGCTCGCAGATCGCCAGCACCAGGCCGGGCAGCCCGGCACCGGTGCCGGCGTCGAGAATCCGCCGGCCTTCGAGATGCGGGCGCAGGCTGAGGCTGTCGACCAGGTGGCGGTCGACCATGGCCAGCGGATCCTTCAGGGCGGTCAGGTTGTAGGCCGCGTTCCAGCGGGCCAGCTCGGCCAGGTAGTCGACCAGGGCCTCACGGGTCCTCGGCGGCAGGTCCTGGCCAAGTGCCTGGAGCCCGTCCTGCAGTCGGGCCTCTACCGCGTCGCGGTCGAAGGCGGGCGTTCGGGATGAGGGCGGCATGCGGGCATCGGTTCCGGGCAGGCGCCGATTATAGAAGCGGGACCGGCAGAGCCGGGCTGCGCGGTCGATCCCGCAGCGCCGCTGTCCTTCAGGGACAGGTCCCCTGGACGATCCGGGTCAGGTCGAGGTTCTGATCGGCGAATGCCGGCAGGTCGGCGTCGACCAGCATCGACGCGTTGTTGCAGTCGTCGAACTCGACAATCAGCCGGCCGAACGGCGTACGGACCACCTCGTCGGGCTCGAAGTCGGCACCGAAGCCGGTGCCCGAAGTGACCACGACATCGGCGAATTCGATCCGATTGCCGGCGATGGTGCCGGTCCCGATCAGCCAGGCCGGTTCACCGTCGAGGTAGGTGTAGTAGGTGATCACGTGCAGGCCGCTGCTGCCTTCAGGCGCCAGCTGGAAACCCTCACCGGAACGCTGCGGGTCGAACCAGTTGCCGGCGCGAACCGCGTTGACCGGGTCCGGCACGCCCTGGTCGCAGGCCACCGGCACGATCCGCTGCATCGGCAGCAGCACCGGCGCGAAGCCATCGATGGTCGGGCTCATCGAAACCGAGCCGCTGTTGCAGTCGGCGAAATCGATGCTGACGGTGCCGAACGGCAAACGCTCGACCTCGTCGGGATCGAACAGCGCACCGTACTGCGCGCCCCGGGTGATCACCATGTTGTCGCTGACGATGCGGCCGTCGACCAACGCGCCGGTGCCGATCATCCAGACCTGGCCGCCGGCGCGGTAGACGTAGCAGGTCAGGATGAACGTCGAAGCGTCCGCCTCGCGGGTCAACTGGCAGCCTTCGCCGGAGCGGGACGGGCTGAACCAGTTGCCGGACACGGTATCGCTCAGCTCGGCGTCGGAGGGCCCCGGCGGCGGGTCCTGCGCGCCGGGGATCACACCGGTCGCGCCCAGCGCACCGATCCGCACCCGGGCGTCGGCGCCTTCGCCGTTGATGACGACCAGCGACAGGCTGTCGATGGCGGCCCAGTCGATCTCGCCGAAGGTCAGCGGGAAGAACGCGCTGCGCGGGATCTGCAGCGGGCCGGCGGCAAGGTTCTCGACGAAGGCGGAGGCCAGCGTCTCGTCGCCGTCGACGACCTGCAGCGCCAGCGTCGCGACACCGGTGACCTCGAGCACGTCAAGATCGAAGGTATCGACCATCGAAAAATCGAACAAGGCACCCTCGGATCGATCCCAGCCGGTCGAACAGCCGCCGTTGGCGGTTACCGGATCGACCTGCGCGACGTCGATCACGCAATCCCACTGACCGCCGCCGGCAGCGACGGTCGAAAACGAGCCGGCCGGCGCCTCATCGCCCATGGCCGGCGCCATGATGCGGAACCCGCCGAGCACGCCCGGCGCGTCGATCACGCCGAGTTCCGGGGCGATTTCCTCGCCCGGTCCCGCGGTCAGCGGACCCTGGGCAACGGTGAACGGGTCGATCGCGGCCAGCGCCGGAAGGCACAGGCCGAGGCCGGCCACCAGGGCCGCCAGTCGGTTGATTCGATGATCCATGACCACTCCCTCCCGCCGCCGGAACCGCGCGCGGCCGGATGCCGCTTGGACGGTGTCGACGACTCGATGACGCACCCGCACCGGCATGCGTCTTGTCGTTACTGGTTACGCGTTTCCGGTGCCGGACACGCCATCGGACGTCCGGTCGGGTAGTCTTCCGGGCATGACCGCTCACCGCCGAAGACGCTGGCCCCGGCTGCTGCTCGCGCTGACCGTCGCGCTGGTCGTCGCGCTGACGCTGCTGACGCCGGGTCTGCTCGGCCTGCTGGTGCACCAGCGCACCGAGGCCTGGCTGGCCGAGAGCTGGCCCGACGCCACGGTGCGCTGGCAGCGCGGCTGGTTCTCGAGCCGGCTCGAGGCCGCCGACGGTCGGACCCACCTGGTGCTGCGCCTGGCCCATCCGCCGACCGACCTGGCCGGCCCGCTGGCCGCCGACGGCACCCTGACGCTGGCCGCGCCGCAGGGCCGGATCGCGCTGGATGCCACGCTGCACTGGCCGCTGCACCTCGGTCTCGACGCCGAAGCCGCACGATTGCAGCAGGCCGACACCGGCGTCGGCTGGACCGCCGAACGGCCGACGCTTGCGTTGTTTCGACGTCGGCACGGGGCCGTGGACCTTCAACTCGGCGCTGCGGAACTTTCGCTGACCGGCCCGCCCGATGCGCGCCTGAGCGTTCGTGACCCGTCGCTTCGCGTGACCGACGACGGCGCGGACCCCGGCCGCCTGTCGATCGACCTGGACGCACGCCGTCCCGGCCAGCCCGCCAGTCGACTGCGTGTTGCCGCCGACGGCATCGATCGCGAACGGGCCGGCGCCGTGATCGAGGCCGTGTCCGCGGCGCTGGCCACCCGGCCGGGCAGCGCCGGCGCATCGATCGCCTGGCTGGGCGTGGCCAGCGCGTGGGAACAGCTGGCCCGGGCCGGCCTGTCGCTGACCGTGGACCCGCTGGCGCTCGACGGCGAGGCCCGGATCGAGGGCCGCTGGCAACCGGCTGCCGGCGCGCCGGCGTGGACCGGCGGCGGCCGCATCACGGCGGTGGAGCACTGGCTGGTGCCCATCCTGGGGCTGGTCCGCGCCGAACCCGCGGCGCAGCTGCGCGACGAACTGCGGCTGCAGTTCGAACGGGCCGCCGAGCGCGGCGCACTGAGCCTCGACGGCGACCGCTTCTCGCTGACCGAGCCGACCGGGCCGAGCGACCCCGCACGCTGACCGACAGCCGGTCGAATTGGCATCGCCGCGGTCCCGGCGGTATAGTCCCTGCGCCGGTCGGGCTCGACACGCCTCGCAGCCCGGTCCGATCTGAGGGGATCGGACGACGACCTGCCCGGGTCACCGGCCTCCCGGGCATCGGGTAGACAGGGAGTACACAAGAATGAATCGAATCACGTCCATCGCGGCGTTGCCGCTGGCCGCGCTGATTTCGTGCGGCCTGGCCGTCGCGCAGGGTTCCGCGCCGGTCCCGAAACAACTGGCCGGTCCGCCGTCGGAGTTCCGCGAGATGCAGCTGCCGGCACCGGAAGACGCCGCGGTCCTTTCGACCAGCGCACTACTACCGGTCAAGCTTTCCCCCGGCCGGGACGGCTGGTCCTGGCAGGGCCGGGTCGCCATCGACGGCGCCGACCCGCGCATGGTGCTGTTCACCGGCGGTGACGACGCCTGGCACCTGCAGACCGCCGCACCCGGCCGTGCCCAGCTGGCCGACGCCTCGGTCGCCGCCAGCGAGCTGGCCGACGGCACCCTGGGCCTGAACAACGAACGCCACGCCGGGGCCGGCTTCCGCTTCGAGGGCGCCCCGGCCGGCGAATGGTCGGTCCGGGTGCAGGCCGACAACCCGGTCCACACCGAAGGCCTGCTGCTGGTCGGCAGCGACAGCCCCTGGACGCAGGCCAGCTGGCCGGCCGCGCGCAATCACCGGGTCGGCGAGACGCTGGCCTTCGTCACCGAGCTTCGCCATGCCACCGACGCCGACGCCCGCGCCCGCATCCGCGAGGCCTCGATGGCCGTGACCGGCCCCGGCGGCGCGACCCGCACGTTCAACCTGGCCGGCCAGGCCGAAGACGCGCTCAGCGCACAGCGCTTCGACGGCAACACGCTGTCGGGCGCCTTCACCGCCGATCGGGCCGGTCCGTACACGGTCCGGATCACCGTTCGTGGCGCCACGCCCGAAGGCACACCGTTCGTGCGCAGCACCCAGCATGCACTGGTCGTCGTCGACAACGACCTGGTCGCCACGCGCGAACCGCTGGGCGTGGCCGAGGCGGTCGACGACACCCGGCTGGCGATCGATCTCGGCGTCAGCTCGCGCCGCGCCGACGGCTTCTACCGGGCCTATGCCGAGGTCTGGGGCACGATCGGCAAGGCCGACGTCCCGGTCGCCTGGATCGGCGGCATGGTCCCGGCCGGCCAGCCGCGGCTGCACCTCGACGCACGCTGGATCGCCCTGTCCGGCGCCAGCGCGCCGTTCGAGCTGCGCAACGTACGGATCGAGAACGCCGACCACTTCGTGCCGCTGGTCCAGCACGCCCGGATGCCGCTCGATCTTGGCGAGCTGCCGCGCTCGGCGAGCGAGCTTCCGCACGAGATCGACGAGGCCATGCGGATGGGTCCGCGTCCGGCCCGCAGCAGCGGCCAGCGTGCCGGCGCACGGCTGATGCTGGTCCACGGCTACTGCTCCGGCGACGCCTGGGGCCCGGTGCAGAGCCAGTTCACGTCGAGCGTGAAGTTCCAGGACTTCAACCAGAACCGTTCGCACAACGACTTCGCGCTGCGCATCCGCGCCTTCGGTGACCAGTTCGATTCGTTCGGCATCGTCGCCCACAGCCAGGGCGGTGCGGCCGCCACCCACCTGTACACCTATTACTGGTCGGGCCTCGACGATGCCTCCGGCAGCCGCCTGATCCAGTCGGTCGGCACGCCCTACCAGGGCACCTCGCTGGCCGGCAACCTGGCCGCGATCGGCGACGTGTTCGGCGTCGGCTGCGGCACCAACACCGACCTGACCTACTCCGGCGCATCGAGCTGGCTGGCCGGCATCCCGTCGTGGGCCCGCTCGCGGGTGAACTACTACACCACCTCGTTCGCGACGGCCTGGTGGCGATGGGACTACTGCAACATCGGTTCCGACCTGCTGCTGAGCGACCCCGAGGACGGCACCACCGAGCGCGCCCGAGGCCAGCTGTCCGGAGCGTACAATCGGGGCCACAAGACCGGCTGGTGCCACACCGAGGGCATGCGCGATCCGCCGCAGGTGCGCGACGCGAGCCGCAACTCGGTGATGAACAGTTCCGCCGCGCGCTGAGCGTCGGCCGAACGCACCGCACTCCGCGCCCGGCCCCGCCGGGCGCGTTTCGTTCCGGCCCATCGACTGGAGACCCGAATGCCCCTGCACGCCTCCCTGCCCCGCTTCCTCGCGCTGATCCTGGCGCTCGCCCTGACAACGCCGGCGACGGCCCGCATCGAACCGGCCCCGGACCGGCAGGCCGGCGACGGTCCGTTCGAGCAGCTGATCCTGCGCGGCGGCATCCTGGTCGACGGCACCGGCGCGCCGCCGGTCGGCCCGGTCGATATCGTCATCGAGAACGACCGGATCCGCCGGATCGTGACGCTCGGCGCACCGGGCCTGCCGATCGCAGCGGCGGACCGGCCCGAACTGAGCGAGGGCGGGCGCGAGCTGGACGTGTCCGGCCACTACATCCTGCCCGGCCTCGTCGACCTGCACGGCCACATCGGCGGCGCCGCCCAGGGCACCCCGGCGGAGTACGTCTACAAGCTGTGGCTGGGCCACGGCATCACCACGGTGCGTGACCCGGGCTCGTTCAACGGACTGGACTGGACGCTTTCGGAAGCGAAGCGCAGCGCCGCCGGCGAGATCGCCGCGCCGAAGCTGGTGCCGTACGTGGCCTTCGGCATGGGCCGCGACGAGCCGATCACCTCACCGGAGCAGGCCCGGCGCTGGGTCCGCGAGGTCGCCGAGCGCGGGGCGAAGGGCGTGAAGTTCTTCGGCGCCCGGCCCGACATCCTGCTGGCCGCGATCGACGAGTGCCGCGAGCAGGGCATCGGCAGCGCGATGCACCACGCGCAGATGGACGTGGCCCGGGCCGACGTGCTCGACACCGCGCGGGCCGGCCTGACCACGATGGAGCACTGGTACGGTCTGCCCGAAGCGATGTTCCACGACAGGACCCTCCAGCACTACCCGGCCGACTACAACTACGCCGACGAGCAGCACCGCTTCGCCGAAGCCGGCCGGCTCTGGGCCCAGGCCGCCGGGCCCGGCGACCCGGAATGGGACGCCGTGCGCGACGAGCTGATCGAGCTCGGCTTCACCCTCAACCCGACGCTGACCATCTACGAGGCCAATCGCGACTTCATGGCCGCGCGCACCGCCGAGTGGCACGCCGACTACACCCTGCCCTCGCTGTGGGACTTCTTCGCCCCCGATCGCAACGCCCACGGCAGCTACTGGTTCGCCTGGACCACCGCCGACGAGATCGCCTGGCGGGACAACTTCCGCCGCTGGATGAGCTTCCTGAACGACTACAAGAACCACGGCGGCCGGGTCACCGTGGGCTCGGACTCCGGCTACATCTACAAGCTCTACGGCTTCGGCACCATCGAAGAACTGATGCTGCTGCAGGAAGCCGGCTTCCACCCGCTGGAAGTGCTGCGCGCGGCCACCCTGCATGGCGCCGAGACGCTCGGCCTGGACGACGAGACCGGCTCGATCGAGGTCGGCAAGCGCGCCGACCTGCTGGTGGTCGACGCCAACCCGCTGGCCGACTGGCAGGTGCTGCTCGGCACCGGCGCGATCCGGGTCACCGAGGACAACCGCACGGTGCGCGCCGGCGGCGTGAAGTGGACGGTCCGCGACGGCATCGTGTTCGACGCCGCGGCGCTGCGCGCCGAGGTCCGCGCGATGGTGGCCGAGGCCTGGCAGGCGGCCGGACGAAGCCTCGAACAACCGGGAACCGGAGACTGATCCCGGCCACGCCGCCCGGGCGATTGTCCGATCGGCCATCGACGGCCTATACTGGAATCGAGTCCAGCCAAAGGAGAGCGGCCGTGCACACGATTCAGCAGATTCTCGATCGCAAGGGCCACGACATCCACTGGATCGATCCGGGCAGCAGCGTGTTCGACGCGGTCCGACGCATGGCCGAACTCGGCATCGGCGCGCTGCTGGTCACCGACGACGGGATGCCGATCGGCATGATGTCGGAGCGCGACTACGCCCGCAAGGTCATCCTGGAAGGCCGCAGTTCACGCGAGACGAAGGTCGCCGACATCATGTCCGCGCCGCTGATCACCATCGATCCCGGCGCTGCCGCCGATGCCGGCCTGGCCCTGATGACCCGCAAGCGCATCCGTCACTTGCCGGTCATGGACGGCAAGGACCTGAAGGGCGTGGTCTCGATCGGCGACCTGGTCAACGCAGTGATCGACGACCAGCATCACCTGATCGAGCAGCTCGAGCGCTACGTCACCGGTTGACGTTCGCAGCTCGGCCAGGCACGCGGGGCTCGTGAGCCGACCGCCGAGCAGGTATCCTCTCGGCCCTGACCCGACACTTCAAGGACTTCAATCATGAAATCACGCCTGCTCGCCAGCCTCGCGCTCGTCGCCACCTTCGCCGCCGCCCACGCCGGCGCTCAGACCCCGGTCGAGTACACGCTCGAGTGGTCCGACGCCACCGGCAGCACCACGGCCAGCGGCTTCATCGTGCTGGACCGCGATCTCGTGGCCACGCCGGGCGACTTCGTCTGGAACCTGCCCGACCCGGCGGTGCTCGATTTCGAGATCACGGTCAGCGGCTCGACCAGCGGCGACGGCACCTTTACCATCGCGGATTACGGCACGATCATCTTCGACACCAACGGGGGCGCGCTCGATCTCGACGCCGAGCTCGTCGGCCAGCCGACCGACGGCGACCCCTGGGGCACGCCGAGCGCCGGAGCCGGCGGCGACTTCAACATCTTCACCGGCGGCGGCGGCGGCGGCGGCGAGGCCAGCGACGACCGCTACGCCAACCCACCGGCGCCCCAGGGCTTCGGCGGGCTGCCGCCGGAAGGCACGTTCTTCTTCGAAATCTCCGCCAACGGCGGCGCAGGCGAAGCCATGCTGCTGACCAGCTTCCGCCCGGCCGGCGCGCCGCAGGCCACCACGGTGCCGACGCTGTCTGCGGCAGGGCTTGCGGTGCTGCTGCTGACCATGGCCGTGGTCGGCACGCTGGTCATGCGGCAGCGCGCGAGCGCCTGAACCGAGACTGCTTTCGGAGCCGGTCCGCCACGGACCGGCTCCGTTCATCCGGCCCGATGCGCACCGAGCAGACCGAAACGCTGGCCCGGGCGCTCGGCCTCCCCGCAAACGCCGTTCGACTCCGCCCGCTCGGCGGCGCCGGAGCCACCTCCACCTTCCGGCTCGACGGCCCCGATGGGGCACGCTTCGTCAAGGGTGCCCGCAGGGAGTTCGACGACCCGCTGGTCTCGGAGGCCGACGGTCTTCAGCGCCTTGCCGAGCCCGCCTGCCTTCGCATCCCCCGCTTTCATGACCTGCTGGAAACCGGCGGCGAGACCTGGCTGGTCCTCGAATGGCTGGACCTGCGGCCACTGACGACCGCTGCCGCCCGATCGCTGGGGCGGACGCTGGCCGAGCACCACCGCTCGGCCGTCGCCGAACGGCACGGCCTGGAGCGCGACAACCGGATCGGCGCCACGCCGCAGGTCAACACGCCGACCGAGGACTGGACCGAGTTCCTGTTCCGGCACCGGATCGGTGCGCTGATCGAGCGGCTGGCCGAGGCGGGAACGGGGTTCGACCCCGGCACCACGGACCGGTTGCGCGAGGCCTGGCAGCGCGACTTCGCCGACCACCGCCCCGTGCCGTCGCTGCTGCACGGCGACCTGTGGGGCGGCAACGCCGGGATGCTGGCCGACGGCACGCCGGTGGTCTTCGACCCGGCCGTCCACCATGGCGACCGCGAGTGCGACCTGGCCATGGCCGCCCTGTTCGGCGGGTTCGGCGCGGCGTTCTTCCAGGCCTACGACGCGACCTGGCCGCTCGAACCCGGCTGGCAACGCCGCCGGGCGTTCTACCAGCTCTACCACGTACTGAACCACGCACTGCTGTTCGGAGGCGCCTACCTCGACGACGCACGACGGCGGATAGCGGCGCTGACAGGCTGATGCATCCGGCCTGAATCGTCGTGTGATCGGGAACCCTGCAGGCGCTGCGGTATCCTATCGCCATGGTCCTGCATCGCATCCGCCGCCTCCTGCCCCGACTGGCCCGCTTCCATGCGGTGCTGTTCGTCGTGCTGTGGGCCACGGTGGTGGCCACGCCGTGCGTGATGGCGATGCAGTCCGAGCCGCCGCCGATGGCGACCCACGACTGCCCGCACTGCCCGCCGCAGCCCTGCCATGACCAGGCCGGGCCGCCGGACTGCGACGAGGCCGAGCCCGCCGATCGCGCGCGCAGCGTCGATCCGGGCCAGTTCGTCATGGTGCTGCCGTCCGCTTCGGCCGACGCCGTGCCGCGCGGGTCACTCCAGCGCGACGGCCCGCCGCCGCTCTCGGCGCTGGCCCGCGCCGGGCCCCGACCGCACCTGGTCCACGTCCGCTTCGACGAATAGTCGATCCCCGATTCACCGTCGTTCGTACGGGCCGCCGGCCCGTGCGTGCTGTTGTCGTGACTGGAGATCGACCATGCGTACCGTTGTTGTAGTGCTCCTGGCGCTTGCCGTTCAACCGGCCGGCGCCCTCGAACTGAGCGAGGCCGAACGCCTCGCGATCGAAGCCGACCCGACGCTGCAGGCGCTGGCCGCGCGCGGCGATGCGCGCGTCCTCGACGCGGTCGCCGACGCCCAGCTGCCGGACCCGAAACTGCAGCTCGGTGCCCAGAGCGTGCCGCTGCCGGACTTCGACATCATCGATGAGCCGATGACCCAGCTGCAGCTCGGCATCGAGCAGCGCGTGCCGGCCCGTTCGCTGCGCGAGGCCCGGGCCCGTCGCGCCACCGCCGACGCCGAAGGGCTGGCCCTCGAGGCCCGGGCCCGTGCGCTGAAGGTCCGGGCCGAGGTCCGGACGGCCTGGGTGACCACCGTTCGCCTGCAGGACCTGATCGAGCTGACCGAGCAGCGCGCCGCACTGCTGCAGCGCTATTCAGAAGCGCTCGACGACGGCCTGCAGAGCGGCCGGGTCAGCCAGCAGACCCTGCTCGAGGGGCGCAGCCGGGCGATCCGCGTGCAGCGCGAGCTGGCCGGGTTGCGCACCCGCCTGGCCGAGCAGCGGGCCCGGCTCGGCGAGCGGGTCCCGGGCGTGGTGCTGCCTGCTCCCCTGTCTCCGGCCTCGCTGCCCGAAATCGTCGCGACCGACCTGGACGACCACCCCGAGGTTCGTGCCGCCGCGGCCGACCTGCTCGGCACCGAGGCCGAGATCGCCGCGGCCGAAGCGGCCTTCGACCCGGGCTGGTCGTGGTCGGTCGGGGTCGGTCGCCGGGTCGGCGATACGCCGCTGGGCGCACCGTCGGACACGCTGCTCAACGCCCGGCTGGCGATCGACCTGCCGCTGTTCACCGAGCGACGGCAGTCGAAGCGGCTCGAAGCCGCCCGCGCCCGGCACCGGGCCGCGGCGACCGGGCCGGTCCAGGTCCGCCGCGCGCTCGAAGCCCGCCGGGCCGGCGCCCGGGATGCCGCTGGGGCATTCGGCGAGCTGGTCACGCTGTACGGCGAACAGGTCCTGCCGGCCTCGCAGGCCGCCGCCGACGCCGCGCGCGACAAGTACCGCAACGGCTCGATTCCGCTCGAAGATGTGCTGGCCGCCGAGCTCGAAGTACTCGACGTCGAGCACGAACGCACCGAGGCGCAGCTGGACCATGACCTGGCCCGCGTCGAACTCGCCTACCTGGGAGGCCGCTGATGACCAAGCAACGATTCCCGAGCGCCGCGCTGCTGGCGCTGTCGCTGACCGCCGCCGGCGCACTGACCGCCCAGGACGACCGGCACGATGTCCCGTCGACCGGGACGGAGTCCTCCTCGATGGACCACGCCTCGATGGACCATTCCTCGATGGATCATTCCTCGATGGACCATTCCTCGATGGACCATTCCTCGATGGACCATTCCTCGATGGACCATTCCTCGATGGACCATTCCTCGATGGATCATTCCTCGATGGACCATTCCTCGATGGACCATTCCTCGATGGATCAGTCGGCCATGGCTCCGGACGCCGACCCGCAGCCCGCCGCTGCCGGCGAGCGCGAGATCGCCTACTGGGTCGCGCCGATGGATCCGAACTTCCGTCGCGACCGGCCCGGGAAATCACCGATGGGCATGGACCTGGTGCCGGTCTACGTCGATGAACTCGCGCCGCCGGGCACCGTGCGGGTCGGCGAGGCGGTGCAGCAACAGATGAACCTGCGCACCGCGCGCGTCCGCGAGGGCCGGCTGTGGCGGCGCATCGACACGGTCGGACGGGTGACCTGGGACGCCGAGCGGCTCAGCCACGTCCATTCGCGCGTGTCGGGCTGGATCGGTGAACTGGCCGTCGACGCCGTCGGCGACCGGATCGAAGCCGGCTCGCTGCTCTACACCCTGTACTCGCCCGAGCTCGCCAACGCCCAGGACGAGCTGCTGCGCGCGCGCAACGGCGGCGCCGGCCTGCTGTCTTCGGCCCGCGCCCGACTGCGCACGCTCGGCGTTCAGGACGCGGTCATCGAGCGGATCGAGCGGGACGGCCGGGCGCTGGAGTATCTGCCCTGGTATGCCGAGCGCTCCGGCGTGGTCAGCATGCTCGGCGCCCGCGACGGCATGCGGGTCACCCCGGACCTCGAGCTGTTCGAGATCGCGGCCGAAACGTCGATCTGGGTGATCGCCGACGTGGCCGGCCGCCAGGTCGACTGGCTGGCCGAGGGCCAGGTCGCCGAAATCACCACCGACTACCGGCCGGGGACGACCTTCCGTGCGCGCATCGACTACCTGTATCCGGAACTGGACCCGGTCACGCGCACCCAGCGCGTCCGCCTGCCGGTGGCCCTCGAGGTGCCGCTGCTCAAGCCCGGCATGTGGGTGGATGTCCGGATCTTCGCCGGCCCGGTCGACGGCAACCTGTTCGTTCCGCGCGAAGCGCTGATCCGCACCGGGCAGAACGAGCGGGTGATCGTGCGCACCGACGCCGAGTCGTTCGAAGTCCGCGACGTGACCTCGGGCATGGAGTCCGGCGAGTTCGTCGCGATCCTGGCGGGCCTGCGCCCCGGCGAGACGGTCGTGACCTCGGGGCAGTTCCTGCTCGACTCCGAGGCCAATGTCGCCGCCGACGGCGCGCGGATGGAAGGAGGCGGGCATGCGCACCACTGAGTCCGTCGCCCACCACGGAGGTCGGCCATGATCGATGCCATCATCCGCGCCTCGATCGCCCACCGGGGCCTGGTCGTTGTGCTGGCCCTGGTGCTGTTCGGCGCGGGGCTGTACGCGCTGCGGGAAACGCCGGTCGACGCCATTCCCGACCTGTCCGACCCCCAGGTGATCGTCCGCGCCCCGTATCCGGGCCAGGCGCCGCAGGTGGTCGAGAACCAGGTCACCTACCCGCTGACCACCGCGCTGATGGCCGTGCCCGGGGCCCACACGGTGCGCGGCTTCTCGATGTTCGGCGACGCGTTCATCACCATCCTGTTCGAGGAAGGCACCGACCCGTACTGGGCCCGCGCACGCGTGCTCGAGTACCTCAGCCAGGTATCCGGACGGCTGCCCGACGGCGTGCGCGCCGAGCTCGGGCCGGACGCCACCGGGGTCGGCTGGATCTACAAGTACGTGCTCGTCGATCGATCCGGCACCACCGACCTGGCCGAACTGCGCGCGCTGCAGGACTGGTTCCTGAAGTTCGAGCTGCAGGCCGTTTCGGGCGTGTCCGAAGTGGCCACGATGGGCGGTCAGGTGCGTGGCTATCAGGTCATACCCGACCCGAACCGGCTGCGCGCGCTGGGGCTGGACCTGCGCCAGCTGCGCCAGGCCATCGAAGCCAACAACGCCGAAACCGGCGGCTCGCTGATCGAACTGGCCGAGGCCGAGTACATGGTCCGGGCCGACGGCTACCTGCAGTCGCTGGCCGACCTGCGCGCGGTTCCCACCGGGCTGGTTGCCGACGGCACGCCGGTGCTGCTCGGCGACGTCGCCGAGATCCGTCGCGGCCCCGTCGCCCGGCGCGGCATGGTCGAACTCGACGGTGAAGGAGAAGTGGTCGGCGGCATCGTCGTGATGCGCCACGGCGAAAACGCCCGCGCGGTGATCGAGCGGGTCAAGGCCCGGCTCGATGAGCTGGCCGGCAGCCTGCCCGAGGGCGTCGAGATCGTCGAGACCTACGATCGCTCCGGCCTGATCGATGCGGCGGTATCGACGCTGTGGACCAAGCTCGTCGGCGAGTTCGTCGTCGTGGTGCTGATCATCGGACTGTTCCTGTGGCACTTCCGATCGTCGCTGGTGGTGCTGGTGTCGCTGCCGCTGGGCGTGATGGCGGCGTTCGTGATCATGCAGCTGCAGGGCATCAACGCCAACATCATGTCGCTGGGCGGGATCGCGATCTCGATCGGCGTGATGGTCGATGCGGCGATCGTGCTGATCGAGAACGTCCACCGTCACTTCGAGCGCGAGGGCGAGAATCTCGACGAGTCGCGCCGCTGGGCCGTGGTCGAGCGCGCCGCGCTCGAGGTCGGGCGGCCGATCTTCTTCACGCTCTTGCTGGTCGCGCTGTCGTTCCTGCCGGTGTTCGCGCTGCAGGCCCAGGAAGGCCGGCTGTTCGCGCCGCTGGCCTTCACCAAGACCTACGCGATGGCGGCCGCGGCCGGGCTGGCGGTGACGCTGGTGCCGGTGCTGGCCGGGTACTTCATCCGCGGCCGGCTGCGCGGGCGCAGCGCCAACCCGGTCGCGCGCGGCCTGCAGACCGTCTACCGCCCGGTGATCGCGCTGGCCGTGAAGCGCCCGCTGCTGGTCGTGCTGGTCGGCCTTGCGCTGGGCGCCTCGGCGCTGTTTCCGTACTCGCGGATCGGCAGCGAGTTCATGCCCACGCTGGACGAAGGCAGCCTGATGTACATGCCGACCACGCTGCCCGGCCTGAGCCCCGGCGAGGCCCGCGAGCTGCTGCAGCAGACCGATCGGATCATCGCTTCGCACCCGGAGGTCGAGCGCGTGATGGGCAAGATCGGCCGCGCCGAAACAGCCACCGATCCGGCGCCGCTGACGATGATCGAGACCTTCATCACGCTGAAGCCCCGCGATCAATGGAGGCCCGGCACGACCACCGCCGACATCCAGCGCGAGCTCGACGAGATGGTCGACATCCCGGGCCTGACCAACGCCTTCGTGTTCCCGATCCAGACCCGGATCGACATGCTCCAGACCGGCATCCAGACCGACGTCGGAATCCTCGTCACCGGCCCGGACCTGGCCACCATCCAGCAGCTGACCACCGGCATCGCCGAGCGCGTCGAATCGCTGCCCGGCACGGCCAGCGCGTTCGCCGAACGACCGGCCGGCGGGCGCTACGTGACGCTGTCGCTGGACCGCCCCGCGCTGGCTCGCTACGGGCTGTCGGTGGCCGACGTCCACGAGCTGGTCCGCTTCGGTCTCGGTGGCGCGACGGTCACCGAGACCGTCGAAGGCCTGGAACGCTTCCCGGTCACGCTCCGGCTGCCGGCCGACTGGCGCGATTCGCCGCAGAAGCTCGTCGATCTGCCGTTCACGACCCCGAACGGGGGCACGATCACGCTGGGCCAGGTTGCCGAAGTGGCCATCGACGACGGGCCGCCGCGAATCCGCACCGAGAACACCCGGCCGGCCGGCCTGGTGCTGGTCGAGGTCGACGGTCAGGACCTGGGCGACTGGGTCGATCGGGCCCGCGAGGTGCTGACCGCCGAGGTCGACTTCCCGCCCGGTTACGCGTTCGCGATCAAGGGCCAGTACGAGTACCTCGAACGCGCCTCGGAACGACTGCAGCTGATGATCCCGGTGACCCTGGCGATCATCGTGGTGCTGCTGATGCTGACCTTCCACCGCGCCTCCGACGTGGCCCTCGTGCTGGTGGTCGCACCACTGTCGATCGCCGGCGGGCTGTGGCTGATGTGGCTGCTGGGCTACAACCTGTCGGTCGGCGTGGCGGTCGGCTTCATCGCGCTGGCCGGGCTGGCCGCCGAGGTCTGCGTGCTGATGGTGGTCTACCTGAACCAGGCCGTGGACGAGCACCGCGGCACTGGCGTCGCACTCGACGGCAACGGGCTGGACCAGGCCATCATCGAGGGCGCCGTGCGGCGCGTCCGTCCGATCACCATGACCCAGGCCACGGTTTTCCTCGGCCTGCTGCCGGTCATGCTGACCACCGGCATCGGCTCGGAAGTCATGCAGCGGATCGCCGCGCCGATGATCGGCGGCGTGTTCGCGGTCTGGCTATCGGCGCTGGTGGTGCTGCCGGCGGCGTACCGGCTGTGGCACGGGCAAAGCGCATCTCGCGGATTCGAGTCATGAGCATGCCGTCCTCCGCCGAATCGAGCGCTCGTGCCGAGACGATGGGTTCGCCCCGTTCATCCAACGAGACACGGCCGAAGAAAAGGAGAAGCCATCGATGCCTTCCCCGCCCTGCGTCGCCGGTTCACGATCCTGATGCGGGCGGTGTCTGCGCTCCCCGCCTGGCCCGCACCGGTGAATCCCGGCTCGGCGCAGCGTCCGATACCGATGGCCGATTCCTATGGAATCCGGGAAATGCGCTGCTTATACTTCCTGTCGATCCGCGTCCAGCCCGCACCTCATCGCGCTGATCGGCAGGGCAAGGTCCCTGGTCGCGCCGATGCTGGAACGAGTCGAGCTTATGTTCCCGGTGCCGCCGCGGGCTTCGTGCACCGCGGCCTGCCAGCGGAGCAGAGCAGATCGACAGCAAGCTCATCGAAGGCTTGAAGGGAGGTCGGTTCGTTTGCCGGCGACGTCGAGGCGCGTCAACCGCAACCGATCGGGTTGTCGACACCAAGGTCAGGGGAACCCCATGCAGAGAATCCATTCCGAGGCGCGAGCGCGCCGTTCCGTCCGCTCCGGCGCCGCCTTCCTGCTCGCGGCCCTGCTGCCGCTGGCGGCCGCGGCGGTGTCGTCCGATCCGGCGTGGACCGGGCCGCCGGGCTCGCTGGATCCGGCCCCGGGTCGCGGCAGCGCCGAGCATCTGCCCGAGGGCCTGAGTGCCTCCGACTGGCAGGGCATTCGCGCCGCCTACGAGGCCGGCCGGCACGCGATGGTCGAGGATCGTCCGGGGCGCCTGCGCGCCCGCAATCCGGGCCAGCAATGGCACAGCCGCTTCGAGGGCGAGGGCTTCGTGGTCGAGCCCGACCACGGCCAGTGGCGCTGGGGACTGGCCCTGGCCGGCTGGGGCCGTGCCGGGGCACTGGCGCCGGTGGCCACACCCGAGCAGGTGCGCGCCGAGGGCACTCGCGCCGTCTACCGCTATGGTGACGGCCTGGAAGAATGGTTCATCAACGACCGGCGCGGCCTGGAGCATGGCTTCACGGTGCATGCGCCGCCGCCCGGTGCAAGCTCCGACGGCACCGACGAACTGGCGTTCGCGCTGGACGTGATCGGCGATCTGCGCGCGCGCATCGAGGCCAGCGGCCGCGACGTCGCCTTTGTCGACGGCCACGGCCAGACCCGACTGACCTACGCCGGACTGAAGGTCTGGGATGCCGACGGCGTTGTGCTGCCGGCGCGCTTCCTGGCCGGCGGCGATCGACTGGAACTGCGCGTGCAGGCAGACACCGCGCGCTACCCGATCACCATCGATCCGCTGGCCCAGCAGGCCTACCTCAAGGCCTCCAATACCGAGGCCGGGGATGAGTTCGGCTTCTCGGTCGCGGTCTCCGGCGACACCGTGGTGGTCGGAGCGCCGGGCGAGGACAGCGATGCCACCGGCGTCGACGGCGATCAAGCCAGCAACGCGGCGGACAATGCCGGCGCGGCCTACGTGTTCGTGCGCGCGGGCACCGGCTGGTCGCAGCAGGCCTACCTCAAGGCCTCCAATACCGGGGTCGTGGATCGGTTCGGCCGATCGGTCGCGGTCTCCGGCGACACCGTGGTGGTCGGTGCGCCGGGCGAGTCCAGCAATGCCACCGGCGTCGACGGCGATCAAGCCAGCAACGCGGCGACCCGGGCCGGCGCGGCCTACGTGTTCGTGCGCGCCGGCACCGGCTGGTCGCAGCAGGCCTACCTCAAGGCCTCCAATACCGGTGCCGAAGATGAGTTCGGCGAATCGGTCGCGGTCTCCGGCGACACCGTGGTGGTCGGTGCATTCCGGGAGGACAGCAGTGCCACCGGCGTCGATGGCGATCAAGCCAGCAACGCGGCGCTCGAGGCCGGCGCGGCCTACGTGTTCGTGCGCGCCGGCACCAGCTGGTCGCAGCAGGCCTACCTCAAGGCCTCCAATACCGGGGCCGGGGATCGGTTCGGCGAATCGGTCGCGGTCTCCGGCGACACCGTGGTGGTCGGTGCGCGAAACGAGGACAGCGATGCCACCGGCGTCGACGGCGATCAAGCCAGCAACGCGGCGCCCGAGGCCGGCGCGGCCTACGTGTTCGTGCGCGCCGGCACCGGCTGGTCGCAGCAGGCCTACCTCAAGGCCTCCAGCACCGATGCCTTCGATCAGTTCGGCTTCTCGGTCGCGATCTCCGGCGACACCGTGGTGGTCGGTGCGCCAGACGAGGACAGCGATGCCACCGGCGTCGATGGCGATCAAGCCAGCAACGCGGCGATCAGTGCCGGCGCGGCCTACGTGTTCGTGCGCACGGGCACCGGCTGGTCGCAGCAGGCCTACCTCAAGGCCTCCAATACCGATGCCGGGGATCGGTTCGGTGAATCGGTCGCGGTCTCCGGCGACACCGTGGTGGTCGGTGCGCTATTCGAGGACAGCGATGCCACCGGCGTCGACGGCGATCAAGCCAGCAACGCGGCGCCCGAGGCCGGCGCGGCCTACGTGTTCGTGCGCGCGGGCACCGGCTGGTCGCAGCAGGCCTACCTCAAGGCCTCCAATACCGATGCCGGGGATCTGTTCGGTGAATCGGTCGCGGTCTCCGGCGACACCGTGGTGGTCGGTGCGCCAGGCGAGGACAGCGATGCCACCGGCGTCGATGGCGATCCGGCCAGCAACGCGGCGAGCTTTGCCGGCGCGGCCTACGTATTCGATTCCGTCTTCACCGTCGGCGGCACGGTCTCCGGCCTGGCCGGCAGCGGCCTGGTGCTGCAGAACAACGGCAGCGACGATCTCCAGATCAGCGCCAACGGCAGCTTCGTCTTCGCCACGCCGCTGGATGATCTGAGCGCCTACGCGGTGACCGTGCTGACCCCGCCCACGGGCCCCAGCCAGACCTGCTCGGTGAGCAACGGCAGCGGCAACCTGGCCGGCGCCAACGTCACCAACGTGACGGTCGACTGCGTGACCGACACGTTCACCGTCGGCGGCACGGTCTCCGGCCTGGCCGGCAGCGGCCTGGTGCTGCAGAACAACGGCAGCGACGATCTCCAGATCAACGCCAACGGCAGCTTCGTCTTCGCCACGCCGCTGGATGATCTGAGCGCCTA